>JARLGV010000098.1 GCA_031292555.1 Fimbriimonas sp.
CCGTGACGCCGGCAGGAAACGGAGAAGCTGGAAGAGCAGGAACGCCAGGACAAACACTTGAAGACCGGAAGCGGTCACGATGTGAATGAGCCCGCTCTGCTTGAGTTTCCGGCTATCCGATGGATCGACAATCGAGCCGGCGCCGAAGGTGATCGCATCGATCATTCGGGCCGACTGTGGCGGCAGAGTCCGATCGAAGAACTCGATCGAGCTTTCGCGCCAGTCGTCAGCAAGCCGGACAAGCCACGGCCCCTCGCGAAGTCGTTCGATCGACGGCATCTCCACTCGCCCTTCGATTCCCATGACGACTTGGTAGGGCTCTCGGTCGGGGGTGGAAGGCAGTTCGATTCCGGACACACGAACCTCGTCTCCCAACGAAAAGACCGGGGCTGCGCCGGTCATCACTTCCAACGTTCTCGTGCCCAACCGAACATTGAATGTTTGACCTCCCACGCGTATTTTCGGCGCTGACGCGACCGTTCCTATGCCATGTATCGGCGTCGCCTCGTCAATCGGCTTCGTCACAGTCGGCGCGATCAGAAGGCCGACGCCAAAAGCGATGGCAAGCCAGAGGCGCGCCGCAAGTGGACGAACTGCGACCAGCACGCCGCCGAGGATCAGCAAGACTGGCGGCAAGGCAACTGCCAGCAGGCCTACTACAAGCCCAATCAGGGCGGCGACTAGCGGTCGGGACTCAATCTCTTCCCTCATCCTTCCACCGGGCAAGTCTCCGTTCTGCAATCTCTCGGATACTCATGCTGCGAACGTCGCCTTGGTCGCTGTCCGCTGGAGCCGCACTCGCGGGCGCCGGCCTTTCCGGCAATGGGCGAACACCAAACCTCACGTCTCGGAACAGTCCGGGCTCCCCGGACACGTCGCCAAGACGGCTCAGTATCTTGTCCTTGATCATCCTTAGTTCTTGCGCCCATGCCGAGCCTTGAACCGCGACCCAAACTGTCCCACGTTCGTAGCGGTCCGGATGCGACCGCTCAGCCAACATCTGTCCAACCACTTCGGGCCATCGGCGCATGGCCGCTTGAGCACGTCCGGCACGCAAAAGCTCGTCGTTATTAAGAGCCTTGGGCAGCACTTCCTTTACTTTTCTCATCGTTCCGTCACCCGTCCGTCGTCCACCTGAAACACCCGCGCATACTCGAGGATCCGCTTGCCGGCGGATGATGCTTCTGTACAAGTAAGGACCGCCTGTCCTGCCTTTTCAAGCACGGCATCGACGAGCAGAGAGCGCCTCGATTCGTCGAGATCTGAGAGAATGTCGTCCAGCAGCAAAAGGGCCGGAATGCCTAGCTCACGCCTGATCACGCCGAGAGCGGCGAGTTTGATCGAGATCACGGCGGTGCGCTGCTGTCCTTGCGAGCCGAACGAACGACCGTCCCGCCCGCCCACCTTGATTCCCAAATCGTCCCGGTGGGGGCCCACGCTGGAACCTCCCCGTGCGACATCGGCGTGGCGGGAAGACACAAGGGCGTTTCGCAGCTCGTCCGGTTCGATTGCCGGGTCTTTAGGTTCGATACAAAGCGCGATCGTTTCGCCTCCTCCGATCTTCTCGTGCGACTCGATGGCAAACGGCTCAAGCTGAGTTACGAATTCCGCTCGGGCCCGGCGCAGGGCGGAACCGTGAATCGACAATTGATCTTCCCAGGGCTCATACATTTCTGGCGGCTGCATCCATTCCCGGGAATCACGCAGCAAGGCGTTTCTTTGCTCCAGAGCGCGCTTGTAGTGCGTCAGGTGTCTCAAGTATCCCGGATAGAGCGCGCTGAGCTCCAGATCGAGAAAAAGCCGGCGATCCGCCGGCTCGCCTCGAACGATCGCCATATCGGCTGAACTCACACAAACGCAAGGCAGTCTTCCGATCAAGTCGGCCGCTCTTGGCAAGCCGAGCCCGTTGATCGACGCTCGCTTGCGAATGCCTGCTTCCAGAACCACGGAAAGCTTCGTCTCGGACCCGTCCAACTCGACGGTCACGTGGGCTCGCGTTGCCCCTTGGAGGATCGCGTCCGAGTCCCTCTGTCCCCTCAGGAGTCGGGTGGTCGATACAAGGTAAATCGCCTCCAGGAAGTTCGTCTTGCCTTGAGCGTTTTGACCGGCAAGAACGTTGAATCCTTTCCCTAGCCGGACCGTCTCATTCTCATAGTTCCGAAACCCTTCGAGATGAACCGATGCCACCTCAAGGTTTCGTCCGGTTCGCTCCTTTTCCCCAACCGTATTAAGAGAATTAGTGTTTGTCATGAGATTTACCGTTACTGTTAAGGCGGTCGATAATGTGGAAAACCTCAGTCGAAACTTGAACTTTGAAGGGTTGGAACCTCCAAAAGGAACCTAAATCGGCGAAAACATTGAACAGGTCCGACGTGGAAAACCACGTGGATAACTGCGCGAAAGTACAACTTTGATTTGTGAGTTCTTAACACAAGATTCTCCCCTTCCAGTCGTGCACACGGTATCCACATGCGGAACTCCCGAATCCTGAATAAGTCATAGCAACCCGTGTTGCCGGCCATATTTCATGACGACGGCCTCGGCAAGGTAGATGGGGTGGACATTAGGCAGAGCCGGCACGTTGCGTCGTCTAGCAATCGGCGCCCACAGGTCGTCCGTCATCCGATCCTGGGTCGGCCCAGGAAGCTCGGGAAACCGATCGCAAAATCGTCGTAGCGCATAGTACTCCTCTTGCGTCATGCCTCTCAGTTCGCCGACGAAGTTCTCGAGCGGATGGATGCCGACCGTATGGGGGGCGACGGTGAAGGGTTGTGGTCGATGCTCGTGGCAGACGACGGTGTTGGATACCAAGTCGCCAAGTCGCTGCGACTTCGCGTTCGTGAATATGGCCAGGAAGCCGACGAAATAGGGCCCTGGCAGCATGTCTGCCGGGCGCATCAGGTTGCGGCCCAATGCGGCGAGGAAATTGACGGGAGTGCCGTCCGCCATTCGAACACGGATCCCGAACGCCTTCTTACCAATCGTCTGTCCGTTCAGCATGCCCTCAAGCAGGATGAAATAGGCAAAGGGCAAGACGAAAGACATGAACAAAACGAACCCGGTTGCGAGTTGACTATCGAGGAGCGAGCCGACTGCGGCGCAGAGCCAAGAGAACCCGAAGGTGACCGCACCGACCAAGACCAAGTCGAGAAAATGCGCGCCGATGCGACTTCCCAGGCCCGCAAGCCGGTAAGTTAGGATCGTCTTCTCTGGGCTCAGGATCGTGAGGTCTTGATCCATGGGTGGATGCTACCTGCGAGAATTCACAGATGGTACCGACCAAGCGTTTCTGGATGATGGTGGCGGCGGGAATTCCCCTTGCCGCGATTAGCGCTTGGGTCGGAAGCCCGATGATCGGAGTTGCCTACGACATCTTGCTTGTCGGAACGGCATTCGCTTCGACCTTCTTCGCGCCGTCGACGGCAAGGCTCTCGGTGAGGCGCCGGCTGGACTCGGTCCTTTCCGTGCGTGCCTCCAATCGAATCGTCCTTGTCGTCGAGAATGGTGGTCAACAACCGGTGACGGGAGTTTTGCGTGACGAACCGCCGCCTTTCTTCGATGTCAACCAACGCGAGTTTCGGATAGACGTGTCTCCCCGCCGGCCGCTCGAGCTGGCCTATCACGTTACGCCCTATGAGCGCGGCTCGGAGCGATTTCGGGGGACCTTTCTGAGAATCGACTGCCCCCTCGGTTTGGCCGTCAAGCAGGTCCGTCTGCCGACCGAGCAACCGGTCCGGGTGTATCCGAACGTGCTTGCGCTACGCGAATTCGATCTGCTGAAGCAGCAGGGCAGGTTACGCGAATTGGGTATTCGGCGGTCCCGGGCCCGGGGCCTTGGGACGGACTTCGAGTCGCTACGCGACTATGCGGACGGAGACGATTACCGGAAGATCGACTGGAAGGCCTCAGCGAGACGCGGAAAGTTGGTCGTGCGGCAATACGAACAGGAACGCAACCAGTGCGTCATTCTGTGTATCGACGTGGGGCGTCACATGCTCGCCGAGGTGGACGGAGTGAGAAAGCTAGACCATGTGCTGGATGCGCTCCTTATGCTCACGAATGCCGCTGCAATGGCGGGCGACTTCGTCGGATTGCTCGTCTATGCCGATAGCGTTCGCCGCTATATTCCGCCCCGCAAAGGCCGAGGGCAGGTCGGGGTGATCATCGAGGCAATCCACGATCTTGTCGCGGAGCCGGTCGAATCGGATCCGATCGCCGCATTCTCGTATCTCTCCAGTCGATGGAAGCGCCGGTCCTTGATCGTGAACTTCACCGACTACGAAGATCCCGACCGCGCGCGCGAATTGTCGCTTGCGATCGGCCCACTAGCCCGACGGCACCTCACGCTGATTTGCCGGGTTCAGGACCCACGGATTGACGAAGTCCTCAAGATGCCGGTTGAAACAGTGCCTGAGATGTACCGGAAGGCGGCCGCCAATTTCTTGATGGAGGATCGTCGTGCTGCTACTTCGATCGTCGGAATGGCCGGAATTCGGAACCTCGATTCAGAGCCGCAGGACCTTGCCACCAACCTCGTGAGCTACTACTTCCACGTAAAGGAGCGAAGTCTCCTCTGATCGGGTGCGAGCTCGCGGTCTGCCAAACTGGTGAGCTATGGCGAAATCCCTGCACGACTTTGTCTCCGAAGCGCTCAAAACCGTGAGCGAAGTGACGCCCGAAGAGGTAATTGAAATCCAGCGGTCGGGTGGATACAAGATCCTTGACGTTAGGGAGCCTAACGAATATGGGGATGGACACCTGGTTGGCGCCGTGAATATTCCGCGTGGGTTTCTCGAAGTAAAGGCCGATTTGGAGCATTACAAGCGCGATGAGAGCCTCGCAGACCGCACTCAGAAGATTGTCTGTTACTGCGGAGGAGGCCACCGAAGCGCTCTCGCCGCGAAAACTCTCATGGAGATGGGCTTCGAACACGTTCGCAGCATGAAGGAGGGCTGGACCGGTTGGACCGCCAGGGGTCTGCCAACAACCAAAGACGAATAGCATCCCGCAAAACCAACGGGTTGCCGCCGAAAGGACGTGAGGCATACTGGGTCCATGCGACCCTACCTTATTGCAATCGCCTTATTCGCAATCGCGGCAGCCGGCTGCGCGCCGTCGCGCGCTTCTGAGGTGGTGGGGACGTGGAAAGGCGCAGCGCCCGAAAGAAAGACCGACAGCGCCGTCGACGGGTTCAAGAACTTCGTCTCAGGCATGGTGAGCGGAATGATGTCGTTCGAATTCAACGACAAGGGACGGTTCAAGATGACTGTCTTGCTCTCGAGCCAAGAAGGCAACTACACGGTTTCGGGCAGCGACGTCAAGATTGAGAGCGACGACGGTAAAACCAAGGCTGACCTCGTGCTGAGCAGCGACGGCAAGACGCTCACGTCTCGAAAGGACTTTGCCTCCGACAACGTGTTCGTCCTTAAGAAGGAAGCAAACTGACGCGACTCAGAGCACGATGCCGGCTCGTGTGATGTCGTGAAGGTGGATCATGCCGATCGGGCGATGATCTTCGTCGACGACCGGCAGTTCGATGATCTTGAACGCCTCTAGAATTTCGAGCGCCTTGACCGCCATCATGTCTGGTCGGGCGACTTTCGGATCCCTGGTCATAAGCTTCGAAACCGGAATGCGTAGATCGTTCTCGCCGCGATTCAGATAGCGGCGCAGGTCGCCGTCCGCGAAGAAACCGACGAGCTTGCCCGTCTCGTCTACGACGCTTGTAGCGGCCAGCTTCGAACGCGTCATCACGAACAGAGCGTCCTGAACGGGGCTGTCCTCCTTCACGATCGGGTTCTCCTCGCCTCGGTGCATCAAGTCGGCGACTTTGGTCAGGAGCTTTCGCCCAAGGGAGCCTCCCGGATGCCTAAGCGCATAGTCTTGAGGGCCGAAGCCGCGGGCCTCGAGGAGGACGAGGGCCAACGTATCGGAGAGCGCAAGCATGGCGGTCGTACTCGACGTGGGAGCGAGATTCATCGGGCACGCCTCCTCCTCGATTGGGAGCACAAGGGCCACGTCTGAGTTCTTGGCCAATTCCGAATCGGAATTGGAGGTGACGGCGATCAGGCCCGCCTTCACATGGCGGATGTAGGGGATGATCCTCAAAACTTCTTCGGTCTGACCTCGGTGGGAAAAGGCAACGATGACATCGTCGCCAGTAATCATGCCAAGGTCGCCGTGAACTGCCTCCGCAGGATGAACGAAAAACGACGGCGTGCCGGTGGAGGCGAATGTGGCAGCCGCCTTCTTGGCGATAAGCCCCGCCTTGCCCATGCCCGTCGTGATAACGCGGTCCGAGCAGCCGAGAAGCATCCGGATTGCCGACAGAAATTCTGGCCCGATCGTCCGATCCACCGAAGCAACTGCTTCGGTCTCCATCCGTATCACGCGCCGGGCCGCATTCAGCAGCTTTTCGTCGTTCAAGCCTGCGCCACTCGTAGAAACTCCTCTTCCGCTTCCTTGCACCATTGTCCGTTCCTTAGTTTGGCCGCAACGGTGGGGAATTGGTTGGGCAAGTCGACGAGCGAGACGAGGCCAACCTCGTGAATGAACGGATAGACGATGATCTTCCCGTCGAGCGTCCGGTTCTCGACTGCCGCAAGGCCGTCCTTTGCCCCCGCCATGCCGGAGATGGCGGCCACGGACGTGTTCGTATCCAGCGCGCCGCTCGTGACCTTAGCGAGAACGGCCCGCATGTCTTGGGGCTCTGAGCCGCTCGTGCCGAACAGAAACACCTGACGTTCAATGAGGGTGTCGAGATCGAGAGGATGCTTGACGGGAGCTGGAATGCCGGCAAAGATGTTGACGATCGCGCCCGGCTTCGAACGCTGGATCGAATCCTCGACTAGCACGGGGATTGGCGCCATCAACGCGAAGTAGGTGAACTTCTCATCGGCTGGTAGGGCTCGGGAGTCGGAAGTCGAGAAAGACGGTCCAGATTTGCCGATCGCCTCGACCTTTCGGGCGACCGTCTGCAATCGATTCTCGTCGACGTCGGTAGCGACGACGGCGACTCCATGCAGGCCAGCGGAAAGATCGCGAATCACGTGCATCTGGCCCATCGGCCCGCCTGCTCCCGCGATCAGGATGCGGTCGTTCGGACGAATCTCGCCGTTCTTGGGAATCATCGCGTAGCTCGCGAGCGGATCGGTCCCTGTCGTTCCGACCCATCGCGTCCCGCCGTAGTGGATGCGTCCGACGCCCACCGTTACCGGCTTGCCGATTTTCTTGCCGCCGAGGACGACATTAATCACTGCGCCCTTGGCGAGCTTGTCGTTGAGGATTTCGATCGTGGCCGCGTCGTGGCCGAAGTAAACGATATCGTCGTAAGACTCGTCGGCTACCTCAGTTAGGTCGCTGACCCGATTGCCCGACAACGAACCTGCCGCGGTTCCTGCGACCATGATCGAGGCGTCAACCGATTGGGCTAGCTTCGAGGCTGCTTCAACTGCAGCCGGATCGTCCACGACGATGAGGAGATTTCCTCCGTTCTTGATGGAGCATCGCGAGGTGCTGGCGTAGGAGTTCTCGACACAGGCCCAGGGCTCGACTAGGGCGACAGCGGAATCGCCGCGCGAATCGTCTACCCGGATCATATACCCTTCCGGCTCGTCGGGATCGCCAATAACGCGTTCGTCGAGCAGGATGTACTCCTGCAGCCCTCCCTCGAAGTTGTAGCCGAATGCGCCGTTCGACCCGGCCGTCTTCAACGGGCGGTAGTCGGCCTGAACGATGTACCGGTCGCCGAGCGTATAGTGCCGGACCTTGTCGCCAACCGCGACGACGCGGCAAACTACCTCGTGACCGGGCACCGTCGGTTTCTCGCCCGGCACATAGCTGGGGATCTCTGCCAGGACCTCGGTCGTAAGTCCGGTTAGGATTTCGCTCTTCCGTACGTGACCGCTGAACTGGGCAAGCAGCTTCAGATCGGAGAAGCAGAGGCCGACCGCCTCGGTCTTAACGAGGATTTGGTGCGGTCCACAAGGCGGGACCGGCTTGCTGTCGTTGAGAGTCAACTCGCCGGGACCGACAAGCTGCACGGCGAACTGGGTTTCGGGGATGAGGGCCATCAGAGGTTTCTCCTGGTTTAATTCAGCATGACTTGGCCACCCGTAACGGGTAGCGCCTGGCCGGTTTCGTATTGCTGTTCGACCAGGTAGTAGATCGCGCGAAGCACGTCGGGGACGGTGCATCCGCGACCCATGGGGACTTTCGCCTCGTAAAAGCGGCGGACGTCGTCGGTGGTCTGTGCGCCGGGCACCTTGCCTGCACGCAGATATTGGGCGAAGAGGCCGTTCTCCGGATCGGACCATAGTGGTCCGTCGAAGAAGTTGCCGGGACAGATCGAATTGACCTTGATGCCGTCCTGGATCAATTCGAGGGCGAACGACTGGGTCAGGCCGATTCCACCGAACTTGCTACCTGCATAGGCGCCGTTCTTGTTCGATCCTTCAAGTCCGGACTTCGAGTTGATCTGGATGACGTCCGTCATCAGCCTGGGGTCGGCGGCATGTAGGGCGGCCATGATCGGGGCGGCGTGCTGCACGACCAGGAAGTAACCGGTGTAGTTGACTCGCGTGACGAATTCGAAGTCTTGGACAGGCTGCGTTTTGACGCTTCCCGCTTTGAGGACGCCTGCGTTCGATACGACGATATCGATCCCACCGAACCGCAGCACGGTCTTGCGCATCGCCTCCTGGAGCGAACCCGAGTCGGTCACGTTCACCGAAAGCCCGATGCAGCGAGCTGCCCCAACTGTCTCGTTGATCCGATGGGCCGTCTCTTCCGCACCCTTGACATTCATGTCGGCGACTACCACGTATGCGCCTTGCGCGGCCAATCCTTCGGCGATACCCGCGCCGAACCCTTGGGCGGCGCCAGTGACGAACGCCACCTTCCCCGCTACCCGGCCTGGCGGTTCGGGTTGGGAGGCGACAAATGTGCCGATGCCAGTCACCGTGACGGCAACCGGTTTCGGAGCCAAGGCGATGGCAGTTCGGATCGCCTCGATTGTGTCCGAGACGTCGGTTCGTGCGTCGATAACGATCGCGTTCCGATGCGGCTCCGACTGCCACCGCACAAGGGCGGGAGCATTTGGTTCACCGAGAAGGACTCGTAGCGCGGGAGCCACGCGATCGATCTGCTCAATCCTCGGATGGGTTTCGATATCGCCCACTCTATTCCACCTCTTGCGCCGATCGCTGATGGGCGCACTGGTCGAGCGCGCCTTGCACGAAGAGCGCCTGAGCGGCTTCGGGAACCGGTTCGCCACCCTTGCAGTGCGGCACGATCGGAATTCGTTCCGTTGTATTGTGCTCCGTTCCGGCCGCCAAGGCGAAACCGTTGGCGTGGAGGACCTTCACGTATTCGCTTAGTACTTGGGGTGAGTTGCGGTTGGGAACGAACTCCACCCAGTGGATTTCCAGGTCTTTCAGACGGCGGACGAGTCCCTCCGGGGTCTCCTCGAACTGGCTGATGGGAGACATGCCGTCCACGATGATTGGGTAGCACAAGATGCCGTCTAATTCGGCGATCAACTCTCGAGCCTGCTCGTACGTCACAAAGCGCTCGTCGACATAGGCCGGGCGTCCCGCCTTCATCAGATGAGTTCGGATTTCAGCCTGAACGCCAACCGCGTCGGTCGGTTCGGACTTTGACGGTGCACCGAATAGAGCCGATAGCTTCTCGCTGCGGTCCGGAACCGGGATCGCTTTGAAAAGCAGTTCTTGAAACGCCTGGGCAACGTGGCGCTCCTGCAGCACAACCGTCGATTCGCTCACCGCGAACCGCTTGGCGACCTGGGTGACAATTGCCGGTGCGTCTATCGACGTCTCGATGCCGGATCGGTTGAACAATTGTCGCAGTAGGTCGACCATAGCGTCCATTCGGGCTTGGTCGCCGTTGCGAATGACTCCCAGGAGTTCGGCTGCGCGCGCGGTTGGCTGTCTGAACTTCCGGATCGCTTTTCCGCAGATGTACATCTTGCCCGGATTTCCGGGATCGTTGATCTTGACCCCTTCATCGGCAAGCTTGGCAATGCGCGACACGATTTCGATGCCAAAGAGCGCCTGGATTCCCTTATCCGAGGCTTTCTTCGCGAAGACATCGTAGACGGTGAAGTCGTAGTAGTTGCTCGAACCAAGAATAGAGACGCCTTCGAAAGCGGCCTGGTCGATTGCCTCGTCCACCGTGTTGAATGCGGAGAAATTCGGGGGGAGGTGGATGTGGGTGTTGACTTTAGGAAGCGTCTCGCTCACGCTGCGCCTCCGATCGTCTCGGGGTTCTCCAGAAGTTGTTTGAGCCGCGCCATAAACTGGGCAGACATTGTTCCGTCGATGATCCGATGATCGGCGCTGAGCACCATCGTCATCTTCTTGCCGATCTTCAAGGCGCCATCCTTGACTATGACGTCGTCGCGTGCCGCCCCGACTGCGAGGATCGCGCATTCGGGCGGATTGATGATCGCGCAGAACTCCTCGACGCCATACATCCCCAGGTTGGAGATCGTGAAGACTCCTTCTCCCATCCCTTCGACCTTGCCGCTTTTCGCACTCTCGATCAGCCGTCGGCTCTCCTGCGCGATCCCCTTGAGGTTCCGTCCGTCAGCTCCCTTTAGCACGGGGACGACGAGCCCTTGCTCCAGCCCGACCGCCATCCCGATGTTCACTGTGTCGAACTGCACGAGGTCGTCGCCGTCGATCTGGGTTCGAAACACGGACATCTCCAGAATGACCCGACTCACCGCATACAGGATTACATCGTTGAGCGAACACGGATACAGCGCCTTCTCTCGCCGATAGAAGTTCATGAGCGGCTCAGCGTCGATCGAACCCTTTAAGTACCAGTGGGGAAGCGTCTGCTTCGATGCAGCGAGGTTCTTGGCGATCGCCTTCCGCATCTTGGACATCGGCTTTCGCGACCCACCCGCCATAGCGGGAGTGGCGCACAGAATCGGTGCGGGAGCCGGCTTGGGCGAGGACGGCTGAGGCGCTGTTCGAACCGCGGCTTCCACGTCCTCCAGCAGAATTCGTCCGTCCGGTCCACTGCCGGAACGAATCGCATCCAGGTCCACGTGCAGGACATCAGCGGCTCGTCGAGCAACCGGCGAGGCCTTTCGGCGGGATGCCTTCGGCATTTCAATCTCTGCGGATGTTGGCGGCAGAGTTGTCGGTGGTGCGCTTTGAACGGCCGGGCTCTCGGGTGCAGGCGCATCGACGAGGGCCTCGAGGAAATTGTCTGACTCGGAAAGATAGGCAACCGGCGTCTTGACCGGCGCGGTTTGACCCTCGCCGACCACGATCCGGGCGATCCGCCCGGCAGCTTCGGCTTCGACCTCGATCGTCGCTTTATCGGTCTCCAATTCGAAGAGCACGTCTCCGACCTTCACCCGGTCGCCTGGTTTGACCTTCCACGTGAGGATCGTTCCCTCTTCCATGGAGTTTCCGGCTTGAGGCAGAAGAATCGGTACGGCGTTGGCCTGGGGTGCTTGTTCACTCATGACAGGGTTGGCGAGACGGCGGGCCGATCGGCGACCATGCCGTCCGATTCAGAGGATAGCGCAAATCCATCACTTGATGTTGCTCTTTCGATCATATTCTTGGCTAAAATGATCATGTTCTGATCGAACTCCGTCAAAACGGTTTCAACCGTGGGCCGATGCGACGATACGTCGATGGTATCACGGAAGGATCGGTTCCGACGGCCGATCGCCCCAAATATGTCCAAGAGCGCCAATAACCGATATGAAGCCATCCTGGAGCGGATTTCCGCTAACGGGCATGCCTCGGTGCGTGACCTAACGAAGGACATGGAAGTGTCGGAGGCCACGATTCGCCGGGATCTTCGGATGCTCGCGAAGCAGCAAAAGCTTGAGCTAGTTTTCGGCGGAGCGACGGTTCCCCGAGGGATCGATCAGTCGCTAAGGGCCCGGGCAAGTCGAAACACTGAGGCCAAACGCATCATCGGCCGATTAGCGGGGTCGTTGGTTCACGATCACCAAATGCTGTTCGTTGACGCGGGCACCACGTGCTTCGAGATGCGACACGATCTGGTAAGGCGGAAGGAGCTCACGGTTATCGTCAACTCGACCCGTCTTGCGATCGAGATCGGCGCCAACCCGGATGCGAGCGTACTGATGCTCGCCGGTCAATACCGGCCCGACCGTATGGACCTTGTCGGTCCGCTAGCGGCAAACTCGATTGACCAGCTTCGAGGTTACGTCGCCTTTCTGGGGGCCGACGGACTCGACCCCAACTTCGGCATTTCGGCGAGCGAGGTACAGACCGCCTATCTTTACCAGCACGTGATCCGAAACGCCCGCGAGACGATTCTGCTCGCCGACCACACGAAATTCGCCGCCCCGTCCCTCTATCGCATCGGCGATATCGACTCGATCTCCAAAGTCGTCACCGACCGGGCGCCCGACGAGGAGTGGAGCCAGTTCTTTGCTTCGAAAGGGATCGAACTGATTTACCCCGGCTCAACCGAACCGAACCCATAGCCAGGAGCTACCGAATCCATGCCAAAAAGCCTAAACATCAACCCGAACGAGGTCCGCGAGAGCGGACTCCTCACGATCCAGCCGATTCCGGTGAACCAATACCGCCGGTCGTTGGATGACGAGGTGAAACTCCGTGGGAAGGCGCCGCTTGTGCGCATCCTGCGCGACATGAGGACGATTCGTTCGTTCGAGTCGATGCTCAACGACGTCAAGCTGAAGGGCAACTATCAGGGGGTCGAGTACAACTATCGGGGGCCCGCCCACCTGTCGATCGGCCAAGAGGGTTCGGCGGTCGGCCAGGCGTTCGCCCTACGGGTTGAGGATCACATCTACGGCAGCCACCGCAGTCATGGCGAGATCATCGCGAAAGGTCTATCTGCCATTGAGCAGCTTCATGACGACTCGCTCATGGAGATCATGAAGGAGTACCTGGACGGCGAGCCGCTCCGCGTCGTCGACGACGGAACGCAGGAGTCGGTCAAGGAACTCGCTATCGAGTACCTGCTCTATGGGGCACTTGCTGAGATCTTCGCCAAGGCGAACGGCCTGAATAAGGGGATGGGCGGATCGATGCACACTTTCTTCACCCCGTTCGGCGTCTATCCCAACAACGCGATCGTCGGAGGTTCGGCGGACATCTCAGTCGGCGCCGCACTCTACAAGCATGTCAACCGTCAGCCGGGCATCGTCGTGTGCAACATCGGGGACGCGTCGGCGGGCTGCGGCCCGGTTTGGGAGGCGCTCTGCTTCGCGACGATGGATCAGTTCAAGGAGCTATGGGACGAGGCGCATCGGGGCGGGCTTCCACTGATCATGAACTTCGTGAACAACTTCTACGGGATGGGCGGCCAACCGGTAGGGGAGACGATGGGCTTCAAGATTCTCGCCCGGATGGGCGCCGGTCTCAATCCGGAGAACATGCACGCCGAAAGGGTCGACGGCTATAACCCGTTGGCGGTCGTCGATGCCTTGGAGAGAAAGAAGGAGATCATCGCCCGCGGAGACGGGCCCGTTCTCCTCGATACGCTGACCTACCGGTTCAGCGGTCACTCGCCATCCGATGCGTCGACGTACCGGGACAAGTCGGAGATCGAGGCGTGGCAAGCGGTCGATTCGCTGCTGACCTACGCGTTCAGCTTGCAGGATGGCGGAGTGGCGACATCAGCTGAACTCGAATCACAGTCCGAGCAAGTCGATCGAATGACCCTCAAGGTCTACAAAAAGGCGATCGACATGGAGTTGTCGCCTCGCACCAGCCTGCACCTGCCAGGCACGCTGCTGGAGACGACGATGCTGTCGGGCGGACGCGTGGAGTCGTTCGCGCCGGACCGCAAGCCGGAGATCCTCGGGGCGTTGGAGGAGAACCCACGCGTCAAGGCGATCGCGTCGCGCAGCCGGTTCGGCTTGGACGCGGACGGAAAGCCTTTGTCCAAGGCGAAGTGCTACGTGATTCGCGACGCAATATTCGAGGCAGCGTTGGATCGATTCACCAAGGATGCGACGCTAGTCGCCTATGGGGAAGAGAATCGGGACTGGGGCGGCGCGTTTGCCGCATATCGCGGCCTAACAGAAGCGCTCCCCTATCATCGATTGTTCAATTCACCGATCTCGGAGGGCGCGATTGTGGGATCGGCGGTCGGGTATGCGCTCGAGGGTGGCCGGGCGCTCGTCGAACTGATGTATTGCGACTTCATGGGCCGTGCGGGCGACGAGATCTTCAACCAACTTGCAAAGTGGCAGGCGATGTCGGCTGGCGTGCTCAAGATGCCGGTGGTGCTGCGCGTATCGGTCGGTTCGAAGTACGGCGCTCAACACAGTCAAGACTGGACCGCGATCACCGCTCATATTCCCGGCTTGAAGGTCGTCTTCCCGGCGACGCCGTACGACACGAAGGGGCTTCTGGCATCTGCGCTGGTCGGCACCGATCCGGTTGTGTTCTTCGAGAGTCAGCGCATCTACGATCAGCCGGAAATTTTCCATGCCGGCGGAGTTCCGGAAGGGTACTACGAGATCCCGATCGGCGAGCCGGATGTGAAGCGGGAAGGTTCCGACTTGACGATTCTCACCATCGGGGCGACGTTGTATCGGGCTCTGGAAGCGGCGAAGATCTTGGAGGAGCAGTACGGCGTGTCGGCGGAGATCATCGATGCACGCTCGCTCGTGCCGTTCAACTACGAAAAGGTGATCGCGTCGGTGACCAAGACCCGGCGGATCCTGCTCGCCTCAGACGCTTGCGAACGAGGCAGCTTCCTCCACACCATGGCGCAGAAGATCACGCAATTCGCCTTCGACGAGCTGGACGCCCCGCCGGTCGTGGTCGGTGCGCGCAACTGGATCACCCCGCCCGACGAGTTGGAAGACTCGTTCTTCCCGTTCCCGTGCGACATTCTCGATGCCATCCACCAGCATATTAAGCCGCTCAAGGGTTACAGCGTCTCGAGGCCGTGCTCGAATGACGAACTCGGTCGCCGGAGCGCCCTCGGTATCTAGGGCGCTCCTAGCTTTGCCAGCATCCATCGCCGTTGCTGTGAGTAGTTCACCATTTGTGAACTGCTCGTCTGCAACGAGTGGTCAATGCGCGTGATCGCGTGGAGAAAGCTGCGAGAGTTCATCGAAAGCTTTCACGCGGATGCCGCTGAGCCACTTCGGGAGCGGTACCGGACAGCTGAGGTGTCGGAATGGATGAAGTTGGCCGACTATTAGTCGGTCGATCTCGTGGGCGACAGGCTGGTCTTTAGCGTCAAGCAACCCCTTACCGTCAAGTGGATTCGCAGTCTGCACGAAGGCTTGGGGATTCCACTCTCGCTCCTCGTTGGCTAGGCCGTAGCAATCTGGCTCGCCGGCCGATGGCATAGCAAGTAAACTTCCCTCGTGGCCACCTACCGCGTCTGCAAGACGTTTACCGTCGAGAGCGGACATATGTTGAGCAAACACCCGGAGCGGTGCAAGTACCCGCACGGGCATACCCGCACGATCGAGGTGGTAGTGGCGGGAGATCGATTGGATGCGAACGGGATGCTCGTCGACTTCAAGGCGCTCAAGCTTGCACTTAGCGACTACATCGAGCGTTACGATCATTCGATGGCCGTCAACTCGAACGATCCGCTCCTGCCTTCGATGAAGGCGATCTATCCGGCCGACGCAGTCATCGTGTTCGAGGACCGAGAGCCCACGACGGAGGCAATCGCCCGAGATATCCACGATTTCGTCGCCCGCACCCTTGAGCAGGGATTCAAGCTTGACCACTATCGAATCGAGCCCGGACAGGTGCGGCTGGAACGGGTGCGCGTTTGGGAGACGCCGTCCAGTTGGGCGGAATACGGAGTCTAGGCGATGCAGAAGAAGCCGGCCAACCGCATATTCGTCCTGGTCGCCGTCCTGGTGACTGCTCTTCTAGCGGCAGTGATCTACCTCGTCGCCGGTAACGGACGACCGGACGTAGCTCGCATCGCCCATGCCGACCCCGAATTGCAGGCGGCGAGCAAGCAGGCGCAAGGCGGCCTTCCCGGATTCATCAAGGAGTTGCAGGCGCCCAAGCCGGGTGAGGGATTCGCGATCAAGGGCGCATTCAAGACCCAGGCAGGGCCGGAATACCTTTGGGTGAAGTCGCCGACATATAAGGACGGCGTATTCGAAGGCAAGCTTGACCAGGTTCCAATGGCAGTCACGGGCAAGAAGAAGGGCGATACCGTTAGGGTGCCTAAGAAAGATGTGTTCGATTGGTTGATCAAGGATGATAGCGGCATTCGCGGCATGTTTACCGACAAAGTCCTGGAGAAACGAGCCCGAGGCTAATCGAATTCTCACCGGATGTTTTCGGTATCTGGTGCGTCTTATTGTTGGATGTGTCCCGATGATCGGATATAGAGGTTGGTTTGCATTTGCCGTAGTCATGGCCGGAATGAGTCTGTCCTCCTTTGCGGAAGCGGGGAGCGCTGACACGCTCGGCGAATTCCTGTCGAAAATGACCTGGGATGCGAGTAAGTCGGGAACGCTGATCGCGTTGGATCCCGATCATGTCATGGCTCGCACGGGGGGAGGCAACTTGCTGTCCTTCGATCGTAAGCTCGCGACGGTCGGCAAGATGTCGGCCGTCGTTCCGACCGACATGGTCCTGATCAACGATGAGCTGACCGAACCCAACATGTATGACGGCTTGCCTCGCGAAGCCAAGGTCCTGTACTTGCTTTCGACGTTGAACTCGCACCAGCTCGACTTGGTGCGTACGGTGGGAGTCGATCAGCACGACCTCCAGGGGGAGCAAATTAAGGTTCTCCGTTCGCTTCTTCCCAAACCCTTGGCTTGGAAGGCTGTCCGAGTGAACGAAAGCGAAACCTCCGGAAACGACCTGGATCACGGCGTTGTTCCAGCCAGCCAGACGGATCGAGTCAGACTCAAAATCCAAAACGAGCTTGAAATCAGCCTTCACCTTCAAAGCAGACCGCTTGCCTATCGACCCCTCCAGGCGAGTGACATGTTGGGCAAAGCAGGTGACAAGGTGTTCGTGCGAGACGAAAGCGGTCCGCAAACGCCGTTTGGCGCCGACCCGAAGGTCGTCGAACCCAACAAGCCGAAACCGTCCCAACTGAACGTCGAGGATCCGAAGTTCAGCGTACAGGTCGAGGTTCGATCAGGGGACACGGTCGCCGAGATATTGAAGAGGGTCGGATTGGCTACCGGACTGGAGTTTCACGCACACCTGCGCGTTGCCAACTTGCCAATTCGGGCATTCGGTTCGGCAGCAAGGGCAGGCGACCTGTTGAAAGCCATCGCACTATGCGTGACCGGCACTTACCGCAAGGTTGGACCCGCGTACGTCCTGACGTCCGATTTGATCGGGGCTCGGGTTCGCGAATTGAGGTTCGCATTTTGGAAGGGAAGTGCCGACAAGGCCGCGAACGAACGGGCAGATGCATGGAAAGCCCTACTCGGCAAGACAGGCGCCCTTTCGAAAGTCGGTTTCGATCCCAATGATCCTTTGGCGCCTGACCGTCGGACTCTCGACCTGCTTAACGGAGTTGCCGTTTCCAGTTCAAACGGTGAGCCCAATGGGCAGCCTGGCGTGAACATGGTTCTGACCGCCGAGCTGAGTCCGGCAATCCGTGAGTTCGTAAACCGCTATGCTTCCGCCAATCCGTCGTCCGGCTATGTCACAGACCGAGTTGGACTCGATTCGTTGCTGCAATACACGTTTGTCCTTCCCGATGGCCAGCCTTTGCACCCGGAGCGATCCCCACTTGGGGCCGTCCGATACTTCCACGACTGGCCCAAACACGCCGTTCAGGAGGTCACTACCAAGTTCAAGGTAGATCCAAGCGGAAAGCACCCGATAATCGTCCGTGCCGAGTCCGACGTTGATGCAACGAAAGCAGTCGATCTGGCGCATGAGCACGGGATTTCCGAGATCTGGCTAGAGACTCATCGCAAGTCCTCACTTCTCGCAGCGCAGAATCGCGGCGTCCAAATAAGTCTGGTCATCCGTCCGTGGGAAGCATTCGATCGCGTAACGATTCAGAACCTGGATCGAAACGTCCTCGGTGATCCAGGGGCCAAGTTGGGCATTCGACGCAAAGCTGAACTTGAATGGCATAGCTATGTTGATTCGGCGGAGGGAATCGGCGGCGAACCTCCCGAGCCGTACGATTCGGTCACGCCCTTGGAGGAAGGGCTACCGCGCCGTTGGGCCACGCTATCAGAGCTCGGCCAAACGCCGGGGCTCGCCGGAGTCGTGGTTCTGGATACCGAGCCTACCGGGTACGAAGCGAACGACACCCGTTCGAATTTCGGCTACTACTCCAAGTGGATGGCGATGATGCATGAGTTTGGATATTCCGATGCCATGCGCCTCGCCTACTTACGCGAGCATTCGATCGACCCGATCGACATCGACGAACCGGAGCTCTATCTCAACATCGATCTCGAGCAGCCATTTTTCCCAGACTACGCCTACATACATGACGGCCGGGACAACGACGCCACCCAGGACATGCGCCTAATGCTGGCGGCTTGGTGCTCGTACCGGGCAAAGCTCAACCAGCGGGCCATCCTTCCCTTCTTTCAGCGGTTCAGCGATCTATCGACTCCCATATGGGTCATGCCGCGATTGACGGCCATCCACGTGCCTCTGGAGTCAAACTCGTTCGTCGTTCCCTGGACGCCGGGTGCGGATGTTCCGACCAGGGAACCGTCTCGAAGGGAGAGTTCGTTTCCGGGGGCAATCGACATTAGCCCGTTCAACGAGGATTCGCTTCCCGCGGTAAGCCGGTTCCTTTCTTGGGCGCTCGCTTCGCCGAAGGTACAGACCGCAATCGACATGTCATCCGTTCCGGCCAACCGTTTGCCGATCTTCATGGATCGGTGGTTTCCGAAAGTGCCAGGCAAGTAGACTGCACGGACCCGCAACGTCGCTGGTACCGTCGCAGCGCTGTGCGTGGTGAGCACCGCAAAGCGAGACCATATCCATGCCGGTAGAACCCACACGCGAAGAGTTTCTCTACTTCTCTTGGCCCGAAAAGGCCCTCTTTTACGTTATCGTCTACGCTTGTTTGGCCTATATGGCCTTCCAGATCGTCCAGAGGGTTCGAGTTTGGCTTCAGGGACGCCCTATCGACTGGTGCCCAACACGACAGGGTCGAGCCTATTGGCTCCCCACGATGGACGGTCTCCGGCATTGGGTTCGAAACATCGTCATCTACGTTCTGGAGCAGAAGAAGGTCCGCAGTTCACGCCCCAAGTCGGGAGCTCCGATGCATCTGATGATTTTCTACGGGTTCCTGACCCTGCTCATTGCGACCACCCTGCTTGCGATCAACACCTACTCCCCGATAAAGTTCCACCACGGCGCCTACTATCTCGGATATGAGATGGTGGTGGACGTTATGGGCGTCGTGTTCCTCGCCGGCGTGGCCTGGGCCGCTTTGCGCCGTTGGTTGAACCTCAAGGTTGAACTGGGCGCCGCGATGGTGGACGAGCCCAAGCAGATGGCGCAGCGTCGGCGTTGGCCGATGAGCCATGCTGCCGCCGATTTCTGGACATTGGGGCTGCTGTTTGTGATGGGCGTCACCGGCTACTGGCTGGAGGCGGCTCGTATGTCTGCCCATCCGCAGCCGTTCGATTGGTCCTCTCCGGTCGGACACCTTTGGGCGCAGGTGCAGGGGCCCTACAGTCCGTTGGCGTACAAGGTGGTGTGGTGGTTCCACATGGTATGGGTGTTCGCTTTCTTCTGCGTGCTGCCCAAGATGCGCCTGCGACACATTCTGATGGCGGTCCTGACAACCGCCGGTAAGCCGGATGCTCCGATGGGTCGGCTGCGACCGATCAGCATGGAGGAAGTGGAGCAGACCGAGCAGATCGGAGCGAAGCTCGCCAAGGATCTATCCAGATGGCATCTGATGTCGACCGACGCCTGCATGGAGTGCGGTCGATGCACCGAAGTTTGCCCGGCATGGAGCGTCGGTAAGGTGCTCAACCCGAAACAGCTTGTCCAAGATTTGCGCGGCGCGATGGTCTCAGGCGCCGATCTTGCAGTGAGTTTGAGCCCGGAAGCGCTTTGGGCTTGCACCACGTGTCATGCCTGCGTCGAGGCGTGTCCCGTCCTCATTCGGCACGTGGACTTGGTCGTGGACGTCCGTCGCAATCTGGTGAGCGAGGGCCAACTGAGCGGACCGGCCGCAACGATGCTTCGCCAAACCGGAAGCACGGGTCACGCATGGGGCCAGCAATCGAACTCCCGAGAGGATTGGATGAAAGGGCTCGATATTCCGCTTTGCCGGGACAAAGTTGAGTTCGAGTACTTATTCTGGGTTGGCTGTGCCGGCGCCACCGATCCGGGCGCAGTGAAGACCACGAAAGCGGTTGCCGAGCTGTTGAAGAAGGCGAACGTGAAGTTCGCCTGTCTTGGGCGTGAGGAGGCATGCACGGGTGATCCGGCCCGGCGCGTCGGGGAGGAGTTCCTCTTTCAGGAGAAGGCGCAGCAGAACGTCTCCATGTTCGAAAAGTACGGCGTCAAGAAGGTCGTTACCGCATGCCCCCATTGTCTGAATAGCCTCAAAAACGAATACGGCGACTTCGGGTCCTCGCTTGAGGTCTTGCACCACACCCAGTTGTTGCAGCAGTTAGTGTCGAAGGGCAGCCTCCTCGCCGCTGACCCAAAGCGAGGCGAGGTCACGTTCCACGATCCCTGCTATCTCGGAAGAGTCAATGGGGAGAGCGACGCTCCCCGAGCCCTTCTCTCGGATGCCCAGGCCGAGCCAGAACACCGCCGACACAAAACCCTATGTTGCGGAGCCGGTGGCGGCCGCATGTGGATGGAGGAGACCCCTGCTCAGCGCCCCGCCAATCGACGCGCCGAGGAACTTGTCTCGACTGGCGCGACGACCGTCGCCGTTGCCTGCCCCTTCTGCCGCATTATGCTGGGAGACAGCCTGAAACAGGTCCGGCCCACCCAAGAGATCCGCCTCGTCGATCTGGCTGAGATGATGCTGGAGCGAAACAGTGGGCAGATTACGCCGCCTTAGCGCGGTCGTTCGCGCCCGATATTGCGAGCGAAGTGGGCCATGGAACAGGTGATCTGGACGATGGAAATGGAAACATGAACAACGTCAATAAAAATGAAAACCCGATCATGACTGAGCTTGGTGAGCCGGCGCGGACGAAGTATTGAGGATGAACCATGCTAACTGGATTACTCGTTGTTTCGTTATTGAGCTTTACTGAGCCAAGCAAGCGTGTTGTCTACTTCATGGATTTTCGGGCGGAAACCTTTACCGCCGTCACGCGTAAGTCGATTCACAGGGACAGAGGGCTTGTCGACCGGCACACGTGGTCGACAGTCCTGTCACAACTGCGAAAGGTGACCGCTCCACATTCGCCGCAGAAGCGAAAACTGAATGAGGACAAGCTTCGCCTGATGCTCGAGGAGAGTAAAGGGAGGGCTTGGTTTGTCGATCAATCCGGCTTCGTCCTGAAATATGACGGCAGCAGCGGAACTCTCGACAAACAGGGACTCAGGCGCCTAAATGATGAACTGATTAGGGCCTTTAGCTACTCGGCGTCAAAGTAAGCCCATGTTCTTCACATCGAGCCCAATTGGGTCTCCTGGTCTGCCCAACCAGGCAAAACACCCTCTTCGTACGTGCGCAAAACGCCGTCGCGCAGAGGGGCACGAATGTTGCAGGCTAGAACTTACAGAACGCAGAAAGAAGGATAGTGCGGCCGATCTGAAATCGAGTGCCACTGAATCCAGATTGGAAGTTGATGACGGTGCGAGTATCGAAGAGGTTCGTTACGTCGAGCCCTAATCCCCCTTTTCCACCGAATAGGTGGTCTCCGGTCGACATGTGGAGGTCCATTTGAGTTCGCGGTGTACGGTCGGTACTTGGCGGGACGGTGCTGCTTGCGAGACCGCTGCCGTAGTCGAATGTCGCTGCCATGGAGGCTCCGTTCTTCCATGAATACGCGAGTCCGGTTCCGAGTGTCTCTCGCTGATCGTGGTCGTTAAATTCCGGAGCGGGGGCGCCGGTGTTGTCATTGCCACTCGGCATCGCGGCAGAATATGTGACGTTGACAAACGCGTCCCATCCAGTCCCACTGGGCGGAGAGATGTTGTATGAAAACTCAACACCATGGACCGCTCCGATCTGGAAGTTGACTCCAGAGTAGAGACCGATCTCGCTGCCCGGAATCAGAAGTCCGACGTCAACCTGATTTCGGATGTCCTTGTAATAGTAGCCGAGAGATAACGTTTGGCCATGCCCCAACCGATGCTCGATCGAAGCATCGTACTGGTCAAGAGTTTCCGGCTGAATTGGCTCGCCTACAATTGCACCTTGCGCTAGTGGCGGAGTGTTGAACAAATGGTCGTAAGACCAGCGAAGATCGTCTCTTGCAGTTAGCTTGTAACTGAAATTGGCACGGGGAGACAGGGCAAAAGTGTCGACGGGAGGCTGACCCAAGTTTTGGTCTTGGTTATACCAATCACCCCGGAAGCCGTAGTTCACCGAGAAACGCTTGGAGATCTGCCACGTGTCTTGAACGTATGCGGACTTATAAGCTCCGTTCCGTTGGACGGCAAGAGTCGGATACACGTTTGATGACGCAATGAACACCGGATTACCGTTTACGTCCTTCGCGCCAGTCAGTGCTCCAGGCGGACAAAGATTGGGGGCAACCGCATGAAGTTCGTCCAATGCAAGTTGGCTCGCCGCCTGAATGTTGTACGACTCGTGCCCCGTTTGCGCGTCCAACAGGAAACCAGCCTTGATGCGGTGGCTTCCGCGCGTCGCCGAATAACTTCCTTCGCCTTGAAAGTGGTGGATATTGCGCGTCGCCTCAGGGTTGTATTCGATCGAGTTATCGATGTGCTGAGTCATTAAGGTGGTTGCATCGACCGTCGGGTTATTGTTGTCGACCGCCTGCCCCGAGTGCAGTGCGGTTAGGGCGAACTGCATCGAATCGGTACTGCTGATGTGCCGGGCATATTGAAGCGTCGCAAATTCACTAACTTCGTGCTGGTTGATATCCATCCCGTCGGCCTGCTGGGAAGCAAGCTTCTCGGGCGCCGAACCGAGCAGACCGGAGTTTGAGCTGTTCAGCCCGGCCTCAGTTCCATCGGCATTGCGCAGTCCGAGGAACCCATAACCCTGGCCGGCAGATGCAAACGAAGCTGGCAAGCCTGTCCGGTTGCCAATCTGTAACGCATCTGGGTTGTTACTCACCGTTAACGTGAGATTGTCGATCGTGCTCAGGTTGTATTTGAGCTTTGCAAAGTAACTTTGGCTGCTCCCGGCGTTATGCGCTGTTTGGATATCAGGTTGTTGTGGTTCTAGGGCGTTTTTCGTGCTGGTCGCGCCGAAATCGATGACGTAGTTGAGCCTGGTACCTAACGGCCCAACTGAGGTTAGGTCTGAGTTCAGAGTGTCGTAGCTTCCGGACTGCATTGTGAATAGGCTGGCGGCTTTCTTTGCGCCAGGAACCGTTGTGATATTCAGGACTGCTGCAACCTGACCTCCGAATTCCGGTGCAAACCCACCAGTTAGCATTTCAAGGCTGTCTATCGTCGAAGGGACGACAACCGAGCCCTGGCGCCCGGAGAGCGTATCGGGCAGCGGGACGTTGTCAACGACGTACGTGATCTCGGTGTGTTCGCCGCGAATGTGCTGCTGCCCGGCCGAGTCCTCCGCTACTCCCTTCTGCCCCTTAGTGAGGCTCTTTGTGTCGCCAGCGGTCGAGTTTACAAATCGCTGGATATCTTCGTGGCTTCGAACCGTGCTTTGCGACTCGTGTACGGCTTGTCTCGCCGAAATTCTTGTCGCCGTGACCCGAATCGTGATCTCCTTAACAGGGCGGTCTTGCTCTTGAACCTGGTGCAAGACGAGGATCGAGCCGGCTGGAATCCTCACCAGTTCTGCCGAATCGATATTCGCTACTAACGGTAGCTGGTGCATCGATTCCACGTCCAGCACTTGCGTCTGCCCACTATAGGAAGGGCTTGTCCGCAACCGGGCGTATGTGCTGTTGCAGGATACAGTGACGACGCCGGGGACCGGATGTCCCGTCTTGGGGTCTACGACGATGAACCTGAGCCGCCCCGTGGTTCCCGCTAGCGCAAGCGGGCAGGCGACGATTCCAAGCGCAAGTGCTAATAGGCTGCGTGTGATCATTCGACTCTAAACTCAATGGTCAATTTGACTTTGCTCTCAACTCCAGTTCCGTCAATGGTCGCGGGCTTGAACCGCCACTGTTTGGCGGTCTTCAGTGCAATATCATCCAATTCGGGGTTTCCCGTCGACTGCGTCATCTTCACGGTCGTCGGCTTGCCATCGGGACCGACCGTGAACATCGCTACGAAGTCCTTCTCAAGCGTTTCGTTCCTCAGATCGTCAGGGATGACAGGTTGCGGACAGTAGTCCTGCTGGGGCTCCGCATACACTGGAACGTGCTTCGGCGCCTCGGGTTGAACTACCTTTGGCGCCGTAGCCGGCGCGGAAGGTGGTGGCTCCGGAGTCTTTGCCTTGGGGATGGAAACCTCGGGGCTACTGCTTTCTGCCGCCTTTGTCCCGCCCGTTTCCGCCTTCGGAACGGGGACCTCTCCGACCTTGGTATTAGTGCCTTGCTCAATCGTGGGACCGTCTTCACTGCCATTGTCGTTTGGCGAGTTAACGGCAACGACCTTTTGCCGGTTTGGGTTCACCTTGGCCGGTCCGCCCCGCTTGACAATCGCCTTGCCCTGAGATTTGGCGGTCTTGGGCTTCGACTTGTGCTCCTTCGTTTGTTCCTTCTCTTTTTCCTGCTTGGGCAAGGAAATGAGTGTCACGCGAGCTTCGCCAAACCGCTGTTTGAGCTTATCGAAGGCGCCGAAGTGAGCAGCGATGGGTAGCGCAATCACGTGCAACAGCACTGTGACCCCAATAATCCTCATCAGCAGGGGGTTCTTCTTGCGACGGCGTGACATAGGTTATTTCCGGCTGGTAGCAAAGCCGAACGCAATGACTCCGGCTTTACGTGCTTCGTCCATTGCCGCGATCACAAGACCGTGGGGAACGCTCTCGTCGGCATTGATTGTGATAACGTTCTTGGGGCCAACTTTCAACTTCTCCAATCCCGCTTCCAGCCGATCGATCGTCACAATTGAAGTGTTCAGGTAGATCGACTGGTTGGCTCGAATCGTTATCGTGATCGTTTGAGCGTTTGAGTCCTGCGATGAGGACGCCTTCGGAAGCGTTACTGGGATCGCATTCTGCGTGACCATGGCGAGCGATGCGACCATGAAGAAGAACAGCAAAAACATCATGACGTCGATCATCGGGATGACAATGATCTCAGGCTCATCAACAGACTTGCGCCGTCGAATGCTTACGCGTTTGCGCATGGCTTAGTCCAGGCGTCCTGTCAAGTAATTGACGAGTTCAGCGCCGTAGTACTCCATGTCTTCAACTTGCTTTCGCACTACGTTGGCATAATAGTTGTAGATGATGAAGCCGACCACGGCGAGCGTAATGCCGGTAGCAGTCGAGATAAGGGCCTCCGAAATGCCGCCAAGAATCTGAGTTGGATTGGAAAGCCCTTGTTGGGACGCCGCCCGAAATGACGTGATCATTCCCGCGATCGTTCCGAGTAGACCCAGGAGCGGAGCTATGTTAACGATCGTTTTGACGATGGGGAGATTCGCCTCCAGGGCAGGCGTTTCATTGGCAGCTTCTTGCTCCATCGCCATCTCGATCGCATCGGCTTGCCTGCTGGCATTTTTCAGCCCCCGAACGAACATGCGCCCAATAGGTCCTCCAAACTCCTGTGCTTTCGTGATGGCTGCCGCCGCGTCTCCACCCCGTGAAAACAGCTTCTTGACTTCTTCAAGAAGCTCATCGCCATCAACTGACGCCTTGCGCAAGACGAAAGCCCGCTCGATCGCCAAAGAGACAAGAATGATCGAACACAGAATCAGCGGATACATCATCACTCCGCCGTTCTGAATGAATTTGCCGACTTCGTTCAATAGCGTGTGCTCCTGGGAAAACTGCTCATGAGGGGAAAAGACTACCCTACCGGGGTAATCTGTGCAATCCTCACTGTGGTGTTTAAAAGAATTCTAAGAGACATGTTGCCCAACTCCACTTTCATCCTGAAAACGATATTGATACCAGTAGGGGGTAGGGGTAAGATGAATTCGAATTGAGTGCTGCACGTTGAACACCCTAATCTTGTTCGGACTCGTAGTGTCGATTTTGATCGCCATCACCGGTGGTGTCTTTGGCGTCCTATTGAGTTCAGTTGCCCCACGTCGTTTGGAGGCTCTCGTGCTCATGGCTACCGGCGCACTTCTCGGCGTGACGGCCTTTGACATCCTCCCCGAGGCAAAACTGGACTTATCGTGGGTTAGATTCTTGGCCTCACTAGGATTCGGCTATTTCTTTATGTGGATCGTAGGAAAGCGAATCTTCCACGTTTGTCCGTCGTGTGCGATCGCCCATCTTGATCTTAGTACGGCACTGCAAGGCAAGCGTGCGATCATGATGCTCGGGATTGCGTTAGGAATTCACTGCGCGATGGACGGACTTGCCATCGTTGCAGGGGGTGAGCTGCCGGTCCGTGTCGGACTTGGCGTGCTCGTTGGTGTCGGTCTTCATAAACTACCAGAGGGACTTGCTCTTGCATTGCTGCTTCTCGGGGCGGGATTGACTAAACGTGAAGCACTTCAACGGGTAATTTCGATCGAGTCCCTAACCTCGGTGGGAGGGATTGCTGGCATCGCCTTTGGCCAACACACGAATCGAACCCTCATTGGAATGGTCTTCTCCATGATCGGAGGGGGATTCCTGTATCTGGTAATCAACTCACTCTATGGCGCATTTCGCCACAAAATGGCGCTCTCCATTCACGAAGCTATCGTCATTACAGGAACAAGCTTCGCGTTTACAGGCGCCTTCCTTTGGATCGTAAGTCGCGGGTTCCATTAGCCGATCAAAGCCCTGCTCGGCAATGTAGGCACCTGAACCTAATGCACAAGACGGCGGGTCAGGGCAAGCATATCGTCAAATGATACATCCGGACCAACTCCGCTTTCGGAGAGATAGCGTGCCAAGACTCGGGCTGCATACTGATCGAGAGCAGATCGTATCGCACTAACCTGTTCGAGGCACTCTTGCGGCAGACGCTCTTCATCTTGCATGCGCCGAAGTCCTGCCAACTGACCCTCGATCTTGGCGAGCCGGTTGCGCATCTCATCTTTCTGAACGTAGGGTCTTTGCGCCATAGAAATACCTTGCGGGGGTATCGTACAAGTCTGGGCTAATAGAATACAGAAAATCTACTCGATTGTAAAGTTGAATCGGAACTGTTGGACTGAATCAACTGACTCTCCGTCTTTGAGGGCTGGCTTCCAGGACCACTTATTGAGGGTGTCAAGCACGAGCCTATCCACATCGACGTTTCCGCTCGAAGTGCGAAGGACTACTTTGAACTTGCCGTCTGCATTGATCTCTACCCGAACTCGGACGAAGCTCTTGAAGCTCTGAGACTTGAGATTCTCTGGAATCTCAACTGCTTCCTGGTGGTCCGGTTTGGCTTCACGCGATTCCCCCTTTGGTTTCACTGGGGGAGGAGAGGGGGGCGGTTGGGGAGGAGTCGTCGGTGGCGCTTCCTTCTTCGTCTCGGGCGGGGGGGCAACGGTTGGAGGAGGGTTAACAACCGCCTTCGAGGTATCAGGGGGAGGAGGAGTGGTTGGCGGCGGTGTTGGCGGGGTGACCGTGGCGTTGCCTGTCCCCTGCTTATCGATCGGAATTCCCACATGGGCATTTCCCCCGGCCGGAACGACGAAATCGTCGTGGGAGGGAGTGGTGCTCGCCGCCTTCGACGCCATGATGTGGCTGTGCGCCGTTTCGGTTGGAGGCGGCTGAATGTGCGTCTTGGGTTCCTCCTTTCTGCGCGGTGGCGGGGGAATCGGCCTTAGTTGCTTGAAGACAGGCTTCGCCGATGGTTCCGCCTTGTCGACAACGACACGGTCGAATACCAACTCGGGTGGCGCCGTAAAGTGAACGGGCTGGTTCGCGCCCATGCCTAGTGCGCACCACAGAATGGCATTCGCCCCGATTGAACCCAGCATCGCGACTGAGATCTTCCTGTCTAGATTGCCAGCCTCAATGGAATTCATCTTAGGTTTTCCCTTTGACATCCTGGGGCGACGTGGCCAGCGGGAAGTGAGTGACGCCTACGCCTCGCGCTTGGTCGATGCAGCGAATCACAAGGCCATAGGGAACACCTTCGTCAGCATTGATCACAACTGATGCTTCGCTCAAATCGGCTTTTGGGCCGCCGGCTAACGTGAGCAGTTCGTTGCCAACATCATCGGGAGAAACCGGTGTTTTGTTAACGAAGACGTTGCCAGACTTGTCCACGGAAACCGTGAAGTCAAGCTTGTTCTGCTTAAGCGAGTTGGAACTCTTTGGTAAATTGACGGGCATTCCCATGAGGTTCGTCAGTGACAGCGAAGAGAGCATGAAGAAGACGAGCAAGAAGAACATCGTGTCGATCATCGGAATGATCTCGATTTTCGTGCGCTTCAAAGCTCGCCGCGACTTGAATGTCATGCAGCACCAGCCTTCACTCGGTTAGGGCGTTCATCGTGTTGGATCTGACGAAGCTCGTTGATCAGCTTGGTGGAAGCCTGTTCGGTTTCAATAGTGACCTTTCGTTGTCGCGCGCTGAAGTAGTTGTAAGCGACAAAGCAGATGACGGCGACGGTCAAACCAGTCGCAGTCGCATAGAGCGCCTCGCCAACGCCGGACAGGATGGAGTCTCGGCTGCCTTGGTTCTTCGAGACAGCGATCGCTTGAAACGTCCCAATCATCCCAAAGAGGGTCCCGAGCAGTCCGAGCAGTGGGGAAATCGTGGTCGTCGTGTCGAGGATTGGCAGGAATTTCTCGATTTGAATGAAGTACTCCTCTCCAACCTCCTGAACGTTCCGCTCAATGTCCTCGACGGGTAGGTCCCGGTGGCCAAGAACAGCGGCCAAGCAAGCGGACACCGGACCTGGTTGTGCCTGGCAAAGCGACAATGCGTCTTCGAATTCGTTCTGCCGGCACTTTGCTATGACGCGGCTCAAAAGCCCTGGAGCATCGTTTGCAATCGTACGATAGGTAATCAGCCTCTCGATGATCACACCGATCGCTACGAGGGACAGGGCCAAGAGGGGATACATGACCCATCCTCCTGCTGAGAAGAAGTGCAATAAACTTGTCATCCGTTCAACCTTGGAGATCGTACACTATACCCCGGAACGGTATCTACGCTCATTTCCGGGGCGTTGTTCCCACCTAGAGCTTGCCTTGGCAGCTCAACATGATCGTTCGGCCCATTTGGAAACGTGTGCCGCTGAAGCCTGAATTGAAGTTCAGGAGCGCACGTTCATCGAACAGGTTCTGAACCTCAAACACTAGGCTGTTGCCACGCCCAATGAAATTCGGGGCCGACGCCAACCTGAAGTTAAGTTCGTTGTGAGCATGTCGAGAACCAAATTCATCGCCGGTTGACGCCAAGGATAGAACGCTCGATGCCACTCCGCTTCCATAGTTATCGACAAGTCCGATTTGAGCACCGCTCTTGAACGTGTAATTCGTTCCGACGGAGACCGTGTGCAGCTGGTCGTGGTCGTTGTAGTCATTTCCATTTCCCTGCGGTTTGGCGGTCGAGTTGGCGTAAGAGGCGTACGCGCTCAAGCCGAAGGGATGAACCGGAAACAGGTTGTACGAAACTTCAAATCCTCTGACATAGTCTTTGGGGATGGAGTCAGTGACGAAAGCGCCAATCTGCGTTCCGGCAACGAGAAGACCGGTATCTAGCTGGTTTGTGATTTCCTTCAAGTAGTAACGAACTTTTAGGCTTTCACCTGGACCCGTTTGCTTTTCGATACTTGTATCGAATTGGTCAATGACTTCGGGTGGCACTACCGCGCCGGGAACTGCCCCCTGAGCGCTTGGTGGGATGATCATCAGCTTGTTGTATGAGGCTCTGGCGACTGTCCTTGACGGAAGTTCGTATGCGAAGTTGACTCGCGGCTCAACCATATTGAGACCGCTGGTCGCAGAGACTCCAGCACCTCCATTCTGTGCTGTCGCTTGATCCTGCGAAAACTCGTCGAGCCTTAGGCCGTAGTTAGCGGTAAGACGCTTGTCGACATGCCAAGTGTCTTGAACATATCCAGCGTTGTACCAGCCGTCACGGCTAACCGTGACAACACTGGATACTCCATTCACAGGGGCAAATTGCTGCAGTCCGTTGTTGGGATCGTTTAGGAAATTCAGCGCTGCAATGCTGCCTGGCGTGAGTTGGTAGCTTTCAAGTCCGGTTTGGCGGTCGAACGAAAACCCTGCTTTCAGTGTATGGGCGCCAAGAGAACTGGTGATGCTTCCCTCAGCTTCTGCGTCGCGTGCGTTTCGGATAAGTGTCGGGTTGAACTCGATCGAATTGTCCTGCGGCAGGTTGTTGAGGTCGATCGCCGGGTTGTGGTTCAGAATGTCCAGACCATTGTGCGTTAGGCCCAAGGACATTCTTGCCTGGGTATGAGAGTCGACCGTATGCAAGAAATTGAGAACGCCAAACTCGTTATGGTCCTGCTGGTAGTCATCTTGCCCGGCCGCCTGCTGCGACGGGAGACCTGAACTTGCCGGATCGAGCCCTAGGAATCCATATCCCTGCCCGTAGGGCGTGTAAAAGCTGGATAGTCCCGTGCGGTTGGCAATTTCAACCGTGCCGGGGTTGTCGCTCAGAGTCAAGCTGAGATTGTCGTTGTCGGATAGGCGCCAACCTAGGTTGGCAAACATAATGTACGACTGACCGGCATTGTGGGCGATTTGGTCGTCCGGCTGCGGCGATTCCTGCGCGTTGTTGGTTTGACGATCATCGAAGCTCAGCAAGTAGCTAAACGACCTTGCCCTTCGCCCCGAGTCGTTAGGTGCGCCGTATTCCTTGCCGAATTGCCCACCGGCGGTTAGCCCGAGCTCGTTAGTTTGCCAAGAACCGGTACTTGCCGTGAATGCCAAGAACGGATCGATAGTTCCTGACCTGAGCTGTATGTTTAGGATGGCTGCAGTCTCACGTCCATACTCAGGGGCAAATGAACCCGTCAGTATTTCTGCATTCTGAACGGTAGTGGGGCTGAGGATTTGACCGAACCTGCCTTGGAAGGCCCCGGGAAGTTGAAAGCCGTTCAGGTAGATCGAAGTCGACGAGTGCTCGCCTTCAGGGTGAAGCTGACCAACGGAGTCGGAAACCATGCCGGGAGCGGTCTGAATGAGCGACTTTAGGCTCTGGTTATTGCTCGGGGCGACGGGCATCACCTTCATTGCCGCAACGTCTCGCAGAGTTCCCACATTCGGGTTGTTTGGGCGAGTAACATTCACTGAGCCTTTCACTGTGATCACCTTTTCCTTGAGCGGCTCCATCAGGACCTCGACAGGAGTGATCACGTCAGCCACAACGGTTACGGTTCGCGTGTCGATATCGAAAGAGTCTGAGGAGACTTTGATGGTCCACGCGTGGTTCAGAAGGAGTCCGGAGGTTGCGACACCTTTAAGGTCCGAGGAGAGGGTGACTGGCGGGCTGACGTTTGTTGGGTCCGAGATGACAATTTTGGCGCCCGCGATTCCGGTGTCATCGTCGGCGTTCTTGACCGTGAATTGAAGTCTGCCGACGACATCGGCAAAGGCCTGCGAACCAACAAAGAGCACGAGACCCAGAACCATCATGATTCTTGGCCCCCTCGAACGATAAAAGCGTATGTTTTGAAGCATGCTGTTCTCCATGGGATAGGGGGGTACCGTATCAAGAATAGACTATACACTACGGGGGTAGAGAATATGAAGTGAGGCACGGGCGGAGTTCGCAGACAGATAGGTCATGAACTTCGACGAATTACCGGAATGTGTGGCGGCCGGAGATCGTCATCGAGGCGGCATGATGCCAATTTGACGTTGTGGAATCAACCTATGCATACGATCGGCCTGGAAAATGGGCACGACATTGTGTTTGCCCGTGTCACCGACTTGTATGTCAACGTCTAGAATACTAGTGGCTATCTACCCCCTGGGTGTAGATGCACATGAATCATGGACCATCGCCTCGCTAAGGATGCAAAACTTCGGTTGGCCAGAATCGCGGGCCAAGTCGGCGGACTCGAAAAGATGATCGAGTCGGACAGATATTGTGTCGACATCCTGACCCAGGTCGCGGCGGTCCGATCTGCCGTAAACCAGCTTGGAGTAATCATGCTTTCCGCGCACCTTGAGCGATGCGTAAAGCCTGATGGCGCAGCGTGTTCCGACAGACCTTTGACATTGGACGAGGGCAAAGACGAAATCCAATCAACTTTGAAGCAGTTTCTCGACGTGGATTAGGTCTGGCAAGGGGGCAGGCTGTACCGGAAGGGTAAGGAGCAAGAATCGATGCTCTGTCACATGAGCTACATCTTGGTAGACGGAGTTTCCGGGATCTTGCGAACGTTCCAAGTACCCCCGCGAGCGGTGCTGCTGAATTCGATGCGGCGCTCCACATGCTAAAGGAGCATGGTGAACGCGGCGATTGCGCGGTTGCCGACCGCAGCTGCGACTGCGAACGTTTCGATTCCGGCGTTCGAAAACTCGGCATCAAAGCCCATGCATGCTCCTAATCCAAAGTCTCGGCGATCAGTCGCCGGACAAAATCCCGGACTTCCTACGAAACAAGCATGAAGTGCCGGCACTATGTCGCGCGGGGATTCGCCTGCATCAATGGACCGGGATGTATGGGGCAAACGGTCTTAAGGAGGATCGGCAACGTCGAGGCCCAGTTCGGAAGCAACGCCATCGCTCATAGCGGAGTGGGGTGGCGGGCGTCTCAAATCCCCGGCAAAGACCCAACTGAGGTCTTAGAGCGCTCGAAGACCGCTCGCTGGGAGTCACTCACGCGCCGAGAACGACCTTAAGCGCTCTCAGAACCCGGTACTCAACGGCGAGATCACCTGAAACTATGTGCAGGACCCCTCCGCACCGCCTGGAAGGAGGTCGGACACCACTATCCTTGATAAGGCCTGTAGCTACTCGGCGTGAGAGCAACCTCATGGTCTTCGCCTAGCATGTATCTTGGGTCTCCTCCATAATCAGTTCGAGGAGGCTCAGTTCTCTAGCTTCTCGTGCAGGGCCCTTCAACGGCTCCGTCAATATGATTCTGGCACGCCGTGCGAATCCCCTCACATCGGCGACATCAGCGGTTTCCCCTAGACCCCGCCCCTCCGACCCCTCCATACTCCAATCCATGGTCGTAGGACTCGGCATCGACATCGTAGAAATTGCTCGCATCGAAGCGGCAATGCGCCATCCTCGTTTCTTGGAGAGGATCTTGACTCCGGTCGAGATCGAGTTCTGCACGACGCCGGCAAAGGTTGCCGGTCGATGGGCGGCCAAGGAAGCAATCGCCAAGGCGGTCGGACTCCACCTTAGTTGGCAGGATGTCGAAGTGCTCCCCGACGAAATGGGACTGCCGGTGGCTCGGGTCTCATCGCACCATTTCGATCCAAATCGACTTCGGCTGAAGATCAGCATATCGCACGAGCGATCGAACGCAGTGGCGGTCGCGATTCTTGAACGGGTTGTCATTCATGCCCCCGGCAGTTTAATGTAAGAGCAAGATGAGCGACGAGAACCCTTCACCACCTCCGATTAACACTCCGCCTGCCGCTCCGCCCCCCGCCCCGCCGGCGAGGCAACCCGATCCGCCAGGGCCGACTGTAATCGATACGCTCATTCCGGCACGAAACGGAAATGCCCTCATTTCCTACTACTTGGGTCTGTTCTCGATCTTTCCCGTGCTCGGCCTAATCATGGGCGCGGTTGCCGTCCGGCTTGGGATGAAGGGGCTCGCCGCCGCAAAAGAGAACCCCTCAGTGGCCGGTGGCACCCATGCCAAGGTTGGCATTGGGTGCGGGGCGATCGGCTTTCTCTTCAATCTGGCGTTCGTCGCGCTGATCGTCGCCGCAATCATCGGAAGCCAGAAATAGGGGATTGAGGGCCTAAGCCTTCGAGAAGACCATCTTGCTGGTGGTGGCGCTGCTTTGGCTGTCCATCGTGAGCGTCTTGCCGTCCGAGCTAAGCGTCATGGTCATCGGCTTGTCGAGATTTGCCTTGATGGTCGCGTAGTTCGGGCTGCCGGCCATCGCCTTTTCAATGTCGGCGATCGACTTGCCCGCCACCTTTGTTGGGGTTAGGGACACTTTTGTATCTTCAACCTTCCAAGTGCCTTCCATCGCGGCGCCAATACTAGCGGTGAAGGCGTGATCGCTCTTGAACTCGAAGGTCGACTGATTCAACATTCCTTCGACCGCCGTGACCGCCGGGTTCTTTTTGTCTTTATCGGAGAGGATGACCTTGCCGTTCCATTTCCCGATCACCTGACTGTCTTTGTTGCCGCAGCCGACGGCCAGAATTCCGGCGCAGACCGCCACCAACACAAATGCTTTTTGCATGTGGACGAGTCTATTGGATTTCAAAGCGAATATGCGCATGCCGAACGCTATACGGAATTGAAGGCCACATCGTTGCGCAACCTAACGGTCCCCGGTTAGGTGTCGTCCGGTTTGGTAGACTCGGAGCCTAAACGTATGCCCAACTATCTCCCTAGCGTCGGAATGGAAGTTCACGCCGAACTGGCGACGCAATCGAAGATGTTCTGTCGATGTCCCGTCGCCTTCGGCGGCGAACCAAATACTCGCGTCTGTCCGGTGTGCCTTGGATTACCGGGAACGCTGCCCGTTCCCAATCGATCCGCGGTGGAAATGGTGCTGAAGACTGCCCTGGCACTGAACTGCAAAATCGCGATGACGAGCGTTTTCCATCGAAAGAACTACTTCTATCCAGATTTGCCCAAGGGCTACCAGGTCAGCCAGTACGGTGAGACGAATCCCCTAGGCTACGACGGCTATCTGGAGATTCCCAATGGCGACGGCGGTACGAAGCGAGTCCGGATTCGCCGAGTCCATCTCGAAGAGGACACGGGAAAGCTCATGCACCTGCCCAACGGGGGAAGCGGAGTCGACTACAACCGCGCGGGAACGCCTCTCATGGAGATCGTGACCGAGTTTCCGCCCGACATTACGAATCCTCACGAATCACGCGAGTACTTACAGCAACTCCGCCAGATCCTCATTTATCTGGGTGTCTGCGACGGAAAGATGGAAGAGGGCTCCCTGCGGTGCGAGCCGAACATCAGCATCCGCCCGGAGGGCACACCTAAGTACGGCACGAAGACCGAGCTCAAGAACCTGAACTCGTTTCGCAGTGTTCAGTTGGGCGTTGCCTACGAAGTTAGGCGGCAGATCGCGGTGCTGGAAACGGGCGGGGTCGTCCACCAGGAAACGCGCGGATGGAACGAGCAAAAGGAAGCCAGCTATCTGATGCGCCTCAAGGAGGAAGAGAACGATTATCGCTACTTCCCCGATCCCGACTTGGCTCCCATGGTCTTCGAGGAAGCCTATATCGAGGGTCTCCGCAATTCGCTGCCCGAACTACCGCTTGCAAAGAGCCTTCGGTATCAAAACGAGTTAGGGCTGAGCGAATACGACGCGGGAGTATTGATCGCGGATCGAGAGTGGTCCAAATTCTTTGAAGAGGCGGTCGCCCTTGGCGGAGACCCTAAGACATCGTGCAACTGGATGACTGGCGATTTCGCGAAGATGCTGAATGAGCAGGGGATCGAACCCAGCCAGTCGAAAGTAACGCCAAAGCACATCGTCGACCTCGTTAAGCTCGTGGAGGATGGGACCATCAACGGCAAAATGGCCAAACAGCTTTTTGCCGAAAGCTACCAAGATGGGCGGCTACCAAGTGAGATCGCCAAATCGAAGGGCGCGTCGCAGATCACGGATGTCGGACAGATTTTGGACGTCGTAAAGAAAGTGCTTGCAGAAAACCCGGATGTCGTTGCAAAGTACAAGTCGGGCAATCTGGGAGTCAAAGGCTTTTTGGTTGGCCAGATCATGAAGCTGAGCGGCGGCCGAGCGAACCCAGGTCTTGTTCAGAAAGTCCTCAGCAACGAATTGGAGAATTATTGACATATCGACTTATCGGATTATCGGCGGCGGCTCTAGTCTTGTCCGCCACCGCGTTTGGAAAGCAGAGCGCCCCGCAAAGCCGGGTTGACGCGATCTGGGACGCGGTCGATGACCGGGTCGCTCAGCAGATCGACGTCTGGTTCCATGAGGGAGACTATCCGAAGGCGATTGCCTTGCTGGGATTTGAGGCGACTTACTTGCCTCACGATTACGACGTCGTGACCAACTTGGGCTGGATGCGTGAGAACGTCGAAGATTGGGACGGGGCGCTCGCCGTCTATGAAAAGTTCCGCAAGGACAACCCGCAGGATAAGGATGCAGCTCTTCCTGAAGGGCAGTTCTACTTCATGAGGAAGAACTACGTGGTGATTCCGGCTTTGCTCGAACCCGCTCTGAAGCGCCGGCCGCATCCAAACGTCTATCGCATATTGGCGCATGCCTATGAGCACGAGAAGCGATATGCAGACGCGATCCGGGTTTGGAAGGAGTACCTTTCGTGGGCGCCCAAAGATTTGACCGCCAAGGCCAATCTGGATCGAGACGAGAAGAAACTAAACGCTTCGAAAAACTGAGTTTCCTGGCAAAACCGAGGGTTGTCGCAACATTCGGCTCCAGGCTGCCATACAATAAGGGGTAGGAGGTAACGCGATGGATCGCATAATGCCGATTGATTTGGAGCGCGCCAAGCTCAGGAAGAGCTTCCGCGGATATGACAAAGTACAGGTAGAAACGCTGCTCGCCGGGGCAGCGGATTCGTTAAAACAGCTCTTGGTCGACAATGCCACCCTGCGAGAGCAGGTCGAGCGCCAGTACCAGGACCTTGAGCGTACAAAGCTTGCGGAAAACACCCTCAAGGATGCGTTGATTCTGGCCCAGAAGGCGGCCGACGAAACCCGCGCGGCTGCCCACCAGCACGCCGAAGCGATTCTGGAAGAAGCACGCCAATCCGCTCTCGCCGAACGAGTCGCCGTGCAGCAGCAAATGAGCGAGATGCGCTGGGACATGGAAAGGCTGAAGGGCGAAAAGAAGCGGTTCGAGGAGGAATTCCGATCGATCCTCGAGCGGTACCAGCGTGATCTCAGTGTGTCGCCGATCTTCCGTGTGGTCGAAGGGGATGTCGCGGCTGTCGGAAACTAGATGTGAGCTTTCGGTTCGGGTCACGCCTCGAAGCAGTCGAAACAAGCTCGAATACACCGACGGCGCTTTGAAGGCTTGGGTGATGGCCGCTCCGACGGATGGGCAGGCCAACGACGCCGTTTGCCTTCTTGTCGCCAAAGCAATCAGCGTGCCTCCCTCCAGTGTGTCGGTTAAGCGCGGTCAAACGTCGCGGGACAAACTGCTGGCGGTCGAAGGGCTAGAAATGTCGGAGGCGCTAATCCGCCTAGGGACGAGCGCGTCGCGTTAGGCGGTTGGGTCAGGCGCTTCGCTAGGCGATATAGCGAAGAGGCGAGAAGGCGGGAAAGAAGATCTCCCGCTAACTCCCAATAGTCACAGATCGATCGGTCACCTCGCTTAGCGGAGCGATTTGCCTTATTGCCTAGCGAAGCGCCTTATGCACCGTTGCTTTGGCTAGCGCTTCGAGTACTACTTCGGTCTGTTCGATCGAGAGGCACGCGTCGGTGACGCTCTGGCCGTAGATGGATTCGGGGCCGTAGTTCTGACGGCCTTCCACCAGGTTGCTCTCGATCATGACGCCGAATACGGTGGATCCGGTCGCAACCTGACGGGCAACGTCTTGGCCGACTTCGATCTGCTTGACGTGGTCCTTACGGCTGTTGCCGTGGCTCAGATCGACCATCAGCCGAGTCGGCAGACCCTCCTTTTCAAGCATGGCCGACGCGTCGGCGACATGCTTCTCGTCGTAGTTCGGTCCTGTCCGTGAACCGCCTCGGAGAATGATGTGGCATGTGTCGTTGCCGGTCGTCTGGAGGATGGCAGAGACTCCCTGTTTGGACGTTCCGGGGAACCAATGGGGCTCCTTGGCCGCGAGCACCGCATCGACGGCGGTTCGGATACTGCCGTCCGTGGCGTTCTTGAATCCGACGGGCATACTGAGGCCGGAGGCGAGTTCGCGGTGGGTCTGGCTTTCGCTGGTGCGGGCGCCGATCGCTCCCCACGAGACAAGGTCGGCGATGTGTTGGGGAATCGTCGTATCGAGGAATTCGGTGCCTGCCGGAATCTCCATTTCGGCGAGATTGGCGAGCAGTTTTCGTGCGGTGCGCAGGCCCTCATTGATGCGGAAAGAACCGTCCAGTTTGGGATCGTTGATCAGCCCTTTCCAACCAACCGTCGTTCGCGGCTTCTCGAAGTAGACCCGCATGACGAACATCAGTTGGTCGGCGTACTGGTCCATGATCTCCTTCATCCTGCCGGCATAGTCGATCGCCGCGGAAGGGTCATGGATCGAGCACGGCCCGACGACGACCACGAGCCGGACGTCGTCACCACGCAAAGTCGTCGCGATGGAGGACCGGGAAGCGCTTACCAACTCGGCCGCCCGATCGGTCAAAGGGATCTCCTCGACCAGAATCGCCGGAGGCAAAAGCGGTCGCACTGCTCGAATACGTAAATCGTCCGTGGGCCCGATCATTGGCATAGAGTGTACCGAGGTGGCGTGCGAAGGGCAGGGGGCTCAGGTTCCACGGGACACGGGACAGGCGCGAAGGGGACAGGTTCTCGTGCCACGAAGTTTGAGGATCTGCTCGTGTGGCAGCGATCTCGGGCTTTGACCAGGCTGATATACGAGGAGTGTCGGGCGACAACCACTGTCAGCGACCGGTCGTTGGCGGTACAGATGCAACGCAACGCGGCCTCGGTTATGGCAAACATGGCCGAGGGGTTTGCACAACGAGGAAGCGGCGAATTCGCGCACTTCCTTAGCATCGCGAAGGGCTCTTGCGCGGAACTCAAATCGCACCTCTACGTGGCGGTTGACTGCGAGCTACTTGAGAAGGCACAGATGGACTTCCCTTTCGAAATGGCAGACGAAGTGGCAAGAATGCTCAGCAGTCTTGAGCGGGCGATCAAGAACCGAAAGTTTGCACCGAGGGATTAGTCTCTTCGGGCACATCTCGGAGCGCAACTGAATTCTGTACCCTACTCGCCAGTCCCGTGTCCCGTGAGAGCCGCCTCGGTACACTCTCCTCTATGAAACTGAAATTGGGCTTGCCTAAGGGCAGCCTTCAAGAGGCCACGTTCGCCTTGTTCCAGAAGGCGGGGTACTCGTTCAAGGTCTCGTCGCGATCCTATCAACCGGTTGTCGACGACGAGACGATCGAGCCGATTTTGTTGCGGCCTCAAGAGATTCCGATGTATATCGAGCAGGGCGTGATCGATGCCGGCTTGACAGGTAAGGACTGGATCGCCGATTCGGGCGCGAAGGTCCACGAAATCTGCGAATTGCGATACTCCAAGTTGACGAGCAATCCGATTCGGATCGTTTTGGCAGTGCACAACGACAGCCCGGTGCAGACCGTTCAGGACCTGCAAGGTAAGCGGATCGCCACCGAGTATGTCCGTCTAACCCAGCGCTATTTGGACGAGAACGGAGTCTCGGCGATGGTCGAATTCTCCTGGGGCGCCGACGAAGTCAAGGTTCCAATCCTCGTCGAAGCGATCGTCGTCAACACGGAAACCGGTAGCAGTCTCCGGGCCCACAACCTCCGGATCGTCGACACTCTCCTGACTTCGACGACCCGATTCGTAGCGAGCGACGAGGCAATGAAGAATCCGTGGAAGCGCACCAAGATCGAGTCGCTAGAGATCCTGCTTACCGGGGCGATGAACGCCACCAAACTGGTCGGACTCAAGATGAACCTGCCGAAGGATCGGCAACAGGAAATCCTATCCATCCTCCCTTCTCTCAAGAATCCGACTTTGAGCACCCTAACCGACGAGAATTGGCTTGCCGCCGAGGTCATTCTGAGCGAGACGGAGGTTCGCGAACTGGTTCCCGCCTTGAAGCGGGCGGGGGCTACCGGTTTGGTCGAGTATCCGCTTAACAAGGTCATTTACTAAACCTCTAGACCGAGGTCATGATTGGCCAATGGACTCCATTCCGCTGTCGCGCGTCCGTAGCTCGATTCTCCGGCGTCAAGGGCTTATCAAGCCCTTCGACGTGCCGTTGGATGCGCTTCGGGCGATGATCGCGGTACAGACCCAATACGCGGCGAGCCTGCCGACTTCGGTGGCGACCCGTGTGCGTAGCGTGCAACCGGACTGGGACGAGGACGCCCTCGCAGCCGGTGGATCGCTGATCAAGTCGTGGAGTCTTCGGCACACGCTCCATGCTCATACCGTCGCCGACCATGGTCTTGTGGTGGGAACGCTGGGGGCCCACCTCTATCCGAACTACCTGCGCTTTATGCGGAATCGCCGGTCGATCGATGCAGTCCACGAACTGGAGTCTCGGGTTCTCGAAGCGCTTGCAGATGGTCCGCTGACCAGGCGGGAACTGCACGAGAAGGTGCCCGAGCTAAGGTCGATCGAAGGCGTCGGGTGGGGACTGGACGTGATGGGACTGGCGTTTCAGCGAAGGCTCTGCATCGTGGGAAGGGGCGCCGATCAGAGGTTCTGCATGCTGCCGCACCGGGCAGTTGAGCCCTGCTATGGGGAACTCCTTAGGCGTTACCTGGCGAGCTACGGACCGGCATCCAGGGCCGACTTCGCGTTCTGGACGGGACTCAAGGCTCCCCAAGTGCAGGCGGCGTTTTCCGAGTTAGGCGAGGAGGCAGTGCCGGTGCATGTGGAAGGCCTGAACGGCAAGCTCTTCATGCTGGTGGGCTCGATCGACGAGGGCGCCGAAGATCAACTTGGTGTGCGCCTTCTGGCCAAATTCGATCCGCTCATTTTGGCCCATAAAGACAAGTCGATTTTCATCGCATCCGAGCACAAGAAGCAAGTGTTTCGAATTGCCGGGCAGGTGGAAGCGGTGGTTCTCGTCGAAGGACTGGCAGCCGGCACTTGGCGGATGGAGCGCAAGTCTTCGAAGATCGTTTATACGGTCGAACCATTCCGCAGCCTGGGCAAGCGCGAGGCGGCACGTCTGGATAAGGAAGCCGCTCGGATGGCGAAGGCGTTCGGCGCGGACAACTACTCCATTCAGTTCGCGACTGGCTAGCGGTGGGCGCTGCCGCGCAGATCAGCCAGCGTCTGAAACCCGTCCCGGCTCATCAGCGATGCGACCTGCTGTACGGCGGCGGGGATCATGTAGGGGCCGCCGTATATCCAACCGGTGTAGATCTGGCATAGGTGCGCGCCAAGGCGCATCTTCTCGTAGACATCCGCCCCGGTCATGATGCCTCCGACCCCCATCAGAATCGTTGAGCGATCGCACGACCGGTATAGGTGGCTAAGGAACTGATTGGATTTCGCGAGCAACGGAGCACCCGAGAGGCCTCCCTCCAAGCCGGGGTCTGCGCTCAAGCCCTCACGCCGAATCGTCGTGTTCGTGGCGATCAGACCGGCTAGATGTGCCTCGTGAGCGACCGCGATGACGTCGTCCAACGCCGGCATTTCGAGGTCTGGCGCAACCTTGACGAAGAGGGGCTTGTCCGCCTCGACTTCGCGGATCGCGGCGATGATTTCGAGCAAGGGTCCCTTTTCTTGGAGGGTCCGTAGCCCCGGCGTGTTCGGCGAGGACACGTTGACCACGAAGTAGTCGCCGTTCAGGTGGAGGAGCCGGAAGCTCTCTCGGTAGTCCTTGGCCGCGTCTGACAATTCCGTGATCTTGGATTTGCCCAAGTTGACGCCAATCGGGACCTTCGGTTTCGCCATCGCCAGGCGAGTGGCGACCGCCCGGGCGCCGTCGTTGTTGAACCCCATCCGGTTCACGAGGGCTTTGTCGGCAGGTAGCCGAAAAAGCCTTGGCTTGGGGTTGCCGGGCTGGGGGTGGTATGTGATCGTCCCTGCCTCCACGAACCCGAAGCCGAGCCTGTCCCAGTAGTCGAGGGCCCGTGCGTTTTTATCGAAGCCGGCCGCAAGCCCGATTGGGTTGAGGAACTTCACCCCAAACAGGGTCTGCTCGACCTTGGGGTCGGTAAAGGCCGGCGCCCGAAAGAACCCCCGCTCCAGCATCGCCATGACCCATTCGTGGACCTTCTCCGGGTCGAACATAAAGGCGAGCGGACGCACCACCGAGTCGTACAGGCTCATCGAACCCATTATGGCTGGAGTAGCGGAGTAGCGGACGAGTGGATTTCGCAACCTTGGGTAGGAGCCCTAACGTTTATTGGGTATGGATCGGCGGATTGTCGGTGATTCGACGCGAACGGTGTTGGTTTGCCACTCGAATCGGAGTTTGGTGCGGATCGCGCAACTGAATGCGGGGCGGTACGGAGTCAACGTCATCGTCGCGCGGGACGGCAAAGATCTCGTGATCAAGGCGCGCGGCGACGTTCGGCCTGACGCCATCATCCTGAGCGACGACCTCAAGAATCCGGCGACCGAAGACCTCGTCAGGGCGCTCAAGGCCGACCCGCGCCTTAAGGGGGTTCCCGTGATTGTTCTGAAGGGCCTTCTCGGGAATGTGGGCGAGCTGCTGAAGGCGTTCAAGCGGCCACCTTGGCTGATGAAACAATGACCCCGCCAACGGCACGAACTGCATCGTAGATGCCCCGTCGTGCGTCTGTATCTAAGGTATACTTTAGGCTCCTTTTGAACCTACGAACGCCTACCCTCCCGCGTTCATTCAGGGAACGTAACAACGCTCATGTCCGATAATATTCAACCCGAAGGCGACGAACAGCTCGATTTTATCGACGATATCCTCAGCAAAGTGACCGGCGATTACAACGCCGATCAGATCCAGGTACTCGAAGGCTTGGAAGCGGTCCGGAAGCGTCCGGGAATGTACGTCGGAGACAACGGCAAGCGCGGTCTGCATCAGATGTTCAAGGAAGTCTTGGACAACTCAGTCGACGAGTCGTTGGCGGGTTACTGCACGACGATCGTAGTGACCCGGCATGAGGACAACTCCCTTGAAGTGCAGGATAACGGGCGCGGAATCCCGGTGGACCAGCACGAGAAGATGGGCGTAAGCGCCCTTCAGGTCGTCATGACCGTTCTTCACGCAGGCGGCAAATTCGGCGGCGGCGGATACAAGACGGCGGGCGGACTGCATGGCGTCGGCGTGAGCTGCACGAATGCCTTGTCAGAGTGGCTTATTGCGACGGTCCATCGGAACGGCAACATCTACCAGCAGCGCTATGCAAAGGGGATTCCCCAGACCGAAGTCGAGATCATCGGCGAGTCGGTCGGCACCGGAACAACCATCCACTGGAAGGCCGACCCGACAGTCCTGAACGAGATTCAGTACGACATGCACATCCTCAAGACGCGCATGCGGGAACTGGCTTACCTCAACCCCCGGACCCGATTTGAGATTATCGACGAGCAGGACGACGTAAACAGCGAAGTCTTCCATTACCAGCGCGGCATCCCTCAGTTGGTCGAAGATCTCAACGAGGGTAAGGACACCCTCCACCCGGTCATTTTCTTCCGGCGCGTTCGCGAGGCCACCGAGGTCGAAGTGGCGCTTCAATATCACGACGGCTACAACGAGACGATTCTCGCCTTCAGCAACAATATCCACAACCCGGACGGCGGTACCCACGTCAGCGGCTTCAACACCGCTCTGACTCGCGTAGTGAACACGTACGCGAAGAAGATGGGATTCCTCAAGGAGAAGGATAACAACTTCACCTCCGACGATATCACCGACGGTCTGACCGCCGTGATCTCGCTTCGTCTCGAGAACCCGAGCTACAACTCGCAGGACAAGGTCAAGCTCGTCACGCCCGAGGTACAGGGGTTGACGAACTCACTGGTCGGCGACGGCCTCAATCAGTTCTTTGAAGAAAACCCTGCGATCGCCAAGCGGATCATGGACAAGGCGATCATCGCTCAGCGTGCGAGAGAAGCGGCCCGAAAAGCGGCCGAATCGATCCGACGCGGAAATGCGATGGACAGTTTTGGCCTACCAGGCAAGCTCAGCGACTGCGTCAGCAAGGATGCCACGAAGTGTGAGCTGTTCTTGGTAGAAGGCGACTCGGCAGGCGGTTCCGCCAAATCGGCGCGAGACCGAATGACCCAGGCGGTGCTTCCGCTTCGCGGCAAGATCCTGAATGTTGAGCGTGCCCGGTTGGACAAGGCGCTCGATAACGAGGAAATCAAGTCGCTAATCGCCGCCCTCGGCGTCGGCATCGATCTGACGATGGGCAAGGGTTCGCTTCGCTCTGACGAAGAGGATCAACTCGAGTTCGAGATGACGGTCGGCAACACCAACGGCCCCGCGAACAAGAAGAAGGACAAGGATGCCAGAGAACGAGAGATCCTGTTCGACATTAGCAAACTGCGCTACGACAAGATCATCATCATGACCGATGCGGATGTCGACGGCGAGCATATTCGAACCCTGCTGCTGACGTTCTTCTACCGGTACATGAAGCCGCTGGTCGCCAACGGAAATATCTATCTCGCTCAGCCGCCCCTTTTCGTCGTCAAGGTTGGCAACAACGAGCGGCACTACGCGATGACCGAGCAGGAGCGCGACGACATCGTGAAGTCGCTCAAAAAGAAGAACTTCTCGATCACCCGGTTCAAAGGTCTTGGTGAGATGAATGCGGACGACCTCGAAGACACGACGATGGCCCCCGCCAACCGTCGCCTCGTGCAGGTCAAGCTGGATCCCGCCTACGAGATGGACATCGAGCGGATGTTCAGCCGCCTCATGGGCGAGAAAGTCGAACCTCGGCGCGAGTTCATCGAAGCTCACGCCAAGCACGTTCAGAACGTCGACTGGCATTACTAGGCGACCGGACGGCAATCGCAACGAAACGCGGCGGACGCAGAATTGTCCGCCACGATCGTTGCGATTGGTTCGAATCTGATCGCAGCACTTGCCCTACGCCTTCGCTGGGATCGGGCCAGAGGGCAGGAACCGCATCGCGAACCATGAGACGCAGGCGATTGCGACGCCTACCCAGAACGGATATTGGTAGTTGTTGGTCGACTTCCACAGGATCGCACCGCCAATCGGGACCGTCACTGCGGCGATGTGGTTCATCGTCGTTCCCATCGCCAAGCAGGGCGTCATCTCGCCCGGCCGCACTATCCGGTGCAGGTAGACGGTGAAGCCGACTCCGAACGAGAACAGGATGTTGTCGAGGAGAAACAGGGCGTAGAGCGCTCCCACGTTCTGGAAGGTCGAGTAGCCCAGGAACACAAGGATCAGACCGATCGAGTAGAAGGTCAGGGGGCCCTTCTCGCCGATCTTGTCCACCAACTTTCCGATTCTCGGCGCGGTGAGTGCGATCAGCACCGAGTTGACAAGCTGTAGCAGCAACATGTGCTGCACTGGCACCCCGTACACGATGATCAACGCGAAGGACGCGAATATTGAGAAGATCTGCCGGCGACAGCCTTCGAGAAAGGTGAGGATGTAGTAGAGCCCGTACTCGCGGCGAAAGACGATTCGGCTGCGAGGGCCGCCCTCGGCGTGGGTAGAGAGCCTTGAGCAAAGATAACCGGCCGTTACGATCGAGAGGCCGCCAGTGACGAAAAAGACGTCGTACGACATGTGTTTGAACAGCATCGAGAGGACGTAAGCGAATCCGAGCCCGCCGATCGTCGCTACCGCTGAGACTGCCGACATTCGGCCCAAGTGACGCCCCCCTTCCTTGCCGCGAGCCAACGTCAAAATGATCGCGCTCTGAACGGTAGACCAAAGGTGAAAACCAACTGACCAACCCACGGTGATCGCGACCAACGACCAGAACGTGTGTACACGTCCGCTCACCGCAATGCCGATGCCGGCCACGACGAGGCCCAAGGCGGCGATTCTGGATTCGGCGAACGCGACGAGGGTGCCGGCCATGAGAGCGGCAAGCAATCCGGGAATCTCTCTCATCGACTCGAGTCCGCCGAGGGTGATCTCGTTAGCGTGCAGTACGTCCTTCAGGAAGTTCTGGAACGGGCCGCCATAGAGCTGGAATCCGAACCCGAACAGGAACGTGAGGGCGGTGAAGATCCTCCAATCTCGCCGAAGCGTTGCCTCCTGGTTGGGAGTCAGCGGCGTATCGGCGGCGGTCATTGCTTGATTGTGAACGAATTCACCTTTCACCAGGCAGAACGATGCCGCGCATGATCACGCGTTGCGTGCACAGAAAGACGACGAGGGTCGGCACTGCCGCAACGGTTAATGCTGCCATCACCACCGCTTTCGGAGCGCCTCCACTCTGAAGTTGGTAGATCCACACCATGAGGGTCCAGATCCGTTGGTCCTGGGCGACGAGGTAGGCGTAGATAAAAGCACCATATGCACCCATGAAGGCGAGCAGGGCAATGTACCCGAAGACCGGCCGAGAGAGCGGGAAGGCGATGCGCAGCATCATCGTGGCTTCCGGCGCGCCATCGATAGACCCCGCCTCGAATAGTTCCTGCGGAAGAGAGTCGAAGAACCCCTTCAGGAGGAAGATCATGTAGCCGGATGCGGCGCCCGGGAGCACAAGCGCAGCGAACGTGTTCAGTAGCCCCAGATCCTTGAGGAGTAGGAACGAGGGGATCATCGCGACTTCGGTCGGAAAGGCCATCGTGGCAAGCAGGAAGATAAGGATCTTCCCTGACTGACGCACCGGATATCGGGAGAGCGCGTATGCGGCCAACGGGTTGACCGTCAACTGAGTCATGATTGCCAGCAAGCAGAACACGATCGTGTTCCAGACCGCACGGCCGTTCAGCAGGATGTAGTCCAGCACGTAGCCGTAATTGCGGGTGGCGAACTCCCGCCGGATCGGACCGGCCCTCGACCAGAGGTCGGAGGCATTGGCTGCTCCAATGGGCATTGCGCGAGAGGCGCCGATGAATCGCTCCCATTGCTCTTCCACAGGATCAGAGCGAAATCGGGCCGGTTGGTGAGCGACAAATTCGATCCAGAGCGCCAACGGCCTCGTGCTCTCGCCGGGCAACTCTATCTCCTCGAACGTCTTCGCATTGCCTGCGATCGGTTGCGGAACCAGCGTAAATTGGTTCTTGAACTTCGAGGCTAGGAACTTCTGCCAGAGCCATTGACTTCGGATCGGGACGCGGAACTCGGCCGGCAGTCCCTGCTTGAAGGCGATCCACTCTTGCCACTTCGACCCAAGAGCGGGTTTCCAGTCGGCGCGATCCATCAGCTCGGCAGGCGTGTTGACGGTTTGAAATCCCACGTTCTCCTCGAGATAGGCGCGATTGAGGGTGTCGATCGATCGATAGCGCTTCCGAAGCCAATCGTGATATAGAAGCGTGAGCCGCCCCGTGACCTGGTTGGGCGCGTTCTTGAATCCTGCGAGCCAGCGGTCGGGAGGGAGTTGCATCAGGAACGCGCGGTACCGCTCTAGGTCGGATGCCGACGCCGTTCCGCCGGTGCGGCTTGAGGCGATGTCGAACTTGTCGCCTGCGTATTTGTCATCGACGTACTTGTTCAGTAGGACGTGGTTGTCCACCAAATAGGCCGGCACGAGTCGGCTGTCCGCTTGGTCGGTTGGCCCTTTCAGCCCGGTTGAGATCATCAGCGCGAACGGGTAGAGGGTCGTGATTGCGCCGATGCAGAGGGCCAAATACAAAAAACCGATCGCGATCCGAGCCCGCGGCCTTCGCCTCCCCACCGGCCCAATCAAGCTCATAGCCTGTTATGCCGGGTGCGAGTCACGAGGAGAGGGGCGCAGCAAGGAGTAACGAGGTATTGGACCGATAGGAGACTCATCCTAAGAAATTCTCCAATGCTTCATGGTTCTCCGACCCGCTGCCCTCGCCCCTCGCCCCGCGGGCCTACTTGTTGAGCATGTCCTTCAACCTTCGTCGTTGGGCGAGGGCTCGGAGTTTCTTGATGGCTTGGACTTCGATCTGGCGGACTCTTTCGCGGGAGAGTTTCATCTCCTTGGCGATGTCCTCCTGGAGGGGGACTTCGTTGCCGTCAAGGCGGAAGCGGAGACGCATGACGCGCTGCTCGCGATCGTTGAGCTCCAGCATGATGCGCTGAAGTTCGGAGATCATCTCTTGGCTGAGCACGAGGGTTTCCGGATCGGAGTTGGTGTTGTCCTTTATCAGGCCACCGAGCGTCATTCCACCGCTGTCGCCCACCGCCATATCGAGGGACAGGAGGTCTTGAGAGGACTGGAGTAGGGTCAGGAGCTTTTTCGCGCTGATCCCCATTGCGGCGGCCACTTGTTCGGGGCCTGGGTCGTACCCTAGCTCACGAGCTAGCCGCATCCGCTCCTTCTCCACACGACGGAGCGATTGAGAGACATGGGCGGGCAGCCGGATCGCCTTCGATTTGTTGTCGATCGCGCGACCGATTGCTTGGCGAATCCAGTGTGTGGCGTAGGTCGAGAATCGGAACCCCTTATCGGGGTCGAAGCGCTCAGCCGCTTGCATCAGGCCGATCGCCCCCTCCTGAATGAGGTCTTCGAGCGGAATGGCGCGGTTGCGGTACGTCTTGGCGATGTTGATGACGAGCCGCATGTTGGACTCGATCAACCTCTGCTTGGCGTGCTTGTCGCCTGCTTGGACCGCACGTGTCAATTCCACCTCCTCCTCAGGTTTGAGGAGAGGCGCCTGGGTCAAGCGACTCAGGTAGCTAGGTACGCCGTCTTCTTGATCCGACATGTTCGGGTTTGAACTCATCCAAGGGCCGGTTAAGGCATCATTGGCTCTTGCGGGCCGAGACCGATTCCAATACTCACCGTTCTCGGCGGGTGCCGGCCGGTCGATCCTGAAAACAATTCGTCGTCAGATCCGCTTCCCGTTGCAGACGATTTCTCGTTCGCGTCTGTTTCGCTAAGGTCCTACGTCCATGCAAGCAACGCTTGACTTTTAGGCAAGTGAGTCTACCGGAACATCCTTGCCGAATCGCAACTGCCGTTCTTCTTTGACGCCTGGTGGACTCCCGTCGTTCAGATCCACTCTATAATTCTATGACCGCCTATGAACGAGCAGAGTTTCGTCTCAAAACGAGGAACCGATTGGGATCGCCTGACCGCGCTCTGCAACAAGGCGGACGGCGGTCTACGCAAGTTGTCGAGCGGTGAGCTTCTCGAATTGGTCCGCCTCTATCGGAGGGCATCCACCGATCTGGCGGTCGCACGGACCAAATCGACGAACGTCCCGTTGATCGCATCGCTCAACGATTTGGTCGGGCGTGCGTACGGAATCCTCTACCGGTCGCCCAAGCAATCGTTCTGGGGAGGCCTGATGAAGGCTGCCGCAACGAGCGCGCAGACAGTCCGGCGAAACAAGTGGTTCGTACTCACGAGCGCCACGATCTTCTTCGGATCCGCGTTCTTCATCTTTGGACTGATGAGTTGGATGCCCGGCATCAAAGACCAGATCATTCCTCCCGCGATGGACAAATTGTTCGACTCCTGGCGGTCCGGAAAGTTTGAAGAGCATTCGGGATCGGAATCGAGCATGATGGCTGGGTTCTACGCGTCCAACAACCCGCGCACCTCGATCATCACCGGTGCGGTCGGAGCTGGCAGCTTCGGAGTCGTCTCGGTGTATCTGCTCTTCAACAACGGCGCTATCCTTGGGGCTCTCGCACATGAGATGAACAAGGTTGGCAAGCTCGGGTTCCTGATCAGTTCGATTGCGCCCCATGGGGTGACCGAGCTGAGCGGCATCATCGTGGCCGGCTCGTGCGGGTTGCTGCTCGGATATGCGGTGATCAACCCGGGGCGGCGGCGGCGATCCGATTCCTTGCGAGCGGTTGGCCGGGATGCCGTTGTTCTACTCGCGACATCTGTGGTCCTAATGTTCATAGCCGCGCCGATTGAGGCGTTCTTTAGCTTTCAGCCGGCGGTTCCGCAATGGCTCAAAGCGGCCGTCGCTATCATTGGATTGTTTGTGTGGATGGTTTTCTGGACCAGTTTCGGCAGGGAGCCGGAGCCGCTACCCGTCGCTCGCTGACGAGCTACTGGACCAATAAGGTCAGGGCAAAGACGGCGGAGTTATGCAGGCAGTGCATAACCATGCTTGGCACCAGCGATCGGCTCTGGTAGGAGAGCATGCAGCTTGCCGCCCCCACTCCCGCCAGTGCCAACCAGATCGATATCCCCTGCGGGTGCATGGATGCGAATAGGAAACTGGAGACGAGGATGCTCGGAATCAGTCCGCCCATAAGCCGGTTCAAAGCGGGAAAGAGCAGGCCCCGGAACACCAACTCCTCCCAGAACGGGGCAAGCACCGAACCCAGCAACACGATCGGCAGAAGCGTGCCCAGGCTATGGTCGCGAGACAGCGCCTCCGTCGCGGGGTGGGTTGCCTTGGGAAGAAAGCTGAAAAGGACGGCGCCAATACCTGCAAGCACCATCGCGATCGGAAACTCAGCGAAGAACCCTTGGATTCCGAGCAGGATATCGTCCTTAAGCGAACAAGTTGAGAGCCCGAGCATTTTGAGGGTGATGCGCTTGCCCTCTATCTCAAACCTCTGGAGCCCCACGACGCCGGCGACCATAAGGACGATGACGGCAATCACTCTGCCGAATAGGTTAAAGGCGTCTCGCGGCAGAACCGCTGCGATTGTCTGGGCGATGAGGAACAGAGCGAAGATCTGCGCGGCCCGGATCGCCAGGCGATCGGCGTCCAGCGGCGTAATCGAGGACATTGGCATGCCGCGCGGCAGGAGCGTGCCAGCTCTGTAGCGCCGCCAAAACCCCGTCCAAACGGAGATACTCACGTAAATTCCGACCATGCTCAAGAAGCCCACCAGGCCGGTGCCTGAAACCGTCTGGACAGGCACGAGTCGATTCAGCGCGCCTTGGTCGCCCGCCTTTTGGAGCGCATGGACCTTGGCCGCTTTATAGACGAATGGATAGTCGGGCAGCAGCGCCACCATCTGGTTTGCCTTGGCGGGCGATAGCTTCGACGATCCGTAGATCTCGACGAACAACTTGTCGACAGGCGACCTGCTCTTAAGCAGCGGATCGAAGAGTCCGGCCTGAATCGGCCGATGGAGTTCGGTCAGCATCGCCAAGCTCAGTTTCGTGGCCATCGTATCGGCCTTGGGCTGCTTGGCGAGAACGGCGAGCGTCGAGTCGAGTTCCTTCCATTTATCGTCCAGAGCCGTTTTGCCTGTCGTCTCGTTTTTGGACGGTTCAGAAGCGAACCGGGAGGCGACCCGCATCTCCGACTGTAGCGTCTCTTGCTCGTCGTCGTGAGTTCGCAGCTTCGGTGGCTTCTGGGTCAGCGAATCGGACAGTGCGAGCAGGATCTGAAGACTGATCAGAATCGTCAGTACGATCCATCCCGTCCAATTCCGCCGGTCCTCGCAGATGACCGGGGGGGGAATCAGGCCGGCAGGCGCACTCAACGAATGCGCCTCATTGGACTCCCAATGTGCGATCGTTGAACGAAATCGTATAGGTGCTCTGGTGCGTGATGAGTGCCATTCCCATCCAAATCGTCTCGGCGGCATATTCGCCGATCAGAATTCCCATCGCCACGCTGCGCAACTTGTCATACCCGCGAAGCCCGTAGTAGCGTTGCACGAAATTCTTGACGAATAGAGCGAGCAAGAGCCCCGACCAGTAATAGTCCACCCCGAAGTTCATCGAGAGAAGGTAGCCGGCCGGATGGAGTGGGAATCCCGGGAACTTAAATCGCACTGCGTCCAGCGCCATAACAATCGCAAACCCGAGAATCGTCATCGTGATGCCAATGATATCGGGGCCCTTTCGGTCGTTGAGGATGTTGTTCAGATAGGTGCCGACGTCGGTCCAAGGGACGTTGCCAGTTCGGTACTCGTTGGCCTGGCGGAAATAAAAGCCGAGGAACATGCCGACAATGGTGGCAGCGCCGATTATCAGGAAAAGCCGCTTTTGGTTGAGCTTCTCGATCTGCCCCATCTTCATCGCTTCAAGCTGATAGGGCATCGGGTGGTTCCGATACATGCGGTTCATGAAGAAGAAGCCGTCGCACACCCACGTGGCCTGGCTATCCGATAACCACTTGTTGCCGAGGAATCGGTGCATGATCGAATTCACGCCGAAGAACGCGAACTCGTGAGTTGGCGGGCCCAACTGGGCGCGAACCCGAGTCAGCACGATGGCAAATACGAGGAATAGAGCGACGTACGGTATCAGGTAGAGAACCGGCATACCGCCGACGATTCCGAAGCCCACGACGATCGAAAAACAGACAATGAGGCCCGCAAACGCAGTTCGGTGCGAGACGCCTCCGTCCTCCGAGCGGATCCCGTTGCGGATCTCGCGCCACACCCCCTTCATATAGTCTCGCGAAACCCAAACGGCGCCGAGGAACATTGCCAGCACCGCGCCCCAGGTCTGCTCGTCGAAGTAGGGCGGACCGGGCGAGATTGCGGTGCCGGAAAAGGTCGACTGGGGAATTCCCTGGCTCGCCAAGATGACGTGGGTGGCCTTTCGCAATAGGAAGAACGCGACGAAACTGAACAGCAAGTCGCTCGGCATGAATAGGCCGATCGCGGCCATGAACGGATAGATCGAAATCCGGAAATCGCCTATGTTGCTCCACGGCGGGTCTTTGAAGGCACGGTCGATGTAGAACAGATCCTTGACCGGGATCGCGGGCAGATTCGGATAGAGGTAGTTCAGCCCGTTCATGATGTCGATCGAGAACATCACGGCAAAGGCGATCCACATATGCTTGCTCTTCCACATGCCGCTCGAGCCTCCCCCCTCCGACATGGCTACGGGAAGCTGAATCAGGGGGAAGGTTAGGCGTTCACGATCGCACCACGCCCCCCTCATGAGCGAGTTGATGCACAGCATCGCGAAACATGCCGCAAGCACAAGGGCGGCCCACACGCAGTACCGGGGTAGGAAGAGCGGAAGTTTGCTTGCTGCGTACTGCCAGGGCTTGCCGCCCCCCTCGATGTCCTTGATCTTGTCGAGGTCCTTGATGATCATCCAATCCGGCATGTGCTTGACCACTTGGTCGCGGAATACCGGATCGGTTCTTGCCCGGAAAGGCGCGTTGAAGACGTCAGCTTGAACCCACTCGTTCCACTCGCCGCCGATGGCTGCTGCAACGCTCATGATCGCAAAGCAGACGATCAGGTCGCTCTGTCGCAGCGCCAGCTTTGGAAGGAACTTCCGCATCGGCACATTGAAAAGGAGCAGGATGATCAGCCCGGAAATAGGCTGAGCCATCATTGAGAAGATGCCGGATGGACCTGCGTTGGCGACCGCCCAATTGACGGGCAGGCACATCAGAAAGCCGAGGAGGATCGCAAACCACCGGAATCTGGGCTCTTGCGGCGTATCCGCAACCGGTTCCTGGTCGATCATGGTGGTCATGGGAAGCGTCATCTAGATTCCACACGCGCCCAAAGGAATCCTCTATTGCGATTTACGCCGTGTCGAAGGCGAAATTTGGCATTTCGCGAAAATCGTGTTATATTTCAGTCAGTCATTCTAATGCCACTTCCTACCGAGGGCCTGAGAACTATACAGGCCTGAGGTGGGTTTATTTTTGTCTGGGCTGGCATAATGTGGATTTGTGTCTACCGTTTCCGAACTGATCGACCGGGCATTTGACAACCTATCCAAGCGACCGGGCTTCGTCGAGCGTCGCGATCAGCAACAACTCGCTCTTCTGTTAAGCGACATCATGTCGCAAGGGGCGTCCGGCGCCTTCGAAGCGCCCACCGGGCTCGGCAAATCTCTGGCCACCTTGATTCCCGCGATCGCTCATGCAATCAACAGCGGCAAGAGGACGGTCATCGCCACGTACACGAACGTCCTGGCTGAGCAATACTGGCGTAACGATCTTCCGCTTGCCCTCGGGCTGTTCCTTGAAGAGGGGAAGACGGCGTCGTCGGTCGGTCAGGGGGCTTTCCTGCTTAACATTCGCGCTCAAATGCTGATGGGTAGGCAGCGGTATGTCTGCCTGGCGGCGATGGACGAGAATGCGCCTACCTTGATCGACGAGTATCGAAAGGTGGCAAAGCTCGGCATCGAGTCGGAGTTTCGACAAGCGATTAAGCGTCCGCAGCGCGAGTTGTCGCTTCTATGGCAGAAAGTAGCTGCCCCACCCGTCTGCCCTGGCCGGCTGTGTCCGGCCTACGACGATTGCTACTACTACCAAGCACGTCACTCCGCGGAACGAGCGGAAATCGTCATCACCAACCACAGCGTCGTGATCCAAGACGCGTTGATGGCGAGGATCAGCGAGGACGGGGAGGGCATGCTCGGCAAGTTCGACTTCCTCGTTCTGGACGAAGCGCACGACTTCGCACAGGCGGCAGGGAACGGCTTGGAGTTCGAATTGAGCCCCGGCAAACTTGGAGCTCTGGAGGGAATTTGCAACCGCTTGGAGCATGCCCTGCTGCCCCTGGCCCAGCGGCAAGGCGACGGCTTCACCTGGGCGAAGTACTGTGCCGATTTCAAAGAGGCGATCGATCAGTGCCAGAAGGGGTTGGTCGCTTACAGCCTCTCGCTTGGCCGGCCCGGAATCCTGACTGCCGCGCCGAGCAACGTACTGGAGCATCCGCAAGTTCAGGCCCACAAGACGGGCGACGACATGCGCGGGGCGAGAGACCTCGCCGACCAAGTCAGCGGAGCCTGTCGATCGTTCGTCCACGGACTGGACAACAAGATGACGGAGTGGCGGGACAAGGAACCGGAGGTTGCCCGGCAGGCGGCGGAGACCACTCGGAATTACGGCAGCTTCATTCGGGAGTACGGAATGGGCTGCCATATGCTCTTCGAGCCGGAGGGTGTCTCAGTAAGCTATGCGGGCCGCTCCGGAACCGACGCGATGCTGCGGCAGGACGTAATCGGGCTCGCCGAGCCGCTCAAAGAACTGATCTGGAGTCGAACGCCGTATGCCTGTCTTTCCGCCACCTTGGCTCTCGACGGCAGCTTCGATTTCTTTCGAAGGACGACCGGCGCCGAGCCGGCATTCGAGGAGATCCTTCCCACTCCGTTCGACTACGCAACCCACGCTGCGCTGTATTTGCCTCCTGCCGATGCGATTCCCGACCCGTCGACCGCCCGACGAGACGGCAGCGAAGAACTGTACTGGCGCCGGGTCGCGATTGAGCTTTCCAAAATCATAAGGTCGGTCGGCGGCCGGACGCTGGCGCTGTTCCATTCGAGGAAAGAGATGGAGGGTGTCTTGTCGTTTATGAACCTCCCGCCGGAGTTACCGGTCTACACACAGACCAAGCAGGCAGCCTCTTCGGTGGGCGAGCGGTTCATCGAGAACACCCGGGCCTCGCTTTTCGCCCTTCGTTCCTTTTGGACCGGCTTCGACGCCCCTGGCGAGACGCTGTCATGCGTCGTGCTCGTGCGCGTGCCCTTCGAGGTTCCGATAGACCCGCCTCAAATTGCCCGCCTCGCCTACCTGCAGACTCAGGGACTGAACGCGTTCGGCCAGCACACTCTGCCCCTCGCCAAGATGATGATGCGGCAGGGCGCCGGCCGCCTCATCCGGCGTGGGGACGACAAGGGAATCATCGCCGTCCTCGACCCGCGGATTCAGACCAAGAGATATGGCGAGGAGATCCTTGCCAACCTCCCCGAAGGCATGCGCACGTTCCGGGACATCGAGGACGCCGTAGGGTGGATCGGCTTGGAGGTCCCCGACCCCGCCGACCAACCGACGCTGAAGCTGTAGCCTGAATCCTCCTCGTTTGCGCTATCCGAGAAGGCAAGGAGGGGTGGGTAACCTTGCGTCATGGTGGACCCTCGCGTTACGAAGCTCGCAGAGCTTCTTTCGACTCATTGTTGTGCCTTGGGACCGGAGGACGGCGTGTTGATTCATGCCTTTGATATCCCGGCAGAAGCGGTGGCCGAGGTGGTCCGTGTGGCTCAAGGGACCGGGGCCAGGGTTGCGGTTCGGCTGGAGAGCGGGGTCGTGCGCCGGCAGATGATGATTGGTATGACCGACTCGAACGCATCGATGCATGCCGACATCGAGAAGTTCGAGATGGAGCAGATGACCGCCTATATCGCACTTCGCGGAAGCGACAACTATGCCGAACAGAGCGACGTGCCAGGCGAGATTCTCACGATGTGGCAACGGCTCTACACAACACCCGTCGTCTTCGGCGTCCGGGTGCCCAAAACGAAGTGGGTGGCCTTGCGATGGCCGACTTCGAGCATGGCGCAGCAGGCGAATATGTCCACGTTTGCGTTCGAGAAGTTCTACTTCGACGTGTGCACACTGGACTACAAGCGGATGGAGCGCGCCTCGGTGCCGCTGAAGGCGTTGATGGAGAAGACGGACCAAGTGCATATCCTGGGACCGGGCACCGACCTCAAGTTCAGCATCAAAGGGATCGGCGCGGTGGCCTGCTCCGGCAATCGAAACATCCCAGACGGCGAGTGCTTCTCGGCGCCGGTGATTGACAGCATGAATGGGACCATCCAATACAACACGGTCTCCCTTTACCAGGGCACCGAGTACAAGGACATCCGCTATGTGGTCAGGGACGGAAAGATCGTGGAGGCGACGGCAGGGGCAAACACCGATAAGCTTAACGCGATCCTCGACACCGATCCGGGTGCCCGCTACTTCGGCGAATGGTCGTTCGGCTACAACCCGTACGTTCTCCACCCGATGAAAGACACGCTCTTCGATGAGAAGATCGCAGGGAGCTTTCATCTCACTCCCGGCAACGCTTACGATCCGCCAGGAGGGAACGGCAACAAGTCGTCGATCCACTGGGACACCGTCTGCATTCAGCGTCCCGATTATGGCGGCGGCGAGATTTGGTTCGACGGGAGGTTGGTCCGTAAGGACGGTCTGTTCGTGCTGCCCGAACTCGAAGGACTCAACCCGGACCGCCTGGGGTAACGATGGCGCGTTGGGCGTACAGCTTTCGGTCCAGTAGCTCCCGTCCGCTCTCCGAACAGGAGTTGCGGACTTTGGCTGGTTTCGTCCGGCGGCAGCGAGCCCAGGTTGGGGCGTACGCCGTGCTGTCCATATTGTTCGGGGTGGCGTGCCCGCTTTCGACCACGCTCGCGGCGGACTCCCATTGGGGATGGGATGTCTTCATCGGCACGATGCTTTGCTTCCTCGGGTGCCTCTGGTTAGGAGGTAGGGCGAGCAAGCTCGAACTGCTCTACGATCGGGCGATCCGATCACGGGAGGTCGAGATATTCGAGGCCGCTCCTATTACGGATGCGGTGCGTCTGACCTACTCGAAAGGAACCTTCGAGACGAACGAGACCGATGAGGGGGTCATCGAAGGAGATCTTTGGGAAGGCGAGGAGGCGGTGGTCAAGAAACTCACGAAGATCGCGGGAGCGCCGGTGGACCGAATCGAGTGCGTCGGAACGGATGCCGCCGTCCTGGTCGTGGGCGGGAGGATAGTGAATCGCGTCATCAACCTCCCAGTTGCAGTTGTGAAAGATCCGCCCGGTTAGGCTTCGAGCCACTTCACGACTTGAACCAAATGGTATCCGTCGTGGCTCTGGATCAGGCTGGCGAGCATCTGCACCGTGAGGTCGCCGACGAACTCGCGATAGCCAGTCTTGTCCCAGTCTTCGTCGGAGAGGGCGCCAAGCACATCGACCAATTCCCTTCGGCCCTGTTTGTAGCGCGCAAGGTTGGCGATCGGGTCTTGGTGGGCGTAGTCGTGATCGATGACCAACTGTCCTTCGTCGACGCTTCCAAGAAATGGATTCTCTTCGTCGCGCATCCGCTCGAAACGGCTCTTCCAGATCGGTTCCCAGTCGGCAAGGTGGGCGAGAACTTCACGCAACGAGAAGCGCTCCAGATCAGGTCGCTTGTCCCAGATCGGATCCGTCGCTTCGATGCCGGCGAGCAGTTTGGCGAGCACATCCGGGGTGCCGGCGAGCGCTTTGAACAAATAGGTTCGGGCGGGAGCGGGGAAGGACATGCCAAGAAAATACCTGTTTGGGGTCAGTCGGTTTCCCAGGGGTCCCAGGAAATTCGGTCCGCCGATTCACTTCCACTCAGGTAACTTGACACGGCTAACTTATGGGCGGCATTCTTCACCTCTTGCTTCACCTCGATACGAGGATCGCCACGATCCTCACCCAATACGGAACTTGGGCATATCTGATCTTCTTCCTGATCGTATTCGCGGAGACCGGGTTGGTAGTGACGCCCTTTCTGCCCGGGGACACTCTCCTATTCGCAATCGGACTGTTCGCCTCCAAGGGAGCTCTCAGCCTGCCGCTATCGTTGTTTCTGCTTATTCTCGCCGCGCTCAGCGGCGACCAAGTGAACTACCACGCCGGCAAGTTCCTTGGCGAGCGGCTGTTTAAGAACGAGAATTCGAAGATCTTCAAGCGTTCAAACTTGGACAAAACCCACGAGTACTTCGAACGCCGCGGCCCTTCCACCGTCATCTTCGCCCGGTTTATTCCGATCATCCGTACGACCGCTCCGTTCGTGGCCGGCATGGGAACGATGCAATGGAAGTTGTTTACGGTCTATAGCTTTGTCGCTGCCCTGCTATGGGTGGGCATCTGCATGATGGCCGGCTACCTATTCGGCGGCATCCCCTCGGTGCGGGACAATTTCGGCTTGGCCGCGCTCGGAATGCTCATGCTTTCGCTCGTACCGCTCACCTACGAGATCCTCAGTCACCGCGCCCATGTCAGGAAAATGACCACAGCGAGTCAAAAAGCGAGCCAGGTACAACCTAAGGAATGAGTACCTTGACCTTACGCAGAACACCCTTCGTCGACGCAGTTCTTCCCGGATCCGGTGTAGTAAGGGATACCCTCCTGATTGGCGGCGGAACAGCTTTGACGATCGTGGCGGCGCAGGTCACCATTCCTTGGCAGCCGGTTCCGTTTACGCTGCAGACGCTCGCCGTCATGTTCTGCGGCCTCGCGATGGGAGCCAAGCGAGGCGCCCTCAGCCAGATGCTCTATGTCGCCATCGGCGCAACCGGCGCACCAATTTTTGCCCAAGCGGGCAGCGGCTGGCACACCATGACCGGCCTGACGGGCGGATACATTCTGTCGTTCGCCGTTGTCGCGACCTTGCTGGGCTTCCTGGCCGAGCGCGGTTGGACGCGCACCGTCTGGGGCACCGCCTCCGCGATGGCGATCGGCGTCGCCCTGAACCTCGGCCTCGGCGCCGCCTGGCTCTCCGCCTTCATCGGCTGGAAGTCCGCCGCCGTCCACGGCATTCTCCCCTTCCTAGCCCCGGAAGCCCTGAAAGCCGCCATCGTAATCGCCGCCCTGCCGGCAGCGTGGAAATTCGTGCGAAGATAGGGTTTGCGGGTAGCGAGGAGAGGAGTGATGGAGTTATGCGGGAACCGGCGCGGCTCTCGTAGGTTACGACTGTTACTGTTCGACCCGCTCCCCTCTCCGGTCGACCTGCGACCCTAAAAGAGCGGCCTTGCCACCATAACACCGGTGAGTTGGCTGGACCAGTTCAGGCATTTGCTGATTTCCGGTTCGAGGGTTACTTGCATGCGGGATCGGGCGGAGCTTGCGTCCATGAAGTGGGCGACGTTGGTCTCGTCCCGGAGGACGAGGCCGGTGTGGGCGATGTCGATGCCATCTTCGCTGGTCGTGACGCCGATGATGTCTCCCGTTTTCAGCAGGGGTTCGGCGGCTTCGAGCTTGTCCATCGGCAGGTACTTGAGAGATCGGCCGTTGATCGTGTCTTCGATCAGCTTCATCTCCGACACGTATTGAGGGTGAGTCGCCAACTGGCGATACCGCTCTGGATGCTGAGTCATGATTCCGACTTTCTGGGTGAACTCCTCCGCGCCAGGCAGATCGGGCGTAACGACCTTAACCACGCCTTTCTCTTCGTTATCGACGAACCAGTCGGTGGTGTAGTGAAGGCGGGAGGGGAAGGACCCCATCCGCCCTCCGCGATACCGAGTGAACCGCACCTCGGCCAGAAGGTCGTCCGGCGTCGTTCGTCCCTTCTTGAGCATACGGGCGATGTCGAGCGTATCCTCGAAGAACGTCACGCAGTCGAGTCCCTTGAGGTTGACTACGCAGTACTCAAGATCCTTGGATATTTCGAGGGTGAACCCTTTGTATGGGATGCCTCGAAGCTCGAGGGCGACCTTGCCCATAAGTTCTCCGATCGGGAGCGACGGCCAGTTCTCGCTGGTTGCCTTGTTGACGATCCTTTGGAGGACCTCTTGTCCGTCGAACTGCCGGTACTCCTCCTGGAGGCGGCGCATGGGTCGAGAGGGGAGACTCGGAAGCAGGGCGCTTGCCATTCCGAGGGACAGGTTGCGGATGAGTTCACGCCGAGTCATCGAACAAGCCTACCGGATGGAATTTCGGCTCACGAGATCGGGGACAGGGCATCGACGATATCGACACGCACGGAGACCGCCAAGTCGGAGGCGGGGAGGCCGATGTAAACGCCCCGAGTTGGGGTCACATCGCTATAGTCCCGGCCCGTGTGGATGCGGATATATCGATCGTTCGCCAGGAGGTTGTTTGTGGGGTCGAGAGACAGCCAACGGTCATCCGGCATGAGGCAGTCGATCCAGGCATGGGTGGCGTGGTCGCCCCGAAGTCCGTCTTCCCCGTGGACCAACAAATAGCCGCTGACGTAGCGCGAGGGGATGCCGACGATCCGGCAGCACGCGATCATGAGGTGGGCGAAATCCTGGCAAACCCCCGCCCTGATCGCGAGGATCTCATGTAGCTTGGAATGGACGTGGGTCACGTCGGTGTCATATTCGAGGGTTCGGTAGATCCAGTCGGTGAGCCTCCTCAAGAAGTCGGCCGCCGTTCCGTTGGATTCCTTCAGCACGAGGTCGGCGATCTTATGGACCTCCTCGTTCAGCACAACGTAAGGGCTCTCGCCGAGGAACTCGGCATAGCCGTGCCGCACAACTTCGCGGCTGTAGAAGTCGAAGTCCGGCTGGAGGAAGTTAAGCCCCTCGAACGGGTTTTCCAGATGGGTCTCGACGACCGCCTCTCCCACTATCTCCAACGTCGGGTGCGGGCTGCGCAATCCGAAATGGTGAACCAACCCGCCCGGCTCGCCATACGAGTACACCTTGGTCCAGGGCGCAACCCGGAGGTGGAACTCTCGGCAGGTCTGCCACTCGTCATCCAGAGGCTGCAACCGAACCTCGTTATGGCTATCGGTCGACGGGACCGGATAGCGATAGACGGTTCGGTGAATGGCGCGCAAGAGCATGAACGATCTATAGACGGCAGAAGAGGTCTATTTTGCCCCAATTCTCTTTCGGTCGATAGCCGGGTGTTGATAATGCATGCTCTAGCGGGGTTCGGGCTCCCCCGGCGAAACCGCCTTCGCTACTTGGGGACGTCGATATGGTCCCGTTTGATGAAATAGTGCTCTGTCTCGACTCGAATCACTTGCCAATGGCCGTTCGGTTTCCCCATCTCGAAGAACGGCGACTGGGTTTGGTCGTCGTCAGTGCGAAAGCCGAACACCTTTCCGTCGTCAAGCTCGAACGAACCGGGACAATCGACTCCCCGGCAGTGGGGGATAACGAACGGTTTGATTCGGTCCACGATGCGTGGATCGGGGCAGATCCGGCGTTGCGTGGCCTTGTCTCCCTTCTGAACGGCGACTATAAGTTCGTCGAAGGCATAGAGTGCGTTATGGACGAGGACGGAGTCCTGCGGCACATACTTTCCGTCGCGATAGCGCCAGATCCAACGGCGGGTCAGCAGCGGGCCGGCGTGAGGTTGCTCGAAGCCGCGTGTGTCGTAGCTCCGGACAAGACACAAGGCATCCATGCTCTTGGCGTCGAAGAACCCGATCTGAACCTCGTCCGAAGTCAGCTGAGTGGACAATTGCCGCCACCGATTCGATCGTTTCTCGTAGACGACGGCAAGCGGTTCGGTCCAGTTCCCGGTTCGGACCCCCGATAGGCCGGCCAAGCGCCGGCCGTCCCACCGAAACGCGATCGATACGATCTCAAACCATTGCCCAATGCTGAGCTCCGAGACGGTCACTTTTCGCCCGGTCCTCGTCAATAGGTACTCATGCATCGGCGCAGACAGGGATTCGCCGACGGCTCCTTGCCGTCCCGTGAATACCCAGCTTCGAGCCATCCCGCCAACCGGACAGACTTGGACGTCATACCCTTTCTGGCCGGTTGCCCTGGCGATCTTGGCCTCCAGCGCTTTCGCGGACAAAGCGAGGTCGGTTGCGCGAATCTGACTCAGGACCTTGTCCTTGATGTCCACCGGCGGATGAAGGTACGGCACCATGTAGCCCACTTTACTGGAAACGCGTTTCGGCGAGCCCATCCTGGCATTGCCCCCGTTCGTAAGGACAGATTCGTCCCCTTCCCGATCCGGACTATAGATGCTCGTCCCGGCGAGCCAACGTTCAAATCAAGACGACTCACGAACGAGAGTTCCGATCGTCCGACCTCAGACCCTCTCGAGTGTCGTTCAGCCGAGAATCAAGCTCGGACGCAATCAGGACGAAGTCTGTCTCATAGGAGCCGAAGCCTATCGTTAGGAGGGATGCATTAATGGCAGACTCCAGCGACCAGAACAGCTTCAGGTCAGCATCTTGGTCCATTTTCACCCTCCCAGGGACGAACGCGCTCAACCCCTGGACCGCGCCGATGATAATGAAGCAATATTTTTTCCTTAGCGCCGGTGGGATCTTCGCAGCCGCCTTCCCAATGGAGGTCAGGGGATGGATTTCGAGAGGGCCCTCGTGGGTGCCCTTCCAATCGATTCTGATTAGTGTAGGGCCACCGTTCGCTGGAGGAAAACGGCTGGTCAACCGCGGCCATCTCGCCAAGTGCCACATGCCCCATGTCGCTGAAGTATTGGGACCAACTCCAGCCGTCGATCAGCCCACTCGGGTCGGCCCCCAACACCGGGTCGGCATCGCAGTACTCGCAAACGTTGACTCCGCCGTCAAGTCCTGACGGGTCGCGGGAGGTCCAGCGGCCGGGCTAGGTCGCGACCTTACGGGCAAGCGGCCCAAACGTGATCGTTTTTGGGTCAGCCGGCACATTCGTCGGGTTGTTGTTCACCCATGCTAGTTCGCGGGACGTGCATCCGCCAACTCGTGGCTACATGTAGTCCGTGCCTCTGTGTGGGAGTGACTCACGTGAGAGCTTGTGGGCCCTGGCGCGGTCCACGATGGACTGATTTGTCGCCTTCTCGGAGTAGCGGTAGGCGACGGATGATCGTCCCGGCGCAAGAGATCACTGGGTGCGGGCCTTGTGCATTGCGTGGGCTGCCATCCGGCAAGGGGAACGTAATTGATCGATGAGAACCCGCGTTTCTAAGTTGTCAACCTCTGCCAACAGGTCCGCCGGGACGATCATCCGGTATCTGCAGGTGATTAGGAGTTTGGGGCTCGGCCACGAGGTCCTTGACCTTGACTGGCGGTTGCGTCGGACAAGCCGACGGCTACACGGCTTCGCCGTGAGGCAGACTGTAACAGTCAGGCCTGGCTTAGAGGCACGCCCTTAGCGTCTCCCTACAGACATATCTCATACAAATGTGGTTGTATTAAGTATAGTTGTATCATGCCCGAACCTGATCCTCGTATCATACGACCCGAGCCGTTCTTCAATCGCCGGAAGGAGTTGGCGGCGCTTGGGCGGGGTTGGGATGACGCGCCGAATGGGGCGCTGGCCATGGTGTACGGGCGTCGCAGGTTGGGTAAGACCTATTTGCTCCAGCGTTTCTTTACCGAGCCGGCAGATGTCAAGGTGAGGGTCGCCTATTATCTGGCGAGTCAGTCCACACCTGAGGGACAGCGCCTTGAGATGGCCGAACGTGTGATGGACGCGCTCTCGGACCCCTACACCTCGGTCGAGGACCTGGGTGTCTCGTGGATGGCGCTCTTGCGATACGCCTCGCGGCGCGCTCGTGAACTGGGCGACAGGGCGAGGGTGGCGCTCGTACTGGACGAGTTCCCCTACCTTGTCGATAAGTCGCCCGAACTCCCATCGATCGTCCAGGCGTGGTGGGACGCCGACGGAGTCCACTCTCCTATCTATGCTGTGCTTTGCGGTTCGCAGCTCTCGGCGATGGCTTCCCTGGGCGAAGAAACGAAACCGCTCTATGGCCGCTTCAACGCGGGCAGGCACGTCGTCCAGCCCATGGCATTCGACGATGTGGGATGCTTCTACGACGGACGGCCTCACTATGGCGCGGCCGAAAAGCTCCTCATGTACGGCGCTCTCGGGGGAACGCCTCGTTACCATTCGATGGTCCGGACCGATCGGCCGTGGGACGAGCAGCTTGTGGACCTGCTGTTCCGGCCCGGATGTCCGCTTGAGGACGAGGTCCGCTTCCTTCTGTCGAGCGAGCAGATACGGGACGTCGCCAGTTACCAAGCGATCTTCGGGGCGGTGGCTTCCGGGAAGACCAAGCGCAGCGAGATCGCGAACGCGACGGGGGTCGGCGACAACCGCCTTTCCCATCCGCTCAACGTCTTGCAAGAACTCGGCTGGGTCGTGAAGGAGAAGCCCTTCGGCGAAACGAGTGACAGCCGTTCTTTCTATCGGGTCGCCGATCCGTTCCTCTCTTTCCACCACCGCTTCGTTAGTCGGTTAGCGAGCGCGGTCCAGTTCTCCGATCCGACCGCCGTCTTCAAGCGGGCCGTCCAGCCGCACATCGCCGACTACATGGGCCGGTTCGTCTTCGAATCGGTTTGTTCGCAGTGGATCCGGAAGCGGGCGTCCAGCGACCTCGGCCTGATCCCTACCGGCCTCGGGCGATGGTGGACCCGCGACGGCCAAGTGGAGATCGACATCGTGGCCCCGCTCGAAACCGGCGAAACCCTCTTCGGCGAGTGCAAATGGAGTGTCGACGCCCTGGTGGATTCCGACGCCCTGACTCGTCTCAAAGCAAATGCGTCTCGCGTCCCCGACCCCAAATGGCTTGCCGACCCGCGCTATGTGCTTTTCTCCGTGGGAGGCTTCACCGACCGCCTCCGCTCGATCGCCAAGAACGATCCGCGCGTCACGCTCGTCGACGGTTCGATGCTGTTTTGAAGCCGTTTAGAGTCATTGCCGGATGCCGCTAGGCCCTTGCCCCCTCTCCGTGCCTTTGAGGGGTCGCGTAGCCTCCGCCTGGCATTGTAGACGGTCGAGTGGATCACCGACGCTTGGCATCGTCACAGGGGAAATTCTTCTCCCCCGCCCGTTCCGTTTCTATGCTAGGCGGTTGCGCCGGGACAAACATCCGGCGGCTACAGGACCTTGGGGGGTCGTGGCTCGCCTACGAGGGGCTGGCCTTGGTTGGCGGTTGGGCCGGGAATGGGCTCTGGCCATTACTCCACAACTCCGTCACTCCAATGCTCCGGGGATGACGCAAGTTGCCGCTACGTAAGAGGGGGGGGTGGTGCGCCGGAAAGGACTCGAACCTTCACGCCTTGTGAGCACATGCACCTCAAGCATGCTTGTCTACCAATTCCAACACCGGCGCGCGAATGCCTATTTTACCATCAGCGGACGGGTGAATCTACGCAATTACAATTTCCGCCGGCAGAGGTACATCGCCTCGATCTCGTCAAGACTCAAAAACCGGCGGGCCCAATGTCCGGCAGTGCCGCCGTAGACGTTATCGACCGTAAATCCTGCGTCGGTAAGCATCCTTACGACCTCGGGTGGAATGAAGAGGCGCTCGTGAACCGTCATCAACTTCTGGCCCTCGGGCAGGTCCCACTCGTCCTCGTAATTCGCTACCATGGTTGCCGGATCGAATCGGCCGGCTTGGACATGCTCGTCCTTCATCTGGCGGATGATCGAATAGCCGTTAAGCGCGGTGAGTACGAATGGCGCGTTAGGCTTGAGACACTCTGCGATGCGCGCGAAGATCGCACCATCGTGCGCCTCCGCATCCTCTCCCCGCTCGATGAGTCCGACGCCGCCTTCGCACAAACAGATCGCCACATCGAACCGGTCTGCCAGCCGAAACGTCGTCGCATCCGCCTGGATCCATCGAACCTCCACACCGGCTGCAGCCGCCTTCCGCGTCGCTTCGGCGAGCATGCCGCTCGACAGGTCGACGCCCGTCACATTGAACCCTCGCTTCGCCAATTCGATGCTGTGGCGGCCGGTTCCGCATCCGACGTCAAGTATCGTTGCTCCGGGCAGGATTGGATAGAGAGTGAGGAGGAAGTCCACCTCGGCAAGGGTGTGCTGGGCGAACCCGTTCTGATCGTAGTGAGGCGCATGCGCGTCGAAGAACCGCAGCCATTCACGGCTGCCGGCGGACGGGGAAGACATGGTCTGAGGGTACCTCTCTCTGGAGCGGGTAGCGGGGTGGGCACAACTCCATACCGGAAGGCGCTACACTTCCGGTGGTGAAGCGGTGCTACGTGGTTGTGGCGATCATGCTCGGTGTCTTACTTGCCGGGTGCGCGGGCAAAGGCAATCGGGGCGAAGTCACGCTGCACCTGTCCAACTGGGGCGGGGCGGACGACGACCCGGTCTACGCGCGCAAAATCGACGGTCTCTACCGTCAATTCGAACGAGAGAACCCGGGAATAAGGCTGGAGATCGAGAGCGTGCCTGACGAATACGTTCAGAAGATGATCTTGAGCTTTGTGGCCGGTACCGCGCCGGACGTGCTTTCGCTCGACGCATCGAGTGCCGGAGTCTTCATCAACAACGGGGTCCTCCAAGACCTTTCGCCGTTGGCTGCGGGCGACCCGACTTTCAAAGCTTCGGACTACTGGGCAAACGTGCTTGCGATCGATCAGCGCGGCAAGGCACTCTATGCGGTACCGGGCGACTTCACGCCGCTCGTGCTTTATTACAACAAGAAGCTGTTTGACCGCGCCCATGTGCCGTATCCATCGGGAGTGTGGACGTTCCAGCAGTTCCTGGAAGTGGCCCGAAAGCTGACGCTGCGCGACTCGAGCGGACGGGTGATCCAGTACGGCTACAACTTCACCAATTGGATGCCTGGCTGGATCGTCTGGCTATGGAACAACGGCGGCGACGTCCTGACGCCCGATGGGGGGCGCGCCAAGGGCGCCCTCGATTCGCCCCAGAATGTGGCGTCGATCACGTTTCTCCGCGACCTCGTTCTCAAGGAGAAGGTGTCTCCCGACCTCAGCCAAACCGCCGCAACCGGCGTCGACCCGTTCGGCAATGGCCAGACCGCGATGGAGATCAGCGGGCATTGGGAATTGACGAGTTTCAAGACCGCGCCGAAGCTGAAGCTGAGCGATGTCGGAGTGGCCCAGGCGCCGACCAACTTGCCCAAGGGGCGGACGGTGATGTACGAGGTTGGTTTTGCGATTCCGAAGCAGGCTCGCCACCCGAAGGAGTCGTGGAAGCTGATCAAATACCTCACCGGTCACCTGTATCAGCAAGCCTATCAGCAGACTGGGATCGCGGTATGTGGAAGGAAGGACGTCGCTAACGAGCGGGCGACCGACCCGCGCGAACAGCAATTCCTGAACTTGGTCCCGACCGCAAGGGGCCCGTGGGGCGCCCAAGTGGTCGGCTATGATTTCGTCGAGCAGGAAGGCAAGAAGATGATGGAGCGGGTCCTCGCCGGAACCGATCCCAAACAGGCGCTCTCGGAGATGGCGGACCGGATCGACAGCTACTTCAAGGTGAGATGATGCGAAGAGGCAAACTCGGATACCTGTTCATCGCGCCGGCGACGTTTCATCTCGTCGTGTTCGCGATCTTTCCGATGGTGTTCAGCATCTTCCTCAGCTTCTACAAGTGGAACCTGCTAACTTCGGAGCGCAGCTTCAACGGGTTATCGAACTACGTTTACGCATTCAAAGACCCGCTCTTTTGGAACGCGCTTTGGAATTCCACCAAGTACGCGGCGTTAAGCGTTCCCCTCGGAATGATTGCAGGGCTTGCGGTCGCGCTGCTTGTGAACCAGAAGCTGCGCGGGGTCACGATCTTCCGCACTCTCTTCTACATTCCCGCGATCTCGTCCGGCGTCGCCATATCCATCCTCTGGATCTACATCTACATGCCGGAGACTGGGCTCATCAACTCGGTGCTCGGAATGCTCCATATCAACAACAAGACCGACTTCCTAAAGAACGAGTCGCTGGCGATGTTTGCCCTTGTGTTCATGTCGATTTGGGTTGGGCTTGGCCCGAAAATGGTGCTCTTTCTTTCGGGATTGATCGGCATTCCGCCGTCGCTCTACGAAGCGGCAGAGCTTGACGGCGCCGGGAAGTTCCGCTCGTTTTGGAGCGTCACGTTGCCGATGCTGATTCCCACGACGTTCTTCGTGCTCATCACGTCCACCATCGGGGCGCTTCAGGTCTTCACGCCGGTCTACATCATGACGCAGGGGGGGCCGAACGAGAAGACCGACGTTGTCGGCTACCACATCTACGTCGAGGCATGGTCGAAGTTCCTGATCGGCATCGCAAGCGCGAAGTCGTTTGTCCTGCTGCTCGTCATTGTCCTTGTCAGCATCCTCCAGTTCCGAATCCTGCGTAACCAACTTGAGGGGTACAGCACGACGTGAAGAAGCTGCTTAGCTACCTGGCGATGTTGGCGCTTGCCGTGTTTCTGATGGCGCCGTTCGTGTGGATGGTGCTGGTTTCGCTGCAGCCAAACAAGGCGCCGATTCCCACTCTCGACCACGTGATTCCCGACCACCCTGCTTGGAGCAACTATCGCCTGGTGCTCTTCGATCAGCCCAACCTGCCGGTGTGGCGCTTCTTCCTGAACTCAGCGATCGTGACGTTCTCGGTCGTCGTCGGTCAGTTGCTTGTCAGTTCGTTGGCTGCGTACGGTTTTGCCCGAATGCAGTTCAAAGGGCGGGACTGGATCTTCTACGTGTTCCTCGGTTCGCTGATGTTCTCGGGGCCGGTGACGCAACTTCCCGTCTACCTTTTGGTGCGCAGCCTGGGCTGGCTCGACACCTACGCTGCCTTGATCGTGCCTGGCGTCAGTTCCGCATTTACCGTGTTCCTCTTGCGCCAGGCCTTCACCGCCATTCCCAACGAACTCGATGAGGCGGCGCGGATCGACGGGGCGGGAGACTTCCGAATCTACGCCCGTGTCGTGATGCCTCTGAGTGGGGCGGCGCTTGCCACTTCGGCCGCGTTTAGCTTCTTTGCCGTTTGGACCGATTTCTTCTGGCCGCTGCTTTCCACTAACACATCGAACATGCGCACGCTCGAAGTCGGATTATCTGTCTTCAAGACATCATATGGCAGCACGAATTGGCCGCTGCAGATGACGGCCACGGTGATCGTGATGATCCCGTTGCTGGTTGGATTCCTTTTCAGCCAGCGTTATTTCACCAAGGGAATCATGATCGGCAGCATCAAGTAGAGAAAAGAAGGAATTGCGCGCATATGTGTCGCATAAATGGAGATGTCCCATGCTGACTGACAAAGAGGTTCAACAATTCCACGCCGACGGCTACTTGCGCGGAGGTACCGTAGCTTCCGAAGAAGAGGTGGAGCTCCTTCGCTCCGAAGTTCTTCGCGTGATCGACAACCGCGACGCCCCCGGTTTTCAGCCGGTGCTGCTTCACAACATGGCGAGAGCGGAAGCGCCGGTCTGGCAGATCGTGAACATCTGGGAGGCGAGCGAAGCATTCCGCAAGCTGATCTATAACCAAAAGATCGCGGAAGAGATGTCCCAGCTGACCGGCGCGACATCGCTGCGCATTTTTCACGACCAGATCCAGTACAAGCCTGCAACTACCGGCGGCGTCAACATGTGGCATCAAGATGCGCCGCTGTGGCCGATCCTTGCCCCGATGACCGAGGTGACCGCTTGGGTCGCCCTCGACGACGTCGACGAGGAGAACGGCTGCATGAGCATGGTGCCCGGGTCGCATCGTTGGGGCAACCATATCGATTTCCTGAACACCTTCAAGACGTTCGACGACGTGCCAGCTGAGTTTGAGGGGCGGCCGATCGAAGTGCGAACCTGTCCGGTCAAGAAGGGGGAAGTGCATTTCCACCATGCCCTGACCTGGCATGGAAGCAACGCAAACCGGAGCGGACGACCCCGGCGCGCCATCGCGATCCATTTCATGACCCAAGACACGCGCTTTGTGGGGTCGGGCGACCACGTCATGAAACCGTTTGTCGAGGTCGGCGACGGCGAAGTTATGGCGGGAGAACATTTCCCGCTCGTCTACTCGGCGACCTAGAATTAGGTCCCAAAGCGGCAGGCCTGGGCGCAGGATTTTTCACCCGAAAGTAAACACGGGGGAACATCCTGCCCGGCTGGGTCATAACTATAAGTATGGTTACTACCGCGATACTTCTCTTGATGCTTCAGCAGTCCAAGCTGCCGGAGAACCCGAGCTTCGATTACTCGGGCCTTCCTCAGATACGGACAGCAGAGAAGGTCGACATTCTCTCCCATAGCGTGAACCTGGATATCGACGCTACTCGGGAGGGTTTTGTCGACGTGAGCAGCACAACCGTCTTCAAGAACACGACGAACGGAATGGTCAAAGCCATGTTGATCGTGCCGCGAAGACGGTACGGCGACTCGATGTCCAGCTACCCGAACTTCGACATCAACGCAACTTGGGACAAAGTCCCGCTCAAACTCGCGCTTGCGTCGGACCACGGCTTCATGGAGTCGATCGGCAAGGTCGTCAAGTACTCCACTGATCTGGCCACCGAAGTCAAACTGGCGCCCGGATCGACATATGGGCTTCGCATCAACTTCACGATACCGATCGGTAAAGGTGGTTACGAGCAGCGGCAGAAACTGGTCGGATACCTGTTCGACGGTGATCGGACGATTGGGCAAGTGAACATCTCCTACCGGTACGGCGGCCACACCGTGTTCAGCCTGCCGGAGGCTCACCCGAATCTCGGCTGGCAAATTGGTGACAAGGGCGCCTTCGTTCGGCAGGAGAATTACTGGCCTGACAACCAGCTTACGTTCGTAGCCTTCTATCCGGGCGGGTTCTAAGCAAACGGGTGATCGATCACGGCAGGAAGTGCAGAAGCTGTTCGATGTGGTAGGCGTCGTGCCCCAACTCGAGGTTGGCCATATCGTACAGCGTTTGCACGCCCCGTTCGGGGTGAACGACAGATTTCTCCCAATTCCCCGGACCGTTTTCTTCGAGGAACCGGATGGTGGCTTCGCGGAGCGATATCCATAGCGTCGCTTCGACCGTGGGGTCGGTCTCGCCGTAGCGAAGGTCGATGGCGCGCTGTCCTTCGTCGATTGGCGTAAGGATGCTTCCCGGGTTGTCGATTGTTTGCTTCATCCGGGAGAGCAGGATCGGTTCCCAATCGGCCATGTGGGCAACGATCTCGCGGAAGGTGAATCGGTCGGCATCGGTTTTCGTGTCGTATAGGTCGGCCGAAGCATGGTCGACGATCCACTTGATACTGGAGGGCCCCATCCGAAGGCCTGGAATGAGATAAACGTTTCCCATACTGGATTATGAGCGCTCTCGGCTCCTCGGCGTCCGAATCAACCGGTACGAGCGGAACTCAGGAGATGAATGCTCGAATGTGTTGGATGCACAACTGAGGGGCTTCCTCCGGCACGTAATTTCCAACTCCGGGCAGTACGACGGTCGCCGCGTACGGGATTATCGCCTGCATCCTTTGCAGTGCGTCTTCGCCGTAGGTGCGGTCATCTCCGCCCCACAGGATCAGACACGGCTTCTTCATCGCGGAGTATCCCTTGGCAACCGATTCGAACCACCCGTCCTTTGCCGTCATGGCACGCGCCAGAGCCTCGGGACAGTACGTCTCGAACTGGTTGTTGAACGCATGCTGAAACTGGTCCTGAACCCACTTCGGCAGGTTGTGCTCGTCGGCAAAGAGAATCGGCAGGTAGAACTTGGGCGACGGATTGAGTAGCCGGAACCAGTAGAGGTTGAGCGGACTCGTCGCCACTTGGGTGACGAATCGGATCACCATGCTCTTGTCAAGCGACCATACCCACGTGTTGAACAGGACCAAGTCGCGGAAGCGATCCGGATTGCGCGACGCCCAGTCCATACCGATTGAGCCACCGAAGTCGTGCCCGACGATGGTTACGTCGCGAAGATCCAGGTGCTCGATCAGGGCCTCCAGGCGCCGAGTATGAGCGGCTGGGCGGTAATCGACCTTCTTCGGTTTTTGTGAGAGGCCAAGTCCGAGGTGGTCCACTCCAATACACCTGAAGTTCTTGGAAAGGTTGGCGATCAATTTGCGATAGAGGAATGACCACGTAGGCGAACCGTGCAGGAACACGATCGGCTTGCCTTGCCCCACGTCGATGTAGTGCATCAGCCCATCGGGAGATTCAAACGACTTTGATGCGAATGGATACTCGACCGTGTTCAGCCAATGGGCAATCTCTGGGAGCGAAGGATGGATGTCTCGCGTGGGCTCTCGAGTCTGAAGCACAGGGCCGGGCCTCGACACGAATCTCCACCATCGAGACATACCGGTTCCAAAAAGTCGTAAAGCCACGGTTGCTGCCGGCATGACCCACGGACGAACGTCGCCACGCAGACATGGCTGGAACGGAAGGGTTGGGACACTTTCCGAGGGAGATGCTTAACGTGATGTTACATCAACTCGCGCCAATCGGCCACGCAATAATCCGTGCTTGTTATCTCTGATAAGCCGGCCGATACACCGATAGGGTGGATCGGTGACTAAGTTGAGAGGCTTTCTCTTTCCGATCTCAAAGCCCCGACCAAGTCTGGGATGCGGGTCAGGCCGCTGTTGTCTTCGGGATAGGCGATGTATGGCTTGGGGCCACCGTGAACTTCGCCCTCGCCCTGGTAGGTCGCCGAAGGAGATTCGAAGATGAATCTCAGCCTGCTGTCGCATTCGGCAAGAAGAGATTGAAATCGCTCGGTATCGGCTTTGGGGATCGTGAAGGCGATGCGCCAAGCAACGACGGGATGCTCTTCCGAGATTGGGCGCAAGTAGATGAGCGGCCGAAGAACGGTGAATTCGATCTTCGATTCCCCTGGCCGGCAGATCCACATAACCTTATTCTTGAACTCCTGCGCTCCGGGAAACATATACTTACTATATCCCCTCCAGGGTGTCCACAATTCCTCAAGCGGCCCTAGGATGCGAAATGTGAGCAACTTCGGGGTCTGATTGAACGGAATTCGGACATATCTCACGAATTGCGGGCTTTTGGTCCCCGTAAGGTCCAAGTTGAGCGAAGGGCCCCTTTCGGCAGAACGAGCCGTGGGAACCGATGTAAACTAACCCAGCCGCATGAAACGGCACACTGTTTTGCGTGTTTTTCTTTGGCCAAAAGGAAGAGCGGGTCCGCCCGGACCTCGCACCCGGCGAATATGAGGCAAGAGACTTCCCATTCTAGAGCCGATTCTCGGCTGATCACTAAACAGAATCACTCGATCGAAGCGGTCCGTGAAGTCTTCGAAGCCGCGTTCTTCGAATGTCACGTGGACCAAGACGACGATTTGATCGTCATTGGCGAATACCGAGTGATCGTCAAGTGCAACCCTACGATGGTTCAGTTGAATGCGATCTTTCCTGCCCAGAAGGGAGCGTCGTGGCTGACGGTACTTGAGTCGATCAACAAGATGAACACCGAGTTGAGTGTTCCCCGCGCGTACGCCATCACCGACAGCTTCGAACATGCCTTGGTATTCGACTTTCCGGTAACGATCGGAGAGAGTCTTTCGCCTCGAACGCTGGTGGAAGCCTATCGCTTCTTTGAGGCCTCGCTCAGGAGGGCGGTCACCTTCTACGACGGGCTTTTGCGATGAGCATCGCTAGCGCCGCAAAAAGCCTTGGCCTTGCAGCCATTTCATCAGGACCTCGCGTCCGGTGAGCTTCTTGGTGCCGACCCGGCGTCCGGAACGCATCGACCATGTCGCTTCGCCTTTCATGTGTTGCGAAACGTAGAAGTCCCGCATGCGGTTGTCATATTCGGCAAATTTGGGTTCGTCTGCATAACGCTCCTGAAACCAGATCGCCTCCTGGGCCAAGCGCGGCTTGATTTCTGCCGTGACCGGTGGGGAGGGCCACCCTAGGCAAAGACCAAAGACGCCGAAAGTTCCTTCCGGCAGCCCGAGCAATTGTTTGACCCCCTCCGGATCGTTCCGCAGACCCCCAATGTAGCAGATGCCAAGGCCAAGGCTCTCCGCTGCGCATACCATCCGTTCACAAGCGAGGGCGGCGTCGATGACTGCCATCGTGAAGAACTCGGTGTAGTCAAGTCCGTCCCCTGGTTCGTTGGCCAAATGGGCGGCGGTACGAACCCGGTGAACATCGGCGAGGAAGGCAAAGAAATGGCCGCAAGTGCGGACATGGTCCTGGTTGCCGCAAAGCTCGGCGATCTTCGCTCGATTGTCGGCGTCCTGCACGCTGACGATCGACCAGAGCTGAAGGTTGCTGCTCGTGGCCGCACTCTGGGCTGCGGCTACAAGTCCGCGAATGATCGAATCGGGAATCGGCCGATCCTCATAGTGGCGGACGCTGCGATGGGAGAGAAACGCACTGAGATCGGGAAGATCCGGCGGAATGGACCCGTAGCGAATATGCCATGCCTCAGAGGGGGATTCGTCAAACATGCCTTCATTCTGCGAGGCGAGCCCGTCGCAAATCGGCAAGATGGCTTGCTTAAGGTCGCTTTTGCGGAGAATCGAGCCCGGCAGTACTCGCGTGTTTCGTCCTAGACTCGTTCTTCTCCAACATGGGCGTCATCTTGTTGGCCAGCCAGTAGGTGCCGAAGCCCATGATGACGGTGAATAGAATCGCCCCCAATCCAAGCGCCCAGATCAGCCTTTTGCCGTTGACAATTCTCCCCGGATCAGCATTCGCCATGTCAGCTACATGATGACCGATTTGGTCGCGCAAGCCCTAGGCGCCTTCAGCCCGTTGCGATCGGCTGCCAGTCGGAGACGGGAACATCGGGCGTGGTTGGAGAGGCAAATCTCACCTCACCTTTCCATCCGGTGTCCGTTTCGTCGAATTCGGAGAGCCGGTAGTGGAGAACGCTGCAATTCGTCAGGTGCCGTTCTGCGAGTCGAGACGATTCATCGATCTCCAGCCGTTCGATAATCAGTTCCAGGGACTTCATGGTGCCACCGTGGGTGACCAGCACCACTTGCCCGCTGGTGGCGCGGCGGAAGAGGTCGTCGAGGAAAGACCGACAGCGTGGAATCATGTCGGCGACGCTTTCGGCGTCGGGGAATTCTCGCTTCCACGTCACGTTTCCGCAAAGCGAGAGGTCCTGCAGATACTGCTCGACAGAGTACATCGGCATCCCGGGCGCGGAGTAGTCACCCCAGTCCCGTTCACGAAGGCGCTCGTCGATCGCCCAATCGATGCCGGGCAATTCCAAACATGCCGCCGTCTGGCGGGTTCGCTTGAACGGAGAGACGTACTGCAAATCGAAGTTGGGTCCGATATTCTCCCGAATCCACCGTCCGGCGGTTCGGGCCTGCTCGATCCCCCTTTGCGTGAGGTCCCACGAAGACTCGTCTCGTTCGAACCGGAGTTGATACTCCAGAAGGGTGGTATCCCCATGATGGGCGAGGTCGGACGCATGGTTGCGCACCGACTCTCCATGTCGAACGATGACGAGTTCCAGCATGGGGCGCGATTTACAGCACGAACTCGTTGATCAAGTTCTCTAACGCCTCTTGACGCCCAGATTTACGAGTCGGTTCCCCGTGCCTCAGGACGTGGTCTTCGCAGTCGGCAAGCGTCTTGGTGCCTTCGAGAATCTTGTGGCCGAACCGATCGTTCCAGCCTGCATACCGTTCGTCGACCTGCTTCTGCAGCCGTCCGTCGTCGACGATCGCCTGGGCGATTTCCAGTCCGCGGGCAAAGGCGTCCATTCCGCCGATATGTGCATGGAACAGGTCCACCGTATCCATTGACTGACGCCGGACCTTCGCATCGAAATTGAGTCCACCCGTCTTGAATCCGTCCATCGCGAGAATTTCCAGCATGATCTGAGTGGTCAGGTACACGTTGGTCGGGAATTGGTCGGTGTCCCAGCCGATCAGTTCGTCGCCGGTGTTCGCATCCACCGAACCGAGAATGCCCGACTCGCGCGCGGCGCGCAATTCGTGCTGCATCGTGTGGCCAGCCAGCGTCGCGTGATTCGTCTCCAAGTTGAGCTTGAGGTGATCCATGAGGTCGAACTCTCTAAGGAAGTTCAAGCACGCCTCCGTGTCGGAATCGTATTGGTGCTTGGTCGGTTCCATCGGTTTCGGTTCGATGTAGAACTGACCCGTGAAGCCGATCTCCTTCTTGTAGGCGACTGCCATATGAAGCAGCTTCGCGAACTGCTCCCGCTCCTGCTTCATCTTGGTGTTCCAAAGCGTGTCGTACCCTTCGCGACCTCCCCAGAACGTATAGCCCAAACCGCCGAGGCGGAGGGTTGCGTCAATCGCGTGCTTGACCTGGGCCGCCGCATAGGCGAACACGTTCGGATCCGGGTTGGTGGCGGCCCCTGCCTGGTATCGAGGGTGGCTGAACAGGTTCGCGGTTCCCCACAACAACTTGACTCCGGTTTCCTTCTGCTTCTTCTCGGCGTAGTCGGTCAGCGTGTGGAGATTCTTGCAGGACTCGACAAAATCGGCGCCTTCCGGCGCGATGTCTCGATCATGGAAGCACCAGTAGTCGACGCCGAGTTTGGTGAAGAATTCGAACGCGGCATCCATCGTGTCCAGCGCGCGTTGAATCGGATCGGTCGATACGTCCCATGGGCGATCCATCGTCGGCAACCCGAATGGGTCCATGCCCGCAGCTTTGAAAGTGTGCCAGTAGCAGACAGCAAAGCGAAGGTGCTCCCGCATCGTTTTGCCCCCCACGACCTTCTCTGCGTCGTACCGCTTGAATGACAGCGGGTTCTTACTGCCAGGGCCCTCGTAGGCCACCTTGCTCGAGACTTCTGGGAAGTAAACCATATGGCGCTAAGACTACCTTTTGCGGGGCGAGGGGCGAGGGGAGCAGAGGAGAATTGGAGTGCCGGGGTAATGCCGGAACGGTGCATCCCAGACCCCAGAACCCCACTCCACGCCCCGACCCCCGACCCCCGAAAGAAGGGAACCCGCCCGCAGGCGTCGAAGCTTGGACCATGCCTATTCCTGTACTCAAACCGACCTCGGTGCACGACGAAGCCTATGCGGGCGTGGTCTATCACGTTGAAGGCGAACTGGTGCCGGTACTCCATGTCGAGCTCGGCCAAATGCCGATCTACTTCGAACACTACATCCTGCTCTGGAAGGATCCGTCGGTCCAAATCGGACTCAAGAAGTTGGCGGGGGCCTTCAAGCGAGTGATCTCGGGAATGCCGATCGTGATGGTAGGCGCGATGGGACCCGGTCAAATCGGTTTCAGCCGCGATGGCGCCGGACACGTGTTCGGCATCCACCTGCAACGAGGTCAATCGATCGACGTGCGTGAGCATCAGTGGCTCGCCGCCACCGAGTCGCTGGACTACACGTTCAACCGGGTCAAGGGTTTCGCGAACATCATGTTCTCGGGCACCGGCCTGTTCATCGACACGTTCACCTGCACGGGGCCGGAGGGAATCCTCTGGATCCATGGCTACGGCAACGTTTTTGAGGTCATCCTCGGCCCCGGTCAGATGATCGACATCGAGCCGGGTGGCTGGGTCTATAAAGACCCGAGCGTTCGTCTCGACACGATTGTCCAGCCCCTATCGACCGGCATCTTCGCAAGCGCCGGTCAATTGGTGTTCAACCGATTCACCGGCCCTGGAAGAGTCGGCATGCAGTCGATGTACGTACACATGGTCGAAGGCAACTGAGTTCGCGGCCCTAAGTTTGATGCCAACCTGCCGGTCCGGCACAACCGGGCGATCACATCTCCTTCCTTCTGAGGAAGGAGAGTCTCGCCTATACCCACATGTTGGTTGGGAGGTGCTGTGAACGGACGTTCGAGCTCACTCCTGCATCGCATCCAATCTTGCTTGTTTCATTGCCCGAGTTGCTGATCCAACCTTTCCTCACGTGAAAGTGGTCATACGATTGGTGCAGGAGCAAACAATGAGGAAATTCGATTCGGCAGCAGTTTGGAGTATGCGTGCGGTGTTCGCGGCGGCGATCGGGGGTTGGGGGATGGCGATGGCCCAGTCGGGACCAAGTCCGGAAAGGGCGATTTCGCTGACGATCTACAAGGACGATTTTGCGATGGTCGCGGAGCAGCGGGCGGTGAGCCTTGATTCGGGGCGGAGCCGCCTCGTAATCGACCGCATCAGCAAGCAACTCGACCCGAAGTCGGTGATGTTCGACTGGCTAGGGGGTGGAAACCATCCGACCATTGTGGGAACGAACTATGACTTGGGAGTTGGGAGCCTGCAGAACATGATGAGCCGGCTGAACGGCCAGCAAGTCGAGATGCTCTGGCCCTCCTCCGACGGTAAGCCGGGTGAAGCGATCAAGGGGAAGCTCGAAGCGTCCCAGGACGGCGGGACCTATTCGCTTCGAACCGAGACCAAGCTTTACATCAATCCAGGCGGCACGCTCGTCGCACCGGCCGATTCAGACGCATCATCGCAACCGACTCTCTCGGTTGAGCTGCAGAATCGAACCGGTTCGGAAGACCGCTTGGGGTTCTCCTATCTCACCCGGGGCATGTCTTGGTCTGCCGATTATGTGGCGCGACTAACCGCCAACTCCGACATCGCCGAACTCCAGTGCTGGGCGACCATCACGAACACTACCGGCATCCCATATCCAACCAGCCGGATCACTTTGATGGCTGGCTCGCCCAATCGACTCGCGGCATATGGGTTTGTCGCTCAAACTGTCAGTGGCAGGGTGATGGCGGGCGACAATGGAATTGAGAAGCTTAGCTCCTCGGACTCGTCTGGCTTTACCGCGAACGCGATACGGATGCCGGTAGGTGAGATGTACGCCTACAAGATCCCGGCGCCCGCCACGATAGGTCAGGATCAGATGAACCGGGTCAGCGTGCTTGGAGTACGCCACGTCCCGTTTAAGCGGGACTATGCCATTCGCCTACCTGCCTTGGGTGTTTCGGGGTTCGAATCGGACGGGATGCATACGCAATCGCACATTCCGGCCTCGCTTTCGCTTCGATTCGTCAATGCAGCTGCCTCGCATCTTGGAGTGCCTCTTCCTGGTGGCGCGGTTCGAGTGTACGAGAAGGATCGTGATGGCCAGGAGCAGTTCATCGGCTCTGCGCCAATGGCTGATACTCCCCGCAAGGAACACGTTTCCCTCACTCTTACCGACTCCTTCGACCTCTATGGAGGCACGATGGTGCTCGACTCGAGGAAAGTCGCCCGCCATCTGTTCCGCAAGACCGTTCAAACCGTGATCCATAACGAGAAGGACCGTCCCGTCACCGTTCGTGTCGTCCAAGGGTTCGACTCTGGTTGGACCCCGGTTTCCGAGTCGGCAAAGAGTCAGAAACTCGACAGCAACACGATCCAATGGACCCTCCGCATCGGCCCAGGCGAGGACAAGCAGATCAAGTACGTGGTGGAAGTGAAAGGGTAGGGCAGGTCGCGGGTAGCGGGATGCGGGTGGGAGGGGGTGGCTGCTAGCCGGGAACCAAGTGCTAGATGGGCACGCCACTGACACTGCACTTGATCCGGCCTACTCACTTCGCTCCGCCCCGCGATCAGCACGAACGCGGTACCCTCGATTGCAAATGGCCCAGGCTCAGTTGGACTTCTGGAAGGACCTTGCGATCATTTTCGGCGGGGTCTTGGCGATGACCACGTTCTTGAGCGGAATGCTCGAGTTTATCCGGCAAGGGCGGCAGCATCGGGCGACTCATTTCGTGGAGATGAGGCGGCGATTCCTCGAGGATCCCCTATTTCGCGATATCCTGAACCTGCTCGCCAGCAACCCAGTCGGTCTGCCCGATACGCCGATCCAGGATCGGCGGAACTTCGTCGGTTTCCTCGAGGAGGTGGCGGTCATGGTGAACTCCGGCCTGATCAAGCAGGAAGTCGCCCACTACATGTTCGGCTATTACGTTCTTCTTACGGACCGGTGTGAACCGTTTTGGGAGGGACTGGACCGGGGAAGCCAGTACTGGAGCGTTTTCCGCCGCTTCGCCAAAGATATGGACGCGTTAAGCCGGGCCGAACCATCGTCGCAGCCGGTGCTCCGATTCTGAGCATCGGAGAATGGTCGATCGTCAAGTGAAACTCGTCAGGTCGTCCGGATACAGACAGATGATAGGTCTGCCCCTTGAATTGGGCTTCCCATGATTCCGTAGGATAGGCAGTCCCCGACTTGGACCACGTGAAACCATTCAAAGAGGCGACGCGATCCGGAAAGACTTCGCCAGGCATGCCGCGCGGCGAGTTCAGATCGGCGTACACCGATTGGGCCGAACCGAACGCCATGTTCGTCTCGAATGAACGTACGTTGCTTCCCGTCGGCAGCAGCAAGTACGGCTCGAGCATCTTGACCAAGTCCTTTCTCAAGATCTTTCCGTACAGACCGACGCCGCCGAAGTAGAGGATTCCAACGAGAATAATGCCGAACATGAACCGCTGAAGCTTCAGCCCGGCCATGCCGTCGACTGCGGTGATGTTGGGGTTTCCCGGAGCCGGGGATGGAATGCTCATCTTATGTTTCTCGCAAACGCAGGGTACACCAGTCAAAGGGATGACGGGGTATCAACCTATTCGTGATCGTTCGATTGCTACCTCGAACGTTCAATTGCGTCAAGGAGCTCAAGGAAATACATGGATCAAAGCCGAACAGTGGGGCTACTGACGGGCATTGCTTTAGGGGACAGCTTGGGCTTGCCGATGGAAGGCCTAAGTGCAACCCGGGCGCCCCGACTCTATCCTCCTCCGCTCCGGCAACGAATGGCGTTTGGCTGGGGCATTTTGAGCGATGACACGCTCATGGCGGTTGCGACGATCCAGGCCCTCTTTCGCGAGCCCGACGACCCGGATCGGTTTGCCATGGAGGTCGGTCGAAGACTCCGAAACTGGTTTTGGACTCTGCCGCCGGGCATCGGTCTCGCCACGCTTAAATCGTGTCTGAAACTTACGGTCGGGATTCCCGCCACCCGTTCGGGCGTGGCTTCGGCCGGTAACGGTCCAGCGGTTCGGGCCATCGTACTCGGCTGCTGCCTTGCTGACGATTCCCAACGAAGGGTGGGGCTCATCGAGGCGAGTACGTGCGTCACTCATACGCATCCGCTCGCGGTATCTGGTTCGCAGATCGTCGGCTTGGCTGCCACGCTCGCGGTGAGCGGCAAGGTCGATCGGTTCGATGCTGAGGCGGCCATCGTGGCACCTACCTGGCCCAGGTCCGATCGGTGGCCGTCGTCCGGACCGACCGGATATATGGTCCATACGGTCAACGCGGCGATCGAGTGCTGGCGGAGCCATCCGCACGATATGGAGTCCGCCTTGAGGATGGCCGTTGCCTTGGGAGGCGATTCTGATTCGGTTGCCGCTCTTGTCGGTGGCTTGGTTGGAGCCTCCCCGCAAGCATCCTCGGCCCCTCAGGAATGGTTACGCTGGATGGGTTGGCCCGGCGCCCGGGAGATCGTCGAGATTGCCTCAGGAGGGCGTACGAACCTGCCGATGTTCCGGCTCTTGACACAGCATGCGTTGACTCTGGCGCTGATCCCATCGCACGTGCTACGCCGCGCCCTCCCTCCCTACTGCTGAGTCATGGATGGGGATGTAGAATGGCGTAGGGGCGCGGATGGAAACCAACGAGCGGACGATCGCGTGGTTGATGGAAGGGGATCCTTCCATCCGATGGCAGGTCATGAGGGACCTTCTGGATTTGCCGGCAGACCGCTGGCAGTCGGTGCGTACGCGTTCCGCTGAGGACGGTTGGGTGCGGCGATTTCTAGACCTCCAAGACCCGGTGGGAACCTGGGGCGGGGGTATTTATTCGCCCAAATGGACCAGCACCACCTACACGCTCCTCACTCTGATCGATTGCGGAGTGGATGCATCGAACTCCGTCGCCAAACGTGGAGCCGAACAGATCCTTCTTCGCGGAATCGGTCGAGGCAACGTCGATGGCAAACTCGGCAGCCTGGTCAGCAACGACGTTTGCGTGTGGGGGTTCTATCTCAACATCGCCGCATACTTCCGACTCGAGTCTCCAATGCTATCTGAGCTGTGTGCGCTACTGATAAGAGAACAGATGGGCGATGGTGGTTGGAACTGTCGCCGGCTTCGCGAAAAGTCGGTGCATCACAGTTCGTTCCACACGACCTTCAACGTGCTCGATGGGCTTCGTGAAGCGGCACGGGCCGAATGGATCGATTCCAAGACGTTCCTCGAATCGGAAGGCCGTGCGATGGAGTTTATGCTTCAACATCGGATGTATCGGTCGGACCGAACCGGCGAAATCGTGAACGCACACTTCACCGAGTTCTCGTATCCGCCCCGATGGCATTACGACGTGCTGCGCGGTCTCGATTACATTCGCTCGACCCCGTTCGCTCGAGACACCCGACTTGCCGACGCTATCGATTTGGTTAGGCAGCGGGGGCCGACCGGCATCTGGCCGGCCCAAAACCGTCACCCGGGGAAGTTCCATTTCGCCATGGAGGCGGCGCCTCGCCAAAGCCGTTGGAATACGTTGCGCGCACTTCGGGTGCTGAAAGCCTGCGGCTAAGTGCTAGAACGCCCAGACGAACTTGAGGCTGAGAATGCGCGAGAAAGTCAACGCGTTGGGATCTCCCAGAATAACGTAGACCTCCATTCCGGTCCAACCTGCGCTTTCATAGGAGAGAAAGAAGTTCTGGAAGCCGTTGGTGTCGACGAATCGGCCGGTAACGGAACGCCGGCTGTCGATCTGCCAACCCACTGTCGCGATCGTTTGACGGGCGTCGGGAGTGAATTGAAGGACCGACTGCGACAACCCGAGATCGAGGCGGTGGAAGACCCGGAGGCTGCCTCTCAGGTTGATGTAACGCGACGTCGCGCTGTTCTGCTGGCCGAAGAGGTACTCGATGCTCGCCTGCTTGAACCGGTTACTCGCATTGTATGCGTAGGAGACGTCGTAGGTGTTGTCGCTGCCGGTCTGATAGTCGGTAATGCTCCGGTTGAACGAGATCGCCTGATCGTCTCGCGTCGTGAAGTTGACGCCCCCCTGCACACCGCGTTCCTGAATCGTGCCGTCTGATTGGTGGAAATTCGGGGTGTAAAGGTAGCAGTTCCAGTCGTGAAACGGCCCACGCGGAATCGTATCGTTAAAGTTCGTGTAGGTGTAGGCGCCCCGGCGATTCTGCCAGGGCACATACGCAAGCGGCGGATTGAAACTGGGATCGACCCAAATCTGCTGGATCTCGGAGAACAGCTTGGGCCCGGTGAAGCCGATCGCGTTGTTGCCGGCCGTCTCGGTTCCGTGACCGGTGTCTTCGACCGCCGTGGCGTTGTGTACGAACCAGTTGCCCCACCGCTTGTTGAACGTCGTGCCCGCCAAGAGGTCGTGTTGGGGACCCAAATCGTAGGACGAGGCATAGAATGCCTGGGAAAACGTGGAGCCGATGTTGAGCGAGTAGTTGGTGAACGTAGCCGTCGATCCGTCGGTCTGGTTGACGGCCAGCGTCCCCAACTTGGCCGTTTGCGACAGCTGGCCGTAGAACTTGGTTCCGAAATTGATCGGGCCGATGCGCTGGCTGTAGAACGGGATTCCGTACTCGAATTGGGAGATGGGGTTGAAGTAATCGCCGCCTTCGGTAAAGAACGGGCGGGCGTCGGAGAGAAGGCGTTCGGTATGTACGAAATCCACCCCGGCGATCTGCTGCTCGATGTTGATGAAGTCCGGGTTCAGGCTTAACAGCGCCGTCTGTTCGTTGGTGACTGCATATCGAGCATCGAGCCCGGCGCGGTTCGACAGAGATCCTTCATTGACTGCAGGAGCATCGTATGCAAGGAACTGCCAGCGGGATCGCGAGTCCTGCTTGGGCGGTGTGACTCCCTTGAGTAGTCCGAGCAACTCGGGCTTGTAGGAAGGCGTGACGTAGGCCCATTGCGAGTTCGTCTTGGTGTGCGCCTGGTAACGATCGAAGTTCACGTCCATGTCGATCGGCTTGGACGACTTCGGATAATTCAGGATGCGCCATGGGATCCGCATTTCGACGACGTAACCGTCGGAGGTCCGCTTGGTCGTGCTCTGCCAAACACCCCTCCACTCCGCCTTGGAAGAGTGGCCGCCCGCAATTGTTTCGGTGCGCGTGTTGATCGCGTTGACGGTGAAGCGAGACATCGAACTGCCGTTTCGTCCGTTGTATGGATCGATCGATAGGGTGACAGTGTCCTCACCGTTGAACTGAGACTCCGGGTTGATCTCTCGACCGACGATCTGATCCGGCTTGGAGTCGTGGCAGATAAAAAGCGCGTACAGCGCCTCTTCATCGAAGACGACCTTGCATTCGGTTTGGTCGGCAACCGGTTTGTCGGTGAATAGGTCGACGAATGCGCTTGCCGTCGGTGCGCCTCGCCAAGCTGGATCGTTCGGATTCGACGACATCGTGGGCGGGTGTTCGCATCGTCCAGCAGACAACTGGGGAGCTTGGGCCATTAACGAACCGGCAACGGCCAAACAACCGACGATGACCCCTAGTCTGAATCCGTGTCTTAAGCCGGAATGTCGTCTATTGCCGATCATCTCGTGAACCTAACGCCGCCGCGCCATTTTGGCACGGATTCGCGTTAACCTCGCGAATTGGTGGCAAACCGAGTTTGCCGCCAGAAATATCGAACCGATTGTCGGCTTTAGGAATCTTCCAGCAGTTCGGCGAACTCACCCAGCCACGGCTCGTACCTGCGCCAGCGTTCGACCGACGACGTATAGACCGGCTGCCTTACTTGCCACTTACTGAACGTGACGACGCGCCGATCGCTCTCCTCCGGCTTGAGGCACGCGTCCTCCCAATCCAAGCCGCAATGACTAACGACTCGGCGCGTCATCTCGACCGGATGGCGCACCATCTCCTCATAATCCACGTCGAGAATTCGGCTGGGACCAAGGACCTCCCGCCAATGTTTCATGGCTTCGCGGTAGAGACGGTACGATTCGACGATCTCGTGCCGGGTCCTCCCAAGGCCTTGATTGGTGGAGAATGGCCGCATATAGATCGATAGGCAGGTGTCGAGCGGATTCCGCCGCGCGTGGATAAAGATTGAGTTCGGGAACACGATGTGCAACAAGCCAAGGTAGGCGAAATTGCTGGGGAATTTGTCGGTGACGTGTTCTTTGCCGGGTGCGAGCGAGCGAATCAGATCCAGGTAGTTGCAACCGGCCCTCTCAAGCAGTGGGGGAGCAATGGCGCCATCATTGAGATGGATGATGCGGCGACAGTTGTCTCGCCAGAAGAAGAGTTCGCCTCCGGCGCCGACCGTGGAGTGTCGCGAGACGATCTGTTCGAGGAGGGTAGTACCCGATCGGGGCATGCCGAATATGAAGATCGGTTCTGCGCTTTCGAAGCCGCAAGATGCGTATTTCGCGATGGTTTCTTTGCGGAACAGGGAGACCAAGCGGTGGACACGTTTGGCATGTCCTCCTAACGAAGACTTGGGGCCTTCTTGTTCGTGAGCGAGATCGAAGTGCCGCATCGCGCGCTCGTAGTCTCCCAGATCGTCGTACGCCTTACCCAGTCCGAAGTGAAGATATTGCCGCTCTTCGAGCAGGAGGTCGGCATTGCGAGGATCATGCTCGACCGACGCGAACAACTCCCGATCGTCTGGACTCATCTTGCGGTTGTTAGCCAAGACATAGTAGGCGAATCCCTGGATCGGCTGCAGTTCGATGGACTGCCGGAGGCTCTGCTCCGCTTCGGTGAACGATCCCTGTTCCTGAAGCCGGCTGCCCATCAGCGCATGAGGAAACGCCGAGCCAGGATCGTCTTCGACGAACTCACGAATGAGGTCCAGCCCATTCGGCCCCAAGACGGCGACAAACCGGGCGTCTGCCAGTAGGCGCTTGGCATCGAGTGAGTCAGGTCGGAGGTCGATCGCCTTCCTTGCGCACGCCAGCGCCTCGTATCCTTGGTCTGTTGCCAGGTAACAGCGGCCAAGATGGATGTAGGATTCGAAGACCCACGGCGCGAGCTCGATGGCACTTCGAAATGCCCGAATCGCCTCTTCGTAGCTGTCTTCTCGCTGAAAGGCGACACCGAGGTTATGGTAGGCCCCAGCCAGATCGGGTTGGATCTCGACCGCACGAGAGAAACTTTCGATCGTGAGAGTGCTGTCGCCGAGGCCCATCGCTGCCAGACCGAGGGCAACGTGAGCCTCGGCGGCGTCGGGCCGAAGCCGAACCGCGTGGTGACCGTACTTGACGGCGTCGGCTCCGCCATGCTTGCCAATCAGCAACGTCGCAAGCCAACGTGCCGCGTCGTACGACTGCGGATCTAGTTCGAACGCCCTTCGAAGAGGCTGCTCGGCCTCTCCCGCCTGTCCATGGCGAGCGGCAAGCGATCCGAGGAGCAGAAGTGCCTCTACGCAGCGGTCGTCCAGACGAAGGGCTTCGTTGCACAGAAGTACCGCCCTCTGAATTTGCCCGGCCGCATCGGCGGCCTGGGCGACCCGGATCAAGTTCTTTGCGTTCGCTTCCAAGTTGGTGAGATGAGTATAGGCTCGGATTCATGGAGACTATTCGCCTATTGCTTGCGATGCGTTAAGCAAGGCAACTGCCGCAAATGGCGAGCCATACAATAGAAATGACCCAGAGAGGTTTGTATGGCCATTAGCCGCTCAACTATCGTATTGGCACTTTCGATCGTCGCCGAAAGCCTAGCGGCTTCGCAAACGGGCCATCGGGGCCAGCCATCGGTTCCCCAGACAAAGATGAACGTGGTGTATGAAGGGCGCGTTTTGGTGAAGCTTCGCAGTCCCGAAGCTGCCGATGGTCCCCTCGCTCCGTTCGCCCGTGCCCAGATGGCACGGATCTCCGCGATGCTTCCCGATGGTCGGCTATTGGGTCAACTGAGTCACGGAGGGTGGACGGTCTGGGAGTTCGATCCGACCCACGAACCCCATGCTGTCGCCCACGCACTCGAAGCCGATCCCGATGTGATCTGTGCGGAGCCGGAGAACAAACTCTATCCGGTTTCTCTCCCGGTTCCCAACGAACCCGACTGGAGCGCCCTGGAGACCGATCCAACCTATTCGTTTCATAGCGGAAGCAGTGGATCAACGGGCGGCTTCGTCGGAAGCAGCGGCTCTGTCGGAGGCGGAGGATCGGGCGGTAGTTCCGGGACTCACGGCAGCGGTGGAAGCGGTGGGAGCGGAGGCAGTGGAGGAGGGAGCGGCGGCAGTAGTGGTAGCAGCAACGGAGGAAACGCAATCATGGGTCATCGCCCAGCATCCGCTACCGGCTTCCGACGGCTGTGGAACCTATGGGATACCAGCGCGGTGACCTCTGACTCCGGGAAGGCGCTTGCCGGCGGATGGGCTGTCTTTCCGGGAACCTGGTACACGGCAGCAAGCAAGCCCCAGGATTGTCCCATCATCGCGTTCGTCGATTCTGGCGCCGATATGGACCATCCTGACTTCATCAACGCGGGAGGTTCCGGAACCGACATCGGTCAGGGCGGCCAGTTGATGAAGGGTGTGAGCACGTCGTTCAGCAACGGCGTAGCCGTACCGGGATCCGTTCCATCAGACTTGGATGGCCATGGCACCGCGGTTGCTGGCGCTGCGCTTGCTGCCGGCAACAACGGCGGTTTCAATGGCCATGGAACAATTGGGATCGGCTACAACTCGCGAGGCATGATCCTGAACGTGTTCGACTCGAAGGGCAATGCCACCGATGCCAACGTCGCGGCCGCGATCATGTACGCCGCCGACCACAGCGCCGACATCATCAACGTATCCCTTGGCACGGAGAACTACTCCCAGATCCTGCAAGACGCCGTGACTTACGCATTTCAAAAGGGCAGCTTGGTGGTCGCCGCCGGAAACGAGCGGATGAAGGGGGGCGGGAACTTGGGGCCGATGTATCCGGCGGCATGTAGCGGCGTCCTGGGCGTAACCGCAAACGGCCCCGGGAGGATTTCGGCCGACAAGCATTACGCCGGCTACGGAAGCTATGTTGGGATCGCTGCCCCAGGAGGAGATGTCGTTCCGTACGCGCAGAACTCATACCACATTCAGTACGTCTACTCGACATCCAGCCGTTTTCCATGCACGCTGAGCCAAGCCGGGTACAAGCCACCCTACACTCTCAGCTATTCCTACTTCCTGAATGGGACGTCGATGGCGAGTCCGCAGGTCGCCGGCGCAGCCGGACTGTTTATGGGCCAGAACAAACTGCACCAATCGGATGGCAATGCAAACATCCGGACGTTTCAGGCTCTCGAAGAGAGTGCCGACGGAACGGCGCACGCAGCTGGCGCGGGATGGGAACAGACTCAGGGATACGGTTCATTGGACGTGCTCCACCTGCTCCAGCTTGGCCAGAATTCGAACCCCAGAGCAGCGACGTTAGGCGATGTAACTGGAATGGTCTATTTCTCTGGCAAGCCGATCGCGGGAGCCGTCCTGGTCGCCAAATTGGTGGCTACTCCCACCAAGGCATACCGCGCGACCTCAGCAACAGGCGGTTCCTATCGATTCCCACCGATGACCGGCGGGATCTACGATGTCACCGCCTATGCGAATGGCCAGAGCAAGACGAAGCGGGTCCAAGTGTCGAACGGCTGCGATACGCCGGGAGTCGACTTCTTCCACGGACTTCCGAGCTTTGACACGAGCCCTCCCGTAGTGGCTCGTTTCGAAGCCATCGGGTCGACGTCCACCACGCTGGATTTCGATCAGTGGGCGTTTGATCCAGAATCGGAGATCGACTCTGCGATGGTGGAGATCGGAACAACGTCTGGTGGCAGCAACGTATTGGGCCCCCAGATCATCCTTCCCGGCACAACGAAGATTCATCTGGCTCGTTTGCGCTTGCCAACCCAATACTTCACGACTTTCAGCTATACAAACGGTGTCGGGCGAGTCAGCCGGGCCGTCCATGCCGTCCAGCTGGATGCCCAAGACGCTTTCGTGAGCGATGCCCATCCAAACACGGACATGGCGCAAACACGGTTGAACGTTTCGAAGGGCTTGGTGGGATCGAACCAGGTTGCCTACTTGGCTATCGATGTATCGGGGCTGAGGAATCGAATCGCCAAGGCTCAACTGTCCCTTACCGGCGGATCCATGGGGGTAGCGGTACCTATCGGAATCTATGGCACGAGCAACCCAGCTTGGACAACTGGCAGCTTGACGTGGAACAATGCGCCGACTCCGATCGGCGACCCGGTGGATGAAAAGGCGATTTCATCCTACGGAAAATACACTTGGGATATCACCAGCTTGGTACAGAGCGCAAAGTCTTCCGGAGCCAAGACGCTGACGATTGCCGTTCTCTGCGATGCCAATTCGAAGTACGGGGCTGGCTTCCTCAGTTGCCGCTCTTCGTTTGGAAGACCGCTCTTCACGGCGGATTCTAGCGACTGAGGCCACCCGTTTACGGGTGGCCTCGTCGTGATCGGTCGGCTAGATTCCGACCTTTAGGAGTCCCGCCGCATCGGAGACGTTACCGGTTCCGGCGGGGTTGAGCGTGATCGTCTTGCCGTTCGATCCCGTCTGCGTTGTCACGGAGAAGGAAGTATTGGCGGCAAGTCCTGCGATGTAGAGAGTCGTGACCGAACTCGGAACGACGAGCGTGGTCGCTGAGAGAGTCGGATTCGCCTTGTTCGTAAAGAACACGGCGGTCGTACCGAACACCGCGCCATCGAATGCCGTTCCGGTCGTGCTCTTCACGTATGTCGCAGGAACCATTTTGGCGGAGCCGTTGGCTCCCTGCAGCACATGTAGGAATCGCGTGTCCGTCGGGTTCGATGCGTCTGTTACGGTAAGCACGTAGTTCATTGTTTCGAATTCGGCGACCGGATTCAGGTCGCCAGATGCGAGCTTGCTCGTGATCGTCGGATTCTGCGGAAGCAGCGTCTGGACGAACAGGTTCTGGCCGCCCGGCGTCACATCCTGAACCGAGTTTCCAGTGATGGTTGGCGAGGTGGTGAGGCACATGTTGAACGTCTTGAACAGCCCGGCGTGAACCGAGGTTGCTCGATCGTATACGACAGTCACGTCAGGATTGATCCAGAGAATGGACCGGGTCGCTTGCGTGATGTCGGTGGCATTGTCTCCCGCCGTCCACTGATTCGGCCGGTTATACAGGTTGGTCATATCGGTGCTCGCGAACGTGTATCCGGAGCCGTTGCTGCTGATCGTCGTCGGGTCGCCGGCGTTGGAGTCCAAGATCCACTGTCCGCCAAGGTTCCACATCCCGGCTTCGTACCAGCCCAGTGAAGGAGTACCGTTCGAACACCAGTTCTTGAGACAGAGGGAGTTCAAGTAGTACGGCGTGAAGCCGACCTCGTTGTTGTCGTAGTTCGTCATCTCGCTTGTCAGCCATTCACCGTTGCGGTACAGGCCGAAGCTTCCGGCATCGCCGTGCTGGTGATTGATCGACTCCCAACTCGCCCGGTAGGTGAACCAATTGGGGTTGGCCGACCAGTCGGTGCGAGACATCACCCGACCCGTCAACGAGTCGAAGGAGTAGGTCGGGAAGCTGGGGCGAGGATCCGTTGCTGCCGACGCGCTCGGGTCGAGGAGCATGTAGTAGAGGATCGATTGCATGCATCCCCACGTCCATGGTGTGCTTGTGTTGTATTGAAGCGTGCCCTGAACCGCATTGGTGGCAAACCACTTGCATGCGTTCAAGTTGGTCGTCTTGCCCTGCTTCTGCTGGAGGATGCCAAGCAGAGCAACGGGTTGCATGCAGTCCGGCGTGACGTACGTTTCAAGAACGTCGCCGAAGCACGCGAAGTAGTAGAGGGGGCCTAGGTAGCTGGCAGCCGGATTGACGGCGGCGACCGGAGTGAGCGATGACAGGTAGGCGGTGACGTAACGGTCCCAGACGGGGGCCGAGCTCAGCTTGGCTTGCGGACCGGTGATCGACGTGTCGTCGAAGCCTGCCGTATGCAGGGCCAACAGCTGTCCGAGCAGCGTCCCAAACGACTCGCCGTACATCATGCCTTCGGGAGGCAGTCCTCCGCTGGCCAGTCCAAACCCGGCGCCGTTACCGGAGATTCCGTAGTCTTGGGCGACCTGAGACGGCTCGCCCATCATCGCATAAGTTTGATAGAGCCAAGCGCCGTTGGCGTCGAGGATGTAGCTGCGAAGCGAATTGCCGAGCACGGCGACCGACTTGGAAGGGTCGACCGCAGGATCGTCTGCTGGGTCAAGGCTCAGCGCGAGCATCGTCAGGTTGCGGGCGTGCCCCAGGTAATAGTTGTTTGATGCCATCCGGTAAGGGGCAGTGCCGTTATTGATCAGTGATAGATCGTTCGTTACTCCGATCGGTTCGGGATGGTCCCCGCCAGTCGTCGATGCAGTAAGACAAGTTCCTGCCCATAGCATGAAGGCGGTTCGAATCGTGGCCTTGTCGGCGGCGGTGAGGATCGGGTTGTTGCTTGCGTCCTTGGCGCTATAGATCCAGTCCACGATCAACGGCCACTGATGGCCGCATAGGTCACCGCGGTTGTACAGAATGAACGTTGGATCGCGGAACGGAGCGTTGGCTTGAAATCCCTGGGCAGTCTGACTAAGCGCATACATGATCAGATTTCGCGCGTACTTGGCGTATTTGATCCGATTGGCAGCCGCTGGGTCGATCAAGGAGTTGAACGCCAGGATCACGCCGACCTCTTCCGTTAACTGGCCCTGGTAGCCCTGGGTGTCGCCTAGATCGGGATAGTTGGGATTCGGCTGGCCGCCGGGGAAGAATTGGGTCTCGTAAATGTTCACGGCCTGGGCCAAAAGCGGAGCCATGCCCTGCTGGTAGACGGGGTTCGAACTAACCGCCCAGCTTTGCAGTTTGGGAAGGTCGGCCTGGGTGATCCAGATGCGAGGGTGGGTCGTAACCGGGAATGGGATCGTGCCGCCCGAACTGTAATTCGCCGTGACGGTCGTAATGGCGGCCGGCATGGTCAGAGTCGTGGTTGCGGAATTCGGATTGACGACGGTCGCGCCCGTCCAATTGGCGAAAGTCTCGCCCTGTGGCGGCGTATTGGCCGTGATAGTGACGACCGTTCCTGCGGCATAGGAACCGCTTCCAGATCCATTGTTGACGGTCAGTTGGTATTGGCTAGTTGAGTTCGTATAGTTAGCCGTAACAGACGTTGCGGCTGCCGGCATTGTCAGGGTGGTGGTGGAAGCCGTTGGATTGGCTACGATGGCGCCGGTCCAGTTCGAGAAGGTCTGTCCTTGAGGCGGTGCATTCGCCGTGATCGTCACGACTGCCCCCGCCGCGTATGAACCGCTTCCGGCGCCGCTGTTTACGGTCAGTTGGTATTTGGTCCCGGACGTTTGGTAGTTAGCCGTAACCGTCGCGTTGGCTGTCGGCATCGTCAACGTCGTGCTTTCGGAGTTCGGATTGGCGACGGTTGCTCCGGTCCAATTCTTGAATACTTTGCCGGCCGGTGGAGCATTCGATTTGATGGAAACCACCTTGCCCGGCGCATAGCTTCCGCTGCCAGTTCCGTTCTTAACGGTCAGCGTGTACTTCTTGATCGGAACGACAATCGCATTGGAGGCGGCAACCCCGACGTTGACAACGGTGAAGCTCGCGGAGTCTGCCGTCACTTGAGTACCGGTGGCGACTATCTTCGTGGACGTCAGTGAGGAAATCGCAAACAGGCTGGCGTTGCCGTTGGACGTGTCGTAGACGCCTACTCCAGGTTGAAACCCGGATCCTACAAGAGTGACCTTGATGCTTCCGACCGACAACGGGTTCGGAGTGACCGACGAGAGCTTGGCCACTGTCGGCACGATCTTGACCGAAACGCTTGCCGAGAGCGACGAAGATGCCTGGCTGACCGCCTTGATCGTCACCGGGTTCGTATCGGGCAGCGTCGCCGGCGCGGTGTAGAGCCCCGCCGGCGTGATCTTTCCGGCCGCTGTAGAGCCCCCCTTGACGCCTCCTGCATACCAGTTGACTTTAGTGTTAGTGATCCCCGTCACTTTGGCGCTGAACTGAACCTGCTTGCCGACCACGTCTGTCACGTTCGAGTTGGGAGTGACGGTGATCGACTGGGCGGCAGCGACACTGATCGAGGCAGCGACCGTCACAGTCAGAATCTGATATAGCCGCCTGAGGGCGGCACTGAGTCTGCTTGGTTTTCGAATGATTGTGTGTGGCTCGGCCAGGCCACTATGTCCCTCTGGCGGCGCCTGGTTCCCACAGACCGAGTGTAGTTTCGTGCTCAATGCTTGTCTCCTGTCGCGCCGGACAACATCGGTCAGCGCCATAGTGCCGAAGATGGCAGGGCGTCGTGCTGAATTCCGTGACAAAAGCGTGACAAAGAAAACTCGGGACTATTGGCCTGTGAAAAGTGCAATAGTTCGCAAGTAGCGTAGGTTGTCCTCCCGCCGCATTTTTCGTCTCGGCAAGACCCTCGAATCGTGGTAGGGTTCATCCATGTTCGTGGCAATATGCGCTCTAGTAATGGCTTCATCCTATCGTGCATCAGATCCGGACGTGATCCCACTCTGGCCCAACGGGGCTCCCGGTTCGGAGGCGCGTCGCGGTGAGAAGGAGAATCGCGTTCATCCTTGGTCGATCGCGAACATCCAGAATCCCACTCTCACCGTCTATCGTCCCAAGCCCGGCCAAGGAAATGGTACAGCGGTTGTCATCTGCCCCGGCGGGGGGCATCGTGAGTTGGTGATCGACGAGGAAGGGACCAAGCCGGCAAAGTTTCTGACCGAGCTTGGAGTAACCGCGTTCGTCCTCAAGTACCGCCTCTTCCGTGAAGACGGATCGAAGCTGACGTTCGATCGAGATACCCGCGCCGATGTCTACCGCGCCATGAGGATGGTGCGTGCCCGTGCATCGGAGTTTGGCGTGCAGCCGAACCGAATTGGCGTCATGGGGTTCTCGGCGGGGGGTGAGAACGCCTCGATCGCGGCATTTGGAACCGAGACCGGCAACCCGAACGCGGTGGACCCGGTCGATCGAGTCGATCAGCACCCGAACTTTGCGATCTGGATCTATCCGGGACCTCTTGGAGTGCCTGAGACGATTCCCGTCGATGCGCCGCCCGCCTTCATGGCGGTTGCCTCCGATGATGGCCTCTCTGCGGTTGTGCTCAGCCTTGCCGGAAAATATCACGCTGCTCACCGTCCCATGGAGGTTCACATCTTCGCATCCGGCGGTCACGGTTTCAACATGGGCGATCGGTTCCCGAAGAATCGCGCCGTGAATACGTGGCCGCAGCGGCTGGCCGATTGGCTGCACGACGCTGGCTGGCTTTCGCCGTAGACGAACGCCAAATGGATCCTCGATCCGGTCGCGATCCCCATATCGGTCGAGGTACGTGGCTTCGGTGATAAGCTTGGCCGGATCGACGGACGATGATTATTTCAGTTCTCCTCTTCGCTTGTTGCGCACTTGCACAACAGAGGGTTTCATCCTTGGCCGGCAACATTCAGCACATCAAGAGCTTTCATTCAACCGTTCTGAGCAACGATCGGAACATTACGGTCTATCTCCCGCCCGGCTACGAGTCGAATCGAAAGACCCGGTATCCGGTGCTCTACATGCACGACGGACAGAACGTGTTTGACGGGACGACCTCGTTTCTGCCGAACAAGGAGTGGCGGGCCGACGAGACCGCAGAGGGGCTTATCCGGGCTCACCTGATCGAGCCCTTGATCATCGTGGCGATCGACAACGCGGGGGCCGACCGCGCCAATGAGTTCTTGCCGACTCGATCACCTTTCGGGAAGGCGATGGTCGGAGGGAATGCCGATCTGTACGGCAAGATGCTCTGCAAGGAGATCATGCCAATGATCGACAAGACCTACCGGACGAAGAAGGGCCCCCAGAACACAGGCGTCTGCGGTTCGTCGTTCGGCGGCGTGTTGTCGCTGCACCTTGGGATCACCCATCCCGAGATCTTCGGAAGGATCGGAGTGGTCTCACCTTCCGTTTGGTGGGACAATCGCGTACTTCTTAGGGAGGTCGGCGAGGTCGGACAGAAGCCTACACAGAAGATCTGGCTCGACATCGGGACGCACGAAGGCGACAACGACGCGGAAAATCGAGCAACCGTGGACGATACTACGGCACTCTTCGATCTGTTGGTCAAGAAGGGATGGAAGCCGGGAGCCGATCTCGCCTACTTCGTCGATCAGGATGCACGGCATAACGAAGATGCCTGGGCTCATCGCATGCCTATGATCCTGATGTTTCTGTTTCCGAGTCGTTAGGCGCGGCTAGAACGCCCGTCCGATGCCGACGATATGGCCAGTCAGGCTGTGCACGCCGGGCCAGAGCCGGAACGAATAGCAGGACTCAAGCTTGCTGTGAGCCGAGTCGATGACGTCGAGTTCGGTATCCGTCTCTGTCTTGGAGGCGAGTTCAAGAATCTCGACCAGATCGTCGTTCGAGACAAGCTCGGAAATCTTGCAACCTGCCCGCACCGGCTTATTGGAGAAGACGATCTTGCCCGAATTATCGAGCAACAAGATCCAATCCGAAACGATCGCGAGAATGCTGTCGCCCAGCGAAAGGGATGGAGCGGAAGTCGGCGTATCTGTCGGCGAAGCCACCGGCGATCGGCCGGCATTCGCGATCATGTAGTCGGCAACAAGCTTCAGGCATTCGTTGACGTACTGGAGATTCTCGACGGCCGCCTTTGAGCGATCTTCGGCGTACTTGGCGACCACCTCGGTCCGGCTCGCTGCCTGGTACTTGGCGAGAATCCGACGCCAGTAGGTGCCCACAGTGTCCGGGCTGATTCCAAGTTTGATTGCGATCTCTTTGTCGGTCAGCCCTCCGGCGGCAAGCACCAAGACCTGTTCCTCTCTTTTTGGCGCCTCTCCGGTCGCAATGATGTCTGACATAGCAACTAGATTATCCGCCTAATGTCCTGTATGGACTAGTCAAAACCACCTAACTGTTAATTCCTGCGAATGGGTTGGCATAATCCGAATGCCTAGTGGCTCAAGGACACTCAGCCTTCCTTTCGAGGAAGCTCTGGACATCGTTCGGTGTCACGACGACGACGTTCGGATCGGAGAGACGGACGAACTCCTCAAACGACACGTCGGGAAGCTCTCCGGTTTGCCTAAACTCATCGTAAAGGGCGCGAAGCACCTGCACTTGGGTCGGCATCGTGGGGAAGGCATCGACCCAGACACCTGGAGTCGTTTCGCCGCTTCGGTAGCTCACCGCCGCGATGAACGCTTCGGCTTGCGGTTCGGCATGGAATTGACTATCGACCGCGAGGGTCCAAGCGCCGTCGTATACGGTAAAACCGGCCGGCTCCAACTTCGCCTTTGTCGCCGCCGCAGTCTGATCCGTGCGCGACGCGACGATGAACCCCTTTCCGACGTCGGCAGCCGAAACCAGGCATCCGGCGCCGGCCGCCGACACGTACGCCTCTTTGGTCTCGAGAACCCGCTGGACCGTCTCTGCGAACTGCTCGAATGGAACATTGAGTGTCATGGGATTGAAGCCAACTTTAGCACGGGGGAGCACGCAGTTTGGTTTCACAGGAATAATCCCGGAGCGCTTGCGCTAAAATCGGAATCACTCCCCAGGTAGACCCAGATGTCCGAAACGATCCAGACCCTCCTCCAAGAAAATCGTAGTTTCCCCCCTTCTCCTGAGTTCATTGCCCAAGCGAACGTCAGCGACCCAGAAATATACGCCAAAGCCGCCGCCGATCCAGAGGCGTTCTGGGAATCCTGGGCAAAGCAACTGGACTGGTTCGAGCCATGGCACACCGTTTGCGAATTCACTCCACCGGACGCCAAGTGGTTCGTGGGCGGCAAGCTAAATGCCACTTATAACTGCGTCGACCGGCATGCGAACGGAGCTCGTAAGGACAAGCCGGCGATCATTTGGGAGGCGGAACCCGGAAACTCTCGGACGATCACATACGGGGAGTTGAAGGACGAAGTGTCGCGTCTTGCGAATGCGTTCAAGGCGCTCGGAGTGGGCAAAGGCGATCGGGTTAGCGTCTATATGCCGATGGTCCCCGAGTTGGCGTACGTCATGTTGGCGTGCGCGAGGATTGGCGCGGCCCATAGCGTCGTGTTCGGTGGGTTCAGCGCTGAGTCGCTCGAAGAGCGCACGAACGACGCCGACTGCAAACTGATTGTAACCGCAGACGGCGGATGGCGTCGAGGACATATCGTGCCCCTCAAAGCGACTGTCGACGAAGCGATGGACCTGGGTTGTCCCTCCGTTTCGCACGTACTGGTCTTGAAACATGTAGGCCCGGAAGGGACCCTCACGAATGGACTGGCAGCACCTAAATACAACGAAGGCGTCTGGCAGGAAGGTCGGGATGTGTGGTGGCATGAAATCGTGCCACAGCAGTCGACTGACTGTCCGTGCGAACCAATGGACAGTGAGGACCTCCTGTTCATTCTCTATACAAGCGGCTCGACGGGCAAGCCGAAGGGAATCGTCCACACGACGGGCGGTTACATGACCGGCACCTATGCCACCTCAAAATGGGTCTTCGACCTGAAAGACGAGGACATCCACTTCTGTACCGCCGACTGCGGATGGGTCACCGGCCACAGTTACGTCGTCTATGGACCCATGGCGAATGGCGCCACCGTCCTCATGTACGAAGGGGCGCCCGACACGCCCGACAAAGACCGACTGTGGAGAATTATCGAGAAGCACAAGGCGACAATTCTCTATACGGCGCCGACTGCCATACGCGCCTTTATGAAGTGGGGCACCCAATACCCGGACCGCTGCGACATGAGCTCGCTAAGGTTGCTGGGAAGCGTGGGCGAGCCGATCAACCCAGAGGCATGGATTTGGTATCACGAGACGATCGGCAAGGGGCGCTGCCCAGTCGTGGACACGTGGTGGCAGACCGAAACCGGCGCAATCATGATCACGGCACTGCCTGGGATCACCGCCACAAAGCCTGGCTCGGCAACTCAGCCGTTCCCCGGAATCAGCGTCAGTGTCTACAGCGAGTCTGGAGTTGGTAACCAGATAACCGGACCGGGCGTGACCGGCAAGGCGGGCGGCGGTTTCCTTGTCCTCACCAAGCCCTGGCCTAGCATGACGCGCGGCATCTTCAACGACCCCGCCCGGTTCCAAAGGACGTACTGGTCCCGCTTCGAGAATGCCTACTTCGCGGGAGACGGCGTCAAACTCGACGAGGAGGGCTATCTGTGGCTGCTGGGACGCGTCGACGACATCATGCTTGTATCCGGGCATAACATCAGCACCATGGAGGTCGAGAGCGCCCTTGTAGACCACCCATCGGTCGCGGAGGCGGCGGTCATTGGCAAGACCCACGACCTCAAGGGGCAGGCGATCTCTGCGTTCGTGATTTTGCGCGGAGGCCATGAGAACCATCCCGGTTTGGTGGACGAACTTAAAGGCCACGTCGCGCACAAAATCGGAGCGTTGGCCCGACCGGACGATATTTTCGTCTGTGCCGAGTTGCCCAAGACCCGAAGCGGCAAAATCATGCGCCGCCTGCTGCGAGACGTCGCCGAAGGCCGTGCGTTAGGCGACACCACGACCCTTGCCGATCCGGCGGTGGTCGCCTTGCTCAAGGACAAGTACGAGTCTAGCGAAAGCTAGAGGTCCGTTCCAGCGTTAGGCGACTCTGGAGCAATGGCCGCTTGGGGCTTTCCTTGTTTGGCGGTCTCGCCGAACCACGTCGCGATGAGAAGAATCGTTGCGACGGTTATGCACGAATCAGCCACGTTGAAGACCGGAAAGCGAATCGCCCGGAAATAGAACATGTCGGTTACCCGACCGTTCACGACTCGGTCATACAGGTTGCCAAGTGCTCCCGATGCAAGCAATCCCATCGAAAGATGGCTTAGGATCGAGTCGTTCGGGTGCTTGAAGCTGTACCATCCAGCGCCGCACGCGATAGCAATCGCCACCGGGGAAAGGAACAGGCCCTTTCCATCGAGGAAACCAAACGCGATTCCCTCGTTGTACTGGAGAGTGATTTCGAAAATGCCTGGAAATGGCAGGCCCCTAATAGATCCGTGTTGCGGAATGGCTCCGCGCACCCAAGCCTTCACGGCTTGGTCGACGACCAGCATCAGTAATGTGATCGTCACGAAGATGTAAGGCCGCTTCAAATGCCGACCACCGCACGATCACGCCTTGTCAGGGGTACTCCGTCAACCAACTCCACATCTTGCCTTCTCAAGCGGGATCGCTCGCACTTGAGGTAGGGACTCTTGCGGAAAGTGACACTCGTCTCGCCCTCTACCAATTCCACCCCGCTCATCTTGAAGAGAATCGCCAACTCCTCGACTTCGAACGTTTTGAGTGTTCTCAGCGTTCCACCCAACTCGGAAATTGTGACGATTGCGTCTTGGGTGTCCTTGACCTCATCGGTCCCCTTCCACTGCTCGAAGGCGGCGAAGACGTCCTCGCGAACTCCCCATACGGCCGAGTATCGAGCTTGCAGATCACTTCCCTCGATGTCTTCGAACCGCTCTTTGGCCGGGACGTCGAAGGTCGCGGTGTGTACCGTGCCGGTCATCCCCATCTTCGTCCAGGTTTCCTCGGCCGTGTGAGTGAGAATCGGCGCAAGGAGCTTGACCAATTGCGTCAACACATAGTTGCATGCGAATTGGGCCGACCAGCGGAGATCCGAATCGGTGGCCTCGCAGTACATTCGGTCCTTGATGGAGTCCATATACTGCTTCGAGAGTTCCTTGGCACAGAAGTTGTGGATTGAACTAAGGACTGCGCCGAAGTTGTACCGCTTGTACGAGTCGACGCAGAAAACCGAAAGCAGGTCCACCTGTTCGATGATCCAAGCGTCCAGGTCGAGCAACGGCGCCTTCCGGTCGGGCTGATAGCCGGCGAGATTTCCGAGCAGGAAGCGCAAGGTGTTGCGAACCGTGCGGTAGTTCTCGCCGAACTGGCGGAGCAAGTTATCGGAACACGGCACGTCGTTCGCGTAGTCGACGCTTGCCACCCAATAGCGGATCACGTCGGCGCCGTACTTCTGGCAGGCTTCCTCTGGGTCGACGGAGTTGCCCGCCCGCTTCGACATCTTGAGCCCCTTTTCGTCCAAGACGAATCCGTGCGTGAGCACCTGTTTGTACGGGGCCGAGTTATGGGTTGCCGCGCCGATGACCAGAGAGGACATGAACCAGCCGCGGTGCTGATCGGACCCCTCTAGATAGAGGTCGACCGGCCATCGTTCTCGCCACTGCGGCTCAAAGTCGCTTTGGATGACGCAGAGCGACGTGGAACCGCTATCGAACCACACATCCAGCACGTCGGTTTCTTTCACGAATTCGGTTTCGCCCGTCTGCGGATGGGCATAACCTTGCGGCAATATATCGTCGGGACCCTTCTCAAACCAAGCGTCCGATCCTTCCGCCTCCACGAGTTTTGCGACCGCTTCGATCGCAATGGGATCCAGAACCGGCGTCCTTGTCTTGGCGCCGTAGAAGATCGGGATGCCTACGCCCCACGGGCGCTGTCGGGAGATGCACCAATCCGGCCGACCCGACACCATCGCGTCGATTCGGTTACGGCCTTGCGGCGGAAACCACTCGACGGTCTCGGTCTCGGCGAGCATGCGCTTGCGCAGGCCGGAGTGGTCGATACCCACGAACCATTGCTCGGTCGCTCGGAAGATGACGGGCTTGTCATCTCGTTCTGCGTACGGATAGGAGTGAGAGAACGCATCCGATTTGAGCAAGGCTCCAACTTCTTTGAGGCGCTCGACAACGACCGTATCGCAATCCTTGTAGAAGGTCCCTGCGAATTCGCCGGTCTCCTCGGTCAAGACACCGCGTTCGTCGACCGTATTTGGCGTCGGCAACCCGTACTTGAGGCCGGTGTAAAAGTCGTCGCGACCATGCGATGGCGCGGTGTGTACAACACCGGTTCCGTCCTCGGTCGTGACGTATTCGGCCATGACGGCGATCGACGGCCGGTCGAAGATCGGGTGCTTGAACTTGGCGTGATCCAGATTGATCCCATCGAGCCGTTCGACCACCTTGTGGTCCTGCCACCCGAGCGTTTCGGCAAGTTTTGCGACAAGCGAGTCGAGGACCAGATAGTGGTCGTCGCCTACCTGCACCACCGCGTACACGAACGACGGATGGAAGGCGACGGCGAGGTTCGCCGGAATCGTCCACGGGGTCGTAGTCCAGATGATCGTGTAGAAGTTCTCGAACCTATCGAACAGCTTGTTCGGGTCTTCAAGTAGCGGGAATCGCACGTAGATCGAGGTTGAGACATGGTCCCGATAGACGATCTCGGTATCGGCGAGAGCCGTGCGCGAGGTCGGGCTCCAAAGCGTAGGCCTCAGGCCCTTGTATACGTACCCGCCCTCAACGAGTCGCTTGAACACTCGGATGATCTGGGCTTCGAACTGGAAGTCCATCGTGGCGTACGGTCGCTCCCAAAGCCCGAACACGCCGAGGCGCTTGAACTGAGCGGTTTGAACCTGGATGTACTGCTTGGCATGCTCCCGGCAGGCTCGTCGGAGTTCGACCACCGTCGGAGTGATCTTCTTTTCGGCGAACTTCTTCATGACCGCCTGTTCGATCGGCAATCCGTGGTTGTCGTAACCAGGCACGTACGGCACGCGGAAGCCCATCATCGTGCGCGACTTCACCACGAAATCCTTGAGGATCTTGTTCATGGCGGTGCCGATGTGGATGGGCGAGTTCGTATAGGGCGGGCCGTCGTGGAGCACGAACGATGGAGCGTCCTTTCGGCTGCTCTGAATCGTGTGGTAAATCTGATCTTCTTCCCATTTGGCTTGAATCGTTGGCTCAAGCCGAGGGAGGTCGGCTTTCATCGGAATGGTGAAAGCCGGATCAGGCAGGTTCAGAGTCTTCCTAAGGTCCATGTCGGACCTAGCAGTTTACCGCCTTGCTCCTCATAGCCCAGCAGAATGCCAGCGGCCCTCTTGTCTGGACCGCGACGGAACCGCTTTTGGTATCACTCGGGCTGGTCGCCAAGTCTTAGGTAGATCGCGGCGCCGGTTCCGACAGAGGACTCCGCCCAGGCGGAGCCGTGGTGACGGGCGGCGATTCGGGCGACGTTGGCCAGGCCCATGCCAACGCCGGGATACTCTTCGTCCCGATGCAGACGTTCGAACGGCTCGAAGATCTTGGAGGCATATTGAGGCTCAAAGCCAATCCCATCGTCCTGAAATCTAACTGTCACACTGTTTCCGCAACGTTCGGTTGTCACGACGAGAGTGGGGATCTGATTTGGCTTTGAGTAGCGGATCGCATTCGTTACGATCGCCTCGATCGCGAGCCTGAGTTGATGACGATCTCCGAATACCACGATCTGGTTGGGCTTCTCGAATCTTAGGCGGGCTCCCAGTGAGACGGAGGCAGTTTGAGCCTCGAACGCCAGCAGTTCGCATAGATTGATCGATTCCATGACCAAGCCGGCTTTAGCCAGCCTTGCATACACAAGCAACGCATCCACCAGACGGCTCAGCTTAAGTGCCGCCCCGGAGATTCGCCCCAACTTCTCCCGCGCAGGCGCAGTCAATTCCTCGCCGAAGTCTTCTTCCAGAATGCGCGAGTTGCCGACGATCGCGCGTGCCGGAGTTCTCAGATCATGGGAAACGTTGTAGCAGAAGCCTTCCAGTTCTCGATTGGCGAATTCAAGTTCGCGCGTTCGGTCTCGGACCCGTTCCTCAAGCGATTGATTCAGGCGCTCCAACTCGGCTTGAGCTGCCTCTCGACTCAGCTTCTCTGTCCGTTCCCGGTGGGCTAGAGCTATGATTCCGAGCCCGACAAGGCCGTAAAGCAACAGGCTGATCTGGTCTGAACGCTCCCCAAAATTGATTGCGTCGACCGGGGGAATGAGTACCCAGGCCGCCATAAAGACGCCGAGGAGCAAGGCGAGCATACCGGGGCCCGATCCGCCATACCATGCGCTGACAAGAACGGCGGGAACGAAGAGCATCATGCGGCTTTTCTCCTCCAGGTCGTGGTTGATCCCGAACCGAACGAGAGTGGCAGCAAGAGTCGTTGCGATGGCGAGCAAATACCCGCCGGTTCGATCCAGCCTCTGGAGGAAACCCTTAGCCTGCATCTCCCTTGCCATTCGAAGGAGATTCTGACGGCTTTCGCGCTGGCTTCGATAGACGTTGGTGTCCCCCCGAACACCCTTCGGCACATCCTATCTCCAAATCCGCAACGAGGAACAACATCGAAGTTCGTGAGCCGATCCCCTTGGATTTCCGGACAGATGTGGCGTATAGTGTCTGTATGGTAGACAACTTTCTACCTATAACCCAACGAGATCGAGGACTGAGATACATGTTCCTCGATTTCAACGCGTATTTCGCCTCGGTCGAGCAACAAGAGCGGCCCGAATTGCGAGGAAAGCCGGTGGCGGTGGTGCCAATGGTGTCGGACTCGACCTCGTGCATTGCCGCCTCGTACGAGGCCAAACGGTACGGCATCCGTTGCGGCACGAATGTGGGTGATGCCAGGCGCATGTGTCCGGATCTCGAAGTCGTCGGCGCGCGGCCACGGATCTACGTCGCCTACCACGAAAAGCTAAAGCAGGTTGCGGAGAGAGTGCTCCCGATCGATCAGGTGCACAGCATCGATGAAGTCAGTTTCCGGCTCCTCGGCGAAGAACGTCAACGTGAGCAGGCCTGCAAGATCGCCGCCGAGATGAAACAGACGATGCGCAAGGCGGTCGGGGACTGCATCCGCTGTTCGATTGGAGTTGCCCCCAACCGCTTTCTCGCCAAGGTCGCGACCGACATGCAGAAACCGGACGGTCTTGTGGTGCTGGAAACGCACGAACTTCCGCAGAAGCTCTACAGCCTGGGTTTGACCGAGTTCGTTGGGATCAACCGGGGGATGGAGAAGCGGCTCAACGGATCGCTGATCTTCACCGCCGAGCAGCTATGCTCGGCATCTCGCGGCGACCTGATACGGGCGTTCGGTTCCATCGTCGGAGAGAAGTGGTGGTACATGCTCCGAGGCTTCGACATGGGCCCGGAGATACACCCTCGCCGATCGCTGGGGCATTCGAGCGTTTTGGCGCCCGAACTCCGCACCGACAAAGGCTGTCGCGACGTGATGCTCCGCCTCATCCAGAAGGCGTCCGCGCGCCTTCGCTCGGAGGATCTATGGACCGAGTCGATGGATTTGAGCGTGAGCGGAAAGGCAAAGTCGTGGCAGACCCACGTCAGGTTGCCCCCGACTCAAGACACCGTCGCTCTGAATGAATACTTCCTATCGGCGTGGGCGGGCAGGGATTTCCGGCTACCCATCAAAGTCGGCGTGACGTTTCACGGCCTCCGAAAGGCCGAACAGGTCACGCCATCCCTCTTCGACCCTCACTACGACCGGGCGCTTCTCAATCGGGCAGTTGACCGCGTCAACAACAAGTTCGGGAAGAACACGATCTACCTCGCCGGCATGCAACGCGCCCGCCACCAGGCCGACGAGAAGATCGCCTTCAACAAGACCTGGCTCTTTCAGGAGGGGAAAGGAGACAATGCCATTATCGACATCCCAGATCTCGCCCCGTAGTCGGGATTCACCGCCGCGAGCCGGCTCTTGGCGAATCGACCCCGCCCTTGGACCGCTGCGCGACATACCAAATGCCGACTGCAATCGCATAGAACAGCCAAGGCGAACTGAGTCCGTGAATCACCCGTTGGATCACCGACAGGTATCGCAAAATGGGGTCGGTCGGAAGGACATGGGTAAAGACCCAGTAAACGAATACAAGCAAACCGCTCATCGGGGCCAGGCGTACATAGGCCTCCATCAGGGTCGGCTGGCCCGAGGATGGCTGAATCGCTGCCGCTCGATATTCCTGATTCGGTTCGGTTTTTACCGGATTCCTGGTCCGGACCTCTTGAAGTAGTCGCTCCACATCCTGGGCTGAAAGCTGCGTCGCTTCGGCGACATCGTGGATGGTGACCATCGCTTGACGACTTGCTTCCTCTTGCTGGCGTTCGGCCCAAAGGTTCATCACTTCCTTGGCTTCGACTTGGCTCATATAGGTGGGCCGAACATCCTCAAACTCGTGCCGCGTGTTATTCATACGAAGGGGGGAATTGTTGAAACAGAGCTAGTCGGTTCTCGCTCAGATAGCTGGCAGATGTCTGTTGCCATATTGATGGCCAACACCTATCATAAGCCGAAACGTAGCGCAAGCCACAAGAGTTACGGGTAATCCTCGTCACACTTGCTCTGCCGGAGCATACCGCTCCAAAAGAAGGACGCCCCCAAACCCCACCCTTGAATCATCGCGGTTTGGCGGGAGCGCTTCTTCTCGTTTGCGAACTGGTGCTCCATCAGCGCGAAGCCGGAGGGGCTGGGATCTATCGCTTGGACGATCGAAATTCCCTTTCAGCGAGAGCTCTCTTCACTTGGGTCGACACGATCGTTCGGTAGGCGTAGGAAAGTATGTATCCGGCGAAGACCAAGATCGCATAGAGAATAAGAAGTGTCGTCACTTCGTTCGAGCGGTACGGTCCTGCTCCCGTGTACAACCAGGCCACGAGCAGGGCCGCGCAGCCCGAAAGCGGTCCGACTTTGACGATTGCGTCGAGGAGCCGTACGTCCGAAACATGGATCTCGGGTGAGGGAGGGTGGACCTGACTGGGTTGCGGAGTCCGAATCTCGCTCAGTAGGCGGACGACATCCTGTTCGCTAAGCTGAGTTGCCTCGGCGACATCGTGTACGGTGATCAGCGACTGCCTTGATGCCTCCTCTCGCTGGCGGCGAGCCCATAACTCCATGAGTTCATTAGCCTCCGCCTGGGTCATGAAATGGGGGTCGATATGGGACGGCTTGGCTCCTGGGTCGCTCATCGATCATCACCTAGCGCGCCAACGGTCTCGGCTGGCGTACTGACTCAGTATAGGGTACGTAGCGCCGACTCTTCAGGGTTCAGATTTTTGTGATCATTCGCCCGCGATCATCGCGTTCAGTAGCATCTTGTGGAGGCCGGGCCATAAGGCACGGTCCGTTGGATCTTGGAAGAAGATCACCGCATGGCCCCGACCAACGGGAACATCCTGCAGCCACACCGTGCCGGCGAGATTCTTCTCGGTATCGTCCTCGTACTCCCATCCGCTTAGGAGCTTCTTCGCCTTTGGATCGGCATCCAAGGTGACAACGCTACCGCCCTCCTTGCGAGCTTGGTAGAACGTGTCGCCATCGAACGGCACTGCAATCTCGGTGTAGCCGTTCAGTCCTGCAGGGTAGCCATAGCTTAGGAAGCTCCGGTCGTCCAGTCGTGCCCTGAACAGAGAGCCGGGGAGCGATTGAGGATCGCCCTTGATCTTCGACAACTCTACGAGGTTGCTTGATCCGAGTGCCCAAGAGGGTCGCGACAATCCGACTGCAACGCCTCCACGGTTGATCCACTCGCGCAGGTTGGAGGTCAGAGAGATACCCGGCCCTTCTGGCAAAACGATACAGGTGAATCTCGACAGATCGCCGTTCAACGCGCCGGCGTTCAGAGGAGTGAAGGGAAGCTTGAAAACCCGGTCCATGAGGAACCACATCGCGCCAACCTGAGTCATCTCGGAACCTCGCCCAAACACGACGCCGATTGATGGTTTCCTCAATGCCATTACGCTTTCGCTTCCCGGACCCTGTCGGTCGTCATCTGGATAGCTCGTCGACAGCGGAACGAACGAAACGTGCCGATCCTTGGCGATCTCGGTCAGTTTGGCCCGCAAATTGTCTTCGTTGTGGCTGTTCAGGAACAGGAACGTTCCACGGGCATACTTGCGGCCGGCCAACGTCATCGGCTTGGTCGTAACCGAACCGTGGACGTCCTTTGCCAGCGCATCGTAGACGGCGAGGATGTCGCTGATGTCGCTGTACTCCAACGCGTAGCCGACCGGTGAAGCGGTGAATGCTCCGTCGGGGCGGCTTCGCCCGAAAACGTCGGAGGATGTCTCGATCATTGGGGCGCTCTCGCACCACCAGGCTCTTAAGTTGTGCGCGTATGGAAGCGACCAGCCCGTCATGTCGTAAAACTCTGCGCCGTCCGGTCCCGGATACGTTTCGCCGTCGGGCGCCGTGCTCTTCCTGCCCTGTTGTGCCTTGAAGAACTCGGGCTCGAAGTCTGATCCAGGTTCAAGAAGGGTCTTGGCCAAGGGCCCTTGGGACTGGGCAATGTCCACAACGAGCGAGTTGGCTGGGAAGGAGATCGTGCTTCGGCTGCCGGTCCAATAGTCGTTGGCATCGGGCTGCTTGAACGGCGCCTTGTTCCATCCCGATCGGATTCCTGCGCTCGCAAGCTGGGATTGGAGCCTCTTGAGAGGGCGCGAATCTTCGGAGACGACGACGACTCGCTTGAATTTTCCGGCCGATTCGCCGGTGACCGCCTTCTTCTTGAACTCGGCGTAGCTGTCCATCAAGTCGGTCCGATGCTCGGACGTTGCGTCAACAAGGGCCATGGCCGAGGTGAAGTGCTTCTCAATGCCGTTTCGAAGGGTGAGGGTGGACCCGTCCGACCGTAGCCGGTTTATCTCCTTGCCGCCGTCCGTCTCGTGAGTCATCCCGATCGCGCCCGAGAGACAGGTGAATGAGTCGAGGTATCCCGGATAGAACAGGTCGAATTCGTCCTTGATGAAATAGCTGAAGCCGTGGGTGTCGAATGCCCTTCCGGTTGCTCGGCCGAAGACATCTGTCCAGTGGTTCAGCCGCTTGCGATCGACATTGGCGTTGACCGACATCGGATTTGGTGGGAAGAAATACGATTCGACCTGACCGTGCTGGTCGGCATAGACCTGCGGATTCCAACGGAGAAACTCTGCGACTTCCTGGCGAGTTTCGGGCTGAGACATTGCGACCCGGTCTCGGTTCATGTCGAACCGATAGTGGTTCAATCGTCCGTGGATCGTGCTCGGCTCGATCGCTTCAAACGCCATCGGGTCGCTGGAGCCGGTGGCGAGCGAGTCGTAGTAGACCGCATACCTCTCATGGCCGTCCGGGTTGTAGACCGGGTTAATCATGACGACGATCTTCTTGAGAGCGTCCTCGACCCGTTGGCTGCGAGAGGCGGCGAGGTTGTAAAGCAGATACATGCCCGATTCAAATGAAGCCGGCTCGTCGCCGTGGATACACTCGTTGATCCACAGAATCGGCGGGGTTCGGCGGATTTCCGTCTTGTCGGCAGTTCCCTCGGCGATCTTCTGATGGCTGGACCGGATTGCATCGAGATTCCGGATGTTCTCCGGGCTTGAGACGGCGAAGATCCTGAGCGGTCGCCCTTCCACGCTCTGCCCGAATTCGATCTCGCGGACGCGGTTTTTGGCATTGTCCGCGATCGCCAAGAGCACTTCCTCCTGATCGCGGAACGTCGTGATCCGCTCTCCCGGTCCACATCGGAGGATCGAGTCGGGTCGAGGGACCGAACGGTCGTACGGTCCGTCCGCATAGAAGTCCAACGGGGCCGACAGGGCCATCGACGCATATGCCACGAGCGAAAGAAGCATGGAGGATTGTAGCAAAGGGGCAGGCAAGATTATCCGAGCCGGATCACCTCGGTTGCGAGCCGCTGAACAAACTCGCGGTCGTGCGACGTGAAGAGGATGGCGCCGGGGAAGCTGGTTAACGCGCGCTCCAGAGCTACTACCGCCGCGAGATCGAGGTGGTTGGTCGGCTCGTCGAGTACAAGAACGTTCGCCCCCGAAAGCACCATCGCTACGATCTCGACCTTCGTTCGCTCGCCCACAGAGAGGACGCCAATCGGTCTGTCCGCCGTGTCCCCTCGCAGCCCAAGGCGCGCAAGCGCGGTTCGAGCGAACTTCTCGGCGCCCGCATCGGCGGGACCAAGTGCCTGGATCGCGGAATGGCCCGGGCTCAGCCGGTCTCTTGCTTGGCTAAGAGTTGCGATCCGCGCATCTGGTGACCACAGGATTTCCCCCGCGTCGGCAGCCTCGTCGCCAAGCAAGAGACGAAACAAGGTCGTCTTGCCCGATCCGTTTGCCCCGACCAGAGCAATCTTGGATCCTCTATCCAACGTGATATGCAATCCCTCGAAAAGTAGTTTGGAACCGTAGCTCTTCCGCAATTTTCGAGCAGTCATTACTTGGTGGGATCGCAAAGGGGACATCGGAAAGACCAATTCCGGCTCCATTTCCTCAAACGGCTTATCCGGAGCGTCTTCTCGGGCTTTCTCCACCCGCATCAGGATGGCCTTGGCTTTCCGATCCATCCTTGCCTGCTTGGCGGCATAGAAAGGCTTGTGAAACGGGTCGTACGTCCCCTTTGTTGGCTTCCGGGATACTCGTCCGGCTCGCTGCAGCGACTCTTCGGCGGTGATTCGCAGCCGCCGATCCTCCTGCTGGTAGGCCTGCCACTCAATTCGCTGGCGGGCATCGCGCTGTGCCTTGTAGCGGACCATATCGTCATAGTCTCCGGTGAAGCTCGCGATGCCTCCCCGCTCGAGCTCAAGCAACCGCGTCGCAACCGAGTTGATGACCGACCGGTCGTGGCAAGCGAACAAAACCCCCTCTGGGCATTGGCAGAGGAAGCGCTCGAGCCACTCCTTGGCCTCCACATCGAGGTGATTGGTAGGTTCGTCGAGCAGCAGGATGTCTGGTTCGGTCGCCAAGAGCATGGCGAGCGTTCCTCGCATTCGCTCGCCGAGACTAAGGGTCTGAAAGGGCTGATGAAGACGGTCAGGATCGAGTCCTAATCGATTCATCGCACGCGCGATCGCGTAGACCGGCAACTCCGGTGCGTCGCGCTCGAACAACTCCGATAGCGAACCGTCGAACGCAAGATCGAAGTCTTGGGCAAGATAGGCGGCTCGGCAATTCGAGGCGTACACAACCTTGCCGGTCGATGGCTTCAGCCTTTCCGCCAGGATGCGCAGGAGCAAGCTCTTGCCTGCGCCATTGCGTCCGACGAGCGCCACCTTCTCACCGTCGCCGACGCTGATGTCGACATTTTCGAACAGGGACCCGGCACGCGGATCGGGACAAAATGAAAGGCCAAAAGCCTGTAACATGGAAACCTCTGAGTTCTCTAGAACGAGCCGCTTTGAGTGGGTCGCCGTTGAACGGGCCCGAGGGAAGCGGGAAACAAAAGACGCGGCAATTGCCGTCGATGGGTTCTAGTTGAGGTCCAGCATAACATCGCCCTAAGGCGACGCTTTATTATACCATTGCAGTTGCGAGAAGCACGGAGGGTCCGAAAACGGTGTCGCCTGGCGTATCGTAGAAAGGGCCATTCCTCTGGCGGCCGCTCGATAAGTCACCCTATGCTTGGATTCAGACTGTTCGTTGCGATACTCCTCAGCGCTTCGACTACGTGCGCAGTCGCAGCCAAGCAGGACCCTCACGATTCCCTCGTCTTCGCTCCCGGCAGCCCAGTTGGATCGCGTCTCCAATATGGCGAAAACGTCTATCCCTCCGACTGGTCGGTGGCCGGGCATATCACGGAATCGACCCGTGAAGAGGACGGTCTGGCCGGATTCAAGATCGTCACGCTTCAAGAGGCGAACGAGAAGCTTCGCAAGACGGCAGGGGATGAGTTTCGGGAGCTTCCGTGTGAGTTCATCGGCACGACACCGATCGTCACCGTGTTTGCTCAGAACGGGGAAAAGCACCGATTCCTCGTCGATTCTGGCGCTCTCCAAAGTTACGTGAAGCCGTCCGTCGCCGAGTCGCTCAATAACGGGTTGGATGTTTCCTTTCCGATGGCGCTGCAACTGACCGACCACCGGTGGCTGCACTTCAAAGTCGGAGTCGATCGCAATGTTGCCGTGTTGTCCGGAGCAGATCCTACGTTTCCCGCCGATGGGATTCTCGGGATGAATGCGCTCGCCTGCCTCCAGTTGAAACTCGACTATCGGCACCGGAAGGCATGGACGAGGCTGTCGGCAAAGCCGCTTGTGTCGGCCGAGGTTTCCAAAGCCCTTGGCGCATCCACAAAGCCATCCGATGTCGGAAGCTTGGATACGATCGAAATGAAGCGCCAGGAATCGGGGCGGTACGCCATTTCCGTTACGCTTGCCGCCAAGACGGCACTGGTCGAAATCGATACCGGCGCAAACGTGATCGGTCTGAGTCCTCAAGCGATTGTCCGACTCGGGCTGACTCGGGTCGGAGAAGGTTCGGTATTGGTGGAGCATGGCACGCGGTCGCTCTCAATGTTTTATGCCCCGAGCGCCGAGATCGGTGGGATACCTCTCTTTTGGCCGGTGGTGCGAGAGGGCGTTACCCAAGATCCCGAAGTCGGGGGAATCGGTCCTTCGGTTTTGCCTCATCAGGAGGCAGTGATCGACTACCCCGGTCGGACGTTCTATACACTCAAGCCATCGGCCGACGAGAAGGTCGAGCAGGCTGCCAGTCAGTTGTTGTCGGGAGTAGTGCGGCTGGAGGGAAAGGAGGTCGTGCTCGACGTCCCGGATATAGTAGGAAAGGCAAGAGCGGTATTAGTTAAGATCCAGGACGAGCCGGTCGATTCGGTGGTCAAAGAGATTCGAATGCTCGTCATGGGGGACGAGAAAGTGCGCCCCCGACTGCTTGGGGTGTTCAAGCGTCTCAACACGAACGGGCACATCGTCATCCGGCAGAACGGCGTCGAGAGAACCGTCCTTACTGCGGAGTCAGGCGGTTAGGGCTTAGGACTCGACCCGTTTCTTGAACGCTTCGTTAATGTTCTCTAGGTTCTTCACGACAATGCTGTGGATGACCTTCTTGACGAGAGGACCGAGCGTCGGCACGTTGTATTCGTACTCCAGGTACTGGTCGAACCGGGTGCCTCCGTTCTCTTCCGTGAATTTCCAAGTGCCCTCAAGCTTGTCGTAGTCACCCTTGATCTGGCGGAAGCGACTGGAGTGGGACACGTCGTCCCAGATCTCCTCTTGGCGCCACCGGACTTTCAGCAGGAAGTTTGGGATGATCCCAACCCAGTCGGCAACGAATCGGTTTGCTTCGCGTTCGACAGGGGTCAACGAGTGAACGTCCTTCATGTACTCCGGATATTTCTCGCTGTCTTTAGCGACCTCGTAGACTTTCTCCAGGGGAGCGTTGAACCAGGCAGTAGTTTCGACGATTGGCATCTTCGTTCGGTCAGGGTCTAGAATCTGGAAGCAGTCTACCAGCCGGGGTATGGCCGTCCCTTCGGAAACCGGCAAGGTCGACGACTTCCCGCACGCGATGATGTCTATTCCCAATACGATGAAAGCACTTGTCCTGAAGGCGCCCCAGGATCTTTTCCTACAGGAAGTGCCAATTCCTGAGCCGGGTCCGGGAGACCTGTTGATTCAGGTGAAAGCAGCGACGACGTGCGGCACCGATCTCAAGGCGTATCGCCGAGGACACCCGATGATTCCGATGCCGGGGCCCTTGGGTCACGAATACAGTGGAGTTGTCGCCGCCGCCGGAGATGGGGCGCCATTCGCGCCAGGAACGGCAGTAATGGGAGTGCATTCGGCGCCATGTCGAGAGTGCTACTGGTGCCTTCGCAACCAGGAGAACCTCTGCGAGTCGATCATGTCCACGATCGCTTTGGGAAGCTACGCCGAGTACCTGCTGATTCCCTCAAGGATCGCCCGGGTGAACGTCTTTGAAAAGCCGAAAGGCCTGCCATTCGAGATTGCCAGCCTTTTGGAGCCCCTCGCCTGTGTGGCTCAAGGGACGTCGCTGCTGGATTTCACGCCGGAGTCGAGCGTGTTGGTGATCGGGCCCGGCGCCATCGGGCTGATGTTCGTGGCGGCGCTTCGGGCGGCGGGCGTTAAGGACGTGACTCTTGCTGGCCGCAACCCCGATCGCTTGGCGGTCGGCGCCCAATGGGGAGCCTCTACGTGCCACGTGTCGGAGATCGTTCGGGGCGACCCGCGTCGTTTCGACATCGTTATCGAATGTACGGGTCAGGTCGAGATCTGGGAAAAGTCGGTGGACTTCGCTCGGCGGGGAGGCGTCGTAATGCTATTCGGCGGATGCCCCTCGGGTACACGTGCCTCGTTCGACACGCGCCGGCTCCATTACGATCAGATCGCTTTGCTCAGTCCGTTCCATTTTGGAACCGGGGCGGTGAGGCAGGCTTACGAGTGGCTGGTTCATTCCCGCATGGATCTCTTGCCGCTCCTGTCGGGTGCGCGGCGCTTGGATGAGAGCCGCCAGGTATTCGAGGATCTGGAAGCGGGCCGTGGGCTGAAGTACGTGTTCCAACCATGAAGGTCGCTCGCTATATCGGAAACGGCAAGGTGTCAATCGTCGACGAGCCTGTCCCGGAATGTCCGGATGGCGGACTCCTCGTCCAGACACTCGCATGCGGCCTCTGTTCGGGCGAACTCATGAGTTGGTACATGGACCGGAAGATCCCCCACGTTTTGGGTCACGAGGTCTGTGGCTGCGTCGTGGCATCCGACAATGAGCGATTCAAGCCGGGTGACCGAGTGTTTCCCCACCATCACGCCCCGTGCCTGCGGTGCGAGTTCTGCGCGCAGGGCCTTTACGTCCATTGCGAGCAATGGAAGCGGACAAAGCTGGTTCCAGGTGGAATGGCGGATTTCTTTGCCGTCGCCGCCGAAAACCTAAACGATACGTTGGTCGTCGGCGATATGCGTCCTCGCGACGCTGCTCTAGTCGAACCGTTGGCATGCGTCATGAAGTCGCTGCGAATGGGTGCGCCCTCTCCCGTAGGCAACCGCAATGCGGTCGTTGGGCTTGGAGTGATGGGGCTCATGCATCTGCTGATGTTAGGGCCAGGCGCCATTGGTTACGATCTGAATCCGGATCGCGTCACCTGGGCAAAGAGCCTGGGCCTCGAAGCACGGCTGCCCGAACAAGCCTCGAAGGCGGACACGATCTACGTTTGTCCAGGATCGCAGGCGGCATTCGATTTCGCCAGGAATTCGATAAGGCCGGGCGCAACGATCGTTATGTTCGCCCCATTAGCGCCTTCACAGGAATTGAGACTGCCTCAGGACCTATACTTTGAGGACATCCGACTGGTGCACTCTTATTCGTGTGGGCCGGACGATACGGCGCGGGCTGTTGATGCGATTCGGGCCGGACGTCTAAGGGCGGAACAGGTGATCAGCGAGTTTATAGGCATCGATGAGTTGCCGGCGGCGTATGAAGACATGAAGGCAGGAAGGATTCTCAAGCCGATGGTGATCTTTGGGTGATCGCCGGTACGAAAGCTTGAGTGGCGCGTCAGAGAGAAAGATATGGTCCCCGCACTTTTAGCAGTCATCCTGTCCCAGCCCATGCGTCCCCAGCCATCGGTCGACGAGTTGGTGAATCTCGCATGGCAACAGGCGGATAAGGCCGATGCGAAGACGGTGTCGAAAACGGACGTCAAAGCGGAACTACAGCATCAGCAGGATCTTAAAGCCGACGTCGAGCTTGGGGCGAAGTACGCCATCCAAGTGGAAAAGCAGTCCAAGCTGTCCACCGATACGGTGATGATAAACCGGGTGCAGCGGGTCGGGGCCGAGATCGCCGATCTTGCCAATCAGACTCACTCGATCGCCACCTGGGGCGACAAGCGGTTCAACACGTTCAACTACACTTTCAAGGTAATCGAGAACGACGAACCGAACGCTTTTTCTTTGCCCGGCGGATACGTCTATGTTCAGACGGGGCTTCTTAAATTTATCGAAAGCGATGATGAGCTAGCCGGAGTCTTGGCCCACGAAGTCTCCCACGCGAAGTTCCGACATATCGCGACCTTGCAGAAAGAGGAAAGCAAGATGAGCGCGATCACGCTTCCGCTGATCTTGGCATCGATCCTGACGGGCGGAGGGGAGAACGCGGGGGCGGCGATCACCGGTACTCAGATCCTTTCCACCGCGGTTGGTAACGGATGGAGCGTCAAGGCGGAAGAGGCGGCTGACTACGGCGGAATCCAGTTGATGGTTAAAAGCCATTACAACCCGACCGGGATGCTGACCGTGATGGAGCGACTTGCCCTCGTCGAGGACAGCCAACCTCAGTTCAGCGCCCATTTGGGGATCTTTCGAGACCACCCGCCGAGCAAAGAGCGCGCTGACTCGATGCAGAGCTATCTCAAGCAGTACAACATTCCCGTTGAGCGCAGCAAAGTCTCTATCAGCTTCCGCGCGATCGTCAAGCCGGACGACAAGATCGCGGGCGCCGTCGATATCTCGTTCGACGGGCACAATCTCGTGTCGTTCGCCGGTAACGATGCGCTGACCCGAGCAGACCTGGCAGCGGCCAAACTGAATACCTTCATCGACTCCACCCCAGCGACGTTCGAAGTTGGAACTGGCTTGGCAGGAGCCGTTCTGGGCGGCAATCAGGCACTATTCCAGTTTCAACCCGAGGATGCGACAGCGCAAGGCAAAAGCATCGCCGACCTTCAGAAACTAGCCGTCCTGAACATCCGTGGCGCCCTCTACACCGTGAACATCCGGATCTGGGAAACGCACTAGCTCTCGTGCGGGGGGCGGGAGCCTGGGTTCGGGAGCCTGGGTTTTAGGCTCAAATGTTGAGTTGCGCATGTTTCCGCGTCAGATCTTTCTGAACCAGCAGTGCTTCGATCGATCGGGATAGCTCGCGCGATCCGTTTTTGGCCAACCTGAATCTACCGATCCACACGCCGAACCCAATACCCCGCACCCTGCACCCTGCAACCCTGCACCTGAACCCCGAACGCAATGCCCCGAACCCCCCTCCTCACGCGACCCTCTGGTCAACCCGGTAAACTATATATCGAATGATCGACAAGCTCAAAGACATTGAAAGGCGGTTCGATGGGATCGAGGCGGAGTTTAACGACCCCGCGATCGTCACGAATCCCAAGGAGATGCAGCGGCTCGGCAAGCTTCGCGCCGAGTTGGAGCCGATCGTGATGAAGTATCGCGAATACGACAAGGCCCTGAGGGATTTGGCGGAGTCTCAAGAACTGCTGGGCGACCCGGAGATGAAGGAGATGGCTCAAGCAGAAGTTGAGAGCCTGACCGCGAAGATCGCCGCTGTCGAGGGCGAACTGAAGTCGATGCTCGTCCCCAAGGACCCGCTCGACGACAAGCAGGTTATCATCGAGATCCGTCCCGCTGCCGGCGGGGACGAAGCCGGTCTCTTCGCAAACGAACTTTTCCGAATGTACCTGCGGTACGCCGAACGCAGGCGCTGGAAGGTCGAGGTTGTCGACCACGAAGAGAGCGGCATCGGCGGCCTTTCCCGCGTGGTGTTCAACGTCGAGGCTCAGGGCGCTTACTCACAACTTAAGCACGAAAGCGGCGTTCACCGGGTTCAGCGTGTTCCCGCTACCGAAAGCCAGGGGCGCGTCCACACCTCGACGGTTACGGTGGCCGTTCTGCCGGAGGCCGAAGAGGTCGACCTCGATATCAAGAACGACGACCTTGAGATCTCCACCTTCTGCTCATCGTCGGCGGGCGGTCAGCACATGCAGAAGAACGAAACTGCGATCCGGATCATCCACAAGCCGACCGGTCTCGTCAGCACCTGCCAAGACGAACGAAGTCAGGCCCAGAACAAACTCAAGGCGATGTCGGTCCTACGCGCAAAGCTGTACCAGATGGAGCGGGAGCGCCTCGATGCCGAGCGATCGGGAATCCGCAAGGACCAGATCGGCAAAGGGGACCGCAGCGAGAAGATTCGCACGTACAACTTCCCACAATCCCGAATCACGGACCATCGAATCGGCTACCAGGTCAACAACATGCAGGCATTTATGGATGGCGACCTCCAGGCCCTGATCGATGCCCTCAATCATGACGAGCAAGCCCGACGCCTTGCCGATCAAGAGGAGCAAGCGGCGTGAGCCGGCATCGATGAGCGACGATCCGAACAAGGTGCGCAACGACCCGATGGTGCCCGAGTACTGGCAGCTCGGAGAGGACCTTCAAGACCGAATTCTATCTGCCGGTTACGAGTCGCCGACAGTGGAGGGAATCGCGGTCGACGTGCACGATCTGCTTCAAGCGTCCGCTCGAATCCAAGAAGTCTTGATACCGGGAATCTTGGCGGCAAAGAACCCCGCCGAACAGCTTGAGCTCATCGATGAACTCCGCTATGAGTTCCGGCACATCGCCTGGCATTGCGGTTCAGCCGACACGTTCCTGACCGCCGTTCTCGATTTTCTGCCGGCGAAAGTCTGAGGGAAGCCGGTTACTCCTCCAGCCGGAGGGCGTTCGTAACCAGTTCGCCGTCGGCGACATCACGGAAAAAGCAGCTTCGGTAGTTCTCGTGGCAGGCGGCGCCGGTCTGCTCGACCTTGATCAGGAGGGCGTCTTGATCGCAATCGACGCTAATGCTCTTGACGTGCTGAAGATGACCGCTTGTCTCTCCCTTCACCCAGAATTTCTGCCGAGACCGGCTCCAATAGGTGCAAAGCTGGGTCTCGATCGTCTTGAGGAGCGACTCCTTGTTCATCCAGGCCATCATCAGAACCTCCCCGTTCTCATGATCCTGAATGATCGCCGGGATCAGACCATTGGCATCGTATTTGAGGTTCTCGATAAAGGTGGGCATGGCAAGAGTTTACCGGGGGGAATTGGGCCGGTCGCGACAACACGCGCTGGTATCCTGGGCGGCATGAGCGACCTTCCTGTCCACGTTCAAAAGAACCGCGATATGTGGAACCGGTACGCGACCGATTGGGTCGAAGCCGGGCGCCGCAGCTGGGAGACGGCCGAGATCACGTGGGGCATATGGAGCGTCAAGGAATCGGATGTTCACGCTCTTGGAGACCTAGGACGATGGAAGGGCAAGGACGCGGTCGAACTGGGATGCGGAACGGGTTACGTTTCCGCTTGGCTTTACCGGTTGGGGATGCATCCGATCGGAGTAGACATTACTCCCAACCAGTTGGAGTCGGCCCGCAATTTCCAGAGCGAATTCGGGATGGAATACCCGTTGATCGAGGCGAGCGCCGAGACTGTTCCCCTTCCAGACGAGAGCTTCGACCTCGCGATCAGTGAGTACGGCGCCAGCATCTGGTGCGACCCATACGCATGGATCCCGGAGGCGGCCCGTCTATTGCGGCCGGCAGGCGAACTGGTTTTCCTGCGGAACAGCACGCTCTCGATCCTCACATCACCCGATATCGGGGCTTCAACCGAGTTGCTCGTCCGCGATCAGCGTGGTCTTCATCGGGTGGAGTACGACGAGAACTCGGTCGAATTTCACCTGCCCGCGGGCCCAATGATCCGTCTCTTGCGGGAATGCGGGTTTGAGGTTCTTGACTTGATCGAGATCTGGCCACCTGACGAAGCGCAGGAAACCCGATTCGACTACATTACGCTCGACTGGTCCAAACGCTGGCCCAGCGAAGAGATCTGGCGCGCGCGAAAGCGGGCCTAGAACTGGAAGTAGATGAATGCCCTCGGCGTGCCGGGGGCGACAATGCAGAGAGCAAGCAAGATGCCGTTACGGGCGGCGACCCATTGACTCGGCAATTGCCAAAGAGCGGCTGATTCCTGCCGATTCGAGAAGACCTTGGCTTCATAGGCGAGTCCGCCGATCAGGATCGCCAGCGCCGGCAAGTCGGACGGCAACTCGAAGAATCCATGCACCCAAGGACTTGCCATGGCCTGCAGCAGTTGAAACGCCCGAGGCAGCGTTTCGGCACGGAAGAAGACCCAACCGACGCAGACCAACAGGAAGGTGACGAGGCTCCCGGTCACGCGTCCCGCTCGGCTTATGCTCACGCGCTTCGGCCACTCGGTCAGGCGTTCGAAACTCAGGTAGAACGCGTGGAGAACCCCCCAAACCACGAAGGTCCAGTTCGCGCCATGCCAGAGTCCGGCCAATACCAGGCTGATCCAGAGGTTCCGATGGGTACGCCATGCTCCCGAGCGGTCTCCACCCAGGGGAATGTAAAGGTAGTCTCTCACCCAGGTGGAGAGCGAGATGTGCCACCGCGACCAGAATTCGCTCATGCCGATTGCCCCATATGGATGGTCGAAATTGATGCCGAAGTCCAGCCCGAGCCATTTGGCGAGTCCTCGCGCAATGTCCGTGTATCCGGCAAAGTCGTAGTAGATCTCAAAGGCAAATGCCATCGTCGCGAAGATGGCGGATAGACCTGAAGGCCTTGATTCGCGATAGACAATATCCACGAGTCCTCCCAACCGGTCGGCGAGAACCATCTTCTTGAAGAAACCGACACAGATGAGATCGATGCCCGACCAGATCTCCTCGGATGTTGGCCGGCGAAGCTCCTGTACCTGAGGCAATATCTTCGAGACTCGGACAATCGGCCCCGCGATCAGGTGGGCGAAGAGCGATACGATTGCCAAGAACTCGAGCCACCTCTTGGTGGGCGCGGTCTTGCCGCGATAGACATCGAAGACGTAGGAAAGGGATTGAAAGGTATAGAAGCTGATCCCGATCGGCAGTAGCAGGTTTGGCGGTGAAACGGCAGTGCCGAGCACCCCGTTGACGATGCCGGCGAAGAAGCCCATATACTTGAACATCCCGAGAGCGCTCAAGTTGGATAGGCACGAGGCCCACAAGAAGACGCGCTTACGGGTTGGCCACCGGTCCATTGCCAGCGCCATCCCCCAATCGACCGTCGCGGTGGTGACGAGGAGGGGCACGAACCACCACGTCTCGTAGCCGTAAAACAGCCACGACGCAAGCACGACATAGACGAGGGCCAGGGGTTTGCGGCGCCCAAGCTGCGCCCAGCCCAGAAAGAACAGGCAAGCGAACTCGACGAAGACAAGCGAGTTGAACCTCATGGCCCGATCAGCCTTGCCGCAGCCCGGGAAACTACGGCAGATATGCGCTGGGATCCTGCCAACCCGAGATGGCTTCCGTCGTAGGAGTCGGTATCAGACGGTGGAAGGTCCAGCCAGGTCGCCCCCGCCTCAGTCAGCGCGCGGCGTACATGATCTGGCCGGTAGCCGATCAAGTCGCACTCCAAACGATAGACGTCTCGGGAGGTCGGCATACGCAGCGCCAAGACTTGAATTCCTTGGGATCTCCACCGCCGAATGCGTTTGGCGACGGTTGAAAGGACGGCATCAGAGCATCGAGCGGTCCGGAATTGACGCGCGAAAATGTCCAGCGATTCGGAAGGATTGAACGGAATGCCGGTGACCGGAATCCACCCGTTGTCCGTGAATCGATGCGGCCGTCGAATCGGATCGGGTTCCTTCCAGTTCGGTCCAACTAGACGCAATTGGAATCGTTCCAATGGCGTCATACGTGCAACGTCGGTGAACGCATTATTTCCGGCCGACAGGTCAGTTAGGGCAGAAGCGTCGACCGCCAGGACAACTAGCGGGCGCGCGCTTCGGTGGCTGAGGATCTGTTCGACGCGGTCGAAATAGGCGTTGCTGTAGCCGAGGGCAGCAAATCCGAAATTTAGGCATTTTGCTGAGGGAATAGCCTCATCGAAAGCGCCAGGATCCAAGCCAACGAAGACCCTTGAATCGCCAAGGAGGAGCACGTTGTAGGCAGACGGCTTCTCGTACTTATCCAGGAAGAAAAGCTGATCCGGATCGACGCGGGGAATATGCCGAAATCCAACGGCAACCGTGGCGAGAAAGCAAACGGCCAGGACGCGTAACCGCGGTTTGAGGTCGAAGGCGGAAGGGGCGTTTACCGGACCATGTTCCATCTCGCCTTCTTGCCCTTATCGGATGAGGATGCTTGCCGAAGCCGACTCCCGGCATCCTCATGCATCCAGTCCCCGCTATCTTACTACCTGGGACCGTGCGAGACGGCCCCTGTCAGGGCTCCGCCGTCATCTCACCGAACCGCACACGAACAGCCTCGCACCATTGGGCGCTATCTCCATCGGTCAAGATCAGATCGCAGTGCTCCACGAGCGCCAAGTGGTGCTCGTTAAACGAGGGCAGCACATCGTGCTCGAACCGGTCCCGACTCTCGTCGCGAGGTCGTGCGAGTACGGTGGCGTCGCGCTCGACGCGGCGTGCCAGGCAAATATGCCAATCCGGATCCAGTAGCACCGCCAGGTCAGCCACTTTGCGGATTTCGGGGTAGAGCGCCGCATACTGGCCTTCGACAACGATGACCGGCAATGGGCGAAGTGGGAGATAGCCGACGGTTTGGCATAGGGTGAAGTCGTAAATCGGGCCGTCGATCGTCTCGCCTTGGGTTAGTCTCCTGATGTCGTCGGCTGCCCTGGCCGCGTTTACCATCGCTGGATCATCGAAATTCGTCGAAGCGAAGCTACTCGGGTCGGTCGGAAAATAATAGTTGTCGAGGCAGATGCGCTCGCCACCGAGCGCTCGCGCTACCCGGACCGCCAACGTCGTCTTTCCAGCGCAACTCAACCCACAGATCGCAATCACAAACGCCATGAATGGCACTCAACTCCGAATCAAAGCATGGCATGGTTCGGACAGTTCGTGGTTGGTAGGTCCGACAAGCCGCCGGGTACTAGGTGGCACTTTGGAGCGGTAGGATGATCAGCAATGCTGGCTTTTGTATTGGCCGTACTCGTTGGACCTCGGCAGTTAACGATCGAAACGGTTCGCAACATGTCGTATGAGAGGAACGACCGGCGCGTACGGCTTCGACGCATTGCCGGCACGACGCCCATGTTCTATCAGAGCAAACTGAGTTGCGACGTGGACGGATCTCCTAACGCCTACCATCCACTCGACGACCGGCTTTCGCTCGACGTGATCGAATCAGCAGGCGGACGCCGCAAGGGCGGTTTGCCCGATGGCGCCCTCGAAGTCCAGCCATCCCCGGACGTTGTCGTCTTTGTCAATGGCAAGGCTTATGTCCAGCCGGATGGCGAATTCAAGGGGTTCTACGTATCGGAAACGACCCTCCAAAACCAGTCGATGCCGGCGACCGATCCTGCCCGCTACCTGGATGCAAGACACACCCAGTACTTGGTGCTTCCCGATGGGATGGTTCCCGAGGCAGAGATAGGCGATTTGGCGATCGTGTACGATCCCTATGCAAAGAGCCTCGCCGCCGCGATTTATGGAGATATCGGGCCGTCGAGCGAGTCGGGCGAAGCCGCCCTCGCGACCCTGCGACGGCTTGGGATGGCCGTTACCGACGGCAAGTCGTCGCCAGGTCAAGCGCGGGACGACCTGTTCTTTCTGATCTTTCCCCATACCGGAGATCTTCTCGTGAAGTCAGGACCATGGCCGCACCCGCAGGCGGATATAGACAGGTGTGCTATCGAAGAATTCACCAAATGGGGTGGACAAGAACGGATTGACCAGATTCTGAAGCAGGATCCCCAAGGAGGATCGATTCCCGACGATCCGTTGAATGGGTGGATCTACGCTGAACTCGCTTCTCTGAGGAAAGACGGATTGACGCAGTCGTACTCCTTTGTGCTGCCGACTCGTTTCGGGGATTCTCCGGGCCGTCTTCCTTGTGGACCGGAGATCGTGGTCGCGGCGCGAGCGGGGATTACATCCATTGAAGCTCGCGTAGGTGACGTTGAGTTGGGAAAGGCAAGTGCTACGACCTTGGCCATCCTCGGCGCCCATCTCACCCGACTTTCGGCATTATTCCGCCGATTTCCACTTGAGACCGCCGACGAACTTGAGTCGGTGCTGAGAGAAACCGCTCGCGCGGAAGCACTGAAGGACCGCATCGCGCAACTGATGCGGTCATGATCGTTTGATCGGTGATGACAGGTTAGGCTACGCGGCGTATTCGCTTTGCCTAACCGCCGTGCCGTCCTTTGCCGCCGCTATGCCCGCCGGATGAGCGTCCGCCTCCTGAGTGGCCGCCTCCCGAGTGGCCGCCGCCTCCGAAACTGTGACTGCCGCCGATGCTTCGGCTACCTCCTCCGAAGTGTCCGCCTCCCGAGTGGCCGCCGCCTCCGAAACTGTGACTGCCGCCGATGCTTCGGCTACCTCCTCCGAAGCGTCCGCCTCCCGAGCGTCCGCCTCCCGAGTGGCCGCCTCCCGATCTTCTTGCGCCTCCTCCGAAGCTAGAGCTACCTCCTCCGAAACCACGGCTCCCATTGAAGCTGTGCCCGGATGTCGATCGGTGGCTGTTCGCGCCGGAAGTCGATGAACTGCCAGACCGGCCCCGCATCGAACTGCTATAGCCCGATCCGCCTCGCTGCCTTCCCGTGGAACTGAAGCTGCCGCCGTGTCCAGCGGTTCGGTTGCCCGATCGGAACGAGCCGCCTATCGCGCTATGAGCGTAACCGCTAGCGCGAGGCGTGCCGGTTCGATGGGCAAAGCTGCCCGCTGTCGAACGAGACCCAGCTCCCATGGCACTGTGGGAAAGGCCTCCCACCGAGCCGGCACGCCGCCCGAAACTTCCCGCGCCGCCTCCCATTCGTGCGGCGCCAAAGCCGTGATTGTATCCTGCTCGAGCGGGGGCCATTCCACCGCGACCTGCGGCAGAAATGAACGTCGATCTCGCTCCAGCCCGGATGCCGCCCGCATATCCGGCGGCTCTTGCCGATCGGATCGCCGCTGCTCCGGCCATGTAGCCTGCTCTTCCCGCTGTGAATGCTCGCGGGTCCCGGTGGCTGGCAATGTACCCGCCTCGAAAGAGATCGTGGGCGAAGTAGCTCGGACCGCGATGGTAGTACCCGCCAAGGCCGGGATTGTAGTAGTAACCGCCGCCTCCGCCGCCGAACCCGATGTTGATCGAGAGACCCGCGCAAACGATGGGTCCGCCAAAGCCGCAGAATCCGACGAAGGCAGGACTTCCAAATCCCACCCAACCGCCATACCAACCGTGATAGACGTTAATGAACACGCCTGGCGCATAGGCGACGCCGTAGCCCCAACCGTATGGCGTGGGACCTTCGCACACGTATCCCGGCCACGGGGCATAGCACACGCAGTCGTCCCATACGTCGACATTGACATGCCGGTGATAGTCGACGGCGATGACCTGGTAGGGGCCGTCCACCGAGATATTAAAACAGGAATGCTCACTGCGGACCCAATCGCACTGCTCGTAGAGCGAACCAAGACGCCTTTCGCGTTCTAGTGCCAGATCATGCAGGGCAGATGACAATTGGTCGGATTCTGCCGCGGGGTCGGCCCCATGCGATATCTGATATTGGTAGTGTGCATTGTCGGCCGACACTTCGTCGGCATAGTCTTGCTCGATTTGCCGTCGATCCGATGCGTGGTAGTACTTGTCCGCGCCGATTCGGTAAACATGCCGCATTCCAACCAAGTAGTAGATGCGCTCTGCGCTCGCGCTGGCTGCCAATCCAAGCATGCCCACCGCTATGATTGCGACTGCCGCAATCTTGGAGATGTGTGTCATGTTCTGCGATACCTCCTGCTGATAGGTTTACTAGGATTGTACGACGCCAGAAACAGGGTCTCTGTTGCTCGGAGGTTCAGAAGTCCTATGTACGAGGCAACCGTCGAGCGAACCCCTTTTTTCGGGTCCGCTGCGGTTGACCTATGCGAAACCGCTAGAATTCCTGCTCTTTGGTCACCATCCTTCTCCAGCCCGTATCGCGTGAAGAAGGGCTACTTGGCCTTTAGCGGGACGATCCAGATGTTGCGGAACTTAATCAAGGCGCCGTGATCCTGCAGTTCGATTGGGCCGGTCGCGGGCTGTTCGCCTGGCTGGCCGGTCGCGGTAGAGGCCACCTTGATCTCGACGTTGTCGTGGATCTTGATGCCGTTGTGAACCACCGTGATTCGGGGAAACTCCGTCTCTTTGCCGGATGCGTCGAACCGGGGCGCACGGAACGTGATGTCGTACGTGTTCCAGTTCTCCGGCGGAATGATCGCGTTCTTGTCTGGATCCTTCTGGCTGTAGATGGATCCGCAGCCTCCCGCCTTGTACGTCGGATTGTTGTAGCTGTCGAGCACCTGGATCTCATATCGGCCTTGGTTGTAGACGCCGCTGTTCGCGCGTCCTTGGCTCGATTCGTTCGCCATGAGCGGAAGCCAGAACTCCACGTGGAGGCGATAGTCGCCGAATTCTTGCTTGGTGATGATATCGCCCGTGCCAGGTTTGACCACGAGGCACCCGTCCGTGACGTCCCATTTGACGGCGTCGCTGTCGCCGTTTTGATGCCACTTGGACGTATCTTGCCCGTTGAAGAGGACGATCGCCCCTCTTGGAGGGCGGGCCATGAGCGTGGGCTTCTGCCCAGCCCAACCGATCACCGGAAGAATGGCCACGAGGCCGGCTGCAAGGAGGGTGCGCTTGATCACGCAGCGATTCTACCAAGACCGTCGAAAAGTGTCACGAGTTTCTTATCGCGCCGTCGTCAGCCGTGTTTCGACGACGGCCGATATTGCTTCAACACCATTCGCGCCAACTCGGGCACGCCGGGGATCGTGCTGCTCTCCAGCCGCTTCATCGCCGGGCCGATGCGCTTGTCCCGCTTGCCGAATAGCGCGCCGGCTGCCTGGTTGCGTACCCACTCGTGAACGTCTTCCATCGCTTTCAGTAGCGGCTGGACGACTTCGGGATGTTTTGTGTCGTCGTAGTGGCACAGCATTCCGATCGCGAGGCGGCGCCTCTCCATGTCCGGATCGGCGGTCATGGCAAGAATCTGGGGGAGGGCTCGTGCGTCAGTCCAACCGGATAAGGTGAATAGCGCCATTTCCCGGACCCGAGGATCGTCGACTTTCAGCACGTTAACCAACCTCGTGGCGGCGGAACGGTCGCGGATGTCCAGAAAGCTGTTGCTCGCCATTTCGCGCATGTTGGGGTCCTTGCCTTTGGCTGCCTCAAAAAGGGGATCGAGCGCATTGCCGCCAATTCGGGCGAGCGATTGAGCCGCAATTCCTGCCGCGTTTCCACCTCCCGTACGCATCAGGCGAACCAATGTGCGTACGATGGGCGGATCGGACCACTGACCAAGGGCGTGCGCCGCTTCAAGCCGAATCATGTCCTCGGGGTCGTCGCACAGTCCTATCAACCTCGGGATCGCCCGCCGGTCCAAACATCGGCATAGAGCGGTCTTTGCGACCCTGGCCACGGCCGGGTTCTGGGATTCCAGTAGCGTGATTATCGCTGGGTAAGCCCTCGTGCCGATGGCACCCAACGCGTAGCCGGCCGATTCGGCCACGAAGGCGGGCGTAATAACGGGAGCGATTGATGGATACGACTCGGCTGCATGACCGATCAGCTCGACGAGCCTGTCGATCGCCTCGGGTTGCGGGCTTTTCGCTAGCGTACGAACTGCAAACAGCTGGACCTGCCTGTCCGGGTCTTTGAGCGCGATGACGAGGGCGGGCGCAGTTCGCTTGTCGTTGGACCAATCTAAACCCTCGGCCGCCGAAACCCGAACCCGCTTGCTCCCGTCGTGCAGACATGCGTCGATAAGGACCGGGATCACCCGATCGCTCTTGATTCGTGCGAGGATTTCGATGACGAGAGCCCGAGTCGCCTCGTCCCTTTCCGTTGCCCGACGCATCAAGTGGGGAACCGCCGGTGCGCCGATCCGAACCAATTTGGCGGCAATCTCGTCGGCCGGGCTTCCCGATCCCCAAGCCGGCGGAGGTATGCAGCCCGACATGCGGTGGTACACTCCCGGTCCAAGCTTGGCCACGAGCGCCACAATCTGGTCTTGGGTTGCCTGCTCCGGCTTCTGAGCCGGATAGAGAACGGCGTCGGATCCGCCAGATCCCCCGCCGATGCCCAGCCTATCGGGTGGCCATCCGCCTTGAGCCGAGGCATGGCCCTGCAGTAGGGCCATGCCGAGCACACCCACCGCTAAAGCTGACCGGCCGATCCTGATCATCCGTTGGATTGGACGCGTCTGAGTTCATGGGGTTACCCACCGAAACGCGATGCGAGGACCAATACCGTCGACTCCAATGTGTCCGCGCGCCCTAGGCGTTCCTCGCCGCGTCCTCTGGGATTGGCAACGCCCTTACCGCGACCGCGCACGTCCCAACCGAACCGCAAACGCATCGACATTCGTCGCGAGAACCGTTCGTCGCACGGGATGTCTCGCCTCAGCAACCACCAAGCGTCGATCCCGCCGTTCGATGAAGAAGATGTGGCGCCCATCTGCCGCATACGATGCCGCTCCCGCCAAAGCGGTGTTGGGGATTGCAGTGGACTTTCGATTAGTGATGTCCGTGATCGCCAAGGTTCCGAGGGTCCAGTGTTCCTCCTTATCCTGGGCGTGATAAGACTCGATGAAGTGTCGGCTGTCCGGCGACCAACTTTCTATGTAGTCGGTCTGGAATCCTGGGACAGTCGATCGGTCGAAAATATCGCCGGACTTGACGTCCATAAGCTGAACGACACGGGTTTCCAAGGGCGGGTCGTAGGTTGAAATCCACCTCCCATCGGGAGAGAATTCGCCCCACCAGCTGACATCGGAGCAAGGCTGCGAGAACCGTACCTTGAGGCCCGGATAGTCGAATACCGCCCGCACCGCGTCGCCCTGGCTTGTCCGATAGACAACCGCGATCGCGTCGCTGTTCGGGGACCAAAGCGGAAGATTGACGATATTCCTGGCAAGCAAGGTGGCTTTGCCAGCCCCTTTCGGTACCGCATAGAGGTCGACCTGAGGCGGTTTGGCGTCGGTGGCGGCGACGACAACCTTCTCAACCAGCGTCGCCGCGCCGTTTGGAGACGGGATGGGGATGCCGAAGCGAGTGTGCAAGCGTGAGCGAGAAAGCCGGATCGGGCCACCGCGGAGGGTAGCCTGCACTTCCAAGATGTCGTCGGACCCACTGCCATCGTTAAGCCGCAGCTTTCCCGATGGAGTCCAGTCGATGCCGTCGATCCAGTCTGACGTATAGGTGAGCTTTGGGTGTGCGCCCAGCTTGGGAACTCCGTCCGGACCGACCGCCAGAATGTACACGCGATGCCGTTTCAGGATCGCGATCTGGCCGCTGCATGCCGCCATGAGCAGGATCAGGAAGAGTGCGGCGATCGACAGTCTCATGGCTGGGCCAAGTATGGGCGACTGGCGCCAAGTACATCAACGATTTGGCAAACTCCGTGCGACGTGAACCATCCTCCACCGTCCAGACTGCATCTTGAAAGAGACCTTGACTCCTGGGCCATCGTCCACCGACGGGTCTTTGAGTACAAATGTGTCGGTGTCTGACAGCCCCTCAATCCTGACACCCCAGACACCGAATCTGAGGCGCAGCGTTCTCCACAGCACCTTGGAAAACGATCGTGAAACACTCGCATTGAACGCCTTTCGATGTCCCCCGATTGCGAGGCCAACCAAGCGCTGGAACCCCCCATTTGAATCTCGGCAAAACTGCGAGCCACAGTCCTTCGGTGCGCCGCCTCGCTATCCACCGCTCTTCTTCCTCAACAGATCCGGGGCACGCTTCATCGCCGCCGAGATTTTTGCATTCCGCTTTTCGAGTGCCTTTGGGTCCCAATGCAATTCCATCGTGCCTGCCTCGTACTTGGGAGCGACGATCACGAGTCGCGTCCGATCCGGTGTCGGCTTAAAAATGATGACTTGCGGTTTCTTTAGCTTTCCGGCAGGGCCGTTATCGATTGTCAGAACTAGCTTTCTACCGGAGACGCTCCACTTCCCGTCAAAGCCGCTTAGGAAATCCCTCACTGCAAACGCCCCACCCTTCATCATCTCGGCGATCATGACTTCACCGGGAGGGATGGTCTTGTTGTCGACTAGCCTCCCCTTCACTACTCGACAGACTTCGTAAGTCCCGATGTAGTTCTGATCTTGAGGACTTGCTGACGCAGCAGAGACCAGCAAGAGAGCCACCGCAACCTTCCTTGTATCGCACCTTGCTAGAATTTGGAGCCCTTGGCGGACGACACGGTCACTCGCGCTTAGCTTCTCAACCATATTGAGAATTTATCCGTCGATCATCGGGGGATTGCCGTGCGACCTCGCCGCCAGTCGCAGTTCTAGACTTGGAATAGGTCACCGACCTTTCGCCCACAACCGCAAATGCGTCCACTATTTTTCGGGCTTGTCTACTATTTTGTCTACAAAACTATGATAGGATGGATCTATGAACACCGTTCCGGCATGCCTCCTAACCGAATTTGCCCAACCCGCAAATGAGGTCGAGGAGGCGCGCGTTCAAGCCCATTCCGCCCAGTTTCGTGCCATCCATCGCGAGTGGTCGGCGAAGATCCTCAGTTGCCCCCAAGTCGGCATCCTCTCCCGAAAGTCGAACCTCATGAACGGGATGGACTGGGGCGCCGAGATCGCCTATGTGGATGCCGATTCCGACAACCTCGCGCTGTTTCGACACTGGGGCATGACGTTCAACGACATTTGTGCAATCGAAGAGGCCCTGGAACTCATGGACCCGAACATGACCTACCTCGCCCTCGCCACGGAACGTCGCCTCGATTCCGGCCTGAGTCACTTCACCCTCTTCGCAATCGACCACAAAACCGGCGACCAAGCCCTCGTGTTCCATCGAAGTGGCTGTGACGTGGAGGGATTTGCCCCTCGTCCTTCCCGCACGTTGCGGTAAGGGTTTGCTGAGGCAGGACATTGAAGCGGTACACCGGTCGCATCAAAAACCTCGCGTAGTCCAACCTCGTTGGGTGTAGGTTATAGAGACCATGGAAAAGTCTTGTGCCATCGGTCGCCTGAAGAGCATGCTGCCGATAGCCGCGATGGCTTGGCCCGCATGCGCCATAGCCGACTCGATCGAGGACTACGTCAAGGGTGAAATGGCGCGGTTGCAGATTCCGGCCGCTGCCTTCGCGATCGTGAAGAGCGGATCGCCCGTGAGGAGCCAGGCGTTTGGGTTCTCCGATATTTCCGCCAAGAAAGTGGCTAAGGTCGACGATCTCTTTCCGATCGGTTCCATGACCAAGCAGTTCACGGCGATGGGGTTCATGATGCTCGTAGAGTTCGGCAGAATCGATCTCGAGGACCCCATCACCAAATACTTGAAGGACGTCCCCCCAACCTGGAGTTCGGTGAAGGTTCGCAATCTGCTCTACCAGAATTCTGGATTGCCGGATTACGCGTTTGTTCCGGGCCTGAGTCAGTTCGACCAATATACGCGTGCTCAGTTCATGGAGTCGATGAGCAAGCAGCCCTTGGACTTTCAGCCCGGTCAGGCTTGGGCCTACAGCAACACCAACTATGCACTTCTTGGTTGGATCATAGAGGAGGTCACAAAGGAGCCGTACACAAAGCTGATCGAAGAGAACGTCCTTCGGCCCGCCGGAATGATGCACACCCATTTCGCGAAGAGCGGCGTTGTATTTCCGGAGCTCGCCAAAGGCTATGCGGCGCGGCGAAGGGGGCCAGTAGCGATTCGCGGTGAAGCGGCCAGCATCAAATCCGACGGCGCGCTCATCTCAAGCATCCCCGATCTGCTGAAATGGGACGAGGTACTGACCGATATGCGGTTGCTCAAGCGCAAGTCGTATGCGTTGCTCTGGTCACGCGGCGTCCTAAACAGCGGCAGAACGCACTCGTACGGCATGGGCTGGAACGTCAACGTGTCGGGCCGCAATGCCTCGATGAGCCACGGAGGCAACAGTGCGGGTTATAGCGCCGGCATCGTCCGATTTCCAAGGCTCAAATTGAGCGTTATCTTCCTCGCCAACCTGGATCCGCTGCCCGGCGAAGCGATTGCGCGCGAGATCGCTGAGCTATGCGAACCAAGCCTCAAGGCAAGTCCATTCGAACCACAGACCGACCCGGATACCAAACGTACGGATCGAATTATGCTCTCGATCGGCGCCTTGGCCGCAAACAACCCCGACGAATCGCTGTTGGAGCCCGAGACTTACGCACCGATGAAGTCGGCAAGGTCGCGGGCATCTGGTCCCGGGATCTGGCAAAATCTCAAGACCATCGACCAAATGACTTTTGGTGGAGCGAAGCCCCAAGGTGTCGACACCTTCCTGAGCTATCGCGTCACATCCGGCAAGCGCAGCTTCCTCGCCTCCATCGTCTGGAGCCCCAACAACAAAATCGTCGAAGCCACCCTCTCACCCGAGGAGTCGGCGTCGGATACGCATTCCGGTCAGTGAAGAGTGCCTTGGGTTGAGCGATGGACGCCGATCGGTCGTGAACGGTGTCTGATACGATGACCGACCCGATTGAGTTAGTAACCTCAATTTTGAGCATCACTACCTTAGATATTGATGTATCATAGAAGAGGAGACACCTAATTCCCGCCGAGTCGCCGCATTTCCTCCGCATTCGCCGCGGTTAGGAAGCACCCGCCCAGCGAAACCCCCATTCGTAGCTACCCTCCCGGTGCCCGCCAGCTAAATGCCCACTGAACTGCCCGGGGAAGGTCCCAATTCCTGGTCTCGGCCAGAACCGAGTCCCAGTGCACGATGCCTAGCGCATGCCTGGCCTCGTCGACCAGCCGCTCGGTCGATCCGTCGCCGGAATGCAAAATCTTCCACCGGGTTTGACCTTCCAGCATGCGCACGATGCCCAAGGCATGAGCCGCGCCAATGCCATCACCACAAGACAAACACATTAGGAAGAACTCTTGAAACGCCCATCCAGCGTTGACCAGATCCTTTTGCGCGATCATCACCGGCATGGCGCGCTCAAAACACGCCTTCGCCAAGCGCCATTCGCCTTCCCTCCAGAATGAGGCTGCTATTCCATAGTCGCAGAATGAGACCTCTTTGGGCAGTCCACGTGCTTCGAACTGCCCACGTGCTTCCATCAAGTGCTCCCGGCCCTCCTCGTAACGCCCAACGAGAATGGCGCACCGCCCAAGGTTGCCGCGCAAGGTTGGAATGAGCCGTGAACCCTCCAGCGACAGCGCAACCGCCATGGCCTCGGTTGCTACCGAATACGCGTCTTCGAAACGACACGCCTGCCGTAGGGCAAGGGCATACGTGTTCAGGGCACGGGAGAGAACGTCGCGGTCGCCGGACTGCCTTGCTACCTCGATCGCCTCGCAGGCATTGCGTTCTGCTTCGATTGTCTCGCATTGCTCCCAGTGGTAGATGCCGAGCCCGGCGAGCGCTCGGGCGAGCCGTACAAGCGAGGTCTCTTCGCGACGTTCGATCACTTTGCGGAGCCAGAATGCTGTCTCTCGTCCAAGTCCTTGTATCCCCCAGAAGGAGGCGACGTTGAAGACAAGCTGCGCGTACTGGTCGGCATTGCGACAGATACGCAGGGCGTACCGCCAGTGGGCGCTCTCGCTTGCCATTACCGCCATCCAATGCGGACGGTCGCTCGTGCCGAGACCCTCGAATCCGGCTCGCGTGAGCTCGAACATGTCATCCACGAACGCTTGCTCCACCTTCGCCATTTCTCCGACCCGCTGCAGTTCGGCGCGGCCAAACTGCCTGATTGCCTCGAACATGTCATAGCGAAAGTCGGCGCCAGTTTCGGGCGCGACGAATACCAGCGATGCATCGACCAGGACGCCTAGTCCGTTAAGCAGTTCATCGGAATCGTCGTCGCCCAGAAGCGTCGAAAGGCGCTCTGCCAACTCGACCGTGAAAGGCGCCGGAAAGATGCTCAGGCGTAGGAACAAACGACGGTCAGTTTCGCCCAGGGCCTCGAAGCTCGTGCGAATTGCAGATTCCATTGTGTGGAGTCCATCCGGGCGGGTCCTGTCGACCGTCCGGAGGAGCTTCATTTGATCGTCCAGCATTTCGGCGACGCGCGAGAGATTGACGGTACGCAATCTGGCTGCGGCAAGCTCCAAGGCCAAAGGGATGCCTTGTAGGCCGGCGCAGATCTGCCTCAACAAAGCCAGATCGCGACTGAGGCTAAGCTGCTGGGGCGCGATACGTTGTGCCCGTTCAACGAAAAGGTCGAGAGCGGGCGACGAGCCTTTGGCATCCGGCTGCGTATTCAGGGGGTTCAACTGAAAGACATGCTCCCTGGGAATGCCTAGAGGAACTCGCGATGTCACGATCAGCTTCGTCTCGTCCGTTCGCGACAGGAGGGTGTGGACCAACGTCGCGCAGGCGTCGATGAGGTGCTCGGCATTGTCGAGAACGATGACTTCCGGCCCGGTAGAGAGATGTGCGATGAGGGCTTCGGTTGCGTTCAGGCCGTCCTTGACGGATAGACCCAATTCTCGCGCAATGTGGTCGGGCAGTAGCTCTCGGACGGTCAACGGCGCCAACGAGACGAAGGGGTACGACTCGGTGACCGCGAGTTCCATCGCGAGACGCGACTTACCCATCCCGGCTGCACCCACGATGGTTATCAGGTGCGATTCCTCCAGCAACGAACGAAGATAACGCTGTTCGCCGGATCGACCGATGAGGCGGTTGGAAGGTCGAACGGTACGGCGAGTAAGGGCCGGAACCTCGGATTCGGATCGGCCGCGATCCTTCAGGGCACGGTACAGTCTGACCGTGTCGGAATCTGGCTCCAGGTGAAGTTCGCGCCAAAGCCGCAGGCGGAACTCGCCGTAGAACCGGATCGCCTCCGAAAGGTCTCCAACTGCGGCCAAGGCTTCCATGTGAAGCCGACAGACCGATTCTGATAGCGGAGTCGTCAAGGCAGCGTATCGCGTCCAGCGAACGGCATGGATTGCAGAGCCTTCGCGGATTGCACGAGCGGATTCGGCTTCGATCCGGTCAATGAGGCGGTTAACTCTGCGTTCGCGTTCGTGGATTACGAAGTCCGACTGGAATTGCTCCAGCAGGGGCCTCACCATGAGTCCAGTGAACCGGTCCATTTCTTCCAAACCGATGGACGGCTGATCTGCGAGCCGATCGAACGTCCGCGTATCGATATCGCAGTTCGAACTCTCGAACAGGAGGGAGCGCGACGTTGGTGCAGAAAGCCGGACGCCCTCCGCTCCAAGCGCCTTACGCAGATCGTTAAGGCTCTGCCGTAGGCTCAAGCGGGACTTCTCAAGCGGCGATTCGGGCCATATCACTTGGCATGCGTAGTCTCGTTCTACCTCGCGATCGGCGTTGAGCAGCAACAGTGCGAAGAGCAGCGAGCTCTTTCGCGAACGTAGCCGCGGGAGTTCGACATCATCGATTCGTACTTGGAATGAGCCAAAAAGGCGGGCTTCGATCATAGATTTCCCCTCGATTCAGGCGCAGTAACGGTGATCAGGCCCATCTTGTCATCGTTGGCGTAACGGGCCATACCAATACTTTGCTCCATCGGCCATCTACAACTGCCGAAGGAAACCCTATGAATTCAAACCTCACGAACGCAAGCTCAACGGCGAGCAGACGATTCGGTGCGATGCTGCTGCTCGTCGCGGCGGCCGCACTGTCCCAAGCTCAAAGTCCCACGATCAGTAGCGCAAGCCCGGGCCAAGGCCCCGTTGGCACCATCGTCACAATAGGTGGCAACAATGTGGGCAGCGCAACAGCCGTGTACTTCAACAATACCAAATGCGACTCCATCCAAGTCCAAAACGCCTGGTACATCAAAGTCGCGGTTCCGGTCGGCGCGACCACCGGCAAGATCAAGATCACGAACCTATACGGAAGCTATTCGACCTCGAGCGATTGGAAGGTACTCGGTCCGCCTCCTACCATCGCATCGTACAACCCCAACCACGGTCCGGTCGGGACGATCGTCAACATCGCCGGAAGCAATCTAGGCTCGACTTCGATGGTCATGTTCAACGGCAAGTCGTGTCAAACCATTCAAGTCGTCAGTGATTGGCAAGTCAACGCGACGGTACCGAGTGGCGCCACGACCGGGAAAATCAGCATCAGCACTCCTAACGGCAATGCAACCACGTCGACCGACTTTGTAGTCGACTCAGGCGCCGGCGGAGGAGGGGGAGGAGGCGGCGGCGGAGGAGGAAACTCTGGCGGCGGGAGCGGCGGCAACGGCTTCGTGAACCCGCCAGCGATCGACCCGCCGACCGGCACTATGGCCGGCCATCCGCGGATCTTCCTGCGCGGCGCGCAGGATGTTCAGGCCATGCGGAATCGGGCGCTGCCATCGAACGACCTGTTCGTCCAGATCGATAGCTTGGCGACGGGCGCGAAGGCGACGATGGATGCCGGAAAGATCGGCGACACCGGCGACAACTCCACCCCGACCCCTGACGAGGCATACGCCGAACTGTTCGCGTTCATGTCTTTGATACATCCGGACTCGAACACTCGCACAGACTACGCCAATCGCGCTCACACCCTGATCATGACGGTGATCAACCAGGCGGCCTTGGGACAAGCGGCGGGCCAACCGTTTCGCGGCGCCGACTTTGCCACATTCAATCGAGCAAGTTGGTGGGGCGAGAGCTTTCCCGTCGTAGTCGACTGGTGTTACGACACCTTTAAGCCCGATGAAAAGGTGAAGATCCGGGCAGTGTTCCTTCGCTGGATCCAGGAAATCCTCAACGTCCCAACATCCGCCCATCCGACGCCCATCGGCGTCACCCTCGATCCGCAGTTGCTGGCCGACAAGGCAAAGCTTCGATGGTCGACGAACAATTACTTCTGCAATCATGCGCGGCAGGTCGCTCTGCTCTCGATGGCTCTGGACGCCGTCGACGACGTGCCGTCTCTGGCCAGCGCCCCCCCGGCAGGAACCTTGCGCCGTTTCGTCGGGAACTCGCTGGGTGCATGGTTGTACCAAACGCGGCAATTCGAGATTGGGGATGGAGCGGGAGGAATCTCGCCCGAAGGGCTGGGTTACGGAGAGGTCAGTCAACGCGCGGTGGCAATGACACTTCTCGCCCTCCAAACGTGCGGCATCGAAGGCGCGCAGGTCTACGGCCCTGCTTCCAATATGATCAACGAGTCGTTCTGGGACCATGAGTTCCTCGATGGCTACATGCACGTGCTGAGCCCGGCTCAAGCGGTGCAAGAGAACTGGATCGGCCCTGGCTATCTGCCGATTCTCCTTGGCGACCAGGACACGTACAAGAACTCCGACTACGTTCGCGTTCTCGGTCCTTTGGCGATGCAGGCGTACAACAAGGGAGACATGCAGCGCTACGGGAAGATCCGCTGGATGATCGACAACCTGGCAAACGGCGGAGTGCCGGCCCAAAGCTACAAGATCCAATCCTGCATCAACGGTTCTGCGCCTTCGCTGGCGATCTTCTACTACATGGCTACCGATCCCAACTTCGTCGCCAACGTTGACCCGCACGGGTTGGTGCCTGCCGATCTGTTCGACTCAGGCTTGGGCATGTCCGTCTCTCGAACCGCCTGGAGTCCGAACGCATTCTGGTTCTTCAGCAAGTGCAGCTTCGACTCGATCGACCACCAGCATAGCGATGCAAACAGTATCGCACTCTACGGTGGTGGTGAGTGGTTCTTCAAGCCGCTCTCAGGTTACGGCGACTTGGTCGGCGCCTCGGGTAACCAGAACACGCTCACTATTGAGAACACAGGCTCGTCCAACTTCGGCCAATGGATCGACGAACTGGGCTTGGGCTCGCAGTTTGGCTACCTGCCGTCAGGTTTGCCACAATCGTCGGCCCATAGCTTCAGTCCGGGCTACACCTACGTGCAGGCGGACGCGGCGTCGCTCTATAACAACGCCTCGACCAACTCCAATGATGTGGCACGGGCAAGTCGGTCGGTCTTGTACCTGAAGCCAAGCATCGTCGTCTCGTTGGAGCAGGCTACATCGAAGACGAGCGGCCACACGAAGCGGTCCAACCTGTGCGTCCCGGCGCAGCCATCGATAGCAGGCGCATCTGCCAGCATCACGACCCCTGGGGGTCAGCTGTTGGCGTTCGATGCCATTCTGCCGCTGAATGCGACCCTCACTTCTGCGGTCCTAGGAAATGTGAGCAATCAGCTTGCCGCTATGGAGCCGATGGCGTACCGGTTGACGTCGGAGGACACGAGCAAGCCACAGAACTGCCTGTTCCTGAATGTGTACCAGGGGCTTTCGGCCGGAGCAAGTCGCGCGCCGGTGAGTCTGGTCCAGTCGTCCTCCGGTGACGCGTGTGTCGGCGCTTTGGTCGGCAACGTCGCCGTGATATTCAAGTCCGACTTTGGGATGAGCGTGTCATCAACCACATTCTCGGTACCGGCGAACACCGCGAACATCTATGTCACCGGCCTGACGCCGGGAGCCGGCTATTCCGTGACCCTCATCCCCAGCGGCGGCACGGTCAGCGTTACGGTGTCCGCCGGCGGAGCTCAATCCGCGGATTCAGGAGGTGTACTGAAGATCTGAAGCTAGGTGATGAGGCGGGAAGGTGCTTCCCGCCTCATCGTCGACGTTTCGTGCACGTCCCGGCCGCCCAAACTTTCGCCGCATATCCTCACTCTGGATTGTCAATCAACTCCTGAAGGCGGCTGCGGAGCGGGTCTTGAAACCGTTGGGGCCACGATGGGTCGATTACGCCGGCGCCAAGTAGATCAAGAAGATGAACTTGGTCCTTCCTTCGCCATGCAACGAGCTTGGTGCGGACAAGCGATTCGAGCGGGATCACGCTGAACAGCTCGCCGATTCCCGAGTCGTCGACTTGGGGCGCAGGAAGTACGTGATCCGGGCGAACCTTTCGCCCCTCAAAGATTAAATGGACGCCGTCTCCCGCCTTGGCGTCTCTGTCTTCAAGGAAGATGTCCATCTCCGCTACGTGCCTATAGACGAAGCCATCCTTCTCAAGTACCTCGCGGATGCGCTCGAGATCCTCCGGCTTGACCAACACGTCGACATCGCGAGTCGCCCTTACCAGGCTCTCATCTTTAGTTGCCACCCAGGCCGCGACAGCATGCCCGCCGATGACCGCATAGGGAATCTGCGCCTTTCCCAACAGGCGAGTGACTCGAACAAGACGCGCTTGGACCCTTTCTTCGGCTCTCACAATTCTCGCTAGTATCTCCGTCTGCTCCGTATGCATGTCCAGGGCCTTGGCCATTGCTTCAACTCTCCCTTACGTTCGAGTATTGTACGATTCTTCGGATTCGTCGCAGCTCTCCGTCGATTCAACGGCTTCGAAAGCCCGCAGCCCTTGCGGATCAGTCGGTGATGGTGCCATCGCCCCAACGCAAGATCGTAACGTCATGAGAGATCCGGATGATCTGTCAGGGCGGGTTTGGGAGACAGTAAGGTGGAGGATCAGTGGCTAGCACCCGCCGTACGTTGAACGTTTCGAACACCAGAACGTGGCCGAGGGCGATCAGTCGGGCTC
>JARLGV010000099.1 GCA_031292555.1 Fimbriimonas sp.
CCGCCTCACCGTGTGAACTACCGCGCGATGGCGCTTGGTATGAAGCAGTTGGGTGTGAATGCGTGCCTTTCGACGGCGGCGGTGGGCAGCCTAAGGACGAATTGGGGAGCGGGGACTCTAGTTGTCTGCTCCGACTTTCTGGACTTCACCGGCCGCAATCTGACCCTATTCGATCGCCAAGTCGTTCACCGCGATTTCACAGACCCCTTTGGACCGAATGCGCGCGCCGCTTTGTTGAGGGCGGCCTCGGAAGTCGGCGAGGCCGTTCAGCCCAAAGGGGTCTATCTTTGTGGCAACGGGCCGAGATACGAGACGCCGGTCGAGATCGATTTGTACAAGAATCTCCACGCAGACCTGGTAGGAATGACGGCAGCCACTGAGGCGATCCTCATGCGAGAGGCGGAAGTCGAGTACGGCTGCCTGGCGATCGTCACCAACCTGGCGGCTGGGATTTCGAAGACGCCCTTGACGCATGAGGAGGTCGTTGACGAGATGAATCGGTCTGGAGGCCGAGCGGTCTCGATTCTCCTGAAAGCCGCGTCGTTGGTTGCGGGGCGAGGATGAGCCTCTCCCGTCGATCGTTCGCTCTTCATCTCGCGATGACGCCGGGCATCGGCGGCCGATCGGTGACGCGCATCTTGGCGCGAAACGATCTGCTGGGCCGAACTGCCGAGGAGTTCTTGGCCCTTTCTGCGGAGGCATTTCGAGAGGAATATCGCTTGAACGCCAAGGCGGCAAAGGCGCTGTCCGAAGCCCCTGAGGCACGGGTTCGGTACACGCTTACGATCGAGAAGAAGCTCTCTGCGCTCGGAGTGACGCTCATCTCGTCTGCGGACGCCCACTATCCCGCACTTGTTGAGGAGATGGACCCCGATCCGCCCGGGATCCTGTTTCTCTACGGGAATACCAAACTCCTGGCCGCTCGCACATTTTGCGTGTTGTCCTCGCGGAATGCTCGACCGGCGGATCTGAATCAAATCGAAACCTTGGCGGAAGAAGGAGTTCTGAAATCCGAAGTGCTCGTAACCGGCCATGACCGGCCCGAGTACAAGCGGTCGGCGATCGTTCCATTGCGGTGGGGATCGCCGCGGATTCTCTGTCTCGACCGCGGACTCTACACCGCCCTCGGACCCGAGTTGCAGAACGAGACGATGCACGAGTCGATGTTGTGGCGCGAGAAATTCGACCCGAGCACGGATTTGGTGGTTAGCCCATTCCGCCCCGAGGCGGGGTTTGTCGGAATCAACAACCAAGTGAGGGACCGTTTGGTCGGCTGTCTTTCCCGCCGTTTATGCTTCGTGCAAGTCTCCGAGGGAGGGAATATGGAGCGCATTGCGAAGATGGCGCTAAAGGCGGGCCGGCGAGTGGAAGTGTCCGATCGCTCCCCGAATTATCGCGGTCTCGCCGAATTAGGCGCTGTCGCGATCTCCGGTTAGGCCATAATAGTTGCGTCGCGGAGTGGTGTCCGAGTGGTCGAAGGAGCGCGACTGGAAATCGCGTATCCGGTGTTGAACCGGATCGTGGGTTCGAATCCCACCCGCTCCGCCAGTTTGTTTCGTGCCGGATTCCAGTCCGGCAACCCCGAATCCAGCCACAATAAGGGCATGCCTACCCACACGTCACTCAGTCCAACGCCCGAGGAACAAGGGCGACGCGACGAGGTGATGCAGAGGATCCTTGACTATGTCGAGGTGAACCGCACGATCAAGCTCCCGCAATTCGATCCGACGATCGAACGTCCCAGCGACCGCTATGCGCTCATCTCGATCGGAGTCGAACAGAACGATTTTTCCGGAACGGTCGGCGACTTCCGTTACCAATTCGAGGGAGAAGAGGATCTCCTCCACCTGATCATTACTCAACACCACGGCGAACCGCTCACCCCGGAACAGGGGCAATCGGTGGCGAGTTTCGTGCTGCGAGGTCTTCCCACCGCTCTGATCTGGCTAAAGCCGGGGCAATACTCGCAGCACTTCTACTTCGGGCACGACGAACTGATCGGCAAACTCGAGATCTGAGCCTCTCGACCGAACAGTCATTACGCTGCGCGCCGTCGTTCCATACCACACCCGTTAACAGGTGTCGCAAGGACCTCCCATGGTTACAGGGCGAAGCGATACCTGCCAACCCTGCCAAACGAAATCGCGGATTTCTTCCGGAACGAGTCGAATAACGGCGGGTACCCTGCTCGAGTGGTTTTGGCGGTTGCGTTCGTCGTCGCTTTGGTCGGTCCGACCGACTTGGTGTTCGTCCGGCATGGGGAGACGGTCGCCAATGCGACTGGGCACTACAACACAAAGACGCTGAACGCCTTTTCGGAGAAGGGCCAACGAGAGGTCGATGACCTGACGGTCAAGCTGAAGGCGGAGGCGCCTTTCGATCGGATCCTCGTTTCCCCCTCGCCGAGAGCCCTCTACACGATCGCACCGTACTTGCGGGCTACCCACCGGCGGGCTACCGTTTGGCCCTTACTCTACGAGTGCTGCACTGGCCGCCGCCCCAAAGACGCCAAGCCGACCCGGTTCACCTACGGGGGCAAAGTCAAACTGCCGTCCGACGTTGTCGGCTTGTTCGACTTAATGCCGGGTGAAGATCGGTATCCGGTATCGCCCGATTACCGATCTGGCATGGCTCAAGTGCAGGCCTCGATCGACGAGTTCAATCGTAGATTCGCGAGCGGACGGGTATTACTCGTTGGGCACTCCGGCCACGGGGGTCATTTCCTGCATGCCTTGACCGGCAAGTGGCGCAAAGTCGACAACGCCACGCCAATCCGAGTCTCCGTAAAGTAGGTTGACCGTTCATGTGGCCCGGTAAAGTAGGGGCATGGTGCTGACGGCGATTCTCGTGGCAACGCTCCTTCATCGGTCTGCGGCGACGAAGGCCTGGTTTGGGCCGGCGATCGCGACGTTTCAGGTTCAATTCGGGGGCAACCCATACGATCCGGATCAGAACGATGTTCGTGTCCAGTTCACCGGACCCTCGGGACCGCCCATCGAGCGGATCGCATACTACGACGGCGTCGCGGGCTATAAAGCAGTGATCGTAGCGCCGGTCAAGGGCCTTTACAAAGCCACCCTGATTCGGAACGGTAAGAAGATGCTCGAGCAGCCGCAAGAAGGTCTGCTGAACGTCACCAGACCGCTTGAGCACGGGTACGTGCATCCAGACACCGAGGCAACAAACCGATTTCGCTATGACGACGGAACACCGTTCTATCCGATCGGATTCAACCTGGGATGGCAGGGCGATGGGCCACCGACGCTGATCGAGCAACTCACCCTAATGGGCAAGAACGATATCACGTGGAGCCGGATCTGGGCATGCAACTGGGACGGCAAGAACCCGTGGTGGCCGCAAGGCACTGCCAAAGCGTTGCCCGGACAACTCTGGCCAAAGGCCCTGGACACCTGGCAGGAGATCGTCGACCAGTGCGAGCGGAGCGGGATCGAATTCCAGTTCGTTCTGTTCCACCACGGCCTGTTTACTTCGAAGGTCAATCCAAACTGGCCCGATCATCCATGGAATGCCGCCAACGGCGGCTTTCTGAAGGACGCCGGAGACTTCTTTACGGACCCCGAGGCGAAGCGGCGAACCAAGATGTGGCTGCGGTATGCGGTAGCCCGCTACGGCGCTTCTCCGAGCGTCTTTGCATGGGAGTTGTTCAACGAAGTCGAATGGGTGGACGCCCGGTATGAGGACCGATGGGCGGACATCGAGGCTTGGCATAGGGAGATGGCTGCCTATATCCGCTCCATCGATCCCTATGGGCACATGATCACGACTAGTTCGGCGATCGAGCGGAAGGGCCTCTACGAATCGATGGACTACTATCAGCCGCATACCTATCCTTCGAACGTGCTTAATGCGGTTGCGGGCGCCAATCTGCCCAAGGACAAACCGGCTTTCTTTGGCGAGTTCGGTCCCCCGACAACCGATAAGGCGGCAGTTCGAGCCGGTGTCCGCGATGGGATCTATGGCGGTATAACCGCCAACCAAGCCGGTCCGGCGATGTTCTGGTCGTGGGACGAAGTGGGTCCAATGGATCTATACGGCGAGTTCAAGAACGCCGCCGAGGTGATCCACCTCAGCGAGTTCGCCAAACACCCTAACGCCAAGCCGCTCACCGTCCGTGTGAGTACGGCAGGGGGTGGGGATTTGACGTTCGGTCCAGGTGGGGGATGGGACAAAATGGAAGTCTCCCACTTCAAACTGCCGGACGAATTGACGCCGGATCGGCTCGCCAAGCTTCCCGGTTTCTTCCAGAGCATGGACGGATCACATAAGGACATGGGCGCCGGCCCGATCACGCTTCAGTTCACTGCAAAGCAGCCAGGCAAACTCACCTTACGCTTGGCCGAGATCGCTCAAGCAGGAGCGAAAATCAGCATCTTCGTGAACGGAGCGCTGGTCAAGGAAACGGCCTATCCGGCCAAGGACAAGACCTACGTGCCGGCCGATCCGCTAGAGGCCGCGTTTCCTGCCGGACCGGTGAGTCTTCGTGTTGAGAATCACGGGGCAGATTGGGCGAGAATCGCCGACTTCACGGTAACTGGAGCCGGGTCCCAGGCCACGGGAATCGGAGTGGGTGAGTCGGATTGGATGCTGCTGCGCCTTACGGCGGCGGCGGGACTGAAAGACGTCACGGGTACCGTGACCGGTCTTTCGATCGGCGATGGCGACTATAACTTGACGACTCTCGACCTTGATAGCGGGAACACGACCAACTCAACGATGTCCGTCCGCAGGTTCAGCCTTCCCGAGTTCAAGATCCCGGGCCACGATTGTGTTCTGATCTTCAAAAGGAAATAGCGACCGGGTAGTTGTTCGGTTAACCGGTTATCGGCCCGTACATTGCCAATGGCTAGATCTCGATAAAGTCGTCTGCATCCACTGACCCAATGCGACGTCCGAAGCCCCTGGTTCAAAGTGCCCGTAGTTTCACCAGTATTAGCAATCGGTTCCCCATAAATAAAGGGTCGGTAATGATATTGTTAGGATGAGTTTTTAGAAGAATGTGGTTCTTCTATCTATCGGGAGATGCTTTGCTGAATTCCGCACGGATTGCGATTCTCTTGTCTCTTCTTTCGGCCGCCTTCTTGGCGCCCGCGAACGTCGATCCAACCCAGGTTGGAAAGCGCATCTCTCATGCGCCCAAGGTCGGACATATTGGTCACGAGGCGGCTGGATTTCGGCCATTCAGTTATCAAGTCGGCTCGTCCTGGCCCAAGTTCCAGAACGACAACCGAAATTCAGGGCTCGGCACGAGCGGTGGCTCCAACGGTCAGCTTCGTTGGAGCAACGCGACCGGCGATAACTTCTATTTCGGTTCGCCGGTGATTGGAGTGGACGGTACGGTGTATGTGGCGGGTCTCGTCGGGTCGATATACGCCATCTCCAATTCAGGCACACGACTGTGGGCTTACACGGCGACCGGAGACTCGTTCAAGAGTTCGCCGGCCATCGGTTCGGATGGAACGCTCTATGCGGCAGGAGCTTTGGGCAACGTCTACGCGATTTCCTCTTCCGGCTCAGTGACGTGGAAATATGCAACCGGAGACGTCTTCTACGGCGCTCCCAGCGTCGCGACCGATGGAACAGTTTACGTTGCGGGAACCAGCGGAGGGGTTTTTGCGATTAGTTCAGGCGGCTCGCCAAAGTGGTCGGTAGCAACTGGCGATTCGTTCGACAGCGCATGCCCCGCGATCGACTCGAACGGCAACATCTACGTCGCCGGCGCATCGGGCAAGGTGTATTCCATCTCGCCATCCGGATCCGTTAACTGGACCTACAGCGATTTTGGCGGCGAGCCGTTCTATGGTTCGGTTTCCATCGCCCCCGATAACACGATCTACGCGGCAAGCACTTACGCCGTCGTCTACGCCATCAACCCCAGCGGTACCGCGAAGTGGGACAGCTTCAATTCGGGCGGATTCTATTACGGCGCTCCCGCCATCGGCTCAGACGGCACGATTTATGTCGCCGACGGATACGGCCAGGTCTATGCGATTTCCGCCAACGGTTCGTCGAAGTGGAGCTACACCACAACCGACACCCTTTACGGCTCACCCTCCATAGGCTCGGATGGCACGATTTACGTCGAAGGCTATACGGGCGGAGTCTATGCGTTTTCGCCGACTGGCACGTTCTACGGTGCATACAACCCAAGCGATCACTTCTACGGCTCAACCGCGATCGGCCCAGACGGCGCGCTCTATGCCAGTTCGGTCAGTGGCGTGGTGTATGCGGTCGGAACCGAAGTCAACACAGTAGCCGTGGGCACGCTGAGCCTATCGCCGACAACGGTAGTCGGCGGAAACTCCTCGACCGGAACCGTAACGCTTGCATCGGCGGCGCCGTCGGGTGGAGATATCGTCACGCTGCTGAGTGGAGATCCGTCCGCCTCGGTTCCAGCCTTTGTTTACGTACCGCCAGGTGCGACGCAAGCGACGTTCACCGTATCAACTGCGGTCGTTGCCGCGAATGCGTCTTCGATCATCACGGCGACTTCCGGCGGAGTAAACGCGACCGCGTTGTTGACGGTTGAAAGCGGCTTTGCCTTGAACCTGAACCCATCGACGATCCTGGGCGGATCTTCGACGACGGGAACCGTGACCTTAGGCGCAGCCCTCGGTACCGACACAGTGGTCACATTGGGTAACCAATGGCCGGCGTACGTAACGGTCCCTGCAACCGTCACGATCCCTGCCGGTTCGACGAGTGCGACCTTCGCAGCATCGACTTCCCAGATGTACATGGTGCCGTTCACCAATCAGATCACGGCGACGATAGGCGCCACGATTCAAAGCGCGACCCTCACGGTGGCCTCCAATGCCCTGAACACGATTACGTTGAACCCAACGTCCGTTCATGCAGGAAGCAGTTCGACCGGTACGGTGACGCTTTGGGGACCGGCTCCGGTCGGTGGTTGGACGGTCTACCTCACGAGCGCGAATCCGACGTTCGTGAGCGTCCCAACCTCGGTTACGGTTACCGCCGGCGCGACCAGCGCGACCTTCGCGGTCACAACTCAACTGAGTTGCCCGAACCTGTCGGTCCTGATCAGCGCCCACGATTCGGTGATCTACCACAGTGCGACGCTAACCATCGTTACCGATTCGATCACCGGGTTGACGCTCAATCCGACGACGATTGGGGCGGGAGGCACCTCAACTGGGACGGTTACTCTGAAATCTGCCGCACCCACGGGAGGGTGGGCGGTTGCCGTAAGCGTAGGGATACCGTGGCTGTTCAGCATTCCGTCGACCGTCACGGTTCCGGCAGGAGCCACGAGCGCTACTTTCGCGATTGTGGCGAAGGCAACCGGCACAACCTATACGTCTGGCGTCTATGTTTCGGACGGCCACTCCGGTGCGAATACCGCCCTTACGGTGGCTGGGAACCTCATTTCGAGTCTAGCGCTGAATCCGACCACAATCGGAGGCAATGGGACGTCAACTGGGACGGTTACCCTCGCGTCCGTCGCTCCGGTCGGCGGATGGCTGGTAAACCTATCGTCAGGAATCCCGAGCATCGTGAGTCTGCCCGCATCGGTGACCGTCCCATCGGGTGCGGCCACCGTGACGTTCACGATCTCGGCAAAACAGACGACTTCGAACTACTCGTCCGGTATCTATGCCACCGACGGCAATTCGGCCAAATCGGCGACTCTTTCGATCGTCGGCGATCGAGTGACGGGATTGTCTCTCAATCCGACGACGATCGGCGCGGGAGGAGTTTCTACCGGAACCGTGACCTTAGCGGCTCCGGCTCCATTTGGGGGGTGGCTCGTTCATGTGTCGGCCGGGGTGCCGTGGCTAGTGACGCTGCCTGCCACCATCACAGTGCCCGCGGGTGCGACGAGCACCACCTTTTCGATAACCGCCAAGGCGACGGGAACCGCCTACACGATGGGTGTCTACGCGACTGACGGTAACTCGTCCGCGAGTGCGACTCTGACGGTCTCGGCCAACCTCATCACCCAGGTGTCGGTGAGCCCCACCAGCGTCCAAGGCGGAATCGGCGCAACCGGGGCCGTGACGATCGCATCGCCTGCCCCGCCCGGAGGCTGGCTCGTCAACCTGTCAAGCGGGGTCCCTGGAACGGTCGGAGTACCAAGCTCAGTCGTCGTCCCTGCCGGAGCGACCAGCGTGACGTTTCCGGTCACGACCAAGGCGGTATCGAGCACGCTGACGGTAGGAATCTACGCATCCGACGGCAACTCGGGGCAGAGCACTGGCCTGACGGTGACCCACTGACGGTCGATTACTTCGTTGCGGCGACTCCCACGTATGAGTCGCCGCAGCCGTAGTACAGGAACCAGCGTCCCTTGAAAACGGCAAGGCCCTCTGTGAAAACGGTGCCCGCCTTGTACTGGCCCGTCACTTCACACGGCAATTCGGGTTTGAGGAAGTAACTTTGCGTCCGGTTCACCAGGCGGTTTGGCTGCTTTCGGTCGAAAAGCGCCTGACCTGCTGCATAGGCGCCCGTTCCCAACGAACGATCTCCATCTTTTTCCGCGTTCTTGGCGTTGTAGATCAAGACGATGCCGTGAGACGTGAGGACAGCGGGCGGGCCCGGTTCGACAAGTTCGCTATCGAATTTGCCCGGTCGAGTCTTCAGTACCTCCACCAAATTGCCCTTGTCGTCGGTTAGGGGCTTCCAGTCGATTAGGTTCGTCGACGTGGCAGCCTTTAGGGTTCCCTCACCCCAGTACATCCAGTATTTCCCGTCGACCTTGGTCGCGATTAGCCGGTTCTTGAAGAGCTTGGTGACGATCGATCCCGATTTGGACCATGTGTCCAGAAAACGAGTCTTGGCGAAAGCGGGGCCGTTTTTCTTCCAGTGAACGAGATCTTTCGACGTCGCTACGCAAAGGCGGGCCAACGACCGATCCCACGCAGTGTATGTAAGCACATAGGTTCCGTCCACCGACTGAACGACTCGAGGGTCTTCGCATCCCCCGGTCCACTCATAGCGCTTGGCGATGTCCTGGCTTGGGAAGAGTACGGGCGTCTTGCGCTTTGCGAAGTGAACGCCATCGAAGCTGTCGGCGAGGCCTACGCGTGACGTATGCCCTCCGATTCCCGACCCGCTGTTATCCTCAGCCCGGTAGAGCACGTACACCTCGCCGTTGCGCGAGATGGCGGCTGGGTTGAATACATGATCGTGCTCCCATGCGACGGCCGATTTCCGCATGGGGCAGGAGAAGGACGCCGCCGGATTTGGACCGAGGATTGGGTTGAGAACGCTTGTACGGGAAAAGGGTCCCAGAGTCCAAGAGGCGGTCGAGAGAAAAATGAGAGTGAGCATCGGAGGAAAATTCAGGCACGTTGGGTTGGCGGACGCGTCCCATTCGTATAGATCCAATCTAGCCCAAACCGTTCCAGTAAAGAAACCTAAGTGAGGTCTTACCTGCCGGGGGCAATTCGCATGAACGAAATCCAGAGGCGCGTTGCACAATGATGTTGGAAAAGACGCAGTCGACATTAACCGACGGAGGAAACATGAATCTCATCGCAAAGTTTGCCGTATGCAGCGCGACCATCGGAGTGGTTGCATTACCGAATATGTTCCTGGCCCGGAGCGCTTCTGCCCAACCGGGAGGGCATTCGACGAGCCAGATTGGTGGAGGAGGCGGCGGGCAAGCCGGTGGAGGCTTAGGTGGCGGAGGTCAAGCCGGTGGAGGCTTTGGTGGCGGCGGGCAAGCCGGAGGCGGTTTTGGTGGCGGAGGTCAAGCCGGAGGAGGCTTTGGTGGCGGAGGTCAAGCCGGAGGAGGATTTGCCGGAAATCCAGGCGGTTTTGGCGGTGGCCCGGATCCGTTCGGCGGTCCGCAGGGGTTCACTCCGCAGATGATGAACTTCGGAAATCCTCCTCCCGCCATCCAGCAGATCGTCATGGACGCCGACAATCTTTATGTAGTGCGTGGAGAGACGATCTTCAAGATTGCAAAACGCGACATGCGGATTCTCTCCGAAGTCACCCTGCCGAGGCCGAGACAGGGCCAACCGATGCCTGCGCCAGGGCGAAGGGGCGGCGGGTTTGGCGGCGGGTTCGGTGGACCTGGCCGTGGGCCGGCAGCCGGCGGCACGCCTCCGAATCGAGTCTCTCCTCCGCCCCCCTTCGGCGGCAGATAATCAAGGCAACGCCGATGCCCTCTTTGGTGCTTTATATATGCGCACCAAAGAGGGCTCTTATGATTCTGGCTAACGCAACCGGTCCCATCCGACGATCTCGTAGCGACGACCGGAGAATTCGCCGCTTCGCTTGACGACTCCTGATGAACCGCCCCACGACAACTCGATCCGATTCTGGGCGCCCTTCGCGTAATCGTTGGTTTCGCCGTCGTCTTCGAAGAGGGTGAACGGGGCCGGATGGTCCCCGTAGACTTTCACGCGAATGCGAAACGTCGTATCTTTCCCGACATGGCCGACTGGTTCGGCCAATGGGATCATCGCGTCGGCTTTCACGTAAAGAGGCAGTTGCGCCAGCGGCTTCGATACCTCGATCTTTCGCCCGCCTTCCAGGCGCTCTCCCGTGAAGTAATCGAACCACACGCCTTTCGGCAGGTAGACCGACCGTTGAGCCTGACCGGCGATCATCGGGGCGACCATCAGGCTCGGTCCAAACATGAACTGATCGTCGACGTGCGCCGTTTCCGGATCGGCGGGGAAGTCGAGAATCAACGCACGAACCGGCGGCTTGCCGTCGCGATGGTATTCGTTGAAGGCCGAATACAGGTACGGCACGAGGCTCATACGCAACCGGAAGAGGTCTCGCACGAGGCGCGTTGTTTCCGGCGCTTCCGGCATGACGACTCCCGCATTCGACTTGTCGGCGTCGATCTGTAACCAGGGCGGCATCTTCATGTACCAGCAATCGACCATCGCGTACTGGGAGAAGATCACCGTTTGGATGCGACGGATCAAGTCCTCGACGGAGGACGCGTCGCGTACTTCCGGTGTCCACATATGACCGCCGAACCCGGTCTTGGCAAGCCCGCGGATATAGCACTTGTGATCGTAGCTGTCGGTGTAGAGCGTGTAGGGAAGCGGGGCCGACAGGGCATGGGAATTGCGGACGAGACCCCATGTCCGCAGGTTCTTGTCGGTTAACGGCTGCAGCAGGGCCTGCTGCGCGAGAATGCCGAACATCGAATGCATCTGCTCGCCATCGAGTCCGGACGGGAATACGCTCGTATCTGGGAAGGACCAACGATCGTGATGGAAGGGCTGGCTGTCGACCTCGTCGATCTTGAGCGAGTCGACCCCTTTGGAGAACAGAACCTCCTTCTGTCGGCCGACAAACACGTCCCGGCCGCCCTTTGTGGCGAAATCGGGTACGAGCCCGTTCCAGACGAGGTAGTTGCCGGCAAAAGGCTTAAGAGCCTCATGAATCGGCGACGATGGGTGGGTGAAAGGGTGCTCCCAGAAGCTCATCCGATAGCCCAGGTCGTGCATCTGGCCGATGAATCGGTCAGGATCGGGAAATCGAGGCTTGTTCCATACAAACGAACTGGAATAGGTCTGCGTCTGCCAGCCTGGCTCGATCCCAAAGATATCGCACGGGATGTCGTCGGCACGGAAGGACTTGGCAAGCTTGCGAACGTCCTCCGCGCTGGAATCCCCTTTGCCCCGGAACGCCATGCCGAGTCCCCATAGCGGAGGAACGGATCCTCCTCCGGCGAACAGGTTATAGCGCTGGACGGCTTCGAGGGTGCTCGGGCCGGCGAAAACGTATACGTCTACTCCTTTCGCGGTAGGCACGTCGATAACGACCGTACGCTTGGCCGGCTCATCCTTAGTCGAGGCGATTCCCACCGAAAACGTGGCGTAACGGGCGGTGTCGACGTAGACGCCGTATCCGGCTGACGACACGTAGAACGGATCGGGTGCGTGCGACTCGTTTGTGTCGTCCTCGGGATGGTCGGACGGCACGACCCAAGCCCGGTGGCCCGACAGTTCGAAGTTTGCGGTGTTCAGTCCAAGGCCATAGATCTTGTCGTCCTTTCCGAGAGGAAGGACGATCTCGCAGCCGCGGTCGCTACGGTGTGCCGAAACGCTGTCGGGGAGAATCGGTGATGCGGAGACCTTAGGCATCCGGTTAAGTCCGCCTCTGTCGGGAGCGGCGCTTCGGAACGCGAGAGGCGTGAACTTCTCGGGAGTTCCCATCCGAATCCTCCAGATCCCGGGAAATACCTCTTGGGCTTTGGGCTTCAAATCTGTCGATGCCGCTCCGGCCATAGTCAAGACCGATCCTACCGCGAGCATCAGGAGAATACGTGAAGAAATCCGAGCATCCATGGTTCGTGACGACTTTACCGGCAATCGTGCAACGGAAATGATGGGCCGGGTGCATGAAGGCCGCCTTGCCGGGCAATATGCTCGGCAAGGCGTTCGAACGTGGAGCTTAGTCGCCCCAGGTGCTGCCGCTGCCGTCCGGAATGCCGGATAGGTCGCAGGGCATATGGTAGGTCGCGCAAGGGGCGGCGGCTCCCTCGCATCCGTAGGGCGAGGTGACCGGAATGTTCGAATTCCACCCCTGGAACTTGCCGTGGCCGTCGGCCCAAGCGATGTTGATGCCGTTCATATAGCCGTCGTCGCCGGGGAAGTTGTTCGTCCCAAAGACCTGAGTAGGCCCGCTCGGCCATGCCGCCCGGCAGTAGCCGGTGTAACGATCTGGAATCGGGTCGGCTTGGGTCACGTAGCGGCCCGTGTAGAAGGCTACGGTAAGAGTTACCTGCGTAAGCGAGGATTCGCTTACGGTCGGGGCCACGATCTGACCAAGGACGCCGAGTTGCAGCGCGGGGTCCTCGAACAAGGAGAAGTTCGGGGCGTAGGAGGCGTACTTGAAGTTGCCGGCGCCGAGGAGGCCGACGTGGGTGAGTACCGACATATCGGGTGGCGCTCCGCCAAAGTCGATCCCGGGCATGTTGACCGACGACTGAAGGATTCCCGTGTTCTTCATGTACGGCATTACTTCGTCGTAAACCGTTTCCACGACGTGGAACGAACCCGGTTGAAGGGCGACGCTCTGGGTGTCGTAGACGCACATGGGGTAGATCCCGTCCGAGTCGTTCAAGTACATCATGGTCGCGAGACCAAGCTGCTTGACGTTCGAGAGGTCGGAGGTCTTCTTGGCCGCAAGCTTGGCTTGGGCAAAGACCGGGAACAGGATGGCGGCTAGGATGGCGATAATGGCAATGACAACTAGAAGTTCAATCAGCGTAAAGGCATTTTTCTTGTCCATGAGATGAGCGAAACCCTCCATTGGGTTGGGCACATGGCCCGAATAGTCAGAACCTTAACAATCTAGCAAACAATGTCCCGGGGAGGAAGCCGAACCCGAAAATTGAGGCTTATTTGCCAAGAAACCCCGTAATCCGAACCGCACACGTCATGGAAATGTCTTCAGTGTTTCCAGACAGACATCCGGCTCCACCTTGACCTGATGGCTTTGCCAGATACGCCCTGGAATAGCCCATAACTACCGTTATTCGCGTCGAAGGGTGCCTTGGTAAACCTTACCGCTGGTAGAATCGGTTGAAGCGGGGCGTCTCGCGAGATAGTACAGCCATGTCCTCTCAAACCTTCATGCCGTCGACCGAGACGATCTTCCAGAAGACCGGCGAGAACACGATGGTCGTCAACCTGGGGCCGCAACACCCCTCGACCCACGGGGTCCTTAGGGTGATCTGCGAGTTGGAGGGCGAGACGATTGTCAAGTGCCGCTGTGTGATCGGCTATCTCCACACCGGCATGGAGAAAGAGGCCGAGTATCAGCAATACCAGAAGTGCGTGGTCATGACCGACCGCATGGACTACCTGAACGCGAACGGTAACAACCTGGCCCATGCCCTCGCAGTTGAAAAGCTGCTGGACTGCGAGATCCCGAAGCGCGCGCAATACCTTCGCGTAATTCTCGCCGAACTCAGCCGCGTCGCTTCGCACTTGGTTTGGCTTGGTACGCATGGGCTGGATCTCGGCGCCATGACCCCCTATTTCTATGTATGGCAGCAGCGCGAACTGATCCTGGACATGTTCGAGATGTTCTCAGGCGTGCGCATGATGCCGAGCTGGATCGTGCCGGGCGGTTTGCGCGGAGACATGCCGGAAGGGTTTGAAGCGAAACTGCGCAGCTTCCTCGACGGGTTCCTTCCCGAACTGGCCGTCGTCGAAGGGATGTTGGTTGAGAATCCGATCTGGAAGGAGCGGACTTTCGACGTCGGAATACTATCCGGCGAGCAAGCTCTAAACTTGGGATGTAGCGGTCCGATCGCGCGTGCCAGTGGCGTGGCCTGGGACTTGCGGAAGAGCAACCCCTACAGCAGCTACGAGGATTTCGAGTTCGCGATCCCGGTTGGCAAGACCGGAGACGTCTACGATCGGTTCCTGGTTCGCATCGCCGAAATGAAGGAGAGCTGCAAGATCATTCGGCAGGCGATCGACGGCCTCCCAGAAGGGGCTTGGCGAACTGCCGATCGAAAGATCGCACCTCCGCCTCGAGAGGAACTCGACAACTCGATGGAGTCGCTGATCCACCACTTCAAGCTGTATACGGAAGGCTATCGGCCGCCGGTCGGCGAAGCCTATGCAGCGGTGGAAGGTTCGAAAGGCGAACTCGGTTTCTACGTCATTAGCGACGGAACGAATCGCCCCTACCGGTGGCACGAACGACCAAGCAGCTTCATGAACCTCAAGTCGCTGGAAGTCTTGGCGGTGGGCCGACTGATCGCCGATGTCGTCGCGATCATCGGCTCGATCGACATCGTCCTTGGGGAGATCGACCGCTAAACGAGCAGAAAAGCATGAGCGAACTTATCCAACTCGCAAACCCCAATCAGCGCCCCCCTCAACTGAAGCCGGAAGATCTGACGCTTCGCTTTTCGGAGCAAGCCGTCAAAGAGCTCGAAGCCCTGATTTCGCACTATCCCAGTAAGAAGTCGTGCATTCTGCCTGGATTGTGGCTCGCGCAGCGGGAATACGGTGGCTTCTTGAGTGGCGAGGCGATCGCTGAGGTGGCTTGCCGTCTAGATCGCAGCTTTGCCGAGGTGCAAGGCGTTGCCACGTTCTACTCGCTTTACAACACCGCTCATCAACCCGGTAAGCACAAGCTCGAAATCTGCACCTGCCTCTGCTGCCACATCAACGGCGCATGGAATCTCCGGGACTACCTCGTTAAGAAACTGGGAATTCGACACGGCGAAACGACGTCTGACGGCATGTTCACCCTTGAAGAAGTCGAGTGCCTGAATACATGCGATAGGGCGCCGGCGATGCAAGTCGGCAGCGAATACTACGGGCCTCTCGATGAAAAGCAGATCGATGCCTTGCTGGAAAAGCTTCGAAACACCCAGGAATCCACGGTCGTTCAGTACGCCGCCGACGTCGTAAGCGTCCAGCTTAGAAACGACGAGAAATAACCGCTCCACCTCTTTCGCCTGGGTCGAAAACAAGTAGTCGGGGGTCAGGGCCCGTATCCGTTGAGATGGGTGTGGTAGTAAACTGCCGATAGCATGGCCGAGTACAAGCTCCTCTTGGAGCACTCCAAGGACCCTACATTTCGAACGCTCGAAGGCTACAAGGCAAAGGGCGGATACACGGCACTCGCGAAAGCGCTCACGATGGAGCGATCTGCGATCTGCGATTCGATCAAGGCAGCGGGTCTGAGGGGACGAGGCGGCGCGGGCGCGCCCGCATTTCTCAAGTGGGGCGGCATGCCCAAAGAGAAGAAGACTCAGCACTACCTGATCTGCAACGCGGACGAGGGCGAGCCCGGGACGTTCAAAGACAAGGAACTGCTGGAGAACTGTCCGTTCCTGCTGATCGAAGGCATGACAATCGGGGGCTACGCGGTTCAAGGCGATGCAGGCTACGTCTATGTACGCGCCGAATACATGGATGGCGCGAAGATGCTCCGCAAGGCGCTCGACGAAGCCTATGCGGCAGGCCTGCTTGGCAAGAACATCCTCGGCAGCGGCATCGATTTCGACATCTACATCCATCTCGGCGCCGGCTCCTATGAGTGCGGCGAAGAGACTGCGCTGATGAGTTCGCTGATGGGCGAGCGCGGCATGCCGCGACTCAAGTTCCCGTCCGCTCCGTTCCCGGTCATCAGCGGGGTATGGGAGAAGCCGACCCTCATCCACAACGTGGAGAGCTACTGCAATGCGCCCTTCATCGTCAATAACGGCGCGGAGTGGTTCGCTTCGCTGGGGGCTACGACCAAGAACTCGCGCGGCACGAAGATTTTCTCGGTATCGGGCCATGTGAACAAGCCCGGCAACTACGAGATCGAGTTCGGCACGCCGCTGCGCGAACTGCTCGAATTGGCGGGCGGCGTTCGGGGCGGCAAGCTCAAGGCCTGCATCCCGGGCGGAAGCTCAGTGCCGGTGATTACGGCGGAGGACGTCGAGCGCGCGATCATCGGTTACGAAGAGATGGGCGAGGTCAAGTCGATGGTGGGCTCGGGCGGATGCATGTTCTTCAACGAGCACACCGATATGGTCAAGCTGGCCTGGCGGAGCGCCGTGTTCTATGCGAACGAGAGTTGCGGCAAGTGCACGCCCTGCCGCGAGGGTACGCGCTGGATGGTCCAGATCTTGGAGCGCATCTGCAAAGGCAACGGCCGCCCTGGCGACATCGAGATGCTGAGGCAAGTCGCGTCCCAGATCGACGGACGCTCGTTCTGTCCTCTCGGAGACGCCGCCGCCTGGCCGGTTTTAGCCGCCCTGCGCGTGTTCCCTCAGGAGTTCGAACACTACATCGAGCACGGCCACAGCATGGTGGATTCGAAGCCAAGCTTGGTCGGCGTTCCGTAGGGAAGTAGTCGGGCGGGTATCGTTTTTAGGCCGGCAGGGAGCCGATTCCTCTGCGTTCCTTCGCACCTGTCGCCAGCCATGGCGTGAAGCTTATGAGAGTTGTGGCGGCACGCAATGTGGCAATCGAAGCCAATGAGTCTTGGCGGTAGGATAGAATAGAACCAAGTGCGGCCGTAGCTCAGTGGATAGAGCGCTTCCCTCCGGAGGAAGAGGTCGTGGGTTCGAGTCCCACCGGCCGTGCCAGAAATTGAACCTGAATTCAACTTTGGACAGCCAGTCTTGCCGCCTCATTTGGCACCGTCTCTCAATTGTCTCTCAACCGCAGACTGAGCCTCGATTCTTCTCTTTTGGGAAAGTACTCTACGTCCGCTTTGCTCGTCGGTTTCTTCTCGGGCGAAGACTTTGACGTAGAATAAAGAGGAAGACACCAAGATGAGCAGCATTCCTCTTCAAAATATCGAGGGCACAGGCGCGGAAATATCGGAGTATGCGAAGCTGCATCCGACTGACCGCTTTCGCTTAATCATGCTTGAGGACGACAATCAACCGACGCCATTCGACCAAGCGAAGTGGGATAGAGTGATGGCGAGCATCAATTCTGTGATGGGGCAGTTGCCGGCTCTTCAGGACGACGCGATGAGCACGGACTCACTTTACGATTAGAGACCTTTGGATATCTTCACAGACACATCGGTGCTCCTTCGGTTTGTGTCGCCGAAGGATGCTCGATATGCTTTGGTTTGTGCCACTGTGGCTGAACTACTGCATGCGGGGCACCGCCTCATATATACACCTCAAACAGGCCGCGAGACATGGTCTGTTCTCACCCGACCAGGTAGCAGCAACGGCTTTGGGCTAAGCCCCGAGGTGGCAAAACTCCCGATGCGCGATATCGCGACGGTCTTTACTTTTATCGATGATAAGCCGGGGATGTATGAGATTTGGACTCAACTTGTTGAGGATTTCAGGGTTTCTGGGAAACAGGTTCACGATGCCAATCATGTAGCAGCAATGTTGGCTCATGGAATTGAGGAACTACTTACCCTAGACGAGCGAGATTTTCGTCGTTATTCGCAGATCCGGATTTGGAAAGTGGGGTGACAAAGGCAGCCTCCAGTTTCCAACATGGTGCACTCCGAACGTGAAGACAACTCTCCGTAGAGGCCGGTTCTGAGACCGTCAACCATGGCTCAGAACCCAACCTGTCACTCAAATGCCTCTCAAATAGGATGGACGTTAGCCGACTAACGTGGACGTCAGTAGATTCAAATTGGACCCTTTGAACCTAACTGGATTTCCCTCCGGAGGAAGTGGTCGTGGGTTCGTATCTCATCGTCTCCACCTGCCGCGCTATTCTACCAATGTAACTTGCGTATTTCTTGTTCAAGTCACGAGCGCTTCCCGCACAGGGCAGCGCTCGTGACTTACTAATAGCCCCAACGCTGCACCGCGTCGTCAACTTCCTTCTTATTCTCTTTTTGGTGGCGACTGTTTCAACTCAAATGCGACCGAACAACACTCTAGCGGTGCTTGGAGTTCTGTCCATCCTTGGAGCCGTGGCTGGTGCTCGCCCAAGCAGGTACGGTAGTAGGAGGGTTGGCCCGCTCATGCTACCTATTCGAGCGGTCAGGCACGATCAGCGCGCATTCTCACATCTCATATCCAGTCAGCGTAGTATCAGATGGCAAAAACCAGAGGGCAACCCATCATCTGCGGGAGTCGCCGCCACACGCCACCGCTCCATGCCCGGGTCTTGCAGGTTCCCGCGTTGAATTGGCGGAGGAAGCCATAATGTCTTTCAAGGAGGCTGATACCCATGAGTTTTGACATTCGTCAGTTGCATATTTCCGATAACAGCCCGGAGGCTCGGGCGGTTGAGCACGTAATGCTTGCCGAGCATGTCGGTGCGGAAGAAGCCATTCTCAGAATTTTGCGCAGCGCGCAGCCCGCCGCGACAGAACGGAACTTCATAAAGGAAGGCAAGGGACTGTTCAACGACCCTGCAGACGCGAAGATTCTCGATGAAGCTGTTGCGATCGCACTTGAAGAACGCCGACGTCCATCGACTCAGGCCCTTGCCTAAGGCATGCCGAATGTTATTCTTGATACGGACATTCTTTCTGAGTATCTGAAAGGACATGATTCAAATGTCGTCAAGCACGGGGATGCTTACGCGGAGACTCACACCCGATTCACCTTCACCAGCGTTACGGCATACGAAATGGCCTTCGGTATGGAGGCGAAGGGGGCGACCAAGCAACTCAAGCAGACGTTGGAATGGCTGAGCCACAATGAACAAATTCTCCCGATTGAGGACGACTACCTCACCGCAGCGCGCATTAAGGGAAAGGCAAGACGCCAAGGGAACACGGTCGAGCTTCCGGACTGCTTGATCGCCGCCGTTGCTGCTCGGCTTGGGTTGTCGCTCGTTACTGGGAACACAGCAGACTTTCTGGCCATCAAGAGAGCAGGATTGAAACTTACCATCGAAGATTGGCGCAAGCCGTAACAAGGAATCAAAGTACACCCGTGGAGCTTGCCCAATCTTTGGGCAAACTCACTGATGATTGGCAGAGTTAACAAGCACAATTCGGGGATGTTTCAGATTCAAACTGCCTGTTTTGAACCCAGTCACTCGTCCCTCCGGAGGAAGAGGTAGTGGGTTCGAGTCCCACCGGCCGCGCCAATAACTCAGGGTCCACTCCGGATTCAGAGCCTAGTTTTTGGGGCCCCCGTAGCGCGCGGTTCCGGGCCGCGCATGCCGTCTCGTAGCCCGCCAGATACTCTCCTTTGGGGGGAACGAACCACGAGGACGGTACAGGCGAAAGGATGCTGTGAGAAGCACGGAACCTCGCACCAAGGGAGGCCTATTGATGCCTGGCGTCGTCGAAGGCGAGGATCTGCCACAGGATTCGGTTGGCGGGGAGGATGAGGGCGACGACGATGGCGATCAGTGAGAGAGGTAACTGGTCGGTGGGGAGCAGGGCGCCGAAGGCGGCGACGAACGCGAGCCAGATGCCGACGTAGACTCCGGCGCCTTTCACCAGAATGGGTACAGAGACCAAGTTTCGGTGGCGCAGTCGGTATATTCCGAGCATTGCGACGGCCGCCTTGACAGCGATCAGCGCCAGGCCGACGCCAGTTGCGACCAAGACCGCCGTAGGCGTATTCTCACCGCCAGGTATGTCCCGGATGAATTGCCATCCGATGACGGCGATCATGATCGGACCCATCGAGTAGTATTCGCCTTTCCTTCTCCCGAAAATGGCCCGAAGCGGGTCTCCGGCAAGTACGCACCAGAGGCTTAGGACATACCCGCCAACGCATAGAGTGGCGAGTAAGAGGCCGCGCACCGACGCGTGGGCTACTAGCAGTTCAAGAAGCGTGCCTTCACGGCCATTCTCGCGGCCAGGAACCAGGAGCCAGAGAATCATACAGGCCGCGAGGACCCAACTCGCCGCCAGAGTCGACTTGATATTGGCGATGAGTCGGGCCGCAACAAATCGGACGCTGCTCATAGGGCGGATGATGAAGAATCCGCTGATTCCTTTGGACAATGGCCCGCCCCCGCCGGGCATGTTCTCCGTCATTGGTGAGTTGGACGCGAACATTGTGGCGACCAATATCCCGCCGGGAAGGCAAAGCAGAAAGAGGAGTGCGGATGTGCCGATTCGAATGTCACCGACGCCAATGCGAGCGCTCGGCGTTGCATCGCTAATCAGGCAGTAGACGAACACCACGAAGCATAGCATTCCCACTAACACGGCCATGCCGATATAGGCACGCCCGGCCAAATGGGCCCAGACCTGTGCCTTCATCGCCGAAGGGAAGGTCGATTCGTTCTGGAGCGGGTCTCTTGTCGGTTTCGACGGCACGTCTACTGGTAACGCCCGTCCGGCGCTGGCCGAATGGCGCATGAGAGGCGCCGTCGCGAGGGTCGACCTTATCGCCCAGACAATGAGCAACGCGGCTACCGCCGACAGAGCCGGTTCGGGTACCTGTTTCACCCAGGCAATTCCCAAGAGCATGGGCCCCACTATCGCAGTCGCCGTGAAAAGACAGCCCGCACCGGACCGCTCCGCAATCATCCATGCCCCTCCCTGTGAAGCGCACACCAGCAGCGCGAGCGCCAAGGTCGGCAGGACCACCGGGATGGGCAGCCGAAGCGGCAGCACGACAAAAACCGCGTACAGGATTGCGGCGGCCGTCGCATGGAGCACTCCGATAAACAGCGGTGCGAGCGCGAGATCGCGTGTAGAGACAGGAAACGTGACGGCGCCGGCCGGAAGGATGCCCTTCGCTCCGTAAGTCGCCTCGTTTTGAGCCTGCCTTGCCTTGACGAGTTCGCGGATTTCCGGAGACGCGCTCATCGTCGTACCCATCTCCCAAACGGACATCGCCTTGCCGGCAAGGTTGAAGGAAATGAACAGCACGACCACTGCGAGCAAGTATTGAATGAAGACCGTTGGCGCGACCTCGCCCGACCGGTTCGGTGGTATTTGATCGGCGCCGAAATGCACCGCGTACGCGGCAAGAATCGTCACGGCCAAACCCAGCGCTGACCCGATGTAGGTGCGTTTGTTTCTCAGCCACACCGGATAGGCAATCGCTTTCGCCGTTTGGAAGAAGGATTGGGGCTGTTTCATGCTACACGTGTCGTTTCGCGTCAAGGCTGACGATCTGCCACAGAATTCGATTCGCAGGAAGAAGTAGAAGAACAGTTAGCGCGATTGCCAACGCCGAGACTCGACCCTCGGGCAGGACCTGATAAAAGGCGAGAGTGATCAACGCGGCCAATACTAACCAAAGGCCCGCACACCGACCAAGGACCCTGGGCTCGACCAATCTGCGTTTGAGAAGCCGGGCGGCGGCCACGATAGCCAAAATGAACTTTAGGGAAATCAACAGTCCGGTCCCGAATCCCAGGAGCGCATGAGTAAGGCCGCCCGTCGAACTCGGTTGGGTCTTGGCGAAGACGACCATGCAACTGATGGCAGCGGCGATGGCAGCGATTGAAAGCACGTAAGGCGCAATCCTCGCCATATTGGGCGAGCTGCCGATAACGGCCTGGAACGGTTCGCCGGCCAGGTTGGACCAGATCAAGAGGGGCAGGCAAAGCGCGGAAAGGACGAACATGCCCCATCCGCGATGCGTAAGGTGAGCCAAGACCAGGCTGTAGATCGTGCCATTTTGGGCAGCGTCCGTAGCAGGAAGCACCACCCAAACGCCCATCGCAATTATCACGATTCCGCTGGTCAGTAGCGCGGCATAGATATTGCTGCGAAGCCTCGCCGCCAGGATGAGGGCAGTAGGTATGGGCCGGATCGCCAAAAAAGGGTCCATCGCGTAGTCGGTCATGAGCCTCGGGTTGGTCGACACATTCATGACCTGTGAGTTTGCAGCGAACAGAAAGGCGCCCAGCAGGAGCAAGACAATAGGGGTCACGAACTGCACAGTTGTTCGCCCTACCCTGACGTTCGCCACTAGAACCTCGGTACGCCAATGATCGTTAATCCCAACGAGCACGAAGTAGCAGAGGAAGCCAATGACGGCGATCGTTGGCAAGACAAGATAGGTCTTTCGCAGTGACTCGTACCAGATTTGCGTTGGCAATGCCCCCGCTAGCGCAGGAGGTGCGGGAGACCGCAATTGAGTGGAAACACCCCTGGCATTTGCCGGGTGGGGAATCGGTTTGGCAGCGATGGGACTGGAATGACGTACGGACGAAGCAGCCCAAACCGCCGCGAAGACCGAAAGCCCAATGAACCCAACGGACAAACTCTCCAATAGGGTCACATTCAAGTGGTTCATAAAACCCTGGAGAACGACGAACGGCCCCATGCCGGCGACGAGCGAAGAGAAAATGCCGACGATCGACCGGTTGCCTGCCAACCAAGAACTGGCCTGAAGTGACGTGAGAACTAAGACCGTTAGGAGCAGAGGAACCAGGACGGGCAGATGGAATCGAAGCGGGGCAGCGACGAAAGCCCAAAAAACCAGGCAAGGCACGATTGCGCTGACTGCGCTGATGATTATTGGGGCTAGTACCAAGTCTCGCGTCTTGACCGGCAAGATGTAGGCGTTGGGCAGAAGCCCTCCGCCTGCTTGGCCGCCCAGGATGCCTTCACATTGAGTCGTTTGTCCTGCGACTAAGCCACATATGATCAAGGCAGATGCGCCGATGACATATTGGATAGTTGGACTGATCGACGTTCCCGCGGCCAATTGGGGTATTTGGAGCCAATAGGCTATGCCGCCCAACGCCAACAGGGCGACGCCTGCCCAAGCGAAGCTGGTGCGCAGATTGCGCCAGTACGGGTAGGCGAAAGCTGAGATCGCAAACCCCAAGCTTCCTATCTTGCTCAATGCACACCTCTGCGTCGGAACGCCTCCTTTGTCAACCGATGGTTATCGGTTATCCGCAGATTTCGGAATAGGGGTTTCGTGAGCATGATCTTGGCTATCGGTGCCGATTGGAGTCGACGGAGAGGATCTGGGTGAGGATGCGATTGACGGGGAGCAGTAGCGCGAGGAAGAGGGCGAAGTAACCCGGCGCCACGAATTGGGGAGGGAGCAGTAGGGAATAGCCGACAAGGAGCACGGCGCCGGTGCCGAGCCAGAGGGCTGCTAGTCGCTTCAATTGTGCATCGGACAGGAGGCGTTTCACCCTGACCTGACTCACCGATCGAACTGCTAGGGCTGCTTTGCCGATGAGGCAAAGGGCGGCCACGACCGTCACCTGCACGATCAAGCCGCGCATGATCTCCGGGTGCATGAGTTGATCGGTGAAGAAGCTGCGTCCGCCGCGAAAGGCAAGCTTGTGCTGAGACCCGTCCATGAACTCGAAGACCCAGTACATCATGGGAGCCATGAAACCGAGCGCGGTCGCAAGGTAGCCCTTCGTGCCGAAGAGGTCCAACGTCACGTTGCCGGCCTGGAAGCACCACACGAGCAACGGCAGAGACGCGAGGACGAGAATCGCCAGAAGAACGTTTTGTATCGTGAGGTGCGAAGCAAGGTTCACGAGTGCCGAGGTCCGAACCGATCCAGAACCGGCGTCGATCGGTACCAGTGCGATGAACAGGGCGACGACCGCACCGGTCGCCAGACTGCTTCGGGCCGCGGCCAGCGAGCGTGCAGCCACGATCTGGGCACTGGTGATCGGCCGGATCGAAACGAATGAACTCACATGAGGCTCTTTCATGTGGTTTCTGCCTTTGAGCGAAGCGGAGGATGGTGCGGCTGGCGCGAAAAGAAAGCCGAAGTAGGCGCCGATCAGCAGTAGAACCGGTAACGGCATCCATGGCGACAGGATGTACTGAGATCCCACCAGCCGGTACTTCATATCCACGGGCATCTGGCTCTCCATGAACGTTGCCATGCCGAAAAAGAACAAGCCGAAGATGCTCGTCAGTATCGGAGCCAGGTAAACGAGGCGAACTCCTTCGAACCAGGTCTGAGATTGAATGGCGTTCGTCAGGGCCGGCAAGACAGGTGTTCGATTTGCGGCACGTCTCGGCCGGGACGCATCTACGACGGGTGGCCGGCGAAGATGAGCTTGGTGCCTCGCGTAGGGAGCGACTGCCAACGAGATAAGGATCGCGATCAAGGCGATCGTACTGTACACAAGATCTTCGGTCGGATGGGAAATCAAGGCATGCGACGTCGGAGCCGCGAATTTGGCTAGCGGCGAGAGCAACTGCTGCATCATGTCGAAGATGAGTTCGAACGACAGGAAGCCGATGGTCACTGCCGATAGGGCGGACATCAGGATCAGGCTTCGTTTCCAAACGCCGAACCACCAAAGGCAGTGAGTCACGCAGATAAACGCGGCGGCTTGGACCAATGGAAACTCGATGGAATACTCGATGCCAAGCGGCAGAATGGCGGTGGCGACGAACAGGAGCCAAGCGCAGGCGAACCCGCCGAACGCGATCGAAATCGGCAGAAACACGAACTCCTTCGTGCTGATCGGGACCGTGAACATGACGGTCGGATAGGTCGTGGATTGGTTCGGGTTGGGAGTCCCCGTGCCGTACGGGGCAAACCCTACGACGGTAAACAGAAGGAAGATCAAGGTCAGGTTGTAGAACTCGGCGAGGATCTGCCTCGTCACGTCGGTCACCGGAAGGTGAACGGCGAGGGCGATGAACAACAGCACTCCGCCGACGATCTTGTAGGCAAGATTGGACCGGCCCCAGACCGGCCACGCAAAGGAGCGCAGTTTCGTTCCAAGCGAGACGGCCTGGGTCAATTGGCGCCCCCAGTTGGGCGCGCGTACCCCACGAAGATCTCGTCCAAATTGGCGGGGCGGTGCTCGGCGATGGTTGCGCCCTGAGCTTCGACCACGACTCGAGCCTGGTCGAGCGTTCCTTTGAACAGAACCGACCACTCCTTTCCGTCCCCTTCGGCGGCGATGGCTCCGTCGAAGCGGGGGCGAACCGGGCGAGGCTGCGGAAAGATGACCGTCAATTCAAGATGGATCTCTTTGAGGCCGTCGAGGTTCTCGCAGAAAAGAATTGAGCCGTTCTGGATCATCGCCACTCGATCGGCGACCCGGTCGACTTCACCTAGCAGATGCGATGAGAAGAGCACGGTTCGACCTTCGTCGGCAATCGTGCGAACGATCGCGCCGAGGATGTCGCGCCGAACGATCGGGTCCAAACCCGAAGACGGCTCATCCAAAAGAAGTAGCTGGGGTCGGTAGGCAAGTGCCGTCATAAGGCCCGCCCGAGCGCGCTGTCCCTTCGAGAGTCCCATGAGTTTGGCCTCTCGATCCAGTCCGAATTCGCGAACCAGTTGGTCGGCGTACTCCTGGTCCCACGTCGGATAGAACCCCTGCATGTAGCGCTGCAACTCGCGAATACGCATCCAGGACGGCAAAATGTCCTCCTCAGACAGGTAGCCGATCTGGGCGAGTACGGGTACCGGGTCGATGACCGGATCGATGCCGAAAACGCTGACCGATCCGCGGTCGGGTTTGAGCAACCCAAGCACGTGTTTTATGAGCGTCGTCTTACCCGAGCCGTTCTCACCCACGAGGCCGAGCACGGTTCCCTTTTCGAGGGTCAGGTTGATGTCGTTCAAGGCGAACTTGGCGCCGAAGCTTCTGGTCACGTTACAGAGTTCGATGATGGGAGTCATGGGCGTGGTTCCTTGCTTGAGTCGGTGGCTTTTGGTTGGAGATGATCCGCCCGGGCGCGGATCATCTCAATGAGTTCGTCGGTCGAGAAGCTCATGTGTTGAGCCTCGATCACGAGGGCGTCGATGCGTTCGGTAAGAATGCGTGCCTGTTCGCCGCGTGCGAGTGGAGATCCCGCTCCGGATACGTAGGTTCCGGCGGTGCGTCGCTTCTCAACGACCCCCGCCATCTCCAGTTCTCGGTAGGCACGGGCGACGGTGTTCGGGTTGACGACAAGCTGCTCCGCAAGTGCTCGGATCGGCAGAAGCTCGTCGCCCTCAGAAAGCCGGCCCGACGCGACGAGGTGCTTGATTTGCGTGACAATTTGCATGTAAATCGGCACCCCCTCGCTTGTCGTTATATGGAGCAGCATCGTCTCCTCCGAATGGGTTCAGGCATTGTATTAACTCAATGATACAAGATGCCTTGCGAATTCGCAAGGGGAATCTCCAAGAACTGGGGATTGCTGGTAGGACTACCTGCCTCGTGCCTGTGCTATCTTTAGGTCGGCATGAAACGGCTATCCCAGAGCCAAATCGGGGTCGAACTGAAACTGGCCTCGGAAACGGCTCAATCGGGAAGACTCAACGACTCCATCGAGCGAATTGACCGGGTCCTCAGAACGAACCCAGACTGCTCCGACGCCAACTATCTGAAGGGGACAATCCTCGCGGCGCTCCAGAGGCTTCCCGAGGCGCTCTCTTCGATGGAAGCGGTGCTTCAGGCGACCCCAAATCATGCCGAAGCGCTCCGGTGGGCTGCCCAGCTTAGCATGCATATCCGCATCCCAGACAAGCCGGAGCGGTACGCTCGGCGCCTGGTCCGGATCCAGCCGTCAAATGATCGCGCGCTCTTCCTGCTCTCGATTACCCAGAGCCTGAGCGGACGCTGGCTCGACTCCTTGGAATCGATCGACGCTGCCTTGGCAGTTCGACCCGACGAACTCGACTACATTGTGGGTCGGGCGCAGCTTCTCGTCAAACTCCGTCTCAACCGGCTTGCCATCGAATGGTATCGCAAGGCGCTCGAGGTGCGATATGAGCCTCAGTTTGCGCGGGAGTTGGCTGAGGTGCTTCTTGAAGAGGGGCAGGTAAGCGAGGCTCTTGAACTTCTGCGGCGAGTTGAGGACTCGGTTCCTCCATCGGCGGTTCCGGTGGTTCTGCTCGGGCGGGCCTACACGGAAGCACACGATTTCGAGAAGGCAGAACCCTATTGGGAGAAAGCGAAGCTACAGCAACGCGACCAGACGGCCCTGACGGTTGCACGCGCAAAGTCAGAGGTCGCGGCGGGGCGAATCGAGGAGGCGGAGAATTTGCTCCGCGTGCAATTGGCCGGCGATCCCAAAGGATATGCGCTGTACGGAATGCTGGCTCAGATCCATCGCGCGACCCCCGCGGACGCAACTACGGTGGAGGCGATGGAACGCCTGCTTCGTGAAGAGTCAATGCATGCGGTTGAGAGGCAGACCCTGCACTATGCTCTCGGCAAGTGCTACGACGACCTGGGGGAATTTGAGCGTGCAATGAGCTGCTTCGACGAGGCGAACCGCCTGAGGAGCGTGTTCTCGCCGAACGGATTGAGATTCGACCGTGCCGAGTGGCGTGCGAACATCGACTCCCAGATTCAGTTCTTTACGGCCAAGAGGATCGCCGAGTTGAGCAGGGAAGGGCTCGACGCGCCTCAGTTGCTTCTTGTGATGGGAATGATCCGGTCAGGGACGACCTTAACCGAGCAGATACTGAGCAGCCATTCCCAAATTCGAGATGCAGGGGAGGTGTCGTTCTGGTCCGAGCACTTCTCATCTGTATTCAACCGCGACCGGAGCCGCTTCGATCCTGGCGCGGCTAGTCGTCTCGGGAGGGCTTATCGGTCGACGCTGGAAAGCGGCGATCCGTCGGTAAGGCGCGTCATCGACAAGAACCCGTTGAACGTGCTCGTGGCCGCCGGCCTTCACTGCATCCTGCCAACGGCGAAGATGCTCCACATCCGACGACATCCGGTGGACACGCTCCTATCCATATGGATGACTCCTATGACTACGGGCCTGCAGTTCATCTCGGACAGGGAGGACATTGTCTTCGCCTATCGCGAATATGCGCGCCTCGCCGATCATCTTCAAGAGGTGCTTCCTCCCGAGCAGTTCATGACGGTGCGCTATGAGGACATCACCGGCCAACCCAAGCTAACGATCGCCAATATGCTCACGTTTGTGGGGCTCGAGTGGGAAGACGCCGTTCTTCACCCCGACCAAAACGTCCGAACCGTGCGTACTCCGAGCGTCTATCAAGTCCGGCAGCCGATCCACACAAAGTCGCAGGCGAAATGGAGAAACTACGAGCGTTGGCTTGGGCCTTTTGCCGAATTCCTATGATCGGCCAGCGCATGAAATGCCTGCTAACTCTTAATACACTAATTCCTTAGACAAATCTAACCAGCTTTTTTAGTGGCCAAGACTGAAAGGCACTTGCTGCTTTTCGAGGGCAATGAGCGAGGTTTTTATGGGCTTTTGGCGCGATAACTGGCTGAAATATATGCTGAGAGAAGCGTTGATGTTAATCTATAGCAACAATGGCCGATCGGTATCTCGTACCTTTAGAGCAGTCTATCGTAGTATCCCAGCGCCCAATCACATCCGCAAAAACACTGGTGTATTTGGCTTTATGTTACGTATAATCTATTAGCGCATACCTTGCCAGTATCTGGAGTCGGGGAGTAGCGCCGGGCCCTTTTTTCGCAAGAAGCGGCTCTATGTCTCGGAGTTCTTTATGTTAAGAAAAGCGTTCACGTTAATTGAACTATTAGTAGTCATAGCAATCATCGCTATCCTGGCGGCCATTCTCTTCCCCGTATTTGCCCAGGCAAAGGCGGCGGCCAAGAGAACCACGTCCCTTTCCAATCAGAAGCAGCTTGACCTTGGCTCGATCATGTATAGCGGCGATGCCGATGATATTGAAGTGATGCCAACGGTCTTCAGCGGCGTCTGCGCGGCGCCAGCTCAGGTTTGTTTCAGTGCGCCTTACGGCGGCGAAATCCCCTGGCCCTTGCTAATCTATCCCTATACCAAGAGTGCCGACCTGACCGTGGATCCTCAAGCCCCGTCCGAGCCTCCGGTACCTGCCGGATTCGCTACTGACACGGCCAAGCTCTACGCTCCCGAATACGGCATCAACCCGTACCTGATCCAAACCCCGGCCTTTCCGTATGTAGCACCGTACAGCACGGTGGCTCCTCGCAGCCTGACCTCCATCAGCCGGCCGGCCGACATCGTTGCTTTCACCCAGAAGTATTCGGACAGCGAATACGATCCGAGCCTCGTGCCGGTAGCTCAGCAGTTCTATGGTTACTACTGGTTCACGGGCGCCTACTTCCTGACGATGGCAGCCGATCCCCCTGACTGCAGTGCGACAGGCAACCACAACATCTGCGCGGCCGGCTGGAACCAGAACGGTTTCTATCAGCCGTTCCTGCGCGGCGTTCAGGCTGCCGGTGCATGGACGGGCGGCGGATCGATGCGCGGCCTGCAGCTCATGGTTGTGAGCTTCGTCGACGGTCACGCAAAGGCAATGCCTCCCGGACAGCTAGCAGCCGGCACCGCATATAGCGGAGCAATCGGAGCGAACAACATTCCGGCTCAGAACTCGGCCAACATCGTTATGACAAACATGACGACCGAGCACTATTACGGTCTGCAGTAAGCATGCGAAAATCTCTACCTTGCGTGATTCTTCTCGTCGTCGGTGCAATTGTTGCCGTGGGTTGCGGCAGTTCCTCACCTGCCTCGTCTGATGCTCCGACCAGCACTAACGCGACGCCGGGAGGCGCCGGTCCCAAAGGGGCCGGTCCCGCCGCCGGTGGCGCCGCCAAGGGGCCGGCTCCCATGCCTGGCCCTGGTCACACCTAGGACCAGCACTTCACACGCCCGGCTCTTGCGATCTACGCAGGGCCGGGCGAGTCCTTTTGCCTTGTGCCGCCTAGTCGCCCCGCCAGAGGGTCGGCTCGTCCTTTGCATGCCCTATGCCTCAAAGGCGTATATATTGGTTAACTTCGCGAGCGAGTCCCATGTTCAAGCCTGGATTAGGCAGAACGGCCTGTCTCACATCCAATTATCTGGCATTTATTCCTAGTGAGAGTAGGGGTTTATCGCGTTCGATAAACCAAGTCGCAACACTCTTTCCTTACTTCTGATAGCGAGGCATATACTAAAGATCGTATCCTTCCATTTCTATTAAGAGGTGCTTTCTTGCATGCATAGACGTGCGTTTACGCTTATCGAGCTTCTCGTCGTTATCGCAATTATTGCGATTTTGGCGTCGATTCTCTTCCCGGTCTTCGCGCAGGCGAAGGCTGCGGCTAAGAAGACCGCTTCGCTATCCAACCTTAAGCAGAACCAGCTTGCCGCAATCATGTACAGCGGCGACGCCGACGACACGATCGTCGACGTGACGGTTTGGGGCGCTCCGAACACGAACAACGGAGCATGGGTCTATTTCAACACCGGCGCGGGTGTCGAGGGCTGTATTCCCTGGTCACTGTTAACGTATCCGTACACTAAGAACGCGGACATCATGAACGATCCGCAAGCCCCGGCCCAGCCGGCCACGCCGACCGGATTCAATCCGCTTTCTAACCGGATTTATGGCCCGATGTACGGCATCAACCCCTACTTGATCTCGACCGCCACATGGCCGCTGAACCCGGCGGGGGATACTCTTCAGCCGAAGACCTACACGTCGATCAGCCGACCGGCGGATATCGTCAACTTCACCCAGAAATACTCCGACGCCGAAGTCGCCGGAGCGCCGTGGTATGGCGGTTGGTGGTTTGGCACCGGCACGTACCTTATCACGATCTCTGCCGATCCGCCTGACTGCTCGGCTCCCGGCAACAACTACTACTGTGCAGGCGGTTGGGGATCCGCAAACGGATTCTACGGCGGCCCTGGCGGAAATAACGTCCTCAGCGGCGTTCAGGCTGCCGGTGCGTGGACAGGCGGCGGATCGCTCCGCGGTCCAATCCTCATGAACGTGACGTTCTGCGATGGTCACGCCAAGTCGTTGGCGCCCGGACAGCTTGCAGCCGGCACGACCTATCAGGGCGGCCTGACCAGTTCGAACGGCATTCCGACTCAGACGGCGAATCAGGTTTGGGTTACGAATCCGACGATCGAGCA
>JARLGV010000008.1 GCA_031292555.1 Fimbriimonas sp.
CGTCCGGTGGTCCTGATGTCGGCCGAGATCCTGAAGCGGCCTTCGCTGCGCGACAAGTACGGCGAGAAAGCCAAGCGGTACCTGGCGGCGGCGGATGCCGACTTCCGCAAGTGGGATACTCGCGGCTGCTGGCGCGACGTACCGAGTGGTGGGCTTTGGGTGGTGCCGGTATTCGGCATCGACAAGACATCCGGGACATGGACTTCGAGCTACGCCAACCGGTTCAAGGACGGCTTCTCCAACCCGGATAACAAGGAGAACCTGATCGCGGAGTGGATGATCGCGATGTTCGATGTCACCGGCAAGCCGGTCTACCGTGACCGGGCTCGCAAGTGGTGGCAAGTCATGAAGTCCCGAATGAAGGCAGGCGTGAACGGCAAATACTACGTGTGGAATTACTGGGAGCCGGCCGGCCCCTGGGACTACAAGCCGGACGGTTCGACCAAGCACTGGGTCGGCGTGCACCCGAATGGTGGCTACTACACCGTCGACGTGAGCTCGATTGTCCTGGCCTACGAGCACCGCTTGGCATTCGATCGGCAGGACATCGACCGTCTGATCGCCACGAACCGCGACTTTATGTGGAACCAGTCCAAGTCCGCCCCTAAGTTCCGCCGCATCGACGGCGGCGAGCCAGACCCTCGCTGGAAAGACTCCCCCGGTGTCCTCTGGTCTGCTCTCATCCCCTACGATCGAACACTGCGGCAATTGTTCGAAACGTCCCTCAACCCCACAAGCTGGGGTGGCATCTCTGCAACTCCGTGGTATCTGTGGCGGATGCGAGTCAGGTGAGGCAAGATAGCGAATCCGTTCATTGGGTGCGAGCTTGCACAATGGGAGGCACTTGTACAAGCTCGCCTGGCGCAAAGCGCCTGAGTCTGGGCGCTCCTTGGCTCGATGGCCTTCGCTGAGATGGCTAGTTCGGCTTCACTGCCAGCCCGCCAATTTGGCTAGGCCCGATGTAAGCGGTTGTTTGGACGCCCGAGATGACTGTCCAATATCCGTTTCCGCTTGGACCAGGCGTAAAGGTCGCCGTCCAGTTCCCATTCATCGTATTGAGGGCGTTTGGAATCGTGGCGTAAGTGATGCTACCGTTCTGACTGATAACGGCACCGCCAACCACAATCGGGGCGAGCGCGAATGCCTGGTTGTTGACCTGTACCTGATCCCAACCTGTTGTTTGCGGATTGGGCCAGGCCTTCGGTGGGGTCCCGTTAGGGTAGAGGACAAGTTGCTGTGCAGTTAGGAAGTCGATCGCCATTTGGCGTCCGTTGCTCACCATATCGCCAAAAACCGAAATCTGGCAACCAATGCTTTGGATGCGGTCGAGTTGATAGCCGTTAACGCCAAGGTCATGACCTGGCGGCGGCGGAATGTCATTGGGGCTGTCCGATACCCACTGGTACACATACTGGTAGTAGGACGACGTTGAGCTCGCGTAGCTATACATCGATCCCCCTCCGGTTTTCATGTCTGCAAGGTAGTCGTTCTCCCCATAGAACACGAACGGACCAGTCCCGTAGATCTCTTGCTTAAGGGGACCTGTGTTGATTGTCACCGTCGTCTGCATCCGGGCGCTTCTGCTAGCCCCCGGACCACCAATGAATCCGAGCAGGCCATCGCCAACCGAGACCAACTTCCAGTGAGCACCGGCAGCGGGCAAGGCTAATGAAAACAAGGCGACGCTTCCGATCAACGGCAAGAGCTTGTACATATGCTTTCTCCTTCGTGACAACCTCTGTGGCTAGGTAGTCATCTTTAGTGACGAAGTGCCAGTCTATTAAGTTCGCTTACACAGGGCATGTCTACGACATAGAAGACGATGTAGTCCTTAGAAGTACTGCTAACTTGAATATACCGACCCAGATATATGTGGGAACCGATGCCGTCCATGACCATGTGTACATCGCTAAGGCAGTTACCTTTTCAAAATCTAGCCTCTGGAACTCCAAACTGCCGTACGGGCAGAGAACTCCCGGCTTGACGAGAATGCCTTCTGCAGAGTCGCTATTCTCCTGGATATGAAGCGCCTTCATGATCGAGGCAACTAATTTCTGAAATTGCGACCATATCAAGGGTTTGAAGTGCAGTACAATGATAGTGTCTGTGGCCGTACTGGGCGTGGAAAGCACAGGGTCAGTCGCCCAAGCAAGGCAATCTGTCGTGTAGATCGACCATTGTCGCCGCTCCCTAGATGCGGTGTGAACAATCCAAGGAGGATTGATGAAACGAATACGTGCTACCGCAGTGATTATCGTAGCCTGCATCTCGGTGCTGGCTGCCGCCCAAAGTGCATCTGTTGTCAGCATTAGTGCTGTCGGCACTTCTGACCCCCAAACGTTCTGCACGTCGAATAACTTCGCGGACTCAACGTGCGGATCGACTGCAAAGTTCCAGAGCCTCGAATTCTACATAAACGCCGGATGCGGTGAGAAGTCGGACGGTCTCTACTGGAGTAATGGATCGACGACAGTTCTGGGTAATATATACTGGGTAGTGCAGTATAATGGGCCTCAGCCGCCAAACGATGCCCTTGTACAGTTACTGATTACATCCGACCTAGTTATGACATGTGATAATGGTGGCCCCGGAAACTATGTAAACGAACTGGGAGACGAAGTGTGCGGTACTCAGCACATTACGGCGAACGGTTCGTACCACAACCGCAATAAAACAACTAAAATTACGATCTCTGTCCCGACGTGGAATCAGGTGTCGCCGGGTGTTTGGCAGGGGACCACGTACTACTACTCCCCGCAACTGACAATTGCGGGCGCCACCGTTGGCCCTCCAACGCCATCTAACAACTGCACATGCCAATACACGAAAAACGTAAAGGTCTACAGCGTCAACGGCGTTCTTGTTTCTAACGGATAGGCCGTCACTTATAGTGGCTGCAGCAGTCATGCAGTGGCAGCCATCGGCAGTAGCTTGCTCGGCTAGGTGCCAAACGAAGAGGGTAACAGCTCCTGGTTTGCACCTAGCCCGATGGCATGGGTTTCGGAGTGCCAGAGCCTGGTCCGCTCAACCTCCAGAATATAGTCGCTTTAGCGGCAAAACCTTGCACAAAGCTCGGTTTAGTGTTGAAGTTGCACCTCTCACTAAGGGGAGTATCTACTGTTGCTTGTTCGGCCACCAGACAGCGACAGACTTGGAGATCATGTCTGCAGCCTTGTATTTTTGTATGGCAACGTGCGGAGCGGGCAGGCCACCCACCTGACAAAGAAGTCACGGCAAGTCTTGTTGACTCCAGTCTATTCTTGATACCAATCTATTCTCCCACAGAGGTCCTCGTCGCTCAAGTGCAACGAGACCAGATTCCCAAAGACGCAATAGACCATCAGTCCCCTTCCGCCACTCGAGATTGTGCTGGCATCGGGGATTGATCCGCGGGGCGGGAAAGCGTGCGTTCGGCGATCGAGACCCTGGTTGAAACTGCCCAGGATTTGGAGGGATTCGGAAGGCACGCCGTGGAACTGCTGCTGGATCGAATTGCCGGCGAAGCCCCCGAGACTCCTCGGCACGTCCTGCTTGACGCGCCGTTGCTCGTGCGGCACTCTATAGCGGCCCCGAACACCAACCTCTTCGAATCGGGCGCGCTGAGCGCTTAGTTCTCGAAGAGGCGGAATTCGTTGATCGTAGGGCCGTTCGTCGATTCGGTCACGTTCAGTCGCACGCGCTGGGCGGTCACTGGCGCGAACCTCACGTTCACCCGTGCCGGCATGTCAGCTCCTTGGTAACAAGGCTTCCACCCCGTGCCGGTCCAGTATTCGATTCGGTATTTCCGAACACGATGGAGTTCGGCGTAGGCTTGATCGATCCAAGCCCGGCGGAACGCCTTCGGCTTGCCGAAATCGACTTCGAGCCAAGCCGAACGGGTTGCATCGTCGGTTGCCCATCGGGTGTCGAGGCGTCCGTCAACCGCTTTGTCTGGGCCGTACTCCGCCGATGCGTGGTAGACGTTGGAGGCGGTTGCTTTGGCCCCAAAGGTAAGGGAGGCCGATGCGGGTACCACAAGATCAGGCATACCGATCGCACTTCGGTCCAGCGTCAGGGCAACGATCGTGTCCATCGGCTTTCGGTCTTTCGCGGGAATGAACAACTGAATACCACGCTTGTCGGCCTTGACTCGGACCGAGCCTCCGGTCAGGACTCGAGCCTTGACAATGGCGGAAGGCAGAGGCGGGAGGCGGAGGGGATCTTCTTCCCAATTGCGGATATGGAGGTAGATCTGCTTTCCGGATCGGGTGGACGAACCGTACTCGCCGGGTCTGTACGGGCCACCCCGAGTTCGATAGATGCTCTCGCCGGCGGTCCGCATCCATTGACCGATCTGGCGGAGCCGTTCCACCTGTTCGGGAGCGATGACTCCCTCGGGCGTCGGACCGACGTCGAGCAGCACGTTGCCGTCTCCGCCCGCGCACTTGACCAGCATCTCGATGAGGCTATCCAACGGCTTGACGCCATCTTTCTTGCCGGCCCATGACCATTGGCCGATGCGGGAGATCGTCATACACGATTCCCAGGGTTTCTGGTCGTTGTATCCTCCAATCCACTGTTCGGGAGTGAAATAGTCAGCGTTTGGACCAACCGTCCTTGGATCGCCGGCATTGGTGTTCGGGCCCAGATCTAGGCGATTGTCGATTATGATGCCGGGTTGGAGCTTCTTGACGAGTGCATAGGTTCCCTCTTGATCCCACGGCACCGTTCCGCCGTCGTAATCGAACCAAAGCAGATCGATCCTGCCGTATTGGGTGAGCAGTTCCCGAATCTCTCCCTGCATCCGCTTAACGAAGGCAGTGTTGTTCGCGTTCCGGCAGTCGGGGTCCTTCCAGTCCATCGGAGAGAAGTACCAGCCGATCTTCATCCCCGCCCGGTGAGCCGCCGCCGCCAACTCGCCGCACACGTCCCGGTGGAACGGGGTGTGCATGATGTTGTAGTCGGATACCTTAGAGTTCCAGAGCAGGAACCCGTCGCAGTGCTTTGCGGTCAGCACCATGTACTTCATGCCGGCTGACTTGGCGATGCGAACCCATTCGTCCGCATTGAACTTGACGGGGTCGAACCGCTTATAGAGGTTGTCGTACTCCGCTGCCGGAATCGGCCCGTTGTTCGGACACTTCGGGTTGGTGTTGGCACGTGACCAACTGATCTCCGCCTCCTTGAGGCTAACCGGCCCCCAATGGATGAACATGCCGAACCGTCCCTCCCCCCACCACCGAAGTCGCGGCGGGTACGGTTTCTGGGCAAACAGGGAAGATGAAATCAGTGCCGAAAGAAGCAGGGCCGAAACCCCGCGAACAAGACTCAAACCGAACGGTTTCACGGTGCCACCTACACGATCATTCTAGCCGTTTGAGGCGGCACGCGGTCGACACGATCGGGCTCTCGGCACACGGTTTGGCTCGTAGCGTGACACCCATGAGGACCACCAGAGCCCCATTCTCGTCCCTCCGAGCTCGGCGGGGCGAGATGCCATAGGCAGAGAGGGGGCAAATCCGAAACTATAAGAGTCCGATTCAGCTAACGGAACTTCCGGGGATATGGACTTTTGGCGTATCACGGCTTTCCCCCTTTCAGTCGCTTCGCGACATCTTCCCCTCGGCGGGGGAAGAATGGGCGCGCGGCGAACCGAGGACGCAGCATACGGATCGGCTCGTATGGTGGCGCCAACGAGGTGCACCTAATCTCTACCGGATGCCTTCGGCTACCATTTGGCGGACCTGGGCGTAGATCTCGTTCGGGAAGGGCGCGGTGTACGGCTCGGTTCCGTCGTAGCCTAGGGCGAAGTAGGATTCGCTTAACTGGCCGTGCTTGTAGATCGCGTTTTGGATCATGTGGAGGATGAAGAATCGGACGTTCATCTCATTCTGATCGCCGCCGAACTGACTGCGGGGTTCGTCAAGCTGCGCGGGGGAGAGTGAGCGAAGCAACTGCCGCCAGTTCTCGATCTCTTGCTTGAACTGCTCGAGAAACACCTCGGGATTCTCGGACGGCTCGGCGACATCGGCGTGCTTGGTCGTGTCGGGCTGGTTGATGTGCTGCCGGTCGCACATGAGCCACTGCCAGGCATGGACCGCCACCGTCTTTGGTGTCGGCGCCGCTTGATCCGGCGACCAGTCCCAATGCTCGGGCTTCATCGACGTCAATTCATGATGCATCGCTTCCAAATGCATGATCAGCAGAAACTCATACGACTCCGGTTCGGTGCGAAAAGCGAGGTCCATGGTGAAATCCAATTATAGGGCACATAGCCACTGGGGGAACTAGTAACGCGGTAAGCCCCCGTAATGCGAGGCTCCGTGCCTCGCATTACAGATCGGTACGCCCTACGACCGATCTGGCTGGGCATAGGCCCGTCGTGGAGGCCCATTTCGTTGGCGCTGACGGTCGTTTGGAGCGAGACACGCAGCAGGGGCCGGTACTCGACCTTTGCGCGACTGGCCGGCCCGCGTTACGAACTCTCTGGCTTGTCTTGGGTCCTCCATTAGTGCCCGATTCGTTCTCACGTTGCGTGTTATGCGAGGCACGGAACCTCGCGCTACGGAGAAGGGGGGAGGCTGCGTTACTGGATAGTAACCGTGGATACGGATCGGGCGGGGAACCTGAGTGCGGTTGTCGTGCGGAAGGGCATGACAGACAACCGAGGGTGAATTCGCGCCGGGTGGGCAGCATCGTTGACGGCGTCAAGCGGGCTGGCCAAGATCTCAATCCGGATGCTTCGGTGGGAAAACTCCAAGCCAGAGATCTGGACAGCGGAAACGTCCCGGTCGGTTGGATTGACGACCTTCAGGACGATGGTTCGGCCGTTGCGGCTTCGCGAGGCCGATACGTCGAGTCTAGAAGCATTTCCCGACTTCGTCGCTTCGACCTCCACCGGCTGAAACACATGAGAGTACATCTTCGTGACGTAACCGGGCGGCTGGAGCCAAACGTGAGACGGGTTGAGAAACAGCAAGCCCTGATCCCATCCGTTGTCATTCTGCCCGTCCGGCTGAAGGCAATTCGCGCTCGTCACGACGGGAATGCGGCCGTCGCGTTCGAAGGCGTCGATCGCGATGGCGTTGGCCAAGGCCCTGCGCATGCCGTGGTTGTTCGCGTTTAGCTCGAATACGACCACCTTGAACGACGCGCCGTCGGCGATCTTGGTGAGGGCATCGACATACGATAGCGTGGCTGCCAAGCTGGAATCCGGCATCGGTCCTTCGGTGCCGACGTGAACGTCGAACCAGACCTTCTGGCGATGCGTCTTCGCGAACTTCAGAATCTCGCGATGAGCCGCCAACGACGTAATGCCCGATCCGGCGCCCGTCAAGTGTTCGGGATCGTTGATCGGATCGGCGTAACACAGGTCGCCTACGACGAGAACGATATGAGGATCGCGCGCCCAGATCGCCTCCGCCAGCTTCTCAAACTTCCGAGCATAGGCGTCGTCGATTCGCTCCTCATTCCCCAGTTCCATCGCTGCCAGGCGAAACGGCTTCGGATGCCCATCGCCAGCGCGTCGCTTTCCCCATCCGGACGTGGTAGGTCCGTTCACGTACTCGACGAAATCCGCCAGGTCCTGCGGAGTCTCGTCCATGTTAAGCGTCGGAATCGCTTGGAACCCGGCTGCTTCGCAGAGGTTCAAGAAGTCCACGATGCCCCAGCCATTCGTCGAACACGGATACCAAAGGCCGCGGTAAGGTTGGCGGAGGTCGCGCGGGCCGATCATCTTCTTCCAGCGGTATTCCGGACTAAGGATCATCGAGCCGCCGTACCGGAGCATGGTTAGGCCCTGACCGATCAGTCCCTGCACGACGTCCTTCCGCACCGGCAGGCCCTTGAATCGACCCCAAGGGCCGGGTTCCAGCCGCACGTAACCGAGATCGACCGCCCCTGGCCGGTCGAGCAGAATCTGAAACCGGCCGTTTGGAGTCGAAGCGGCGGGAACAAGCGAGAATCGGAGTCGCCTCCATCCACCTGGCACAAGGCTGACCTTGGATTTGGCGAGCGTCGCTCTGCCGTCCGAGTCGATAGCGCGGAGCACGATGCGGGCGTTTGATTGGGAGCGTGCCCAAAGGACTCCTTCGTAGGGTTTGCCAGCTTGAAACGCCATCCCCTGTCCGTTCAAACCCCGATTCTCGATGCCGGCTGCTCCCGTACCGCCGCCATATGTGATCCTCTGGCTTTGACGACCCAGGAATGGCGACGCCCGATTCAGACTCAGTTCAAAGCGGGACCGGCCGCCAGTCACCGGCCTCCACATCCCGCTTACCTCCGCTTGCGCGTCCGCGTCGGATCGGAACGGCACGTCTTGGCGGTTGTCGTTCCGATCAACCCACATCAGCCGGTATCGCGCATCGGATTGAAACTGCCGCAAACCGAACGTTCCGGAAAGGAGCGGATGGTCCCGATCCACAAAGTCGATAACCCGGGCGCCGTTCACGAAGACTTCAATACGGGGTCCGGTCATCTTCGCATAGAGGGTGACCCAACGCCCGATCGGGATTTGCCACCGGACGTCCTGGATCGGTTCCCAGTTTTGCCGATGCCGGCCGAGCCGAACCGCCTGCTCCTTCACATTCAGGGCGATCTCGTATCCGTCGAACGCGTCGACACCCCGGCCAGGATTAGCGACGCGAACGATGAGTCCGGCGTTGGTCACGTTCCGGTCCGCGAACACATCCACTCCGATCTTGCCGTCCAACAATGCAGGCTGTTCGCTCACCAACCGGTCTCCAGCCGAACCGGAGACGCTCAATTGACCGTTTGTAGCCTGCCAATTCCCGCCGAATGTCCGGAACCCGGACGGAGCCATTTGGGCCGGCTCTTGGAAGCTCTCGCCAAACACCATTTGGCTGTAGATCCCGCCGTAGACCTCGTGGTTCACATCCTCGAGACACGCCCCTGTCAGGAACCGCGAAACCTCATGTAGGACCCGGCCAGGGTGCACCATGATCGAAGCCTGCGACTGCATATGAACGGCGAGCAAGAGGGAAAGCAGCATATCGGTGTCCTGCGACTATGTTAGCGGCACGGCGCAATAGCGGGGCTCTGGCCTTTGACGAGATGCGTGCTCCAAGCCCGACATCAGACTTCGACTCGCACTCCTTGCTCGTGTGAACGGATTGCCGCGTGGGCTAACTTTAGAGCCCGAAGGCCGGCCCGGGCGTGGACGGGAGGCGGGGCGCCAGTCTTGAACGCTTGGAGCATCGCGTCGATGTAGGCATCAAAGGTGCGGTGGAACTCGCGGTCGCGGTCGTTGAAATAGCCGGCTTCCCAGGTTTCGCCGAGTTCGCTTCCGGCGGCGTTGAAGCGGTACCGGCGAACAGTGTCGTCGATCACGACGCGACCGGCGGTTCCGCTGACTTCGATTCGCTGGGTGTCCGGGTAGGCGTAAGACGTGTCGTAGGAGCCCACGAGGCTGCCGACGGCGCCGCTTTCGAATTCGAGGGAGAGCGCCATAGTGGTCAACCCCTTGCCGAGTTTGTCGGTCATCGACGCCGAGATTGTCCTGATCGGGCCGCCGAGGTGCTCCAGCATGTCGAAGCCATGGCACTGGGTCTCGATCAGGTTCGCATGGGGGTGGTCGCTCGAACCTTCGCCTCCGAATCGCCAGGTAACAAAGATCACGTCACCCAGCCGACCCTCGTCGAGCGCCGCTTTGGCCAGACGCACCGGTTTGGCATACCGATGGTTGAAGCAGATGGCGAAGAAGCGATCCCCGGCCGCCTCCAGAACCGCTTCGGCTTCCTCGAGCTTAAACATTAGCGGCTTCTCCACCAGTAACGGGTAGCCGCGGCGGAGGACCTTCATCGTCGGTTCGAAGTGTCCCTGGTTGGGCAGGCACAGGCTCACCAAATCGGGTTTTTCTGCGTCGAGCATTTCGTCGATGTCGGTGTACGCCTTGACCTTGAACTCGTCCGCCCGCTTCTGGGTCCGTTCGGGATTCCTGCCTGCGATCGCGCAGAACTCCACTTCAGGGTGAGCGGAGAACACCCGGGCGTGCTGGTAGCCCCATCCGCCCGCTCCTACGAGCACGACCTTCATTGCTCGATCACCACTTTGCCGGTCGGCCCCTTGAAGAAGAGCTCGAAGGCCTGCTGAAGTTCGTCGACTCCCATCCGGTGCGTGATGATCTGGTTCAAATAGGAGCGGTTCTCCTTCAACAGGCGGTGGTTCTCCTCAAGTTCGTGATAGGCGAAGTACTCGCTGCCGATCAGCGTCATCTCGCGGAACACGAAGTCGCCGTAAAGGCTCTGGATGGTGAGTCCGCCGCCGTGCGCGACGCTGACCATGACGCCGCGATGGGCCAAGAGGGCCATGCATTCGTCGCGGACGGCCTCTCGTCCGGCCGCATCGATCGTGACGTCGGGGCGCTCGATACCGTGGTATTTCAGGCCCTCGGCGAGCGTCATGTCCGTGCTCAGCACGGGGAGGGCGCCGAGCTTCTCGGCAAGCGCCAATCGGTACGGGACGACGTCGGAAACCACGATCTTTACGTCTGACCCCAGGATGAGCTTCGCCATCGCGATCAGCCCCATCCCGATCGGTCCGGCGCCTGGAATCAGGATCGAACGAATATCCTCGTGAACGCGTTGTGCCCGCTTGACCGCATGCCCGCCCGTTCCCATCACGTCGAGTAGTAGGGTCGTTTCGGACGCCGTGAAGGATGGGTCGACCGGGAAGAAGATGTTCTCGTGGATCAGCTCGTAGACGCCGTATCCGCCGTCCTGGTTGAACCCCATGTCGCCGCGCTTGGCGAGGCACTGGTTCGTGTAGCCGGCCAGGCAGTTCCGGCACGTCCCGCAGAAGTCCATCAGAAAGACTCCTCCGGGCGTACCGATAGGTGTGGATGTTCCCGGTCCGACCGCGACGACCGTTCCGGCCGCTTCGTGGCCAGGCGTTACCTCCGTGCCGTCGCGGAATTGCCCGCGCTCGGAGCCGCAGAGCGCGTTCGCGTGAACACGGATCAGAAGCTGGCCCGGCCCCGGCGTGGGCACCGGCTTTTCGGTCGTTCCGATTCGTCCGCCGCCGACGAATCGGGGCACAGTCATGGTTGCAGGCAGATCAGACATCGTTACTTTCCTCGTACGCCTAGACAATGGCCGGTTTACCTGGCATTCCGCAAGCGGGGCGGGTCGAGGGGCGCGGGTCGTGGGGGGGGCGAGACGAATTGGAGGTAAAGGTACGCGCGCTCAACGAGCCGATTGTGGCTGAAAGAGCTACGGTATGAACCGGGAGGCCAGCCACAAAGGACTTGACAATCACACATGCCATCTACGGTATTGGGGCTCTGGTGGTCGGGCAACCGCTGGGAACCGGCGTGAGTGTCGGTGTCGTCGTATGCTGTGTAGAGACCATGCTTGGACTCATTCTTGTTTCGGTCGTTGGGCTCTCGGGCGAGCCGTCCCTGATGGCTCGGGCCCGGCATGTAATGGATCCGGGTGACTGGGTGGAGTGGCAGTCAACGGTGCCGCAATATGCCTGGGTGAACTCGCACGAGGTTGTGTACCAGGAATGGACGCCTCGTACCGAGGCGAGGCGCGACTTCTGGGTCATCGATGTCCGCTCCCATACGAAGAGGAAGCTAGACTTTCGCTGGCTCGGGGCGGACTTTGAGGCGCTCGCTCGTCCGTCACCGAGTCCCAACGGCACGCTAATCCTCTGGGAAGTCCAGAAACTGAAGGACTCCGAGTGGCTTGTCACCGACCGCCAAGGTCGCTTGGTCGGCCGCTGGCCCCGGCACGCCAGGAACATCATGGCGAGTTCTATTGATGAGGAAAGCTATTCGGCGTGGTCGGCAGATGGGCGTTCGGTTCTGGAATTCGATTCGATGATTCCCAACGTCACAGGGATTCAGGTCTGGCGCAGAAGCCTCACGAACCCGCACCACGAAGACATCCTGCCGCTACTTGGCGAGACTATCTTTCCTCCCAACGGCTCGAACTTCACGGATCTTGGCGACGGACAGGCCGAACTTGTCCGCGACCGATTCAACGGAGCACTAGACGATTCGAAGTGTACGAAGGAGATCGTCAGGTGGTCCTATTCGGCGCCCAAGCAAATCGAACGCAATGTGGTGACAATTCCGAGGCATGGTGAGATCTGGCTGGGGGCCGTATCGCCAGACCGCCACCGCCTGGTCTGGCTGAATATCACCCCAGAGCGAACGCAGGTCAGTCTGTGGTCGAGCCACATCGACGGTTCGTCCGTTCGCGAGATAGGCATGGTTCGATGCAAGAATCCGGGAGGCAGTGGGGAGGCCCAGTACTTCGGCGAAGTCCACTGGATCCCCGGCCGATCCGCTGTCTCATTCGTCTATCACCATCACCTCTACGAAGTCGACGTTTCGTGAACAACAAGGGATAGGGAAACAACGGGATTGGGTGTGGCCGTCCGATCCCAACCCGAGAGATTGCCTATACGCAGTTGGTTGTCCTAGAGGCAATCATGAGACCGGAGCGACCGACAACCCCAATCCCGTAGGGATTCCGTACGTTAGCCCATGGTTGCCCTCGAGGCAACCATGGGAACCGCGGGGCAGCGGTGAATCCAACCTCGGAGAGGTTGCGTATGGGCTACCGCATGTCGATGACTCCCTTGCAGAATGATCGGTCCCCTTGGACCCAACGGCCTATCCTGTTATTCTTATCAGGTCAGGATGTCCAATTATGCCGCAATCTTTCTACTCTGTCCATCTCCATCTTGTCTTCTCGACCAAAAATCGGCATCCGTTTCTCACGGACAAGGACCTTAGGCAGGAGGTCCACCGCTACTTGGCTGGGATATCCAAGACGCTTGGCTGCGACCCGATCATGATTGGCGGAGTCAGCGACCACGTACACATCCTGGCTCGCCTCGGGAAGCAGACGGCAACCCAGACATGGGTGAAAGAGGTTAAGCGCGTTTCCTCAGCCTGGATAAAGGAACGAGACCGTCGATTGTCGGAGTTCGCGTGGCAAAGCGGCTACGGCATGTTCGCCGTCGATTCGAAAGGGGTCGAACCGGTGCGACGGTATATCGAAGTCCAAGACGAACACCATCGCAAGTTTTCGTTCCAGGACGAATTCAGAAGGCTGCTCCACGAGGAAGGAATCGAATTCGATGAGCGATACATCTGGGATTAGGCGGTGTCCTACGGGTTTTGAGGCTTTCGCGGTAACGGATACACAACCTCTCCGAGGTTGGATTCCCTGCTACCGACCGGACCCATGGTTGCCTTGAGGGCAACCATGGGCTAGGGTATGGAATCCCTTCGGGATTCGGGAGTGTCGACCGCATCGGTTCCCATGGTTGCCTTGAGGGCAGCCATGGGCTAAGGTATGGAATCCCTTCGGGATTGGGGTGGTCGACCGCATCGGTTCCCATGGTTGCCTTGAGGGCAGCCATGGGCTAGGGTATGGAATCCCTTCGGGATAGGGAGGGTCGATAACTTGCGCAACCACAGCCTGGTACAACTCGTGCAAACGTGCACATTCGGCGCCGCTGTTCGGTATAAGAGGCTCTGGAAATGCTTCTACCTGCGCACAGCCACCGGGACAGCGACCTCGACGAACCGCTCGTTTGGGCGTTGGAGCACCACTTCGCCAGCATCGAGGCCGACGTTTGGTGGGTGAACGGAGATTTGCGGATCGGGCATGAAAGGAGCGATGCCATTTCTGGCCGAACGCTCGAAAGCGTTTATCTCGATCGAATCTTTCGAGAGGCCAGACTGGGCCAAATCGCCGAAACGGTTACGTTGCTTGTCGATATCAAGAATGCGCCAAGCCGTGTGTACGGAACCATTCACAACCAATTGAGGCCGTACGCCGACATGTTGACTCGGCTGGATCACGGAGAGGTCGTCCCTGGCTCTGTGCGCGTGGTCCTTTCCGGCGAACGACCAATCGAACTCGCCGCCCAAGACGCCAACCGGCTCGTCTTCCTTGACGGCCGGCTACCCGATATCGGCGCAGATCCCCGCCTGTTTCCCACCGTGAGCCTTGATTGGCCGAAAATGTTCGATTGGAACGGCGAAGGTGCGATTCCATCCCATGTTGAGCAGTGCGTCCGCGGACTCGTCGAGCAAACCCATGCCGCCGGTCAGACCCTCCGATTCTGGGGCACATGCGAGGATCCAGCCATGTGGTCAACCCTCCTGAATCTCGGAGTGGACCTGATCAACTGCGACGACGTCGTCGCGATGACGGAGTTTCTCGCGAGACGCTACCCAGCCGAACCAAGCCACTAGGTGTCATTACGGCGTCCTGATCGAACATACGTCCCGGGCAGCTCGATGGATTGCGTCGCAAACGTCCACGATGGAGCGGAACGGCTTAGGCAATCCCAGAAACCAGGCACGTGCGGACCGACTTCCGAGAGCATTTGCATGTGAATCTCTCTCGAGAATTCAAGATCCACGACGACGAAGGGTGCCTTCGAGCCATTCACCGGCCGGCGTCTCTCGCTCCTCGGCTTCCCGCTTAGCCTTGTAGGACTTGAGGCCAATCCATGGCACATCGTGTGACGATGTACCGGCGTGCTGAGCTATCTCCCGAGTTCCCCCGCAAAGAGGACCTAGAACGGCTAACCGACAGTGCCGCTGACGGTGCACAGGGATGGTTACGAGCTAAGGTGATCTCACCATCGACGCGATATGGGGAGAGAGTCTCAGGAAGTGCTTCGCGTTCAACGTGTATATTGCCTCGGCGTTCACCCTTAGGGCGCATTGAGCCAGTAGTGCATCGTAGATGCCTCCTCCGAAGACCTGTTGGGAGGCCGCCGAACGTATCGCATCACCATATTCTGAGTCACTCAGCGTAACGATGCTGAGGTTCGCTTGGACGTCGTCCAAGAAGAGCAGGGCCTCCGTGGCTCCAACTCGCCTCGGTGGCGGCATGCCCGTGAGTGTTCCATAGACCTCGGCAAGGCTGTGAGCACCACAACTTGTCTCGCTCTTTCCAAAGCGAAGAAACAGATCTAGACTCGCATTGTGATGGACGTGATCGCCATAAAACGTCGCGACCAGCACTGAGGTATCGAGAAATGCCTTCAATCTTGCCCTGAGGTCCGATTCGCCCTCATCTGGTCAAGCGCATGATTTGCCTCCTCCTGACCTAGAAGCACCCCGCTTCGAAAAACCCAAACTCCTCTTTCCTTTTGCAGAGGAGAGGCGTGTCGTTCGGGCCGGAGAGTCAGCCCGTTTGAATCGAAGGTCATGTCCAGCATGTCCCCCGGCCTAATACCAAGGGCTTCGCGCGCACGCTTTGGGATGACAACCCGGCCCGCTTGGTCGATGGTGAGTCTACCATTCATGTTGGTAGATTACCATGGAAAATGGTATTTCCGCAGAGTCGGCCGATCTCTAGCCTGGACCACTATGGGCAGCGCCTACCTCGACGCCCTAAGCGTCGCGCAGCCGAAGACGCCTCCGGCGGTGTTTCCTTCGTGCGCCACGAACCTCACTTGGATTTTGTTGTCGGCGTTAGCGGTCAGGGATGCCGGGATTGGGTACTCGATGTCGAACAGATGGCCGGGCTTGTTTTGGTGGAGCGATTCGGTTGCGATGCGTTGGTCGTTGACCACGATGTCGAACGTTCTGTCGCCTCCGTCGTCGCCCCAGTAGGTCACGCTGAGGGTCATCGGCGCGTCGGGGACGATCTTGAGGTCCCAGCCGAAACGCTTGCCGTCGCGGTAGTGGCGACCGTTGAACGGCCCGGTATTGCTCGATTCGGCGAACAGGTTGTGGCCGGTCTCAACCTCTCCACCCCCATCTACCAGAACTTGGTCCACGATCCGGCGATCCCGTGCCTGTTTGCTTGTTTCGATCGCGGCCAGATCAAGAGCCCGCCGACTCTTTGGAGTGACGAGGTCCCAGTAGACGCCGAATCGTTGATCGATGATGTCGTAAAGCGGAATGAACGTGACCGGGCGGGCGATGCCGACAGTCTGAAACGTGAGCGCCTTGCCCGACACCGGCTTTAGCCAGCTACTCGGGTCCTGGAGGGCGACCTTCAAGTAACCGGTGTTGACGTCCTCTGCGATAGGCGCGTCCTTCTCCATGACGCCCGCCAAAACGATCGGACCGAACATGACGGCCTGTAGGTTGGGATCGTCAGGCATCGGCTGGCTGTGAAGCCGCATCGGCGTCGTGATCCGGATCGTATCTCCGTCATGCCAGGTTCGACAAACCGTCAAGTATGAAGTTGGCTTGGCGGTCAAGTTCAACCGCTTTCCGTTGCAGGACACCGAGAACCCCGAAGCCCAATAGGGAACGTGGAAGTTCATTGGCATCGAAGTCGGTCGGGACAGGTGAACCTTGAAAGTCGAACCTTGCTCTTCCGGAAAACGAGTGGTCTGGGTCAAGCGCAGCCCCTTGTCCGCCCAGTTGAGTTCGGAAGGGACGTACAAGTTCACATACACGCCCTTCGAGTCGTGGAAGTAGATGCTGTCGTTCAGCTTCGCGAACGACTCGATTCCAGTGCAGTAACAGCACCAGAACGTCTCACGTGGAGTGCCCCAGTTCTTTGTGTCCCCGCCGGCAAGCGGTAGGTAGTAGATCATCATCCCGGTATCGGGACGCTGAGCGGGGAGAATTCCGTTGAAATATGCGCGCTCGTAGAAATCGGCGTATCGTGGGTCGCCAGTCCATCGAATCAGGTTCCGGGTGACCTTGAGCATGTTGTACGTCGTGCACGTTTCCTGATTGTTGGAGACGAGGGTGTGGGCCAGCGCATCGGGATCTCCCCAGAACTCCGCCTTGTTGTCGCCTCCCGTCGCATAGGAGCGGTGGTTGGCGATCCGGTCCCAGAAGTACTCGACCACCGTCCGATAGCTCGGATCGTCCAGCAGTTCATACCGCCGGGCCGCGCCAAGGATCTTCGGTATGTTGGTGTTGGCGTGGAGTCCGCTCAACGAATCGTGGCGCAGCGCAAGCGGACCCAGGATTGCCGCTTCGTCGAAACGATGCGCATAATCGAGATCGGCTCGGTTGTGAGCGATGGCGTAAAGGTTGTATTCCATCATTGCCATGCCTCCGTATTCCGTATGCATGGTCGCATCGAGTTGACCGTCAGTGAGTTTGGCTCCCCGACTCCGCAAATATTCGCCCATTCTCCGGGCCATATCGAGGGCATGGGCGTTCTCGAATACCTGATACACGTCGAGCAATCCCGTCACGAGCTTTTCGACGACGTAATAGGGCGCCCAGATCGGTCTGCCCGTCTCAACCCGGTCGAGGTAGCTGGTTGGAATGCCCGCGAGGAACTTGCCTCCGAGAGCCCTCTGGCACTTGGACAATTCCTCCACCAGGTAGCCGGCTCGGCTTTTCAGCCAAACGTCACCCGTGCTCTTGTACATAAGCGCGAGGGTCGTCAGGTAGTGGGCGGTGAACGTTCCGCGAATCTCGCTGCTTGGCGACTCCCAACCTCCGAACGGCTTTCCTGGCGTCGGTAGCCCGGCGTTGTGCCGAAACGGAAAGAGAAGTCCGTCGGTGTCGATCGACTTGATATACCGAAGATCGGCCTCCATTTCCCGTTTCTCAAGCCCGTCCAAGAGTCGGACCTGACCCATGTCGAACGGCTCCAACTTGAATCGCGGATCGGGAGGAAACCTCAGGTCCGTCGAATCGGGCGCCGGTTTCTGGCAGTGTACGGGGTCTACGGCGCCGTATGCAGTTCCAAGGCAAAGGAGAGAGAGGCTGAAAGCGATAACGCTGGTTCGCATGCATCCCTAGCTTATCCCGCTTTGCGGTCGGCGCCTTGCTTGGCGTTCATGTGCCTCGTTGCGCGAGGATCCCTGCCTCGCATCCCGGGTCCGTAGGGGCAGCCTACAAGGTGTCTGGCATCGCGGTTAGGCTGTTCGAGGCACGGAACCTCGCGCTACGGCGTGAGGTGGCGCTTGACGCGTTCCCATATCCTGGTTCCGAGGAACGTTTGACCGTTCTGATCGACATTCCCGGCGCAGAACAAGCGCTTCTGATCGGGCATCAGTTGGATCGGTCCTAACCTTTGGACCAATTCGACAGAGCTACCTTCTTCCCGCCACGTGCCATTGCGGTACGGCGATTTCATTGGTAGGGCACGTTGCCCCACCAGACGTTCGAGGGCCGTCTTGACCGGCACACCATCGACCGTGTCAGGATCAAATTCTATGTCACGCGCATCGTTAGTCCATCGTCCCTTGACGACTTCTCGACCGTTGCTCCACACAAAGCGGTCTCCCGACGTGAACTCCAAGCTATCGGTCGACGAGTTCATGATGAGGTGAGCGATTTCATCTTTTCTCCGAGCAGTGGACTCGTCGAGATGGGCGATCCATTTTCCCTGCATGAATCCTGCATCGGTCGCCAATGCCTTTGTACTCCCCCATGCGGGAGGCGATGGCTCAATCGGATTCATGGTGTGAAAGAGCCACGGCTTCAGCCAAAGGAAGTACACGAAGACGAAGGCCAGAAACAAAAGGCTGATGGCGCTTAGCCACAGACTCCGTCGCCCGTAGTACAGCATGGCCCGAGTTTAGTCTCTTTCAGCACGTCGGATATCATCCCCTCAGTAAGGGACCAAAAGTCTAGTGAGGACGATCTGGAAGACGTGAGGGTGGTCACTTTGAACCGCACTCTCTTGACGTAAAGAGGTGACAAGCATAGATGGTCAGTCTCGATGAACTCCTAGAGACACTGGTTTCTGCGATCGCCAATCGGGATTTGGCGACAACGCTTGGCTGCTTCGCCGTCAACGCAGTTGTGCTGGGATCGGAGGCTGGGGAAGAGGCCAGGGGCATCGGCCATCTCCAATCCTTCTTTGAACGGGGGTACGGCAAAGAAGCCGCTTGCCGCATCCGTTTTGACGATCGCATCTGGACTCTGCGCCAAGACCAAGCTTGGGTGATATCGAACGATACCGGGTCCGAACCCGGGCAGGATGCAGCCAATTACCGCCTGGTGGCAATCTTCGAGAAACCGGCTAGCTAATGGCGCGTGGCCCTGTGGTGCAGAACAGGACCTATTTGAAACGCCATTGAACGGGCCACGGCGGTCATTCCTGGGATGGGCGGAGGTGTTTGGCCAAGCTACGGACAGAAATCTCACGAATGCTACAGTGAGTGAACCGAACCATGTTCTTTGATCTTTGCTCGCTTTTCAATCTACGTATGCTATGGCTATCGACCCTTCTGATTGGCCCGCACGTGCCGGGCGCCGCCGCAAAGCTACCCAGCGCGAGCGCCTTGCCGCAGAAACAAGATATCGTGATCGAGGACTTTGAGGGAACCGATTACGGAGCTTGGACGGTTACCGGAACTGCCTTTGGCAAGGGGCCGGCGCAAGGGACATTGCCGGGGCAGATGCCGGTATCCGGATTCAATGGACACGGCTTGGTCAACTCCTACAATGGCGGAGACGGGACCATCGGGACGCTGACCTCGCCGCCTTTCAAGATCGAGCGCACTTACATCAAGTTCCTGATCGGCGGGGGAAAAGACCCGGTAAACCTATGCCTTAATCTGATCGTCGGGGGAAAGGTCGTTTGCTCCTCGACTGGCCCAAACGACAAGCCGGGAGGGAGCGAGGCACTCGATCCAGGGTTCTGGGACGCATCTCCTTGGCTCGGGCAGATGGGAGTTATCCAGATCGTGGACAACGCGACCGGAGGTTGGGGGCATATCAACATCGACGATATCGTCGCGTCGGATCGTAAGCCTCCCATGTACGTGAACAACCCTTCGAGGGAGATTGTCGCTACGAAGAAGTACCTGAATTTACCGGTCAAGAACGGGGGCCCAAAGAGGCAGATGACAGTGAGGATCGAAGGCCAACCAGAGCGGCGATTCGAGATCGAACTGGCCGACGGAAAGCCGGATTGGTGGGCTTTCATCGATCTCTCAGCGTATTGGGGAAAGCGGGTGTCGGTTCTCGTCGACAAACTGCGCGAAGACTCAACTGGGCTATCCTCGATCGATCAAACGGACCGAATCAAAGGCTTCGCAAGCCTGTACGAAGAGCCGTTGAGGCCCCAATTCCATTTCACGCCTCGGCGCGGATGGACCAACGATCCAAACGGGCTCGTCTTCTACAAAGGCGAATATCACCTTTTCTTCCAACACAACCCTTACGGTTGGGCTTGGGGAAATATGCACTGGGGGCATGCGGTCAGCCGAGACCTCGTTCACTGGCAGGAACTCCCGGTCGCACTCTATCCCGACGAGCACGGAACGATGTTCTCCGGTTCCGCCGTCGTCGATTGGAACAACTCAGCCGGCTTTCAAACGGGTTTGGAGAAGCCGTTGGTCGCTATATTCACGGCGGCGGGATCGCCGTTCACGCAGGGCCTCGCCTTCAGCAACGATAAGGGGCGTACTTGGACGAAATACGCGAACAACCCGGTGCTCGAACACATCGCGGGAGATAACCGCGACCCCAAGGTGTTTTGGTTTGAACCCCAAAAGAAATGGGTCATGGCGCTCTATCTGGAAAACAGCGACTTTGGCCTCTTCTTCTCGCACGACCTGAAGCACTGGGAGCGAATGAGCACGGTGACCGTCGACGGCACCAGCGAATGTCCGAACTTCTTCCCAATCTTGTTGGACGGTGACGTTTCGAAGCAAAAGTGGGTGTTCTACGGAGGGAACGGCGGATACCTCGTGGGTTCCTTTGACGGTTACAGATTCACTCCGGAAGCCGGACCGTTCAAGATCGAGGAAGGAAACTGCTGGTACGCGTCGCAGGTGTACAGCGACATTCCGGCTTCTGACGGTCGAACCATTCTTGTCCCCTGGGGAACGATGGAAATGCCCGGAATGCCGTTCAATCAGATGATGGGCCTCCCGGTCGAGTTGTCGCTCAGATCCACCGACGACGGTCCGCGAATCCTGGCGTATCCGGTGCGCGAGTTGAACACGCTGCACTCAAAAGTGGCTGACCTAAAGGACTATCCGCTCGCTCCTCAAGACAACCCGCTCGCCAAAGTGAATGGGGAGCTTTTCGATCTAGAGGCAAGCGTTACGGTGGGCCATGGAGAGGCGGTCCTATTCAACCTTCGAGGTATCGAGATCAAGTACGACATCCAGAAACAGGAGCTATCCTGCCTGGATCGTAAGGTGAAATTGGCTCCTATCGATGGTCGGGTCGATCTCCGCATTTTGGTGGACCGGACGTCGGTGGACATCTTTGGCAATCACGGCCGAGCCTACATGCCGATGGGCGTTTTGGTGCCGGCGGCTAACAGCACATTGTCCGTGCAGGCCCAAGGCGAGGGGATTGAACTGAAGTCGTTGAAGGTGTATCGCATGAACTCGGCTTGGGTTCGTTCAAGAGCATGATTCTGCCGTGAACGTGGCGGCCGCCCCTCAGTTTCCCTTTGCCTTTTGGATGACGAGGACCCAATCCTGGGGAGACGGGAGGTCCGGTGCGCGGTAAGTATCAGACACGATGACCGGGCGAGTCAGTTTGCCTCCCGCATCGGAAAGACGAAAATCGGCGAACGCTTGGTGGTCGCCGATCTGATAAAGCCACAGACCGGCCGACCCCTTTGAGGGGTTCGCTATCGGTACGCTCGGCGTAGCAAAGGTCCGGTCGCCGTCCCGTAGCTGCATGATCGCGTATTCACCGCAGATCGTCGCCGTCAGGGTGAAATGCGGGCTCAGGTCATGGACTTCGACCTTGCCTAGTTGAGCACCCCATTGGCCGTCGCGCCGATCGTGAATGTAGATCGCGTGAAACTCTGGCGAATAGAGGGCAACCACGTAATTATTCGGATCGTGGTAGCGAAGAACAATGCCTGCTTCGGCATCGCTATTGGCCTCGACGCTCGCCGTCGCGTCGGCAACGGTGATCTCGGGCAGAACGGTAAGCGCGCCTTTGTGGGCGATGAGTTTTCCGTCGCTTCGGCTCGTCGGGGTTCCTGCGTCCTTCCAGTTACCGTTTGATGCAGCGTCAAAGCGATCCTCGAACTCAATGTGCAGTGAGTGTCGGAACACTGAAGTCGACTCCGGGTCGACCCGCATGAAACTGCCCGCATCGAACTCCTTGCCACGGACGGGGTCGAAATAGAAAGCGTGATATGGGACGCCCGGCTCGATGCCGGTCACGATGGTACCGTTCCAGTTGTAGACGCCCCTTCGCGGCTGGAAAACGACGCGCGTCTCGCCGGGTATTCCGGCGGCGAACGATTCGGGCTCCGCCCACTCGGGGTGCGGCACGAACCGCGACCAGGGTAGCGTTTCAAGAAGGCGCTTGCCGAGGCCAATTTCAGTCGAACCGGGGTAGGCCATTCCTTCCTTCCATGTCGTCAGGTCGTAAATCCGATGGACCCCGGGCGCGTCCTGGACTCCCGGATCTCCTTCGACACTTGCATGCCACACTCCGGCCGCGCCGTAGGTTAGGCCGGCAGCCCCGCTCAGCATGCTGGCCCAGAAGACATAACGCTCGACGTCTTGGTACGCCGACTGCATGTGCCCTTCATAGCAGAACTCGCCAATGAGGGCGGGCATGGGTGGCTTACGGTCGACGGCGGCTTTCAACTGCGGGATCGCCCCCTTTCCGGCCGTCATGTCGCCGTGGCCCGTTTGGAGCATGTCGAAATTTAGGGCTCGTTCATCCGTCACGGAGAGTCGACCGGACTGGCCAGGATGGATAGAGATCGGTCGATCGCACGGGTCGATGGCGCGAATCATGAGCCCGACCTGGGTCCACTCCGGTCCTCCCGATTCGCCGCCGATGATCCAGACGGTCGGATATGCCCAATAACGGGCGACGAGGTTTCGCCAGTGGCGCTTGATCCCGGCAAGACCGGCCATGCGCATCGCATCGCAATCCCCTCGCCCCCAACCCCCCACGATGACAGGGACGATGCCCGACTCAACGAGGTGCGCGAACCTACGGTCTGCATAGTCGAAGTAGTGCGGGTTGACCACCGTGAAGTCTCGCGTCTCGTAAGGCAGACCGCCCTCGTTCTCCCACATAGGTTGAAAAGGGAGTTCGTCGGGATACGGACCGCAGACGATCTGAACGGCGGTAAAGCCTTTCTTCGCGCGATCGGCCGTGAGTTCCTGGAATCCATCCCAAGTGAGGCGCTTGGTGAGTCCCTTCCACCAGGTGTCGGCCAGCCAGAAGAACGGAGCGCCGTCAGAGTGCTCGAAGTGCCGTTGGTCGGCGGCGATCCGAAGCTGGCCGTGCTTGTAGAGCGGGTTGGAGCCGTTGTACGGTTCAACTTCTATGGCGCCGGTGATTCCATCCAGCCCCCTGTCGGTTGGGTCGCTGCAAAGCGAACGGTACCGGTGGACGCCGACTATTGGCGAAGCGTAGCGGACCTTCCAGATACTGCCGCCCGACCAAAAGGCGGGGACCTTCTTGATCGATCCGTTTGGGTCCTTGAATTCGACGTCCAGGGTTACTTCCATAAACGGATTCGCGTGAGCTCGCCCGGATTGAAACGTAACCTCCGCCATCACGTTCGACTGGGTCATCGTCGGGCCTGCCCTTGCCGAACTAAGGACGGCGAGATTAAGCAAGCTCACCGCAAGGAGGGTGCGTAAGGCACTGTATAGCTCCATTTTGATCGGCCGTATCACGTTCGAGCCTGGGCGAAGGGCGATTCACCTTCGGCCCGTCTCGCATTCTACCGTCACGTATTGGGACGGGGGGCAAGACGGATAATGAGTCTTTTCCTGGTATTTAGGCGGCAGTTCGGATTGCGCGTGGTTTACGCAACGGATGGCAATGGCTCAACGGGACACGAGGGAACTGCTTACGGCCGTCGTATAGGCCGGATACGAGTTTGCATCGGGTCACCCTCTCCCCATGTCGTGAGTCATTCGTCCAGTTGTGCCCCGGTCCTGACGATTTGCCCATCGAGAGCGGGTTTTTGCTCGGTCGGATTCTTACGGCTCCAACGAGTCCCAAAAAGGACCGCGCAACCTTCTGGCTTGTATGTTGAAGATGATTCTTTGATCCCCCACGGGCTCTCGCCGGGAATATGCCTCACTTCGGTAGCCAAGGTTGCGTCTGTAATCAACCGGAACAAAATGATGGCTCATGGCACTCACCGCTGGAATGGAGTGGATACTGCACGATATTCGAACCACTTTCGACCTAGCGCCAGCGAGACGCTAACCAGAGTGATTAGCGCAGGCACTTCGACGAGTGGCCCGACCACTGCCGCCAGCGCTTGCCCGGACTTGATTCCGAACACGGCCACCGCAACGGCGATCGCAAGTTCGAAGTTATTGCCAGAAGCGGTGAAGGCCAACGTCGCCGCACGCGCATAGTCTGAGCCGGCCCTTCGGGCCATGGCCATGCTTGCGAAGAACATCACGACAAAGTAGATGCACAGCGGAATGGCGATGCGAAGGACGTCGAGCGGCTGGCCAACAATGACGCGTCCCTGGAGGCTGAACATTACAATAATCGTCGCGAGCAGGGCGATCAACGTGATTGGCCCAATATAGGGCAGGAAATGCTCTTGGTACCAGTCAGCCCCCTTTGTTCGAAGGGCAATGATTCGAGTGAACATCCCGGCGAAGAACGGGATACCCAAGTAGACCATGACGCTCTTGAAGATGTCGGCCACCGACACGTGAATCGCCGTTGAGGAAAGCCCAAAAATGGGCGGGAGCACTGTCAGAAAGAACCAAGCATAAACCCCGAAGAACAGCACCTGAAAGATGCTGTTGAACGCGACAAGCCCTGCCGCATAGTCGTTGTCGCCGTCGGCCAGGTTATTCCATACGAGAACCATCGCAATGCATCGTGCCAGACCCACCAGGATCAATCCCGTCATGTATTCCGGCTTATCGGGCAAGAGCAGCACGGCGAGGGCGAACATCAGTACCGGGCCGACGACCCAGTTCTGAAGGAGCGAAATCCCGAGGAGGCGTTTGTCTCGAAAGATCTCGGGGAGCCGTTCGTACCGGACTTTTGCCAGCGGCGGGTACATCATCAAGATCAGCCCGATTGCGATCGGAATGTTGGTTGTTCCGACTGATAGCGCGCCAAGTGCGCCTTCAACGCCGGGGACAAATCGGCCAACAGTCACACCGATGCCCATCGCGAGGAATATCCACACCGTCAGATACCGGTCGAGAAACGACAGGCTCTTGCGGGATCCAGTGGGACTGGCCACCGAAGGAGGGGCTGGAGACTTGCCGGTTCCTATCATATGCTCTCTTCTCTCATCGCGCCATTGCTGCTTTCGTCCCGTCGACGATCGTTAGGTCAGCATTCATCCATGGCTGAACAACGACACGTCCGCATAGTGCGAGAACCTCTTGGATGGGCCCAGATTCCTTCGAGGCCTTTCCTGCAAGGAGTGGTTCCCATACTCCGGCCAACGCTAACGAACGATTCACGACCCAGCCAAACGGCTCGATGCCGGCTCGTTTCAGATCTACCTGGAGTCGCTGCGCTTCGTGGACGGGCGTCGGCTCAGGCAAGGCGACGAGGACGACCTTGGTGAAGTCCGGATCGCGAAGCCTTGGGAGCAATTGCCTAACGGATTCTGGTGCGTCGCTTTGCGTTCGAGCGACCTCGCGGTGGTACGCCTCTGTGGCATCCATGAGCAGGATGGTGTGGCCGGTGGGAGCGGTATCGATGACCACAAACTGGTCATTTCCCTTGGCCACGGCATCGGCGAAGGCGCGGAAGACCGCGATCTCCTCCGTGCATGGCGAGCGGAGGTCCTCTTTGAGCAGCGCAAGCGCATTGTCGTCCATCGTAATTGCCGCCTTCTCGAGAGCCGCATTCGTGTAGTTTTCGACCTCGGTTCCCGGGTCGATCCATGCGACTTCAAGGTTGCTCGGCAGACGACCCGCAAGGTCGAGGACGTTGCCGGCCGGGTCGGTGGTCGTTAGGAGCACCTTATGCCCAAGGTCCGCTAGAGAGTGAGCGATCTGAGCGGCAACTGTCGTCTTCCCGACCCCGCCTTTGCCCATCGTCATCACGACGCCGCGTCCGCTTGCCGCCAACTCGGCCACAAAGGAAGCGAGTTCCAGATTCAGGGGAGGAAGGTTCAGGTGCGGAGTAGGACCAGGTTTCGCCGGCGCGCTATCCAGCAGACTTCTGAGGGAGGCCATGCCAACGACGTTGCCGGGCAACATCGGCACATGAGAGATGGGTAGTTGGCCAAGTACGCTCGGCATAGAGGCCAGACCATCCTCAATCACTCTCGCAAACGCCTGAGCTACTGGGTCGTCGGTTTTGTCTGGCTTGTAGACCGCATTCAGGATGAGACGCAGGTTCTTGATGCCCAAGTCAGCGAGTTCGACCTGCGTTCTCGCTGCTTCCTTGAGGCTGGAGCGTTCGGGCCGGGCAACGAGCACGACCGTTGTGTCTTTGGGGCTAGCGAGGCGGTCAAGTGCACGCTGGTAGAGGACCCTTTGGTCTTGCAGCCCTGCCAGTGGGCCAAGACAACTTGCTTCTGCCGTCGTTGTGTTAAGGTATCCGCTCCATGCGCTGGGCAGGCTGAGGAGTCTCAAAGTGTGCCCGGTTGGGGCCGTGTCGAAAACGATGTGGTCGAAAGATTCGGTCGCCTCCGGGCTGGCCATCAGGCGTACGAACTCGTCGAATGCCGCAATCTCCGTCGTGCAAGCCCCCGAGAATTGCTCCTCCATATTCCGGATGACTGCTGCCGGCAGCTTGTCACGGTAAGGACCTACTACCTTCTCTCGATAGGCGGCGGCCGCCGCTTCAGGGTCGAGGTTCGCGCCGAAGAGCCCTCCGACTCCGGGAATCGGCGTCGGGCATGTACCCAAAGCGACTCCAAAAACCTCGTCGAGGTTGCTGGCCGGATCGGTGCTGACAATGAGCGTCTTCTTGCCTGATTCGGCAAGGTTCAATGCCACTGCACATGCCAGCGAGGTCTTACCAACTCCCCCCTTTCCGGTGAAGAAAAGGTTTCTCGTGGCTAGGCCGTCGGTCCACACTTCAGCAGCACCCATCGCCTTCGGAATCGCAGCACTTCGAAGGAAATAGCTTGAGCTCAGTCAGAGCCTGGGCAGGCAACGCTTCCGCCTCCAGGCCGAACCATGCCGCCATCTCGACACGAGGAGGATAGACGCCCTTCGACCGGACGCGACCATCCACGACGAAGACGGGAAGATTCTCTGCCTCCGCACCCATTTCGGCAAGAATTTCGGGGTTTGCAGCGAAGGCTCCAGGTTGATGGCCCAGGTTGAATCGTTCGACTGCGATGCCATGGCTCTTGAGAAAGGCCACGTCCGCAGCGAGATTGACGAGCTTTTCGTCGACGTTTGGTCCGCAGACGCCGGTCGAGCAGCACATGGCAGGGTCGTAGATTTTGAGAGATTTCATAGCTTGCTTCCTATTGCCGTGGCGGTTTGAACGTCGACGCACATGCCCAGGGCGGCGTCGTGTTGGGCTTGGAGATAGTCGCGCATGCTCTGGATCGCTTCGCGCCTGACCGAGCACACCATAAACTTGCCGTTCTTCTCGGCGTGGATGAGGCCAGCCAACCGGAGTTCCTTGATGTGAAACGACACCGTAGAACTGAATTGCTCGCTACCCGTCACGTGGCAGCAGACGTCTCCAACCGTGACTCCTTGCACCGGTCGGACATCCCCCGAGTCATCCAGTGCCACCGGCCCGCATTTGGAGCAGAGGAATTCGAAAATGCGAGCCCGAGTCGGGTCCCCAAGTGCCTTGAACATGAGTACAGGCGTTTCCATGCTTGGACTATACCACAACATATCGAGATATTTAGATGTATTGGGGTAATCGTCGCCAATTTGCGGGCTACTGGAGTTAAGACGCAGGTCGAGGTATTGCCAAGGTCATCGCAACCGGCTTGCTCGATGGGCAGATCTATTCAACTTGGTCGCCGACAAGAAGAAGACCTTCATTGCGGAGCGCAATTCGCCATGAATAGCCTTGATGGTTCTGTGGCTTGTTTTGGGCTCTATGATTTTCCAGCGTGTGACGGCCCCTTCTCTTGCCTCCGAAAGTACAAGACAGGGCTTTGTTACTCCATAGAACTTGACGTCCGGTAACGGGTCAGGGTCGTTGAACAGCAAGGTCCTCCACTCCAATTGGTTGTCAGCGACTTCCTTCCGGTATTCCGCTCTGAGGATGCTTAACGCCACCATTTCAAGAACGTCGTCCCGGATCGGCGACTGGTCCTTTGAGCACTGGCACCTTGGAAGACCAAATACGTACGTCACCGCAAAATGCGTCCTTTGCCATGGTGCATGGCCGGGTGATGGTGGGATCGCTATGGCCGAACAGCGTGTGCAGGCTATCATCGCAACCAGTCCGTGAATCAATGAAATGGTATGTGGCATCATTGTCCTATCCGGCTGTGTAGAGAAGATAAAGTCCACCCAGGATCACAAGTGCCCCACACCCGCGTCTAAGATTATCTGCGGCGTGAGTTTGAGCGTTCCAGTTCAGAACTCGTTGAACGAGCGTGGTGGACGTTCCTGCTCCCACGATTACCGCACAATGACCGATACCGTAGGAACAGAGAAGACTGGCCCCAAAGAGCGGGGCCTTGGCGGAGACCTTGAGTGCGGTTGCCAGAACTGGAGCCATGTAAGCGAAGGTGCAAGGCCCAAGCGCTATGCCAAATAGCGCGCCAAGCACAAATGCCGCGGCGAGGCCTTTCCTCTGAATACCCACATTGCTCAGCCCTGGAATTGGCAACGCAAACACGCCCAACAGGCTAAGGCCAACGATGAAGAACACCGTCGCCACCATGTAGCTGGTCCAGTGGCCGAGGTTCCCTAGCATGCGCCCTGTAACAGACGTCGCCGTCCCGATCACAGCGATGGTGAGTAGAATCCCAACTGAAAACGAACTGGCTGTCCAGAATGCCCTCCTCGGATTGATCTCAGGCTGGCCGGAAATGAAGCCAACAATGAGCGGAATGCTCGATAGATGACATGGGCTGAGCACAATGCTTAGAATTCCCCATAGGAAGGCAGCTAAGACTGCTATGAGCGGAGTTCCTACCAGAGCATGGGATAGAGATTGGAAGAGCGATTGCATCGGTCTATAGCGCGAAGCCCAACTCCTTCATCTTGCTAATAATCTCCGCCGTCGAATAGAAACCAACATGGCGGAAGCGCTCTTTGCCAGTTGCGTCGAAGAAGATCTGAGTTGGAATGGTTTCGACCTTGTATGTTTCAGCTTCTTGCGGGTGTTTCCAGACATCGATGAAATCGACCCTGAGCCTTGATTCGTAGGCTCTGCGCAAGTCGGCCAGCACAGGTTGCATCATTTTGCATGGGATACATTTATCTGATCCGAGGTCCAGAATTCGAGGAACTTTCGCAACTGAAATGCGATTTCCCGTTGCGGACCGGCGTCCTACCTGGTCATCTCCACCCTGTCCTGCCTTATTTGACATGACGGCCACCACTGCCACTCCAAGACAGAAGATGATGCCCACTTTTGCAGCGGCGGTCATCGCATCGCCACTGCACGGGCGACTGCGTCCATGACTGCGCCAACTTGATCCATGGAGTAGTCGAACCGGTGCGCCTTTTCAACGCCAAGATCTGTCACGACAACGTGTACCTCGGTTGAAAGCCCAGCCTCGTCCAGCGCTTTCTTGACGCATCCAACCTCGCAGCCGTCGATTGCGACCCGGACTTCCGCTTTACGGGCAGTCTCAATGAAGCTCGTCATCGCGGAAGCTACGCCGACGGCACAATACATCTTGCCTTGACCAAGCGAGTCCATTCCCCTTGCCGCATCGTTGGCTATCTGGCCCACATTGCAGCCGCCGCTACATGTCAGCAGCATGGTGTCCTTTGTTCCGCAACACGACATTACTTCACCTCAGAGAGCATTCTCTTGATCTCCTCATGCGAGGAGACCCTTCCCGAAACCAGAACCTTGCCATCAATCGCCAGGGCAGGCGTGCACATCACACCGAACTTCATGATCGAGGCAATATCTTCGACATGTTCGATCGTTATGTCCAATCCAAGCTGCTGGGCGGCGACCTGGGCGTTTGCCGTAAGGTTCCTGCACTTAGCGCACCCACTACCGAGTATTTGAAGCTTCATTTGTCTTTTTCGCTTGTCTGAAAAGTGGCAAGGCGTTTGCCGCCAAAACCGAATGTCAGGTAGTGCATACCGCCTCGCCGTCCGACTCGTTCGGGTTCAAAACGGACTCCATGCAAGCAAAGAACCTCATAATGCACGGAACCCTAAGTTCATAGAAAACCTGTAGTCCGCGTTTCTGGTCGGACACGAGTCCGGCTGCGCGCATAACCGACAGGTGCTTGGAAACGGTTGACATGTCGGAACCGACAATCTTCTGAAGATCGCAGACACATAGAGGCCCGTCCTCCAGTGCTGCCAGCATTCGCAGTCGACTCGGATGTGCCATCGCTTTGAGCAGGTCGGCCCTCTGCTTGTAATGCGGATCGTTCAGTGCCGTCATCTTTGGCTATTCTACCAAATAACCAAATAAAGAGTGGTTTCTCGGCATGACTTCTGATACTCTTTCTCTCTCCCTGTCGGGAGGGCTCGTTTCAATTCTCAAGATCGCTGGGGCGACTAAGGAGATCTGCATCATTTGTGAAGCTCAAAACACCCTCCGGGCCGTGCGGCTGATCTATTACACACGCGAGGGGATGTTGGAGGGGGCTAGCTCGTGGCAGATGCTCAACCAAGTGAAGAGTCCCGGGTTCGGGATTCTCTCTCAGCAGGCGCCGGACAAGCGGTACCTCATGTTTTGGCTGTATTACTACTTCAACCGGCACGTGGGGGAATGGGTGAATCCGATATTGGGGTCAGCGCCCTATCAGTCCGGCCCCAGCAAGATCCAGGACGGCCTCGCGCCGGTTGCATCCGGACCGCTGACGCCGGTTCTCGCCACGAGCAGCACCGACGGCAAGACGCTCTATCTCGTCATCGCGAACGGATCCTGGGACCGTTCGGTCCGTCTTCGAGCCCAACTCAGGGGGTTTGCCCCCGGTCGCGTCGAAGCGGTGGTCCTATCTCAGCCGGACCTGGATAGCCCCCCGCTCCTCGAGAAGAAGGATGATGGCGTCCACCCCCTCGAAGTGCTGCTGTCGGACGGCGCGCTCACCGCTTCGTTGCCTCCTCACTCGGTGAGTTTCATAACGGTGACGGCAGCAGCGCACGGTGTTCCCCGCGCGAAGGGAGCTTCAATAAAGCAAAGCACCCACAACTAGGCTTGCAGGGCGACGGTATCAGCTACTGAGTATCGGTCAATCGATGATCCAAACAGTTGTTTCCGTCGCCGGCACGATGCGCGGCAATCTCAAGGTCGATGGCCCAACGCGGTGCTTCGGAGTCAGAGAATAATGCCCACCACATGTAGCGGCCAGCAAACGAATGAAAGGTCCCTATTCAGTCTCTGCATAATGTGGAATAGGGTTATCGCTACCTCTTACGGGCAGCGGTTAGGATTCTATGAGAGCTACGGTCAGCGACATCGCACGCATTACGGGTCTCTCGGTCGGCACGATCTCCCGGGCGTTGGATACGACAGGCCGATATCGGATCAACAAGGAAACCCGGCAACGAGTCCGTGACGTGGCCAAATCGGTCGGATACCGACCCAATCTGATCGGTCGGGCACTCGTTGCCGGATCTACGAAACAGGTTGCGCTCGTATCCCGTGCACCCTTTACCGAGTACTACACACAGCTAGCAAGCCGTTTTGCGACTTACGTCGCCAGGGATGGCTACCATGTCGTCAGCAATCTCGCAGAACAGTTGGTTGGCCAAGAAGGACTGCCGGACCTCCTTGCGCAGGACTGGCTCTTCAGCGTGGACGGATTCCTATTGTGTGATCCCAGTCGGTGGCGAGACGAATTCATCCAACATGCGATCGACCTTCAGATCCCCGTCGTAGGGCTCGGCGCAGTGGGCTGGAGTGGCGCCGACAGCGTCCGATTGGATATTCATACTCCGAGTATCGACCTCCTGGAACATGTCATCTCGTATGGGCGAAAGGCGATTGTGATGGTGACCGATGAAGGCAGCTACGCCGAATCGCGAGGCGACGCCTTCAGAACGGTCATGTCTGCACACAACCTTGAGGCAAGGATCCGAAAGATCGAGCACCACGATCGTGCCAGTGGCCGCCAGGCTGCATTGGATGAGATTGCCGAATTCGGTCCGCCCGAGATGTTCTTCTGCGTGAACGACGCGGTCGCAATCGGGTGCGCGTGTGGAATCGCTGAAGCAGGGCTACGTGTGCCGGAAGACGTCGGCATCGCGGGATGTGACGGGATCGAGGCGTCTGAGTTCCTGCCGTGCCCCCTCACGACGATCGTTCAGCCCTATTCGGAAGCATGCGCCAAAGCCTGGGAGTTCTTGAAATCGAGAATCGACGGGTACGACGGTCCGCATCGTGAGGTGACTCTAGGCGCCAGGTTAGCGCTGCGGAAGTCGACCGCGTTCCAAAGAGCCGTCTAGGCGGCATCCCGGGCTGACGAGGTCTGCGAATTCGGCTCTTTTGACCGGCTTTAGCGCTTGCACAGCCTTCATGGGAGACCTGTGTTACAATCCATTTAGGAAAACGTTTTCACATCTGTCGGCAAGGGTCCTGTCGGGTGAGACGACGTTCCACATCTGGAGGTGAACCGATGCGGGTTCGCGCGTTTACGCTCATCGAATTACTTGTAGTCATCGCAATCATTGCAATTCTCGCTTCAATCCTCTTTCCGGTGTTCGCCCAGGCAAAGAGTGCGGCAAAGTCAACGGCGGCTCTCTCGAACACCAAGCAGATCGCCCTGGCGTCCGTTCAGTATTCGAACGACTACGACGACGCCACACCGCTCAACACGGTTTACGACTGGAACACCTACCCCAGCTACAACGTGAACTGGTATGCCTATGCAGCCATCATCAGTCCCTATGTGAAGAACGTGAATGTGTTCTTCGATCCATCTCAAGGAGTGAATCCGGCGCTGAACGCACAACCTGCGGGTTTTCCTTCCGACCAGTGGGCCGACTTCTTCACTACGATCAAGATCAACTCGCCCACGTTCGGCAACTTCCCAGGCTGGGGCTTGCGCACCATGACGGGCATGGAGTATCTCAGCAATCGAATCGCCTTCGCAATCGGCGAGGCGTTTACGGTCGGGGAAGGAGATTACTCGTCGTCGCCGTATGCCGTGATGGGATTCAACTTCGACCCCGAAAGATCGGCGTGTCCGAGTTACAAGCAGGCTCAAGCCGGTCACAGCCCAGAACCGCCACCCAGCTTGGACTACAACCAACTGTACATGGCGAGCCTTCATCACACCAATAACCTGATCGGCTCCTATGGAGACGGACATGCCAAGAGCGTTCCTGGGGCATCCCTGTTCTACAACATCGACACGGATGTGTCCGCCAGCCATGGTGGATGCGAGGTCCTGCACTTCATGCAATACGGTTATCTGGCGAAAAACACGCCGACGGGCGTCGACCTGAGCCGACTTCAGACTTGGGGCAAGTGGTGGGATTCCTCGTGGTAAAGAAGGTACTTGCCGGGGCGATTTTGGCAGCGGCATTATCGGGCTGCTCCTCCAATGACGGCATCCCGCAGTATCAAGGGGCACAGAAAGTCGACCCGACCGCGGGAGGCAAGGACAGGAAGGATCAAGCGAAGGCGGGTGCCGTGTCCCAGAGGGACTCTGAGATGCAAGCGGAAATTCAAAAGCTTGGAATCAAAGGCAATGCCCCCACTCACACCGGTGCAGGCGCACACTGACGTCAAGCAGGTGTAACAAGATGCGCCCGCAAGTGTATGCTGCGGGCGCTCGTTTGGTTTTTGAATGTCGTTGAGAATCGCTGACCGACTCCGGCTAGGCGCAAAAGAATTCGGCCGAAACAACGTAGCCGCCGCTCTTGTGCACTTCGAGGCAGTGCTCGAGATCGAGTCGAATCACAGTGAGGCGCTGCTTTATCGCGGGATTATCCGAGTTCGGATGCGCCAAGACGCCTTGGCGATTTCCGACCTTGAGCAGGTGCTACAAGGCGTTCCCGACCAATTCGATGCCGTCACATTCATGGCGTTGGCCCACAAGCGTCTGGGCCACCTAGCCTTGGCCAAAAGTTTTGCCGAACGCGCGATCACGCTCCAACCCCGTGACCCGACCGGCTACAACACTCTCGGCTTGTGCTGCATGGCAATGCACTTGCCTGATCAGGCCGTCCGCGCATTTGGATTGGCCGGCTCGTTCGGGCTGGCGCCCGGCCCGATGTACCACAACCTCGGTGAAGCGTACGAGATGATGGGCAGGATCGAAGATGCCAGGGATGCCTTTCGCATGGCTGTCGAAGCCGACCCGGGAAAAGCCGATAACCATCTCAGCCTATTCCGACAACTTCAATTAATGGCGCAATGGGACGAAGCCGTCACCTATATGGAGTCCGCCCACCGTCGATTCCCGAGGCTCCAATCCATCACCGAAGCGCTCGCGACTGCTTACGGACGAGTGGGACGTCATATCGAAGCCGAGAGTCTGTTCAAAAGCGTTTGTGATCCCGGATCTGCGCCAAGCCAGAACTTCGCGGCATGGCTGCAGTCTCAAGGAAGATTTGACGAATCGGTGGAACTCCTCGGGCAATCGATCGAACAACAACCCAAACAGGGATACGGTTACTACGGGCTCACCGAAGCGCGCGTCTTTTCCTGGCGCGATGGAGATCTACTCGACAAGATGCTCGCGGTCGAAGAAGAACCGGGACTCGATCCCGGCTCGAGAATGTACTTGCACTATGCGATTGGCCGTGCGTTCGACCATAGGGGCGATTACGAGCAAGCCATGCGGCATTGGGATCTGGCCAACGCGCTTGCGTTCCAGCTCTTTGCAGGCAATCGCCCGTTCGATGATCGACTTGCTTCGAGCCGGCTGGAAGCGGTTACCGGGATGTTCTCGGCGGAGAAACTTCAGGAGCAGAGTGGCAAAGGAAGTTCCAGCCAAAAGCCGATCTTCGTCGTTGGTATGATCCGATCCGGCACGACGCTTCTCGATCGAATCATCGCGGGCGGTGGAGAAGCAAGATCGGCCGGCGAGCCCCAATTCTGGATCCGAGATGCCGACAAGAGCTATCGAAAGTGGTTGACCTCAGGGATCGATTCGACGGATTTTCCGGAGTTGATCGCCGGCTACCTTCGGCTCCTCGATCTCGTTTCAGCCGATTCGTGCCGCGTCATCGACAAGATGCCGCTGAATTACCAACACCTAGGGGCGATTCACATGCTGTTTCCCGAGTGTCCCATCGTTCACATCCGGCGCAATCCCGTCGACACATGCCTGTCGATCCACCAAACGTGCCTGAGTGCAGGAGCAGACTACGCCTTTCAACGGCAAAGCATCGTTGCCTTCTACATGCAGTACTTACGGTATATGGAGCATTGGCGCTCGGTTCTTCCCCCCGATCGGCTCCTCGAAATCGACTACGAAGCCTTGGTTACCCATCCCGAGGACACAATCCAACAGGTAGTGGAGTTTTGCGGACTGCATTGGAGCGACTTATATTTGCACCCCGAGCAAAGTGAGACGGCCATTCAAACGCCAAGCAGGTGGCAAGCGCGAAGGCCCATCTATATGTCATCGGTCGATCGCTGGAAGCGCTATGAACCTTGGCTTGGAGCGTTCGGGGATTTGAAGGCCGTCACTCACCCACCGATCTTGGCGTAATCCCATCAGAATGTGGCATTCGCAGGTGAAACCAGTGGAAATCAGCCACGCCTCCCGCGCCGGATGGCTCCGGGCTGAAGTTGAACAACGCGAATCGGTTTGCCGTCCACGGTAGGCCGAGTCCCATCGAAAGCGTGTTGCCGATCGGGACGAAACGCCTGCCGTCAAGACTGTACGCGAAACTCGCTCGAAAGCCGTCGTCCGTCGCGGAAGCTCGGAACCATATGGATCGACTTGTGAATGCGTCGAGGATTGCGACCACCTTCCCGTCGTTCACCATCACGATGCTGCGTCGCCCCATCTCTTGGCGAACCGCCGCGTAGGCATAGGGGAATTCAAAGACCGCGAGGCCAGCGGTGTCCCCGTCCCTCAATCCGCTCACATCGAGTTGGGTTGTCGCCTCCGAACTTGGTCCTTGAACCCGTTGTGTGAGCGTGTTCCGGGCATGAGTGAGGTCGTCTGCGACTCCTGCTCGAAGCCTCAAGTAACCGCGACGCTCCGTAAGCGACCAATTTGCAGGGTCGGGATTGTGATTCCACTGCCACTGAAGCCCCAACCGACGGGACTTGAATTCGTCCGAAGTCGCTGGTGTAACGGGCGGTTGAGCGACACCAGTGTTGGGCCTTGTTGAGGTCACGACACCCCTTCCTTCGCCTCGCTCGCCGAGCATCGGCCAACCGTCTACCCACTTGATCGGCACGAGCATAGGGACCCGTCCGATGGGACCCCTGTCTTGCATGATGACGAACCACCAATCGCCGTTCTTTAACTGGACCATGCCGCCCTGGTGCAGACCGTTGGGAGGATAGGCGCGATCATCCTTGCAGATGCGTTTCCACTCGTAAGGGCCGGTGATTCTGTTCGAACGCAGGCATATCTGGAATCCCTCGGTACCGCCTCCAGGACACGTGATGTAATAGCGGCCGCCAATCTTGTACACGTGGGAGCCTTCGAGACCAAAGGGCGCGGAACCCCCTTTGATCCCGAGGTTACCGTTTGCGTCGAACCCGCCGGACCAGATTCTCACAGCCGGACGCTTCACCGAAAGGGCGTCGGCGGCAAGCTCGGTCACGTACAGGGTTCCTTGCCCATGAACGACGTAGACTCGGCCGTCATCGTCGAAAAACAACCCGGGATCGTATAGATACTCGGGAAAGATCGTGCGTTTCCACGGCCCGGCAACGCTATTGGCAACGCACATCGAAAAGTGACCATGCGGCGTGCCCCATCCTTCCGGAGTGCAGAACCCCAAGTAGAAGTGGCCCTTGTGGTAGCGGAGCGTCGTCGCCCAAGATCCGTTCAGATAAAGCTCTCCGCCCTTCATATCCCAGCGCGGGTCCTCCTCGTATCGATCGATCGCATATCCCACCAAGGTCCAGTTCACGAGGTCTTTGGACTTCGCGATGGGACAGCCTGGGACGTAGTGCATCGACGTAGACGAAAGGAAAAAGTCGTCGCCGACTCGAATGACGTCTGGATCAGGCCAGTCTCCCCACATCAACGGGTTCGTGAATGTGCCATTTCCGTTGTCCGGGCACCAAGACCGCTGGCGAACTTGATCCACCGTCTCGGATCGGGCGGACGCTGACGGCGTCGCCAACGTGCACGTCGCGACTAGAATGCTCGCGAACAACAGGAGGAGCCGCGAGCGCTCAAGGATGTCGTCAAGCTCTCTGCGTATCCGACTTGCCATTGCGCCGTCTTACCTCGTTCATGCTAAAGCCATTGTAAACCGGGCGGAACGCCTATGAGCGTGACGATGAACCTAGCGAGGCGACGCGCGACTGGCTGCCCGCACCAACCCGGATGACTACCGTTTCGCCCGGCTTGACTTTACGCTTGGGCCAATCGAGGAACGCAACCGATCTCTGAGGCTGCTTTGCTTGAACGCGGTTCTCGGCGAATATGGCGACATTTGCATCGAACTTCGTTGGATTGGTGATCTGCAGCTCTACGCCGTCGGCAGATCGGGAGAGCACTTTGGCCTTTACCGCGTCGAAGACGTACGCGCGATCGATGTCCGTTCGAACGTAAATGCCCGGGATTTCAAGCGCCATCATCGCGCCGTTGCATTCGGTCCAACCGTTTGAACCGTGATAGTTTGCGCCGCGGCTGTCTGCATCGCAATAGGTCAGACGTTCCGTTCCGCCTCCCCCGTAGAACGCCTCGTCATGGGCTCGGAGGATGTCGCGCAGAAGATCGGCGTACCGTGCGTCTCCGGTTGCGCGATAGATCTTTAGGAGGGGATCGCCGGAACCCGTGCAGTAGCCTGGCGCCGAATGCTTGTTTTGGGTGCTGGCCCAGACTGCGCCCGCCAAACGGGTTCCCAACGCACCCAAGGCAGTGAATTTCGGCAGTTCATAGTCGTAGGACACCGTCCAAGTCGCGGCGAGATTGGCCAATTGACGCGATTTGAGCAGCCAGGCCCTATCGCCCGTTACGTCGTAAAGAGCCATCAGCGCGGTGCAGAAACCAAAGGCGGTCTCGGAATCCGCGTTCTGAAGAATGTCGGCGCAACCGCCGGTCGTTTGGCCCCTCTTCACGAAATCCCGCGTGTAATAGAAGGTAGCGGCTTCCTTGGCGATTTCAAGGTACTCCGGTTCGTGGAAGTACGTCGATGCCAGGGCAAGCCCGCTGATGAGCATGACTCCTCCCGAGGTGTTGTACTCGGATACGTCACCGGTCTTGACGTTGACCATCTTGCCCCACTGTCCGTTCTTCTTCCATGTGGTAACCGCGGCTTCCGCGAGTTTCCTCATCGCGGTTTCCCACTCCGGTTTGATGGCTTTGCCGCGGCCTTGCGCCTTAAGAACTTGGAATTGCTTGATCATCCAGAACAGAACATCCCCGTGCGTACGGGTCAGATTCATGTCCTTCTTGGGCTCACGGAACGCCACGTCACCCTTATCATCGATCGCATAGTGGAACCAGCCAGAAGGCTCTTGCGCCTTTAGTCCGTAGTCAAAGGTCTGCGTGACTCGGTTGAGATGAGCTTGATCGCCGAGAGCGAGCATCGGGAAGGTGTTCATCCAACCGCTGATCCACCCAAACGCGATCCATGGACCGTTTTCGCATCGATAGAACGATACGTCCGGGGTAACGAGGAACCTCTGTTCGATCCGATCCACCATCCAGTTCAACGACTCGCTCGCCGGCAGCAAGAGCCGGGGATGGTTTGGGCCGGTGAGCGCCTTCCGAACCGTCATGAACTTCTCCAGGACGGCCGGAATGTCGGCAGCAGGGAAGTTATATACACGTAACTTGAGGGTAAAGACGCTGCCAGCCTTGAGCGGAATTCCGCGGTCTGGGCTTTTGCTGAAGCCGATGAACTCCGGTTTCTGCTCTCGAACTCCCGGTGCGCTTACTGCGACAGTGGCGCGTGTACGGTCGGTGGATTCCTCAACTGAGAAGGCGCTGTCCAGAATCTCCCCGTTCGATTTCCGAAGGAAGTCGCCTGCGCCGTTGCGTCCTGCTTGCTCGGCCAGCAAGATGAAGCCTCGCTTGGCCCTTTTGTCGAAGATGCACACGGCGGGAGTGGACGCGTTTGACGCGTTCACCTCGAGCTTCGAGGGACTGCCTTTTTCAAGGGCGAGGCAGGGAACGCTGCCATGAGTTAGGGGTAGATCCTTTCGGTAATAATCCTGCGGGTCGAGGCCCTCGGCGTAACCGCGGTTCACGATGCGGTTACGATTTCCATTGTAAATGGACGCCGGAATCAACACGTAGTTGCCGGTGCTCCAGTCTTTGAAGTCGAAGGCTGCCGCGATGCCGGAAGACGGCGCCTCGCCTTCCTGAAGGGTCGCGGCGAGGGTCATATCCCGAGCATCGGCCGCGCCCACGACACGATCGACGCCAACAGTCAGAGTCCACTTTGAGTTCGCAAACTCGAGTTTCCCTCCCGGCAGAGGACGGCTGGCCTGCAAATTCGACCCTTCATAACAGCACACGACGGGGCGGAAATTCGCCCGTAGTTTCCCGAGAAAAGCGTCGACTGGAGCAACCGAAGGATCGTTGCGGTCCAGATTCGTGACGCCGTCGATAGGAAGCCACGTATGGGCCGAGGCATCGCCGGAGGGGCCAACAAGGGGCGCACTCATGTTTGGCATAAACATTGTTACTGCCATAAGAGATTTTGAAAGAAGGGTATTCAATGGACTCCTGTTTGGTTCTGGTTAGCCATGGATCTTTACGGACTTGCCCGCCAGCCAGACCGTGAGTTCGAAACCAACATCCGCGTTCGTCAAGGGACGGACTTCAATTGTGGATTTTCCCCGTGGGAGTCGCGCTGGATGGGAGATGCTCAGCTCGTTGAGCTTCTTGCGATTCTTGTCGGCATGATAGACATCGCTTCCTTTGCCGATGACGAACTGGCCGGCTTCCACGTGCTCCTTGCACTCGATCGTGAGACCGTCCGGCAACAGGATGTCGCAGCCGTCGACCGGGGAGGCAAACTGGATCGAAAACTGTAGAGGCTGGGCATCGAAGGTGTTGTTAAGGGTGATCGCCTTACCAACTGCGCCTGCCTTGTCGGCGACTCGAACCTCTTTGATCGGGACGAGCGAATAGGAACGCCGGCCGGTCCGCTCCAAGTGGAACTTATAGTCGAGGTCTCGAAGCCTTGCTTTGATCTTCCGGGTGAAGATCCCGGACTCTCGCGCGTCCTCCCAAGTGCGGATCGCCTTGAATATCTCCTGCTTTTCGCCGCAACGTTCGACGGCGTCTTCGCTCAACCCGAGAACGAACGTGCCGTCCCATCCAATCGCTTTTGACTGGAGATTCTCGGCGTCGTATACCGACCAGTCGCTGTGTAGGTTCTGCCCGCCGAGGGTCACCGGAAAGTAGCTGTTCCCGAAGCCATTGCGAATGTCCTTTCCCTCGATACCCCAATGGTTGAGGATGGGATCGAAGGAGTTGTTGCCGCCGCCTACGTCGCACACGCTCATGTACTCCCATCCGCCGGCGAAGACGCACGAGCCCATCACTCGCGGAGCAAGTCCCCCGGTTAGTTTGGCGTACGTATCGAAGAACCGGCGAAAGAATCGGCGAACTCCGAAGTAGCCCTGGTTTTGGTAGAGAGTGCTCTCTAGCCCGTCGAAATCGACATATCGCATGCCATTCTCGCTCATCGCCGCTGCGTAGTAGTCGGCGTATTTGAGCATCAGTTCCAAATCCGGGCAGAAGCCGTCGTAGCAGTTCATCTGGAGCTTTGCGACTTCGTCGTTCGCATGATGCGCCTGCGCTTGCGTGCCATCGAAACCGCGTTTGACTCCCTTGAGCGTGTAAGGTGCGGTTTCACTGATCCCATCGTAGTGGATCAATTCGGTTCCGATGCGAACGGTATTGGAACCGTCTCTCATGGGCCATGTTCCGTCTTCCATCAGATACGAGGGGTCGGTGATGGTTACGGCGGCGTCCGTGGGTGAAACGTCATCCGCCAATTTCGTTCGCAGCACGGGTTGCAGATGTGCGCTCGCGTTCGGCGTGACGTCGGTGCACCTGCCCGGCTGAAGGAAGAGGCAGAGCGTATGTAAGCCGTATTTGATGCCATGGGCGTTCGTTTGATCGGTGAACTGACGGTAAGTCAGCTCTTTCCCGCCCGAAAACCCGACCCGGTTCCCCAGCCAGTGATCGGCAGGGTTTGCATAGTATTCGCCTTGGCCCTCGTCATGCACGGATTTCAATCCGAGCGCATCGGCGTATTCGATCAGTTTGTCGTGCCGACCGTACCAACTGATGCTCGGCTTCAGACCGGAGAGGTCGTGAATCCACTTGCCATCGATCATCGGGTGCGGCAAGCCTTCCGCCAACTCGATGTTCTCGATGGTCGACAATCCTGCTTTGTCTGGGCAGGAATAGAGGGCGATCGCCGAACCGATGTAGTCTGCGTTAACAGGGTCGGTGACCTGATGCCGAGGTCTTGATCCTTTGAAACCGGGCAACAGCGAATACACAAAGGTGTACGACTTTCTACGATCTCGGGAGTGATAGGTCAAAGAGGACCCGAACTCAGGCTCCAACACAGCGGCGGTACCGCACGTCATCTGGAAGTACTCTTCCGGGTGCGAATAGAAGGCGACGTCGTTTACTCCGTCTCCTCCAATGTTGAACCACTGGCCCTCTTTGTATTGGGGCGGCAGGGGGACGTTTTTCGGATCCGGCGAGTGAACGTAATAGCGCATCCCGTAGCACTCGCCAGGTATGGCCGGCCCAGCGATCGTGTTATCGTCGAGGCCGACCATCCCGATCGCCCAGTCGTCGTTCCTAACGACCCCGATCAAGTCGCCGATGAGCTTTGATATGGCCGTGTGAACCGGTCCCCAGACGACGTCGTCGACCGCGTCGCGGTTTGTGAGCGACACGAGTTGGAAACGGAAGTAGCGATCTTTGGCAACCGCTCTCACGATGGCGACCGAGCCTTGAGGGTATCCGAGCTGGATGATTCCCGTTTTGGCGTCGTATACAGCCGACGTCGGAGAAACGAGCTGGTCCCTGATGTTGAGGCTGAGAAGGGGCGACGAATGGCCGGTTGGGCTGTACTCGCTTCCGGATCGTCGCGCAACGATGGAATCGATGAAACCCTTGCCGTCAAGCTGGATCCGGCAGTCGCGAGTTTGCAACCGGATCGGAGAAGCGCCGGACGCCATTCCGAAGCTTCCGAGAATCGCCAGGGCATAAACTAACCGGTGCATTAAAGTTCCATCACTAATCAAGAAGATAGCGAGCCCCTCCGGGTTCTTACTCGAGGCAGAAGGCACGCTCTAGTAGCGCTGAGTCCGGAGAATTACTCAATCATTCTGGCTGCCACGAAGTAACATCGCAAGGAACGAACGCTCGGGTTAATCGGTGTTTTTGGTTAGGGTTTATTGGCGATCTTGGTTTTCCCACTTGCACTGCCCGCAAATCTCGCGTCCTGGCGTATCCGATCCCTGAGAAGCGAAGGGCACGAGGCGGCGCCTGATCGCCCTTATGCCGTTACTCATGAGATTCCGCTAGCGACCAAGTGATTCGTCGGGATCACGTCAGCCCATCAAACAAATGCGACGGGGTCCCAAAGAACCTCGTAGTAAGTCAGTCGGTCATGAGTCGGAAGATCTGGGAGATATCGGGTGAGGCAACACGCAGGTTGGGGCCTTGTCCGCAAGGTAGTCCTTCGCTAGTTCGGGCTCCAAGACTTGCCCCAGAGGGGCCATAAGTTCCGAGCGTCCATTTGCGAACAGTAATCCGCAATCGTAGGGTATTTGAAATGGTCGACGAAGGATGCCAGTCCTATCTTCCCGGCATGGCCATCACCGTATCCGATGGGGATCTTCGCCCCTGCGTGGGTGTAACTCGTCTCGTAAACGAGGTTCTCCCAGGTGAACCTCGATTGCTCCTGGTGAGCGCCAAAGTACGGCCACGATGCCTGAACGCTTCTAAAGTTCATCCAGCCATAAATCCCGAAGGTTGTCGGAGTGGTCGCCATCCGTTGCGAGATGCCGTCGATGCTGGAGAGGCTGCGCGGTCCCCATACGGAGGCCCATGGATTGCTGCATCCGGTCCCGTTATAGGCGAAAGCGTATCCCGTTAGGTTGATTCCGGTGGGAACAATCCAAGATTGCGCATATCCGTAGCTACTGTAGGCAGGATTTCTCCACAAGCCGTCTTGATCGGGAGTCGGACGATTCCGAGTCGGATCCCAGAAGATATCGAAATTCCTAGTGTAGGGTTGAACCAAGCCCACCCAAGTTCCGTTAATGTCGCGATAGCTTCCTGTGTACACGTTCGCGACCAAGTCGTCGTAGTCGCTTGAATACATCGGCAATGCCAAGTTGATTTGCTTGAAGCTTGAAATGCTGGCGGTTTCCTTGGCGGCTGCCTTCGCGTTGCCAAGGACGGGAAAGAGAACTGCGGCCAATAGGGAGATAATTGTCGTCACGACCAAGACTTCGAGCAAAGTGAAGCCTCGATTAGTAACCTTCTTGAGGTCGGGCTGGCGAGCCCACTCCCGTCTTGCGCGCCTGTCAGGCAATCCTCGCCATTCAGGATTCCAACCCATGCCCTATTGTACGATTAGATGTCTACACAACCAGTTAAGATAGAGCCAAAAGTGTCAAAATAGATGCTCGAACGGTATCGATCCGCTGGATGATATTTGGCCCAGTCGGCTCTCGGTCCACTAGATTCCATATTGGACGGCATGGATAAGGGGAAAGAACTAGCCGAAGGTCTTCGCGAGCGCCTCGACGAGGCACGCGACCTCCTATCGAAGGGGAAAGTATCGGCCGCTGAGCGTAGACTCACTTCTTTGACATCAATGTATCCGGATAGTGCCGACTGTTGGACCCTTCTTGCAAAGGCCCGTCTGGGCCTGAATCGCACGGACTCTGCCAGGCAGGCATTTACCACCGCCATGCTTGTTGAACCGAATCGCAATGAAGCGCCGCTATTGCTCTTCGCCCTCTTGCTGGAGCTTGAACATTTCGAAGAAGCGGAAGTAGTCATCAAGAGCGCGATTACTAGGTCTCCTAAGGACGTGGAAGCTATGACGGCCTATGCCAAACTACGCTGTCATCAAAAGCAGTTTGACGAAGCTGTGAGTATTTCCCGAGCGGTGCTGGCAATCGACCCAGGCTATATACAAGCATGGACCACGCTAGGCCTCTCGCTGTTTGGCTGCGAAGATTTTGAGCAAGCAATCGGCGCTTTCCGGACCGTCTCCGGTCGGTTACCGGAGAATGCCTCTGCACATCGGCAGTTGGGTGCCGCGCTATCCTGTGCCGGGTATTTCGATGAGGCCGCCGATCAATTGGAGCGGTCCGTCAAACTAGACCCACATTGTCAGAACGGCGTTTTGGAACTTGTCCGGCACTATGGCCGAGTCGGCGATTGGCAGAATGCGCGTCGCGTTGCTCAACAAGGGCTTGAGTTCCTGCCGGACACCGTGGTTATCCAGCAGTGTCTTAAGGCGATCGAGGACCGAATCGACGCCAACTCGCCCGATCCAACGGAGGACGCTAGGCTCGCCATGGCTTGGGACGAGCTTCAGGAGTACGGTGTCCTGCTTCAGCGACAGGGTCGATTCGACGATTCGGTACGAATCCTGCAAGATAGTCTGAGGATGGAACCTAATCAGGGCATGGGTTACTATCGCTTAACTGAGGCGAAGTGTTTCGAACTGAACGGGCTGCCGCTAGCAAATCATATGCTACCCGTGTATCAGCAAGATAACCTTGTTCCGGAAGGACGTATCTTTTTGTGCTTTGCCCTTGGAAAGACATACGACAAGGAACGTGAATATGAGCGGGCGATGCGCTACTTCGAAGAAGGAAATGACCTTTTCTACGGCCTCCTCCGTCGAAGCCAGAAATTCTTCGATGCAGAGACTCATCAGTCTTATATCGAGAGTATCAAGCAACTCTATTCGCGTGATCTTCTTGACTCTTTACGAGGATTTGGATCGAAAGAGAACGCGCCGATCTTCATTATCGGCATGATTCGGTCTGGAACGACATTACTCGATCAAATCGTATCAAGCCATTCTCATGTGAGAGCATCCGGCGAACAGGAGTTTTGGAAGGAGTCTGGAATTCAGGTCCTTAACAAGTGGTTCAATCTCGGACCCGACCGTCGGGATCTAAGCCGCCTCGCTGAGGAGTATCTGTTCGTCCTTCGAACGGCCTCGGGAGAGTCTCCGCGCATCACCGACAAAATGCCGCTCAACTATGAGCATGCCGGGCTCATTCACTTGGCATTTCCTAACGCCCGCTTTCTGCACATTCGCCGTAATCCGATCGACACTTGTCTCTCCATATACATGACATTGTTTGGAAGCGGGCCTCCCTGGACCTATAATCGTGCGAATATCGTGGCCTTCTATCGGGGATATCTCAGTTTTATGGAGCACTGGAGGGAGGCTATTCCCAGCGACCGCCTATTGGAGATAGATTACGAAGAGTTGGTAACCAAGCCCGAGGAGACGTCGCGGCAGATCCTGGGATTCTGTGATCTCGACTGGGAAGATCAATGCCTTCGTCATGAGGCGAATCCCGGGTTTGTGAAGACGCCGAGCCGGTGGCAAGCCCGACAGCCCATGTACGGCAGTTCCATCGACCGATGGAAACGGTATGAGCCTTGGCTCGGCGAATTGTTAGCGTTGAAAGATCTCTACTAGCGGAAACGAATATCGAACCGCCGCATGCGGCGGTTCGACGTCAAGGCTGCTTGCGCTTTGGCGGCGCGGCTCCCGGTCCGCCACCGGGCTCTGGGAATTCCGTATCCGTCAGAGCGGCAGGCGAGCCGGCCGGTTTCTTTGGACTCTGGTGAGCCAATGCCGCTGACCTTGGATCAGATCCTGAGCCTCCGGACCCGCAGCCGATTCCGACCAATGCCAGGACGGCCAAGGACATAGCCAGGAGAAGCGTGTGCCTCATTAGTTTGGCATCCATGATTTGCCCCAAAGGGGCCAGAGGTTTCTCGCATCCATCTGTGAACAGTAATCACCGACAGTCTTGAAGGTGTTGTGGTCGACGAAGACTCCGAGTCCGACCTTGCCGGCGTGACCGTCCGCATATCCGATTGGGATCTTGTTCGCCGCGTGCGTGTAGTTCGTCTCATAGACCAGTCCGTCCCAATCCCATCCTGTCTGCAGGCTATGCGATCCGTAATATGGCCAAGAGGCTTGAACACCCCGGAAGTTCATCCAACCATAGATGCCGAACGTGGTTGGTGCGACGGCCATTCGCTCGGATATGCCATCGATGCTTGACAGGTTTCGAGGTCCGACGCCGGCATCCCAAGGCTCCGAGCATCCAGTCCCGGTGTATGAGTAGGCATATCCCGTTAGGTTGATACCAGTAGGAACGATCCAGGTTTGCGAATATCCGTAGCTGCTGTATGCCGGGTTGTTCCAAAGCCCGTTTGCCTCCGGAACTGGTTTGGCACGCGTTGGATCCCAGAAGATATCGTAATTCTTGATATAGGGCTGAACTAAGCCGACCCAGGTACCGGGAAGGGTCTGATAGCCCCCGTACGCATAGACCAATACGACCTGATCGTCATAGTCGCTTGAATACATGGGTAGAGCGAGGTTGAGCTGCTTGAAATTTGACAAGGCCACCGTTTCCTTGGCTGCCGCTTTCGCTTGCGCAAAAACCGGAAACAGGATCGATGCGAGAATCGCGATGATCGCGATTACGACAAGCAACTCAATGAGCGTAAAGGCCCTGGCCTTAAGGTTTGGTGTATTATTTGACCGGCGAGACATCATAAGAACCCTCCGAGGTTTCTTTGCTTCGCTTCCGGGGATCAGGCTGCAACCTGATTCCCCTTCTGCTTGTATGAGGCGTGATCTAGCGTGTCCTTTGGCGGTTTCGACGAAGGAGCGTTGACGAAAAGTGGGCCATAAGCGAGCCCACTGGTAGCCAGTAGAAAGCTTGCAGAACGAAATAGAACAACCCTGTCTTGTCGGGCATGAGCGACAGGCCGACAAGCAGCGTGATAAGCATAATTGGGAGCAGTCCCATCGCCACTACGATTCCCGATCGGATAGGGACCAGCCGGCCCGCGATCCAGCCAAGTATCCAAGGTGCAATTACCGGATAGCCGAGAGTCACCATGAATTGCCAAGTTAGTTCCGGAAATGGCAGCGCCTGTGGATAAAAGCGGTGGACCATCGCTGGGGTCCAGGATGTAGTAATCGGTGATGTTGAAGGGTAGGCAATCACAAGTTCAAGAAGAAGCAAATAGGCCGCCGTCCCCAATCCGAAGATAGTAAAAACGATTGCGTTTGCTCTGCCCAGCCGTTTGATCAGTGGCCCGTAGTTTTCCGACTCAAAGTAATCTTCGATCAACCCTAGCGATGTCGACTTAGGAGTCTCGTCCATTTCTACTGCCTTCTTTACGGCGTCCTCGCGGCTGAGCCCATCGAACTCGAACATCGCTGCCTGTCTTTGCATCCAGTAAATCGTTTCCTGGAGAAGCGGCTCCAACACTTGACCCGGGATCACGCCATGAAGATTGCGTTTGACTTCGCCGACATACGCCCGAATCGCTGGGTCCAACGCTTGCATGTCGAAGCTTGCCATCTCAGGTATTGCATCCGCAGCTGAATTAGGCTGAGTTCGAGCGAGGGTCATTGGCCAATCCCTCTGAGCACTTGCCCGACGGTCAGCGCATATTCCTTCCATGCCTCGACTTGGCTGTCGGCTTCGGCCTCGCCCTTCGACGTCAACGTATACGTGCGTCTCGCGATGTCGTCGGTTGGAAGCAGCCATGATGCGGTGATCAGGCCCTCCTTTTGAAGTTTGTTCAGAAGTGGATACAGGGTGCTCCGCTGAAGCTCCAGTTTGCCGTTGCTAAGCCGCTTGATCTCCTGCGCGATGTCGAACGCCGGCCTCGGATTTCCCTTGAGGAAAGCCAGAATCATCATCGTCGGCCCTGCGTTGATCAGAAATCCACTCTGCTTTCTCATGATTCCCTACATGTTCGAAAGGCGTGTTTGCTCGGATGCGGTTATCTCATCGAACAGTATTGTTTGCTCGTACACATAGTCTAGCACGGCGGAGTCAAATCGCCAAGCCTCCTTTTTTTCCAGTGTTAAAGAACGAAAGAGCCCAGAGAAAGCGACTGGGAACCATTGTTCCGATAACAGGCGCTGACCTCGAGCGCAGCCTTACGACAAATCGACAGGCTCCTCTACGACGGCGCGACCGCGCTCGTCTAGCGACAGCCGGGCGGCTGCGACGACGGGGTCGTGTTCGAACACGACGATCCAGGATTCTTCGATGGCACGTGCCAAGAACTCCTGCTTTTCCTGCATCGATCGTTCGGCGCAGATGTCGTAACCCATTACCCACGGGACCGGCAAATGCTTCGATGTCGGAATCAAATCGGCAGGGAAGGCGACAGTAGCGTCTCCGTCGGTCAGCTTGCCCCACGTGAGGCCGTGGGTGTGACCATCCAGGCGGTGGACCGTGAGTCCCGGCCAGACCTCGTCGCCGTCTTCGATCAGGTGGAGTTTTACGCGTTCGAGGATGTCGATGTTCTCCCCGAGATAGCTGCCGCGTTCGCGGACGTTGGGCGTCTTGGCGTTCTCGTAGTTTGTCGCCGAGACATAGTGGGTGGCCGACGGATAGCACGGCTCCAGAGACTGAGAACTGTCTGCATACCGCGATAGCCCTCCCGCGTGATCGAAATGAAGGTGGGTGAGCAAGAGATCGGTGACACCTGGCACTGGCAGATGGGGGCCCTCGTCGAAACCGTAGATCGCTCGGTTCTTTGCTGACCACTTATCACCGCAGCCAGTATCGATCAGCAGGGTGCGTTCGCCGTCCTCGACGATCAGCGACCGGGTCGCGAGCAGGACCCGGTTGTCGTCGTCCGGCGGTGTCTCACGCGCCCAAAGCGTCTTGGGAACCGTGCCGAACATCGCCCCTCCGTCCAAGCGGAAGAACCCATGGTTATGAACGCGCACCTGAAATCGGCCAACTCTCACGACGACGGCTGAGATCTTATCATAGGAAGGTATCGGCCAGCATCGCGCCTTCCATGCCATCCAAAGGAACTTCGGCTTGACTCAGACGAATCTAGGATCGTCAGTAATGTTGAGCCCTTGGCCAGATAACCGAAATACAATGCAACCAGTGGCTAGCGCAAAGGCGATCTCGCTGGATAGGGTGGTTTGGGCCGTGGAAAAGGTTCGACAGAGACTATTGAAGACGTGTCGAGCCCTTGATCGCGCTCAGGTTCATTACGCGGTCGCCGGTGGGAACGCGGTTGCGCTTTGGGTCTCGACCATCGACGAGGCAGCGGTTCGAAATACTCGGAACATAGACGTGATGATCCGGAGAGTCGACCTGGAGCGTGCGCAATGTATTGGAGGCAGAGGGCTTTGCCTACTGGCATGTCGCTGGAATCAACGTCTTTCTCGACTCTGCCGGTGCTTCTGTTCGTGACGGCGCGCACATTGTATTTGCCGGCGAGCTAGTCCGGCCAGGAGAGCCAACCGAGAATCCGCCCATTGAAGCCGGTGTGGATACCGGGGAGTTTCGCGTGCTGGATCTTCCGGCCCTTGTTCAGATCAAGCTGACGGCATTTCGTGACAAGGATCGAACCCACATTCGGGACCTCATCGAAGTTGGCTTGGTCGATGAATCTTGGTTGCCGCAATTGCCTGAAGCCTTGGCGGCAAGACTCGCGTCGATCCTTGACGATCCGTTTGGCCAGCCTTCCCACTCGCCTACGCACCAGAGCACTTGCTACGCAGGATTGCCGGAAGAGTGGCCGGCGAAACGGACCTTCGGGATCCAGACAGATGTGAAACTGGCTCGTATTTCGCCGATACGATGATTTTAGATTCCACCTGTCGCCTCAAGCCCTCTCAATAGACACTCAAGCTCTTCCGCTAGCGTTCCGAATTTGCCATAGTAGATGCAACGATGGGTGCTTACGTCAAAATGCAGATCCTCTCCCTTCTTGGCAAGGAATATCACTTTTTTTCCGTAGCCCCATGCGTATCCAACCTCAAGATAGACGTTTGGGCGCGCACTGGTGAGATCTGCTATGACGATTGTTGCTGACTCAATGCCCTCTGTGATTCGACGCAATATGTCGCCGGTGAAATGGGCCTTGTCCACCTTCTCGCAGATAAACCCGCACCCACGAACTGCGGGATAGATGCCGTATTCGTAGACGTTCTCAAACTCATCTGAGTAGGGCATTGCTACAAAGACTCGCTTCTTAGCTGGCGGTGCATCGACAGGTTCCGCCTTTAGTGGAGTTTCCGTTTTTGGTGACTCGGTGAGTGGTCTGTCAACTGGCTCCGAAGCAATGTTTGTCCGTAAGACAACTGCTGTGGGCTCGCTTGAAGGGCCGGTAGTAGGATCTATGCCAGAAAGCACCGATCGGAGAGTTCGGTGCTCCCGCTCTCCGAGGGTTAAGAACGCAATCTTGCGAATACTCACGTTGGGATGGATGCCGAGGCCCTTTCGAAACCCGAGGACCAGCCGCTGAAGCGATTCGCCGCCATCTAGGCCATACCCGTTGCCATGTACTGTCGTAGTGACTAAATCAACCGCCGCAGCCTGCTTTGCGATAAGCCCAATAGCGGTGACAGCGAATCGCTCCATTTCGTCGTAGCCAAATTCCGGTAGGGGTGGGGTCCCAAGGAACATGACCCTCTTCGGGGCAATGGCGCCACGTGTCTCAACAACAACGGCTTCACCATGCACGGGCTTTATGTCCTGGAAATCGCAGATCCCGGCCGAGACAAGTTTGTCAGCAACGGCAAGGTCAGCGCCATAAAACTCCTGAGCGTGTTTCAGAATGAGCAGGTCGGATGGAACCTCTGTGACGTCACCATGCTGAATCTCATATTCCGGTGCGTTCATCGTTAATGCATTCTATTCAAAGGGAGATGTCGCAGGGGTTAGACAACGCGAACCGATCGTCTTATTGCGAAATTGAGGGGGAAATCGCAACATGGATGGCTCCAACTGGTTCACTGCGTATAACTCCCGCTGTTACATGTAGGCGCGCCGCGATCAGAATGCAACTGACCGGTTGGGCAACGGTTTGTTACTGAAGGTAGGTCGACGCGAAGACTGTGTCCGACAGCCACTTCTTGAACGCAGGATTGTCGGAGAACTGCTTGAACAATTCCGTGTGATCCGAAAGCAACTCGACGAGAACCCTTTGGAGAGCTTTGTCGTGTTCGATCCGGGCGTTTTGTCTGTCGGAGTACTGGATTGCGTTCTGGTACGCCCTGTCTGCAGCGACTTTGGCGGGAATCTCCTCTGCAATTACTTGCCGAATCTTGTCGCCATCTTTCCAATCGATATTTCCGAACTGGTCGTTGAATGCCATCAGGATGTTGCTGAGGTGATCCAGTTCGGGCTCGGGCAGGTGACCGCCTCCTGAATCAGGAACTGGTTCGATCTCGGAGTCTTCGTCTGCCAGTGAGATTGAGATCGAAGAGCGAACTTCGACCCGATAACTGTCCATGTCGATCGACTCCAGGATTCCCTTGGACAAGTCCTCGTCTTTGGGAGCCGGCAGCTTTGGAATCAAGAAATTCAAGAAGATGGAGAGCCGTTCCCAGGCAGCGATGCTGTAGGTGAGAACCGACGCAAGGAATCCGTACGTTCTGACGAAGGCCTTGGCCTTGCCCTTGAAGTCGACCTGGCCGTCTTCGTCGAGGGTGGTTAGGTAGACGGCGACGCAGCCGTCCAGGATGGGGTCAAGTTTGTCTCGGTCTGCCCCGTCCAAATACAAATCCACGAGTCGGTCGACTGAAGCATCGTCGTATACCTGGGCTGCATCGAGATCAGCCTTGAGGTCGTGAAGCTTGTTCGGATCGGTTTCACGGGCCAGGATGGTGGTGCGGTAGAAATCTTCAAACGACACTTGGATCGTGTCGATGTCGTTGACGAAGTCCAAGACAAACGTGTCGTGCTTCTTCGGATGCGCTCGGTTGAGCCGGGATAGTGTTTGCACCGCCTTGATCCCTGATAGCGGCTTATCGACGTACATCGTGTGGAGCAAGGGCTCGTCGTATCCCGTCTGGAACTTGTCGGCGCAGATCAGGAACCGATAGGGATCCTCTTGGATCTCATTGGCGATTCTGTTGCTTGGAAAGCCATTGAGACCTGCCTCCGTGACCTGCTGGCCGCCGTACTCATACTCGCCCGAAAAGGCGACGATGGCTTTGTAGGTACTCTTGCGTTCGGCCAGGTAGTCCCGGAACGCGTGGTAGTAATCGATGGCGCGTTTGATGCTGCCCGTGACAACCATCGCCCGAGCTTGACCACCAATCTTCTGTTTGGCGAGGACGTGGTCGTGAAAGTGGTCTACCATGATCTCCGCCTTTTCCCTGATCGCGTGTTCGTGCGACTCTACGTACTTGCGCAGTTTCTTTTGAGCCTTCTTTACGTCGTATTCCGGGTCGTCCTCGACCGTCTTGACTAGATTGTAGTAGCTGTTGACCGGCGTGTAGTTCTTCAGGACGTCGAGGATGAACCCCTCTTGTATGGCCTGTTTCATCGTGTAGCTGTGGAACGGCCGGCGCTTGACCACGTCGCCTTCCGGATACGGCTCGCCAAATACCTCCAGGGTCTTGTTCTTTGGAGTTGCTGTAAAGGCGAAATACGAGGCGTTTGGCAGCATCTTTCTTGCCGCCATGATCCGGTTGATTCGTTCCTCCGTATCCTCTTGGTCGTCCGTCGGGGTCGCCGACAACGCCATGTTCATCTTGGCGGCCGTCGAACCACCTTGGCTGGAGTGCGCTTCGTCGATCAGGATCGCAAAGGTGCTGCCTTTGTGCTCGGACCCAATATCGTCGAGAATGAACGGGAACTTCTGGACGGTCGTGATAATGATCTTCTTGCCGTTCTTGAGGAACTCCTTGAGTTGCCCCGACTTCTCGGCATGGCCGACGACTGAACCAACCTGAGCGAACTGCTTGATCGTATCGCGGATCTGTTTGTCAAGCACGACTCGGTCCGTCACGACAACTACCGAGTCGAATAGCGGCTTCGAACCCCGTTCGAGCCCACCTAGCTGGTGGGCGAGCCACGCAATGGAATTCGACTTCCCGCTGCCTGCGGAATGTTGGATCAGGTAGCGCCGGCCGGCGCCGTTCGCCCGGACGTCTGCCAAGAGCTTGCGTACGACATCACGTTGATGAAACCGTGGGAAGATCAGGGCTCGTTTGACCTTGCCGGTCTTTGGATCTTTCTCCTCGATCCGTTCGGCGTAGTTCTCAATGATGTCGGCAAGGCCCTGCTTGGTCAGGATCTCTTTCCAAAGGTAGTCGGTCTTGAGCCCGTCGGGATTGGGTGGATTCCCTGCTCCGTCGTTCCATCCCTTATTGAAAGGCAAGAACCAAGACGCTTTGTCCCGCAGGTGTGTGCAGAAGCGAACTTCGGTGTCATCGACAGCGAAGTGAACAAGGCAACGGGCGAACTGGAAGAGTAGCTCTCGGCTGTCCCGGTCTCGCTTGTATTGTTGCACGGCATCTTCTACCGTCTGTTTCGTCAGGGAATTCTTGAGTTCGAACGTCGCTATAGGTAGGCCGTTGAGGAACAAGCATAGGTCAAGTGCAAGCTGGGTCTCATCCTTGCTGTAGCGCAACTGGCGGGTGATGCTTAGGATGTTGGCGTCCCAATGTTGCTGTGCCTTCTTGTTACCTGTAGAGGGATTCTGATAGAACAAGTCCAAGTGAGCCGACTGATGCGAGACGCCCTTGCGCAGCACGTCGACAATGCCCCGCTTGGCAATCTCCCCACGAAGACGGTCTAAGAACTGCGTGCGCTTGATGCCATCTGTTCCGAGCCCGATTTGTTCGAATGCTTTCGGCTGAGTGGCACTAATGAATTGCGTCAGCCGCACGAGATCGACGGCGTAGTCTCTCTCATAGTCCTGGGAGCGGCCAAGAACGTATCCCGCACCGCCATAACCTTTGATACTTTCGGCTGTGCCTTCCACTGGCAGCTTGAGAATCTGCTCATTGGACAAGCCGGTGAGGTGCCCAACAATTAGCAGTTCGAGGCCCTTCTCGCTCGTGTCGGTGCTCATCGTTGAACCTCTTCCAACAATCTGGTGGACAGACAGGCGACCACTTCGTTTGGCCGGATTTGGCCGGATTGGCAGGAGCCGTTGCCAGCGGGGGTCTTCGTCAGACTCGAATTGGCAGGAGCCGGGCGGCCGGATTTGGCCGGATCTGTCGTCAAGAAGAATGAAGGCAGCCGTCCAACCGCAGCTATCGACATTCCTGATAAGCTTGGCCGAAACTGGCCGGATTGCCCGCCGTAGCCAGTTGTTTGGAACTGCGTGAACTTCAAAACGCCCCAGGATAGTTGACCGGAATCGGCCGGATCGATCAATCCGATCATATCTGCTTCTCCGTTCGTACGTAGCGCCTTGCCTTAGCTTCACCAACGGTCTTCAAGTATCCAGCGTCGACAAGCTCCTTCAATCGTCGGCGAGCCGTCCGCTCAGGAAGTTCAACTTCGCCAACTGTAATCGACCCATGGTCCGACAGCGCCAGGATGCTGCGGTGCTCGTCACTAAGATCCAACGGGACAGAGCCAAGGGTCAACAGGACCCCGCTCTCGTCAGATTGCCAGCGAGGTTCGCTCAAGCCAGAGTCTAGACAAGAGCGGATGATCGAGTACGCTCCCCGACCTGCCCTTTCCATCAGACCGAGCAGGTAGAAAATCAGGGAGATATCGGGGTTGACGAGTACCGAAGGATGCTCGGGCTTCTTGAGATCCTTGATGTCATAGTTGGGAGGAAAGGAGCCCGAGTTCCATATCTCAACACGGCTAGGGAAGATTCGTAGCGCAACTCCACCGGAGAAAGAGTTGTATTCCCGATGGACTACGGCGTTGACCAACCCCTCTCGAATAGCAGCAAAGGGCACCACTGGCTTCACGATGCGTTCCACGCTATTAGCGGGAAAGTCACCCTTTACCTCGATATGACGCCGAGCGAACTCTAGAAGGTCATCCAAGACCTTGGGAGCCGGTCCCTCGAAGAGTTGTTCGTCCAAATGTCCGCTTGATCTGTCCGCTGAAAACCGGACGGCACGGGCCCGGGTCTGCGGCTGCCTGACCGCAACTTTGCGACCGTACAGGACGTCGCAAGCGTTTGTGAACTGTCCAGAGCGAAGCAAGGCAAAGTCTCGCAGACAAGACTCCAAGTCGCCTTGGTCAGTAAGCTTGAATCCTCGGTCGTCGGCCTTTGAGATCGTCTGCTTAACAAGAACCTCGGCAAGATCTGGCAAGCTCAGTCCTAGTGCAATACGTCGCTCCCATCTGTCGGCTAAGGCCAGTCTGTCGGTAACGAGTTGAGACGCCTGGTCAGGAACTGCCTCTAGTATCATGCCGCCGACCCGCACGAATATTCGGCTCTCAGATAAGTAGGGCTTCTCCGTACCAGATGGGACATCGACCGTCAGCACTCCATGCCCGTGGATGCTTTCAAAGGAAACAGTGAACGGTGCGGCTGGTGAAATCACTGATCGAAGGTGGCGTTCCAACACTTTATCGTCGCCGTCGTGTACTTCGCCGTTGGGCTTCCCACCGTCATCAACGCCAATGACAAGGACTCCCCCCGTCGCATTCAGGAATGAGCAGACGACCCGAGCTAGGACATTTGAGTTTTCGAGGCTCGCCTTAAACTCCACTCGCTCGCCCTCTCCCCCTTTGATCAGCTCTTCAGTGATATTGGTCATCCGTTCCCCTTCACCTCGCCAATTCGTTGCTTCACGGCGCTGGGGGAGCCCAGTTTCTCTTCAAGAAACGTCTTGACCTCGTCGTACCGGGAGAACTGGGCACAGGCGAACAACAACACATCATCGTCCTCTCGGTACTTCTGCACCCAATTGCCCGTTCGCTCGTCGAGCTCCTTCACGTCGATGCGGAGAGCAGCTTCGTACATGTCAATAATCCGCAGGTCATCCAATACCGTGCTACGCTTGGTAGCGCCTCTGCGGAGCGCTTCCCGAGCGGAAGCCGAACCCAAGCCGTAGTCCTGAAGCACGCTGCGGGCGAATGGAACGTGGTCGTGAGCAAGCACCCAACGAGGCTTATCTAGCTCAATTGCCCGCTTAAGTTCCCGGTGAGTAATTGAGAGTTCGTCTCCGATTTTGCCTGACCCGTACCTCGTCGTAATGATCGAAAGGAACAGGTCGCACTTCTCAACCGCTTCAAGGCAATTGTCAAAAGCGGTTCCGCTCGACGCAAGTGGAACGGTGCCCTTGTGGGACATCCAGACTTCGTAACCGTAAGAATCGAGAAGGCCGAAGACTTGGTCCAGCAGTTCCTCTATGCCATACACAGCTGACGAGACTAGCATCTTGAGCTTTGGCTCATTCATCTTCATCATCACCACCATCCTCATCATTCGGATCATCGAAACTATCGAGATCAGCTACGCCTACCAATTGAGCGTCGAGGTCCGGCAGGTCGAGATGGCGAACATCGAGTTGACCGGTTACCACATCGGCGACGAGACGTGTACGGTATTCCCGGATGAGGTCAATTTCGCCGTTTGCCTTGCCAATCGTTGCGACGATATCTTGAGTCGCCAACCGCAAGTGGTCGCAAATGAGCACTTGCTCTTCAAGAGGGGGAAGCAAGACGGGCATTCTCAAGAACTGCTCTGGATAGAGCCTGAGTCGTGAAGGGCGGATTCCCGTCGAGTACTTTGTATACTCGTCGATGTAGAGCCGGGTTCTAGCGAGCATGTCGAGAAATGCTCCGTGAACAGGGGCGTTCGCCTTCGGGCGATAGACTGCATAGGAGGGACTGAGGATTCCTTCGACATGAGACACGCCGAGCGCTCCCATCCACATCCACATCGTGTTGGCAACCAAGTCGCCAGGCCGACATTTCTTGTGCCCCACATAGGATTCCGCCATAAACATAGTAATGTTCTTTTGGCTCCTTGGAGTCACGCCTGTAAGGTGTGAGACAGATAGGATTTCGTCGTCGCCGGTGGTCGTGCGTTCGTCAACTTCACGAAAAACACACTTCAGCGGTTTTACTTCCCAATGCTCTGGAATTTTGCCAAGCCACTCAATGCCGGAAGACTTTAGGGGGACGGTGGGGTCGAGACCTCGGGTGACGGCACGGTGGATGATGGCTTGCTTCTGCTCGTTCAGTAGCTCAATGAGCCGCCGCTTGGCCTTGACGAGCCGGTTCACCCGAAGGTCGAGGTGGCGGATGAAGCGCACAATCTGCGCCTGCTCGTCAGTCGACGGCATCGGCACTTCGAGCGATGCGAAGTCGCTGTATCGGAAGTCGGTTGAGCGTTCCCGGATTCCCTTGGCGAGCGAGAGGAGATACTCGCTCCTCGACATTTCCCTCAGGATGAAAGCGAAGTAATGCGCATCGGCATCTGCTGAGGGCTGGCAAACAGCATAGACCGGCGTGCTCTTGCCGTCTGAATCCGACACGCCGATGGCTCCCGCAAATGCGTCCATTGCGTGGATAACTAGGTCACCCTTGCGAATCCCTTGATAGCCAATCTCTTGAAGTGCCTCGGTGAAGCCTGTAGTTCGGCGGTTCTTGCGAAGGGTCACCGTTCCATCTCGGAAGCATGTGACCACGTCATCCTCCGGTCGAACTGGTCTCTGCATGCGACGAAAGATTGACTTCGGTCGAACTGTCTTCCAATGAGAAGGACAGCGCTCCAGCCAAGGCAACTCCGCTGACCGGTATTCGGAATAGGGTCGAAGCAATCGGCTCAAACCTTCACCTCGCCAGTCTTGACAAAGACCAGACTGATCATCGCAACCTGACTCCAACCAGAATCTGGTGAGAAAGGGAGAGTGTCTCCAAATCCAATCACGAGCTTCCTCCGATTGGCACCAAGTCCATGCGGAAGCCTCGATTATCGAGCCATCCATAGAAGTCATAGCAAGGGATCGAGAGATGGTCGCAAGCGTCTGGGATTCGGCTTCGCTTCTCCTTTTCCGGTCGATAGTGACGTTCGATGGTGACAATCGCAGCTTCACCGCTCATGAGATTGACGCCTTTTCCCCTCCGGTGCGCAAGGGCAGTTGCGACCAAGAAGTGGTCAGCGTCTCGTCCGTCCGTTTTACTTGGGTCGACGAAGAGCGGAACCGCTGCAACCTCTCGAATAACACTCATGATGTCGTTAGTAACGGGCACATGGATCTGCTGCTTGTTCTTTTCGACCCATTCCTTTGCGACCTTGCCCCCAATTTCTCTGCATACGTGGTCGCAGACCTTGAACCTGCCATTCTGAATTTCGGAATTGACAAGCTCGTGAAGCTTCGGAACTCGGTTTTCGGGAAACTGCTTCAGCAACCAAATGACTGCGTCGGTGTCCCAATAGAAGGTGGTATCGCTCACAGCGTTACCCTCCATCGTTCGAATAAGCCTTCCAGCGACTCAAAGTTGTGGTCTTTGATTCCGAGCAAGTCTTGAGCGTCGGAACTGTGAATCAGTCCGTTCTTGGTTGCGGAATGAACTCTGATTGCCAGTGACTCGCCTCGTGAAATAACGGACTCGGCGGCAGGCGACTTGGCTATTGTTTTGCCCTTCTGCTTGTCTCGTTCGGTTCGCTGTTTGACCTTCTCCTCACGCTTCTCGTCCTCGTCGTCATCGTGCTTGCGCCAAAGCGAGAACACCGATGAGACGGTGTCCCTCGGGATTCTCCCTGACTCGATGAGCCTGTGCAGCACGACGTACTTGCTCACTCGGAACCGCTTCGCAATCTTGTCAATGATTTCAATGCTCGTTAGGTCATCTTTCGGAATTGCGTCAATGGCGTCTTGGACAGAAGTTGAGCCAGGCGGCAACAGGAAAGCCGACGCAAACCGGTTGCAGAAGATTTCGACTTGCTTGACCTGGGCGGTTAGTCGGTCGAAGCCACCTTCCCCGAGGTCAGAAACGACCGACTGCCGCAGCGCAAGGTGTGCGAGTTCGTGAAACAGGGTGAAGACTTGTTGCGCCTTGTAGCCTTCCAGGTTGAAGGCAGCCAACGAAAACCTATCATGCCAAATGGAAAACCCCAGCGCTTCGGTGCGTGGAACTCGAAAGCCGAACGTCAAAATGCCAATGTTAAACAGGGCTTTGCGCCACTCTCTAAGTCCACGATTCTCTGCTTTGAACTCACGCTGCTGGTCAAGCGACACCCCTATCAGTGCCCTCAGCTCGACAGCCTTTTCGATTGGATTGTCTGTGAGATTGAGTGCAGGAAGACCAGAATGCCAGCCTGGAACGATATCGTCAGAACACTCGCCGAGCCTGCTTTGCAGGTATCGAGCTTTTCTGATTTCAAGGGTTAGCTCTGGAGAGTATCCAGCTTGACCGTCGTTCGTGACCGTACGGTAATCGAGCAACGGCTTGGGCTCGCTCGGAGGTTCCGCAAGGAAGAAAACAATCGTCGGAATCTTGACCTTATTGGCAATCTGTTCGACCTGCCGAAGAGTCGGCTGCGACGTACCAGCTTCCCACTCCAGGTACCTGTCGAGCAAAACGCCTGCAACATCTGCCAACTCACCTTGCTCACGATTCGAAGTCTCTCGTGCCCATACCAGCACCTCCTTTGTGATTGGGGCAAGAACACTACTCATGTCGTGACCTCCCCGAGTCGTTCAAAGTAGGTTCGGAGCTTCGCCGCCATCAGTGCTCGACGGGCGTTGAGGAAGTCATCGTAATCGGGCACGTCACCATCGAGCATCGAATCCGGGATGCAGTGCGCCTTCAAATTCGCCCGTAGAACCACCTCATCGGTGATGCCGCCGTATTTGAGCGCCCCACCGTTGACTTGCTCCCTCAGCTCGCCGAAATACACCTCGGGAGCCTTGTTGCCGATGGCGATGTTGATTTCGCTCTGAGCCAAGACGAAGTTTGCAATCTGGTTGTATCGCCCACGTTGAAGCCCTTGCTTCTTAAGCAGGTCCCGTGGATGGACATGATGGACATCGGCCCGATTCAGAAGTAGGGCATCGACTGTTATATGACTACTGAGGAACCCCCGGTCGTGCATGACGACCTGAGCCGCTTGGTAGGCATGGAACAATGGACTGGTTCCCGAAGACGTTTCCAGTTCCTGAGGGAGTAGGTTCACCCAGAACGAATCAGACATCTCGGCCTCCATCGTTGACTTGAGGTAACCCAGCAAGCCGACGGATTCTATGCGTCGAACATCGAAGTCGAACTGTGTCTCAGGGTTGCCGGAGTACCGCCCTCGCAATATAGAGAACACATACCACTGGCGCACTGCTCCTTCGATCTGATTGGCTGGCATACTCTGAGCCCGCCCAAGCAAGTAGATGATGTAAGCGAAGTTAACGGCGTTCTGACCACCGATCAGGCTACTGGTGATGAAGCCCGCCGACCGCAGGATCATGGTGAATCGTTCAAAGTGGGTCTGATTTACGAAGCCGTGGACTCCTTTCTTCAACCGTTCGAAGGATTGTTCGGCAATCTCTTCTTCGTATTGACGGGTTTCGAAGTTACGGCCGGAAAGAAGGGCTACCAGGTCTTGAAGCTTTCCCCTTCGGAACTCGGAGGTGAATGCAACCCGCAACATGTCGGTATACGAAGGGTCATAGATGTCGTCGTTGGCATCCTTCAACCACTTGATCTTGTTGAAATGTTCCGACTCGACGAATCCCTTATCCAGCCTCCGAACCCGGTCGAAGAATTCGGGCGAGATGGCAAGATGGCAAAAATAGTCGATGGCTTTGCGAAGCAAGTTACCGCCGTAGGTTTCGTTGGCGGCAATTTTCGACATAGCGAAATCTGCTTGACTGAGCGTGACCCCCGCCGAGTTCACACGGATGAATATCTCGGTGACTGTTTCGATATCCAGGTCTTCGGCAAGCTCGATAACGCCGACATGGTTATTCGTAATCTTCTTCAGCTTTTCGAGGATTAGGGCAATAGCATCGATATCTGTGTGTGGATTGCGCTCTTGATATTGGCGAGACAATTTGGTGAGACTGGCGTCGGCGGCAAAGACAGTCGCTACATCTTCAATCCAGGCGCTATCCTTGCGGATCGCAGGGTTGCTGACCTCGAACCGCTCCTCCTGCGGGTTGAATGCAATTCGAATCCGAGTCGTCTCATAGTCTTTGGTGATAACCTCTTGGCCGAGCAACGCAGCCATTAGTGCGGTTATTCGCTGCTGACCATCGATGAGAATTCGCTTCCCGCTGCTGCTACTACCGTCCTTCAGCTTGACATTCGGGTTTCTCCAAGCGATGAGGTAGCCAACCGGATAGCCGAGATAAAGCGAATCAAGCAGATTGCGCACTTTGCTGGCATCCCAAACAAAGGGACGCTGAATTTCCGGGATGGCTATCTCTCCCGATTTGACCCATGTCAGAAGGGTCTCAATAGGGTGAGGAGTAACGGAATAGCGCTGGGTGCTCATGCCATCGCCTCGGCTAGCTTTCGGTCGTCAACCGCCACTCCAGCTTCCTTCAGCCTGGTTACTAGCTTGGGAAGCACCTCCCGAATATGGTCGTTGAAGCCCAGATACAGCACGCCATTCAAGTCGGACGGCATCTCAAGGTGCCCCTTGACAAGCAGAGCCATCCGTTCCCTCGTAAGTGAGGCGAGCAGCATGCCCGTTTCCAGAACGACGTTTTGGCGGGGACGAGGCTCAATCTTTCCTTCACCCTCAGAGATGGCGTACCCCTTGTCATCTGGGGTCAACAACACGATTCCGAAGCTGGAGGAGAAGTCCTTGCCGATGTGCCCTTCCAGTGCTTCGATAATCGTGAGACTTCCACCCGATGAGTTCATCAGGATGAACGGTTCGAGCCCCAGGCGTCGAAGAGCGAGTTCCAAGTCATCCCGAGCTTCTTTGTCATGTCCGTGAACCACGAAGATGCGACCTGAAATCGCAGCCTTGGCTTGCTTTGCACTGATTATGTCGCCTGATTCAATCAGGGCTCGGACTCGGTTTTCGAGCGCCGTCTTGCCTGGGTCAGCGCCCTGGATGAGTAGAGTTCCCTTGCTCGCCCACCAGCCGACCGTCAAGCCAGTCTTTTCACGGAAGTGCTGACCGTTTACGCCCTTGTCAGTCCACTCCCCCTCAATTCCTGCTTTGGCGAATAGTGCTTGAAGCTCCTCAATGGTTCCGTGAAACTTAACCTTGTCTTTACTCACCGTTCGACCTCCACCAAAACCTCATCGAGCAGACCCTCGGTTTCCTGTTCGAGAGCCTCGATGTCAAGGCGAATCTCCTCCAGTGTCCGCATCGGCTTGGGTTTGTAGAAATAGCGGGTGAAGCTGATTTCGTAGCCAATCTGTGTCTTGTCGTCGTCCACCCAAGCATCGGCGACATGGGGCAAAACCTCCCGATTGATGAACGCTTCGATGCCGCCTTCTTCCAGCAAGGGCACGTTCTCGGTGTCCCGAAGGTCGGTGTCCGGTTCGAATTCGACGACGCAAGCCTTGCCGCCAATGACAACGTCGAAAAGCCCGTGCATTGGGTCAGCCGTGGCATTCTTGAGAAACTTCTTGATGACGGGTGGAGCAGTTTCGTCCACTCCGTTCGTCGCCTTCAGCTCCTTGATTTCCCTCGGGGAGTAGGCTCGGGTCGGGTCGATTCCCTTAATGCGCAAGGGTCGCTCGACAACGACTTTCCAGTATCCAAAAGCCGAGTTCGGAAATAGCTTGGATTGCTCAGTTTCCTCAAAAGTCATGAAGGCATCGATAACCTTCTGAATGTCCTCGGGAGCCAGTTCACAGTTCTTCTTACCGAGGTTCTTGCGCAGCGATTTGAACCACTGAGTGGCGTCGACAAGCTGAACCTTGCCTCGGCGATGCTCAGGCTTCCGGTTGGTCAGAACCCAGATGTACGTGGCGATGCCGGTGTTGTAGAACATGTTGAGCGGGAGGGCGATGATTGCCTCCAGCCAGTCGTTCTCCAGAATCCAACGGCGGATATTTGACTCGCCTTGCCCTGCGTCCCCTGTGAAAAGCGAGCTGCCGTTGTGAACTTCGGCAATTCGGCTGCCCATCGGACTGTTGTGCTTCATCTTGGCGAGCTTGTTCACCAGAAACATGAGCTGCCCGTCGCTTGACCGGGTGATGAGGCTGAACTCGGGGTCGCCAGCGTGCTCGATGATGAAACGAGGGTCGCTCAGTTCTCCCTTGCCGCCCATGCGTTCCAAGTCGGTCTTCCAGCTCTTTCCGTAGGGCGGGTTCGAGAGCATAAAGTCGAACTCTCGGGAAGGAAATCCATCTTGGGAGAGCGTCGAGCCGAGGCGGAAATTCTCGGCTTCCTCGCCTTCACCTTTCAGGAGAAGGTCCGCTTTGGTTATGGCGTAAGTTTCAGGATTGACCTCCTGACCGTAGAGGTGAATGGAAACATCTTTGCCTTGCCCCCGGCCAAGCTCTCGTAGGCGGTCTTCAGCGACGGTAAGCATTCCGCCAGTTCCACAGGCGGCATCGTAGACAAGGTAGGTGCCCGATTCGATCTGGTCAGCGATGGGTCGGAAGATGAGTTCCGACATCAGCTTGACGACATCTCGTGGCGTGAAGTGCTCACCCGCCTCCTCGTTGTTCTCCTCGTTGAATCGTCGGATGAGTTCCTCGAACATCGTCCCCATCGCGTGGTTGTCGAGGGCGGGAATCCGCTCGGTACCGTCGGTGTTCATCACCGGCTGCGGGGAAAGGTTAATGGAGCGGTCTAGGAACTTCTCGATGAGGCTTCCGAGGATATCGGCATCTTCGAGGGTGGGAATCTGGTTTCGGAACTTGAACTTATCGAGGATTTCTTGGACGTTCGGCGAGAAGCCGTCGAGATATGCTTCGAAGTCGGCCCTGAGTTGCTGAGCCTTGGCTCGTGACTTCAAATCCCTTAGAGTGAAAGGGGAGGCGTTGTAGAAGGCCTGCCCGGATGACTGGCGAAGAGCCGCGTCCTGGTTCGCCACACCGGCGGCATCCAGATTCTTCTTCATCGCCAAGACTGCTACCTTTGTTGGCTCCAAGACCGCATCTAACCGCCTGATGACGACCATCGGCAGAATCGTGTCCCGGTACTTACCCCGCACGTACACATCGCGCAGGACATCGTCCGCGATGCCCCAGATGAAATTCGTAATCCAGCCAAGCGTTTGGGCATTCATCGTTGATTCTCTTGCCTTCCTCTTTACCCCTTCACCATGTGGTACGGTCCGGGGACCCCTCGCCGTCGACCCTCACAACCGTGTCCGTGTCCCCCACATGCGTGATGGCCCGTGGAGCGATTTTTGCGTAGACTGGGGAAACGTGCCAGTGAAAGGACCTTTCGTAAGTCCAGCAATTCGCAGTCTCAAGCATACTTCCATCAGACGCGGCCTAACCAGTGTGACGCCTTAGCGGGCTCTATTAGGTGGTACGACGATGGGTCAATGCAAATATGTGCAATATCCAGTTTCGAGAGTCGCCTAACAACCGAGCGAGTTACAGGCCTAATACCTTGTTGCCAGAGTCCTGTGGATCGGCATCCCGCCGGTGCATAGTCTCATTCGAGCCCGGCGTCAGTCAGTTGTCAAGGCTCCTAAAGCGCTTTCCTCCGAGTAGGCTCGCAATGGCCTTAGCAAGCGACCCGTCGTGTCTTTGGATTTCCGAGGCGCTATCGCACGCGGGTTGTGCCGGCGCCGGCCATGATGATCCTCCTCCGCATAACGGTCCGCGCTCCTAGCTCAGGCCAATAGAGGATCCCTTTGGTTTCGACGTCGTATGGACGCGCTTGACGCCCATAGGGCAAGGCCATTGACAAGCAGGAAGAGCAAGGTCGACTCGCCGGCCGTGAAGGCAATCCCGGTGACGGCAGCGCCCCAGTGGAATTGGGCGGGCTTGGTTGGTCTTGTCTGGATGTCGAGGGAATCTCTCAGCAACTGGATTTGGTCGTCAATGAGCTGCGCATAGGCCGTTCCGTTCTCTCCCCAATCCATTGCGGCTTGAGTCGGATTGACTACAGCGAGCGTGTAGGTGCGCTTCGACGACACCGGAATGTTGAATGGGCAACCCGGGACGAATCGCTCTGCCACGGATGCGCCTTCCGGGACGGGCGCCTTATTCGTTGGCATCCGACCCGATTCGCATGCGCGCACGTATTGCTGGTCTTGTCCGAGCTTTGCCAACTCCGATCTCAGTTCGGCGACTGCTCTAGCAGATGTATTGGGCATGGCAGGAATGAGGCCAGCCCAAAGCATTGCGGCGGCGGCGCAAGCCGACCACATCGCCATCGGCCAGACGAGCCACCGTCTCGTCCGAAGAACCAAGGCGCCGAAGCCGAGTAGAACAAAGAACGGCAGCCAGTGAATGGCTTCCTCCGCACTCGCAAAGTCGATCATCCGAACCATCAGCCACATCGGTACGCTCAGGGACAGAATGAACGCGATGCCGAACCATACCGTCAAGCGAACTGGGTTCGCCGTATCGTAGCCCCTTGCCTGCCGAATCATCTGGGCGGCAAGCACACGGGGTGCGCCGACAGCCTGCTTTGCCAGTCGGGCGGCCGATCCTGGGTCGAGACCCGCTCGCTCCCGGTCCGAAGCGTCCATCGTCAGATGCGACCGAACCTCTTCGACGAACCGCTCTCGCCGATCGGGCGACAGGTGTCGGGCTAGCATTCGATCGAGGGCATACAAATATGCGTCAAAGGTGCTCATCGGCACGCCTCCGGCTCAGCGGCGGAGAGGTCGAACACTTTCCCAACCCCTTCGGCGAATGCTCCCCATCGAGCCGTTCGAGCCTTTAGCTCGAGGAGTCCCGAGGAAGTGATGGAGTAGGTGCGGCGCTTCTGGTCTCCGTCGCCTTCCCACCCTGACGTGACGAGACCGGCCTCCTCTAGTGCGTGCAGGGCTGGATACAACTGCCCCTCTCCGAGCTTCAGTACACCGTCCGAGCGTTCCCGAACCGTCTTGGCTATCCCGTATCCATGGTTCGGCCCTTGCGCAAGAACCGAAAGAACCAGCGCCTTGATGTCGGTCTGATACCTCATGAACCCATTATACTACGATGCATCTTATAAAGATGCATCGTAGTATAATGGGCTTCGACTCAGGCTGAATGGCGGCGTATGGCCTAGGTGGCGTCCTACCGCAAGCTCAGCGCTGTTGCTCGATTCGTTATCGCTTACCGCGCCTCATGGCGAGTGGCGCAAACACGGTATCGCTCAAAACGCCGGGTTTGGAGGTGGAGTAGGTGCGAAAGGCGTTGTTAGTTACGCGCCCTACTCGTGGTCGTAGCTGCATGCACGAAAGATCCGCCACTTGCCGTGATCGTTCTTCCAGACGTTCACGAACTTGGCGGTGGCACTCAGCACCCAGTCCTTGCCGGGTTCCTGCGAGTAAAAACGGTGGATACCCGATTCGATGGCCCCGTATCCCCTCACTGGAGACACCTCGAGGCTTTCGGGATCGAGTACTCGTTTGACTTTCGTCGTTTCCGCGAAGTGTCGGCGAAACGAGTCGACCATCTTTCGATAGCCGATAAGGCCGTCCTTATCGTGATAGAACTCCAGGTTCTTCGAAAAGAAGTTGCTGACACCGGCAAGATCACGAGCGTCAAACGCATCGAAGAGTCTGCCGTCTTCCTCGGCAATGGTCGCGAACAGCGGATGAGCGGTACTCGAATGGAATTCGAGTTCGATCTTTATTGGAAGGCTTCCGTCGCTGGCGCCAACGCCGATCAACTGACCGTTTGATACTCGCACGTTGAAATGAACTGCGAGCCCCATTGCGGAGAGGTCGAACTCGCAGCCATCAGGAGTCAGCCTGGCCCGCCTGATCGGCGTAAGGTGGTCGTCCCTATCTCCGAGCGCACCGAGAAACATATCGCGTCCGAAGCCGAGCCATAGCAATCCGCGCCCATGCTGGACCGGACCGGAGGGTGGTGTAATGGTGACCGGCCCCTCCCAAGTGCCGGCGAGCGTCGATCGCGAAGCCATGGCCGACAATGCGATCAGGGTGAGCAGCATGAAGTCACCATACGCCATCACTGACGACACGTTGCAGCGGCCTTGCGGTTCTTGGACGGAGTAGACTCGTAATCGCCTTTGAAAGCGACCCGTCGTCTCTTTGGATATCTGAGGCCCTATCGCAAGTGGGTTGTGCTGGCGCCGCTGATGATGATCCTCGAGATCTCGATGGATCTCATGCAGCCGCGCATGGTGCAGGCCATCGTCGATCAGGGCGTGGCGCACCACGATATGAGGCTCGTGTTCCTGTTGGGCGCGAGAATGGTGCTTTTCGCCTTCATCGGCCTCGTCGGCGGCATGGGGTGCACCTATTACGCGGTGCTGGCAGCCCAGGGCGGCGGGGCGGACCTTCGACGTGCCCTCTTCGCCAAGGTGCAAGCGCTCTCCTTCGCGAACCTGGATCAGTGGGAGACCGGAACCTTGGTCACCCGCCTGACGAACGACGTCACCCAGTTTCAGGAGGTCATCATGATCCTCCTGCGCATGACGGTACGCGCCCCCATCCTGCTGGTCGGCAGCCTGATCATGGCGACGCTCACGAGCCCCCGTCTCTCCATCGTTTTTGTGATCCTCATGCCGGTGTTGCTCGGCTTCCTGGTTTGGATCGTCAACAAGCTATACCCCGTCTTCAGTCAGGTTCAGGCCCGATTGGACCGCGTGAATACGGTGATGCAGGAGAACCTCTCCGGCGTGCGGGTGGTCAAGGCGTTCTCCCGCTCGCCCTATGAGATCGAGCGATTTGGGACCGCAAACGACGCCTTGACGGACAAGAACATCCTGGCCGCGCGATTGGGCTCCCTTACCATGCCGTCGGTGTTCCTGTGCATGAACATTGGGGTCGTCGTGGTGCTCTGGTACGGAGGCAACCTCGTCGTGAAGGGCGACCTAAGCGTCGGCAAGATCATCGCTTTCGTCAACTATCTCACCCAGGCGCTCATGTCTCTGATGATGACGAGCATGCTTGCCATCCGCCTGTCCCGGTCTGAAGCGTCCTCCGAGCGTATCGAGGAACTCCTGAACGTGGAGCCTAGCGTCGAGGACGCGCCGGACGCCAACAAAGACCGATCGATCGTGGGGCGCGTCGCGTTCGAAGACGTCTCGTTCGGATACGGCGAATCGGATGCGCCTGTTCTTTCCGGCGTTAGCTTTGTCGCCGAGCCCGGGCAAACGATCGCGATTTTGGGTGCCACCGGCTCCGGAAAGACGAGCTTGGTCAACCTGATCCCTCGGTTCTACGACGTCACGTCGGGCCGGGTGACCCTGGACGGCGAGGACGTTCGGATGATTCCCCAGGAGGTGCTTAGGCGGGACGTCGGAATCGCCCTTCAGGAGTCGTTCCTCTTCTCGGGCACGATTCGCGACAACATCGCCTACGGCAGACCCGAAATGACCGATGAAGAGGTCCGCGAAGCGGCCCGCGCCGCGCAGGCAGACGAGTTCGTCAGGACTCTTCCCGAACACTACGAGTCTCCAGTGGAGCAGCGTGGCGCTAACTTCTCGGGCGGTCAACGTCAGCGCCTCGCAATCGCCCGCGCCCTCGCTCCGGAGCCGAAGGTATTGATTCTGGATGACAGCACGAGCGCGGTCGACCTCCGTACCGAAGCGTTGATCGTCGACGCGCTCAAGGAGCGCGGACCCACCAAGTTCGTCGTTACCACGCGCATCAGCGGGGTGCAGGGCGCCGATCGAATACTGGTGTTGGACGACGGCCGTCTCGTCGCCCAGGGCACCCACGCCGAGTTGATGGACGGCAGTCCCGTTTACCGCGAGATCTTCGAGTCTCAGCAAGGCGCCGCGACGGTGGACGAGGTTGGCGCGTAAAGACGAAGCCCCGCCTCCACCGATCTTTGGCCCTCCGCGACACATGGCCTTTGGCGCCGAGAAGCGGCGTGCCGCCAATCCACGTCAGACCCTGGGCCGCCTGTGGCAATACCTCGGCCGGCAACGTGCGGCGCTCGCGATTACGGTGACGCTGGTCGTCGTTTCCTCGCTCCTTAACACTTTGACGCCATTCTTGATGGGCCAGGCGATCGACCGGTACATGCTCCGGCATGACCTAGCCGGTTTGTCGCGAACTGTGCTTCTGCTACTCGGCGCCTATGTAGTCTCCTCGATCTTCACCTGGCTCCAGACGTTTGTAATGGCAGCCGCGAGCCAGCGGACGGTGCGTGCGATCCGACGGGACCTGTTCGAACGAATGCAGCATCTGCCGCTCAAGTTCTTCGACGGGCACTCGCACGGCGACCTCATGAGCCGCCTCACCAACGACGTCGAGAGCGTTAACGTCGTCCTATCGGATAGCGTAACCCAAATCACGTCGGGGATCCTCACGATGGTGGGCACCGCGATCGCGATGTTCTGGATTCAGCCGATCCTCGCCGTCGTGTCGATCGTCAGCGTGGCGTTGCCGAGTTTGGTGGCGAACAAGGTGATCGCGAAGGTGACCCGCGAGGCCTTTAGGACGCAGCAAAAATCGCTCGGCGCCTTGAATGGCCTCGTCGAAGAGACGATCACCGGCCAACGAACCGTCAAGGCGTTTCACCGAGAAGAACGGGTGATGGTCGCCTTTGACGAAGCCAACGCAGCCTATCGGGCGGGGGCCACTCGGGCGCAGTCGTTCTCCGGCTTCATCGGGCCAATGATGAACTTGACCGGCAACCTCGGCCTTGCCTTCGTCGCGGGGGCAGGAGGTCTGCTGTGCGTGAACGGTATGGCCACGGTCGGCCTGATCGCCTCCTTCATGGGGTACGCGCGGCAATTCAGTTGGCCGCTCATGACGGTTGGCAACCTGCTCAACGGCATTCTCTCCGCATTGGCGGGCGCCGAACGAGTGTTCGAGACGATCGACCTCGAGCCGGAGTTGGACGCTCCCGACGCGCCCGCCCTTGCTCCGGTTCGCGGCGAGGTGGTGTTTGAGGACGTGACGTTCAGCTATGTGGCCGACAAAACTGTGCTGCGGAATGTCGATCTGCGTGCCGAGCCGGGCCAGACGGTAGCGCTGATCGGTCCCACCGGAGCGGGGAAGACAACGATCGTCAACCTACTGACTCGGTTCTATGAGATCGACTCCGGCCGCATCTTGATCGATGGCCGTGACATCCTCGAGATATCGAAGTCAGACCTGCGTCGGCAGCTTGGCGTAGTGCTTCAAGATACGTATCTTTTTGCTGGGACAATCCGGGAGAACCTTCGGTATGGCCGTCTGGACGCAACCGACGAGGAGATCGTCGAAGCCGCCACCCTAGCCAATGTGGACCAGTTCGTTCATCACCTGCCTCACGGGTACGACACGGTGTTGACGGAGCGAGGTTCGAACCTCAGCCACGGCCAACGCCAGATGATGGGAATTGCCAGGGCCATCCTCGCGAATCCGCGCATCCTCATTCTTGATGAGGCGACGAGCAGCGTCGACACCCGAACGGAGCGGCACATTCAGGAAGCGATGCTGACCCTCATGCACGGACGCACGAGCTTCGTCATCGCCCACCGGTTAAGCACGATCCGGGAAGCCGATCAGATCATCGTCATCCAAGCCGGCACGATCATCGAGCGTGGCAACCACGCGTCGCTTCTTGAGCAAGGCGGATATTACGCATCGATGTTAGCGTCGATTCCGGTTGCGGGGATGTTGCCGCTTCGCGGGGGCCGGCAAGCGGCCTTGGACTTCTGACGCTATCGCCTCTCGACCCGGCGTTGGCGCACGGAGCGCCAACACCGGGCTATGGTCTGAAATCCCTTCGGGATAGGCGGAGCGGACTTCGTTCGTCGCCGCATGACCACGAGCAGGCGCACGGGGCGCCAACACCGGGCTATGGTCTGAAATCTTCGGGAAAACCTGAGAGGATCGCGCCCTGTTCTTTCAGGCGCGATCTCTCGGGTGGTTGTCTAGGGAGTCACTGTCAGGGTGGCGTGGTCTGTGACGGTTCCGAGCGTGGCAGACAATGTGACTGTTGCCTGCGCGGTGACCTTGCTGTGACTGACTTTGAACTTGATCGAACTGGCTCCGGCGGGGATTGTAACCTTCGCGGGTAGCGTGGCGGCCGCCGAGTTCGAAGTTGCGAGTGTCACCGAGATTCCACCGGCCGGCGCAATCCCCGACAGGGTGACGATTCCGGTGACGACGCTCGTGGCGCTACCCTTGACCGAAGTGGGACTAACGCTGAACGACTGGAGAGTCGGAGCGAGGATCTTCAGGTTGGCCTGAGCGGAGGACCCGGTCATGGCGCCGACTATCGTGGTGTTCGTGTCTTGGGTGACCGCCGTCGTCGTGATCGAGAACTTCCCAGAGGTTGAGCCGACGGCGACCGACACGGAAGCCGGTACCTTGGCCGATTTGCTGGAGCTTGTCAGCTTCACGGACACGCCGCCGCTCTTCGTACCGGGCGCGGCGTTCAACATCACCGTTCCCGAGGAAGACGTGCCGCCTGGCACGCTCGTAGGCGAAACCGAGACGCTGACGACTTGGAACGGATTGACGCTCAGCACCGCTGTCTGCGTCACTCCATTGAACGTTGCCGAGATAGTCGTCGTGCCAGGCGACGCCACCACCAGGTGCGTGACGGCAAACGTCGCCGTCGAACCTCCGGACGGCACGGTAACCGAAGCCGGCACGTTTGCGACCTTGGGATTCGAACTCGTCAGGACGACCTTGTCGCCCGCCGCGCCGGCAAGCGCATTGAGCGAAACCGTCCCGACAACCGCCGTCGACGAACCGCCGATGACCGAGCTTGCATTCAACGTTAAGCCGGTTAGCGATGCTGCAAGTACGGTAAGGTTGGCGCTCTGGGTTGGGGAACCCGAGAGACTGGCCGATATCGTGGCCACCGTGTTGGAACTGACTCCGACGGTTGAGACCACAAAGGTCGTGGTGTTGGACCCTCCCGGAATGACCACCGTCTTTGGCGATGTCGCGCTAGAGCTATTCGATGACAAATTGATCGTCAGCCCTGCCGCTGGCGCGATGCCGGTTATCGTGACGGTTCCGGTCGAGGAAACCCCACCCAAGAGACTGTTTGGCGCTAGAGAAAGGCCGGTTAGGGTAGGCGGGACGACAGACAAGGAGGCGGACATTTGACTCGATCCGGCCAAGGCGGTGATCGCATCGGTTTCAGGTTTGCTGACGCCGGCTGTGTTGATCGTAAACGAGGCGGAGGTCGCTCCGGCCGGGATCGTTACCGTCGAAGGCACTTTAATGTTCCCGCTGGGCGAACCGAGACTGACCAGGGCGCCGGCGCTGCCGGCGGCTTGAGAGATCGCGACGGTTCCGGTGGCCGAGTTGCCGCCGGTGACCGAAGTCGGGGCGACTGCCAAACTCGCGATCTGGAACGGCGAGACCGTGACCTGAGCGGTTACAGAACCCCCGTTGAAGGTGGCCGTGATCGTCACATTTTGCGTGCTTGTGACCGATAACGTCGTAACACTGAAGCTCGCCGAACCCGAACTCCCCGTCACCGTTACCGAGGCAGGCACTTTGGCGGCTTGGAGATTGGAACTCGTGAGCGTTACGATATCTCCGCTCGCCGCCGCAACTCCCTTCAACGTGACGGTTCCGACTCCCACCGAGCCCTGTCCGCCGACCATCGTGGACGGAGTGACGCTGAGGCTCTGCAGAGTCGCCGGCTGGATAGTCAGCACTGCGGACTGGCTGGAGTTGCCCAGCGTTGCGGTGATCGTCGCCGTCGTCGTCGAGCTCACCCCGGTCGTTGACACCTTGAATGTGGCAGATGCCGACCCGGCCGGCACCAGAACCGTACTGGCGAGCGAAGCGTTGGCGTTGCTCGACGATAGGACCACGGACACACCGTTGCCTTGCGCGGTCTGAGACAGCGTGACCGTACCCGTGGATTGCGAACCGCCCGGTACCGACGCTGGCGCCAGCGTGACGCTCGAGAGGGTTGCGCCCGTCAGCGTCAACGATGCTGTCTTCTGGGCTGCGCCAATGGCGGCCGTGAGAGTGACGGTTTCGGTCGCGTTCACCAGATTGCTCTTGACGGTGAACATCGCGGACGTCGCGCCGGATGGGACGACGACCATCTGAGGTACTTGCGCATCGAGGCTATTCGAGGTCAGATTGACGGTTGCTCCCGCAGTCCCTGCCGCGGGCGAGATCGTCACTGTGCCAGTCGTGGTTGCGCCACCTGCGATTGACGACGGACTAACGGAGAATCCGGTCAGCGTATACGGGTTGACTGTTAGGTTGGCTGACTGGGATGTTCCATTTGCAACTGCCGTGATCGCGATGACTTGGGACGACGTCACCGGCGAAGTTGTCACTGCAAACGTCGTAATTGTTGCGCCCGCCGGAACCGTGGCTGTCGCCGGAACCGAAGCGACCGAGGAGTTGGCGCTCGACAGTGTGACCACGACGCCCGACGGTCCGGCAGCGCCCGACAACGTGACCGTGCCGTTGACTGGTGTCTGTGACCCTCCAGTTACGGTGGATGGCGTCAGGGTAAGCGATTGGACTCCCGGTGCCTGAATCGCTAGTGTTGCCGTTTGATTGGTTGCGCCAACCGTGCCTGTAATCGTAGACGAGGTGTTGGAGGTCACCGCCGAAGTCGTGATCGTGAATTGGGCCGATTTGGAGCCGGCGACAATCGAGACGAAGGCGGGAACTGTTGCCGATGTGCTGCTCGACGACAGGGTAACCGTTATCCCGCCGGCGGGGGCATTCCCGGTCAGTGTCGCAGTGCCGGTCGAGGTTGTTCCTCCTACTACCGTGCTAGGCGCAAGCGTCAGGCTAGTCAGGGTGGGAGCTTGGATCGCAAGAGGGGCCGTCTTTTGCGACTGGTTGAGAGACGCGGTTACGGTTAGCGTTTCATCTTTGGCGACCGGATTGGTTGTGATCGCGAAGGTTGCGGTCGTCGCGCCGATAGGCACGGAGACGGTCGCCGGCAACTGGCCGTCCGGCCCCGAAATCGCCAGGTTGACGACTACGGGTGCGGAAGCCGGGGGCTGCGAGATTGTGACGGTACCCGTGCTCGAGTTTCCTCCCGTTAGCGACGTTGGATTGAGTGCAACGCCGGTAACGGTGAATGGATTGACGGTTAGGGTCACGGTCTGCGAGATCGACTGATACTGTGCTTTCAGGGTTACCGAATCCACCGACGTTACCGGGTTTGTCGTTAACTTGAAGGTACCGGTCGTCGCTCCAGTGGCAACGGTCACCGACGTCGGAACGGTCACTGCCTTTGTGTCCGAACTGCTCAGCGTGACCGTTACTCCCGGCGAGGGTGCGATGCCCGAGAGGGTCACGGTTCCGGTCACTGCCGTTTGGGATCCACCGACGAAGGTAGTCGGAATAACGCTAAGGCTCTGCAGCGCGGGCGGCTGGATAGTTAAGCTGGCGCTCTGAGTGGACGAGCCCACATTGGCGGAGATGCTCGCCACGGTGGACGTCGTGACTGCCGTCGTAGAGATGGTGAAGGTGGCGTTCGACGCTCCCCCGGCAACCGTAACCGATGCGGGAACGGTGGCATTCGCGCTCGACGAATTGAGGCTCACGACGATGCCCGATGCGGGGGCCGCACCGGAAAGGTTGACGGTACCTGTCGACGGATTGCCGCCGATTACAGTATCCGGGCTGACCGTGACGGAACTCACCGTAGGCGCGGTGATCGTGAGGGTCGCCGGAACTTGACTATTTCCAATGATCGCCTTGACGGTGAGGGATTCGGTGACCGCTACCGGATTGGTCGTGATGTTGAACGTTGTTGTGGCCGAACCGGCCGGCACGACAACCGTGGCGGGGACTTGGGCGTCCGGCGAACTAGATGTCAAGGTGACGGTCGCTCCGCTTCCTCCCGCGACTGGGCTCACGGTCACGGTTCCTACCGAAGTCTGCCCGCCTGGGACGCTGGCGGGGCTGAGCGTCAGCGCCGTCACAGTATATGGCTTGAGGGTGAGAATGGCTGATTGAGTCAGGCCGTTGTAGGTCGCGAGTATCGCCACCGTCTGTGTCGTTGGGACTTCGGTCGATTGGATGGTGAAGGTCACGCTCGTCGCACCCTTAGGGATGCTGACCGTCGGGGCAACGCTTGCGCTACCCGACGAGGCCGCCAGATCGAATGTGATCGTTGATGGCTGAGCCTGGTCGATCGTGATGGTTCCGATCGTACTCAAGCCTCCGGTGATGGGGTTTGGGCTGATGGAGACGGACGTTACGAACGGGACCACCGGAGCCGCAACCACGGCGTGGTCAGACCACCACAGCGCGGTCACGCTGTCTAGGCTATAGGAAAAGGTGCTGACATCTAGTCCCACTGCCGGCTGAAAGATGTTGTCCCACCGGGACAGGAGCGCGCCGTCGGAAACCCGGTATATGCGAACCGAACTCTGCGTGCGCGGGTCCGATCCGGTGCTGGACTCGGTATGGCCTACGATTAGGCTTTGGCCGTCCGGCGAAAGGCTACCTCCCGACCCTATTGCATTCTGATTGGCCTGGTAGCTGACTTTGCGAACGAGGACTGGAGGTGTTTGACTGATATCGTAAACCCGGTATTCAACTGTGGCTTCTGACGATGAGTTGTAGAAGGAGTCGTGGATCCCGAGCAATCCGTTTTGCGAGAATGTTACGTCGTCAATGCCGTTCCCACCGGATTCAGCGTTGATTGTTGCAATCGTCTTTCCCGTGTCGACATTGCTGAGAACGACCGATTGACCCAGATAATTACCTTGGACGTCGGCGAAGATCGTTCCGTCGGGGGAAATCCGGTAGATATCATTTCCAAAATTGTAGGATTTATAGGAGGATAGTGTGGACCCATCGAAGCTGAGTACGTACGGGCCCTCATTGTGATATTGGGCACTCGAAACGGATAGCCGTTGATTGCCAGCCCACTGGAGACCTGTGAGGGTGTTAGTGGAGAGCGACGTCGAATCGATCAACGAGCCATCGGATACTTTGTAGACGCTTACCCCGCTGCCACTGGCGATGCCGTAATAGAGTCCGTTTGGACTGACAACCGCACCGTCAGGGAGACCATCGGTGACGATATGACCGGTGGCAGCGTTGCGGATCGCGACCGCGTTCTTCTTGGCGTGGGCCTCGATGTCGAAGACTCCAGGCACATTATTACCGCGGACGACGGTTGTGGTGCCCTGAATGGTCTGGTTATTACCTGTAACGACGAAGCCCTCAAAGAACGTGCCGACAACGGTACCGGCGCCAGTGGTCGAGTTGTAGTCGACCATGACCGAGTTAGGTTCGGTTTCCGGCCCGACGAGTACCTGATTTACGTTCGGGGCAGCCGCGAAAAGGGGATCTCCACTGGCATTGGCATTCGGGATCGTAACGGTTTGCGCTAGCTTGGCGCCGGTCGCAGTATTTAGGCCGTTTAGAACCCACTGCCCGGATGCCTGGGACGAGAAGACGATGGCATTGCCATCGCTAGTGACGGATCCGCTCGCGAAGTTCCCAGGAGGCGAAACGGACCAGATTGGGGTGAGGTCCGCCGCTCGAAACGCGTTAACCGTTGTGCTACTGTAGCTGCCCGATTCGGTGAAGACCCTGGTTTGATCGGGAGACACAGCTACATCCGAGACTTCGTTGGTTACGGCGGCGATCCGGGAACCCGACAGATCGTATAGGGTCGGCCCACTGACGATTACTCGGGTGTCGTGTGCGACGAAATGCAGCGCATTCGTCTTGTTTTTGGTTCCCGTATTGACGATGCTGAATTTACTTTGAATCGTGTTCGTGGTCAGACTATAGATGAAGATCCGGTCGTCCCCCGAAACTGTATCGCTGAGGATGTACCCGAGCATGGTCCCATCCTGGGACACATCCATGTAACGAGGGCCGTTCTTGACCGAAACGCCCGTCGATGCCAGCAGGGTTTGAGTCTGAGCGGCGATATTGTAGGCATAGATGCCGGCATCGGTCCCGTAGTAGACGGTCTTGCCGTCTGGGCTTAACGTGACACCAGTGAGGGTTCCGTTGTTTCCATCCACGTTGACGTGGGCGAGGACCTTCCCGTCGGCAACGTTATAAACCGACCAGCCATAGAAGCCTTCCTTGTATCCATACGTTTGCTCCCAAACAACGATCCTGCTCCCATCCGCCGAGTATTTCGGGTGCTCTGCGGCGTGAGACCAGCCATTGGCCACCCACTTGGGGGTGAAGATGCTCTGCCCCCAAGCGGCGACAGCCACGAGAAGAAGCAAACAGACAAGAGATACTCGAATAGGCAGCAGCGTTTTGTAATGCATAGTGATAACAATTAGGGCAAAAATGACAGCGGGGCTAAGAGCAACATTCGGTCGCCATCGTTTAGGTTGGCGCAAAGACACGCGCCAAGGGCGAGGTGCTAGATGGTATCACAGGCTCCGCAGTAACGCCAACGATTTCACTCTGATTCACCTAGGCATCATGCATTTTTTAACATCAGGATAACGAGCACATGTGCTTTGATAGGCTTTTGCTGCGAATAAGGAGGACGTCGTTTACATGCCGGCAGGGCGCTCTCCAGATATCAAGGAACGTTTACAGTTAGCCACTTGATCCTTCGGCCCTTCCCTCTCGACGGCTGGAACCTCGGGAACTTCGTCGAGCACTCCAAGCGACCCAAGAGCATGGCGATGTATGTGAATCCGGTTCCGGGCCGTCAGCCGGTACTGCTGTGGGAGGATTGGGCCGCGGTCGAACCCGATACCGACTATGCCTTAAGTTACTATGCCGCGGACATCTCTGATTCCGATAACGTGTTCGCCACGCTCACTCTAGAAGCAGGCGCCGCACGTTCGAAGTCACTGGTGATCGCGGATGTCTTCATCTGGTGGCTCATCACCATGAAGTTACGCACTGGTTCGCAGAAAGAGATGCTCATCAAGGTCTGGCGAGGAGTGCTCCCGTTCAACGCTGCCGGCGGGACCGCCCTTGGCATCGACGAGATCCGCTTCGGGCCGCTTTCCAGTCCGTTATCTGCGTGCGGGACTTTCCGATTTTGGAGATCGCCTTGCAGGCGACCAAGTGAAGTTGGGCCGATTGGAACATCCGTGGCCCAGTTGGAGTCGGTGGCTTACACCACCGGCCTGTATGCGAACCAACCGAAGAGAACGGCATCCCAAAGATTCCGCGCCACCAAAGCCATCGCAGGTGAACAAGAACATCGATGCGATTGGCGCGATGGTCGAGCGCGAAGAACACGCAATCAATCGTTACCAACGCAGCATCGAGAAATTGGTTGGGTTCATTGCGTCGCGGACCTTTCTTGCCGCCTCGATATCCGCAATAGCACTTTGGATCAGCGGAAACGAGATATTCGAACAGGCCGGGCTTCACCCTTGGGATCGCTATCCGTTTCCCTTTTTGCAGACGGCAATGGCGATCTCGGCGTTCATGGTGACTACGATCGTGTTGATCACGCAGACCAGACAGGCCCAGATTGCAGAGCGACGATCGCACCTGGATCTTCAACTGAACATGCTTGTGGAGCAGAAGGTCGCCAAAGTGATCCAGCTGCTAGAGGAAATGCGCAAAGACTCCCCTCAATTGAAAGACAGGATCGACAAGCAGGCAGAAGAGATGCAGGGAACGACCGACCCGGCCCTCGTTGCAGCGAGCATCGAGAAGAGACTCACCTCAACCGACGAACCGCGTGTCGACATCTAGTGTTCGCTACCCGCAACAGGGCGCGGGTTAGGAAACGCAGTTCGAGGCAAGTAGCGACGAAGCGATGCTCAAGCAAATAAGTGGTAAAGGCGAAGAAGCGCTCCACTCAGGATGGGATGCGCTTCTTTTGCATGGCCGCCTTGTCCGGCCGACCTTCATCTGCCTTCTGTACAGAAGGTTAGTTGCCGGTCGAGGACTTTGTTGTTGTCGTGCTCGAAGAGCTTGAGTCGCCCGTAGGATCGTTCGTCGTCGTGGTCGTATCCGTCTTTGTATCCGTTCCATGTGCAGGAGGCTGGACAACGATGACGGGCGGGGCCGCATGTTCGTGAATGATCGTCGGAGCTTGCGATCGTTCGTGAACGACGGTAGTGTGTCCTGGCTCCACGACGACCTCTGGTTGTTGAGGCACACAGCCGGCGGCGGCGGCTACTGCCAAAATGGCGGCGAAGATGAATCTTGGTTGAATGTAAATGTTCATGTGGCTCCCGGTAGCAGAGTCATCCCCTGCGAAGCTCAGTCTCCAGATCTAGTTCGTTTGTTCCGGATTTTTGTTTTGCGCCCAATGGAATCAGTGTTTGGCCGACGGTTAGCTAAAGGGCGTTTGGGAACCATGTCGGTCAGGCCCCCAAACACTCATGCGCCTTCGAAGTCGAGAAAGCACTACTTTTGCATTCGGTCGTCGTGCCCCAACTTGTCCCGGGTCGGCTTCACGGACAGGGCTCGAAGCGGGTTCACGTAACGGTCAGCTTAAGGGCGCAAAGGGACGCAACGGGGCGACAACTCAATGCCCTCGGTAGTTGGCAGTGGAAGGGCTCCTTGGGGAGCAGGGGCCGCCACTTCACCCAAACGGCACAGGCCTTCAAGGAAATACGAAGAGATTCGTATTTTCCTGTTGGCGTTGTACGAAAGGGTTCGTATAATGCGATTCAGACATATGGATGCACGACCTACGAACAAAGAGCTGGAGATTCTCGGCGTCCTCTGGCGGCGCGGACCGTCTTCGGTGCGCGAAGTGCATGAGGATCTCGCCACAAAGCAGGACACCGGCTACACGACAATTCTCAAGCTGATGCAGATCATGGCCGAGAAGGGGCTTGTGTCGCGCGACGAGGAGAATCGCGCACACATCTACACTGCTTCGGTCACTGAGGCGGAGGCCCAAAGCGGTTTGATGAACGACCTAGTGGCCAAGGCGTTCGGCGGATCGGCTCATCGGCTGGCGCTTCATGCCCTTGGTTCCAAACAGGCAACTCAAGAGGAACTGGACGAGATCCGCAGACTGCTCGATGAGTTAGGAGGAGAGAAGTGAACCTTGCCGATTCGGTTGGCTGGACGTTGGTCCACTCCGTTTGGGAGATCGCCGCAATCTCGCTTATGCTGTTTGTTTCCGGCTTGGCGTTCCGTGGAACGACTTCGAACGTTCGCTATACCGCTGCGCTAATCGCGCTCTTTGCATGTTTGATCGCACCAGTTGTCACCTACGTCGTCCTCGTTCCCTCCGGAGCAAAGGGAGATCCAATCACGCCCTTATCGGTAGTCGCCCAGGCGAGCCAGACCCCCGCTGTTGCATCGGTGCAGAATTCGCCTTCCTTGATGGGACAGACGCCAACGGTTGAGAGGCTCGGCAAGCAGATCGATCCAGTTTTGCCTTCGGTCGTCTTTCTTTGGCTTGTGGGCTTGGCATTCATGAGCCTTCGACTCCTCGGCGGGCTGATCGTCGTAGAGCGGATCAAACGCGCCGCGTCGAGCCACGTGGACACCGGCACCCGGGAGCGGACCGCAACGCTGGCGCGTCGTCTTGGCATTCGTCGGACGATCTGTTTGAGGGTGTCGGCGAACGTCTCAACGCCGGCAGTGGTCGGCTTCCTTCGGACGGTGATCCTCCTTCCGGCAAGCGCTGTCGCGAAGCTTAGCCCGTCCGATCTCGAAGCTCTTCTGGCGCACGAACTCGCTCACGTTCGCCGATACGACTATGTCGTCAACTTTGCGCAGTCGCTCGTGGAAACTGCCCTGTTCTACCACCCCGGAGTTTGGTGGATCTCGTCGGTAGTGCGAACCGAACGCGAGCATTGCTGCGACGACATCGCGCTCTCCGTTCTTGAGGATCGCGAGCAATATGCGCGTGCCCTTTTGAGTCTCGAGCAACTGAGGAGTTCCTCGCCTCGGTTGGCGATGGCAGCCAACGGCGGCGCTCTGCTCGCCAGAATCAGGCGCATCGTCTTGCCCCAAGCGGGAAGGGCCATACCCGGTTCGACTTGGGCTGTACTCGCCATTGCCATTGGTATCACGGTCGGCCTTGCCGGAACCCTCCATGCCAAGCAGGGCCCGGCAAGGAAGGTCGGCGCCAAGCACAAGGTCGAGATTCCATTTGACGGTCGGGTAGTCGACGAGCGGGGTCGTCCATTGGCGGGAGTTACTGTGCTCGCCGAAGGATTCGACTTTGCAACCCGGAAGCAGGGGCCGCTCGTCGAGGTCGTTTCCGACTCGAAAGGGGAATTCCACCTCGAACGGGCCTCAAACATCGTCGGGCTCAAAAGTGGGGCTCTCATGGGTCTCGCCTATTGGAAGGCCCCCATGAAGGTCACGCTCACAATGATGCCGGTCAAGGCTATCCGCATCCGCGCCGTCGACACCCTAGGAAGGCCGGTCGCTGGCGCCGTGATCGGTCCCGAAGCGCTAGGCACGGAGTCCAACTACCAGAGAATTCGCGAGGGTTCCCAGATATTCAATCGGTTTGCATGTACGACGGACTCAAGTGGGTATGCGACCCTTGAGAACATTCCGACTAAAGCAAGCGTGTTTCTTGCGGTCGAGGACGAGCACCTTGCGATTCAACGTAACACCGCAAGGATTCAGGCGCATCGAAATGACGACGTGGTGACCGTCGTGCTCGAACTGGCGTCGACAGTATCGGGAACGGTGACGTCGGGTGGCAAGCCGGCGCCGCACTCATACGTGTTCGCCTATTCAACGAATGAAGTAGCCCCGTCATTCACTCC
>JARLGV010000100.1 GCA_031292555.1 Fimbriimonas sp.
CGCCCTGACCGCCCTTCAGAACCAGGTCGACGGCATGAAGAGCTATGGCGAAGACATCGCCAACCTCAAGAAGCTGGCTGACAAGTTCGAGAAGGAACTCACGGCCCTCGGCGTTGACGTTGAAGCCCTCAAGAAGGACCTCGGCGACATCTCCGATCGCGTCAAGAAGCTCGAAGCTCGCAAGCCTGCCGTTAACATTGGCGGCGACGTCAACCTCCTGATGCTGGCCGGCAACAGCAATAACAATCGCCCGGGGCTGGACATGGATGGCCACAAAACCGGAGTCACTGTAGCGGGTGCCCCAACCGGCATGATGACCGACCTCACCGTGCTAGAGGAAGGCGCTTTCACGTTCTCCGGCACCAACGACAATGGCCCCAAGTGGAAGGGCACGATTGTGATCGGTAACATGCTCGACACCTTCGGCAGTCAATCCACGTTTCAAAACGGAGCCAACGGCGGATATGCACAGGCGAAGAGCGATGTGTATCTCCAAGACTTCTCCGTAAAGTTCGATTCCAGCGTTGCCGGCTTGGCATTCAACGCAGAAGTCGGGCGGGTCGGCTACAAGATCTCTCCGTATATCTTCCAGAGAATCGACAACACGTCTTACTTCTCCAACGATCGATGGGACGATGGTCTGTATCGATTCGACGGAGGCGTCCTCGGTTTCAACTTCGGAACTGCCAAGCTCGATGTGTTCGCCGGCGACACCAGCAAGGTAACCAGCGTTAGCGGATTGGAGATCAATCCTGTGCGCTCCGGACCGCTCAATGGCGCATTCGGCGGATATCCCATCATGACGTTCGATCGAACGCTGGGAGCCAACTTAAACGTGCCGCTCGAAACGCACGGAAACCTCAACGTGGCCTATCTCATTCTCGATAGCCTCAACGGTATCCCAGTCGACGGTACCGGCGCAAACCGGCTGGCTGTCTACGGCGGAAACATTGACTTCAATTTCGGGCAGCTAACCTTCGGCGGCGGGTACTCGAAGTCAGACCTTCTAGAGAACTCCACGAACGTCAACAACATCGACAACTCGGCTTGGCACGTGGATGGCAAATACGAAGCCCACCGCTGGGGAATCGGTGGTGGCTATCGCGAAATCGACGCCAACTACTTGGCGCCCGGAGATTGGGGACAGCTTGGAATCGAACGAAACCCCACGAACATCAAAGGATTCGAGGTCAAGGGCCACCTGAAGGTATCCGATTCGCTAACCCTCAGAGCAGGGGGAGAGTGGGACACCGGAAAGAACTCCAATTACGGCGGAACGACCGGTTTCGATACCGGCACGGATATCAGCGCCTGGAACGTCGGCCTAACCTGGCGCATGAACGATTGCCTCGACCTGATGGTCAGCTATCAGGACACCGAATTCACGAACCTCGACGGAGCCGTCGTGACGAATACCCCAGGCAATACGAGCGCTTCCTATAAGTGGACCAGCTTTGGAATCGGATACCACCTATCAGACTCCGCGAAGTTCACGATCCAGTACCAGATCTCCGACATCTCCAGCGACTACCAAGTCGTCAAGGGTGGCGGCGGTAGGTTCACAGGCGGCCTTCTGACGACTCAGTTCAGCGTCAAGTTCTAACCCAAAAGGAGCAATCGGTGAAAAATGAAAACTCGGGCGTCGGACTGACGCTATTACTAGCCGCTTCATTCCTCGCAATAAGTTGCGGAGGCGGAGGCACTTCCAATGTCGGACCTACGGTCATATCGGTCACTCCGTTGAACGCCGCGACAAGCGTTCCGACCAAAAGTCTTATCACGGCGACCTTCAACACACCAATGTCTTCAGACAGCTTGAATGCTGCGACATTTACCGCCACTGCACCCAGCCTTGGGCCGGCATTGGGAACGGCAGCGTTACCAGGCCATAGCGGCACCAATCAGAAAGCGGTGACCGCGGACCTTGCGGGGACGGTCTCGTTCTCCGGCCACACCGCGACTCTAAGGCTGGACAATCCGATGCCTCAGAACACGGTGATTACCGCCACAATCGGAACTGGCGTGAAGAACCTGGCCAATCAATTCCTAGCCCAGCCGTACGTTTGGTCCTTCACGACTGGAACCAACGACGTTCCCCCGACAGTCGTATCGACAGTTCCGGCAGCAGGGACAACCGGCGTTTCACAAAGCACGAACGTATCGGCTACGTTTGGCAAGGCCATGAATGCCGGCTCATTCACGGCAGCGACTTTCAGCCTAAAGGGCACTGACGGTTTGGCACTGCAGGCGACGATCGCATGCGCAAACAACGTGGTGACCCTGATGCCAACCTCCCCGCTCAGCACCAACACACTCTACACCGCGACCATAACCACTGGCGTCAAGGATGCAGCGGGCACATTCCTGGCGAGCAACTACACCTGGACCTTTACAACGGGAGCAACTGACACGGCTCCAACCGTTTTGTCGACCATTCCTCAATCCTCGGCGGCCGGTGTCTCGATCAACGCCAAGGTAACGGCCACGTTTAGCGAAGCCATGAATGCGGCCACGATCAACACCGGCAACTTCACTCTTGCGGCCAACGGTGGCGCGCCAGTCCCGGCGACCGTCACGTACTCGAATGGTGCGGCTGTCCTCGACCCGACCGCTCTGCTTCTTGGAAGCACGGTTTACACCGCCGTGTTGACGAATGGCGTCAAGGACGTGGCAGGCACGCCGATGGCCGGCAACTACTCGTGGACGTTCACAACTGGCTCGAGCGATATCGCTCCGACGGTCGTTTCAACTAACCCTGCGGCGAATGCCACTGGAGTGTCGTCGAGTACCGCGGTCTCCGCGACATTCAGCGAAGCTATGAACGCCGCCTCGATTAACGGGACAACTTACTCGCTTGCAGGGCCAAGTAACGAGAGCGTATCTGCGACAGTTACCTTTGCCAACAACACGGCTAGCCTTACTCCAAATGCCCCGCTCGCAGTAGGCACGAAGTACACGGCGACAGTAAGCATAGGAGCTAAAGACTCGGCCGGCACGTCGATGGCCAATGCATTCTCATGGTCATTCACTACAGACGTCCCGCCGTCTGTCATTTCAACGTTCCCGGTTGACAATCAAACGGACGTCGGTGTCGGCAACAACCCGACCGCTACCTTCAACGAAGCCCTGAATCCTGCGACGGTGACCACATCAACGTTCATACTCCTGGGACCGGGCAACGTAGCCGTTCCATCAACCGTGACTTACTCGAATAAAGTTGCGACTTTGGCTCCCACAGATGCCCTTTCGGGACAAACGCTGTACACAGCAAAGATAACCACCGGCGTCCGCGATGTCGCGGGTTCGCCGATGGCTAGCAACTTCACTTGGACGTTTACTACAGGTCAAGCCTTGATTAACCTCGGCGCCGCTGGAACGTATGGCGTTCTTGCCGGCTCGACCGTCACGAACACGGGCCCAACCGTCATCAAAGGTGATATGGGTGTCAGTCCGGGCACGGCGATCACAGGTTTCCCGCCCGGAACGATCACTGGAGTACAGCATGCAGGTGACGCTGTCGCAGCTAAGGCCAAGGCCGATCTGCTAGCCGCATACACTGATGCCTCCACTCGTCTCGGCGCCAAGGCCCTGGCCGGTGATGTCAGCGGCCTAACCTTCACTCCCGGCCTGTACTCAAACTCCAGTTCGGTGATGCTCGGCGTTGGCTCGAATGTAACGTTTGACGCCAAGGGTGACCCTGGTGCCGTATTCATCTTGCAGATGGGCAGCACACTCACAACAGGTGTAGGGAGCACGATGACACTGATCGGCGGTGCACAGTCCAAGAACATCTTCTGGTCTGTTGGATCGTCGGCGACCTTTGGTGTTAACTCGACAATTGCAGGCAACGTCCTTGCATCGGCGTCGATTACAGCACAGACAGGAGCGGCCCTAAACGGCCGCTTCTTGACGAACATCGCCGCTGTTACGCTGGACACCAACAACGTAACCGTTCCACCGCAGGGCCCCAACAAGGCTCCTCCTCGCGCGAGGCGCAGAAAGGGCTAATCCAACGATTCGCGCAGGAAATCGAGCCCCGGCTACACAGCCGGGGCTCGATTTTCATTTTTGGGCTCAAGGTCCTTGTACCGGAGTGCTCCACGGCGAGTGCCCGATCTCTACCGGTCGCACTTTGACCCTTCCTTTCAAGTGCCCTTCTTAGCACGCCGGCAAGCATCGAGTTGCTCACTGTGCGGCGTAGTCACATGGCAACGAACGCCCTCACGTTCAGCGCTGATACACGGCTAGGGCTAGAACTGGCAGTGGACAAACAATAGCGGGTCCTGGCCAATCAAGCCAGGACCCGAAGCGTCGTGTCAGTTAGCTGCGAGGATCTACGCGTGGACCCGACTGTCGTGCGGAACCAGCGACCTTCGCAATTGAAAGCGTGCCCGATGAAGGCGACTCTTTATCGTACCAATTGGGATCTCGAGCACCTTGGCGATATCCACATAGCTCATCTCCTCGATCTGAAACATCGTGAATGCCTCCCTTTGCTCTGGACAAAGACGTTTCACAGCTTTCTCGATAGCCGAGTGTCGTTCTCGCCGCTCCAAGTGGTCGTGGGGGGTTTGTCGATCGTCGGCATTGTTCATGACGACAAGACCATCGTGTCCGCCAAGCGCCTCGTCCAGATTGAGAACCGATCGATAGCGAGCTCTCTTGCGGATGTCCAGAAAGCAGTTAAGCTCTATCCGGTAGAGCCAGCTCGAAAATGAACTGTCTCCTCTGAAACGGTTCAAGGATCTATAGACTCGCAGAAACGTGTCGGCGACGACGTCCCCAGCCTCGTCGTGGCCCTTGGTGAGATGGTAGGCGAAGGCATAAGCCCTTCGCTGGTGCCTTTGCATCAGTTCATCGAACGCTTGTGTCTCGCCACCCTGAAATCGACAGATAGCCGACCGATCCTCGGTCCCGTCATCACTCGATTCGTCTCCTCTCACGGTAAATCCCATGAGTCCAGAGTAGTCTGCCAGCAGGACTTTACGAAAGTCCGCCTATTGACGTCTACCTAATTGTGGACATTACAGAGACGACAGTAATTGCGCAGGCTATTTCATCAGTCAGAATGCGCGAATACTGGGGCCACCGATCGAATAGTCTCAGCGCGCATTTCTGCCTCATTGGTGAGGATCGGCATGGTCCCGATAGAAGTAAGAACGCTTCCAGGCTAGAGAAGCGGCGACATCGATGGCGAGTTAAGAGAGGTCGAGTAGCTTCCAGTTCGATGACGTTTCTTGGACCATCCGTTACTGAAGCGTAGGCTGAGATACCTCGACCGCATTTGTGGCCTTGCCCCGCGAGCAACCAAAGGCTGTCAGGAGTTCAACGCTTGGCCGCAGTTTAGGTGGAAGCGCGAAGCGGAACTTCATCACCATAGCGAGTTGCCCGGATAGTGGGCCAACGGACCAGCAGTCACATCCAAAGATGCCTCAGCTCATGATTGGCGCTAATCCACAAGGATGTGTCTCGTAAGTGCAGAGAAGGAGACAACTCCAAATGGAATCCCACTGCGCATGACGACGGCATGCTTCGCCTTGCTGCGGCACATGAGAATGAAAGCGTCCATGAGATCTGAATCATCCGACTGCCACTCGATAGTAACCGGTTGACGGTCGATCAGGTCCTTCGCCCTCAGCTTGGACAGGTCTCTTCCAAGAGCGGCTGCGCGAGACACTAAGTCACGATCGCTAAGCGTGCCGACCGGCATGCCGCCGCTGGTGATGCCGACGATACCGACACTTGACTCGGCCAGAATCAGTGCGATGTCATCCAACGTGGCATCCTCGGGAACGAACGAAGTGCTGCGCGAGATGCTTTCCAAAATGTTCATGGTTTGACCATCCGAGTTCGGTCATTAGGTTCCACAAGCCGGCCCACCCCCCGCGAAGCCTAGGACGTTATTGTAGGGAAGCAATTCGGGCCATGGTAGTCGGCCACATTGTGTCCATAGATTGATAGACACACGGTCTATGACAGCCCTAGAGATCCGAGCCGCCAATTCAGGCCGCGGTCCACAGCACGCTCGATAAATTGAAAGATTTTAGGAACAATCGGTACCTAACCGTCTACGTAACTTCGACATGTTGAAATCTTTACTAATTGCGGCAGCCTTGGCAACCATGGTGACTGCATACGGAATCGAGCCCCAGCGGAAACCAGCCGATAAATCCGTTCATCACGCAGCTATGCACGCAGAGCATTGGATCGATCACCACGTGAGCGCGGCTCACACCGGAAAGCACAAGCGGCATCGAGTCATTCACCACAAGAAGAGCAAGTCGGTCCACCACGCCGTCATGCACGCCGAGCATTGGATCGACCATCACGTAAGCGCTCCCCACCACACAGGCGGTTAATAGCGGGTCGCTGGTAGACCTGGCCCTGTCTGCCATGCCCTTCTCACGCCTGTTGCCTAATGTCGGGAGAGATGAAAGGGGCTCGCCTGTTACGTGCCGCCTACAAAGGCTGGTTTCGATCGGGATGTAGTTCGAAATGCCAACACTGGCGATTCTGGATGAATTCATGAGAAAAACAATCTTTAGCACAACAGTACTTGTACTGGCCTGTTCCGGCGCCTATGCCCAGGCAATCAAAGTCGGCGCGCATGAAGGCGCATCGGACGTCTGGGGCTCAAACTACAATTCGGGGCTCAAACTCACATTTTCTGGCCGAGTGACAGGGATCGTCAAGACTCGGCCAGAAGTCGGGAAAGACAATGAGGTCACACTCCTGGTTCGAAACAAAGTAGGCGGCACATACGTCGTGGATGTTGGACCAACGTGGTTTGTCGACCATCAAGTCGCCAAACTCCGTGTCAAGGATACGGTCCAGGTCACAGGATCCAAGGTGATGGTCAAGGGACACGGGATCGTGTTGGCATCCCAGATACGAGTCAATGGCCAAGGCGGCTTGGTCGTGTCTTTGCGCCGTCCGAGCGGAAGAGCCTATTGGATGGGCACCGAGATTGCAGAGAACCTGTCGATTCCCACCGGACCAAACGTCCTGTCCGGTAACTTCACCGGATTCGGCACGTACACGTTGAACAACGTGCCGTATGCATCGGGGGTCCTGCAAACCCCTAACGGGCCGGTCACCGTCGATCTTGGACCACAATGGTATTACAACCAACAGAACGCGGAGTATCACATTGGAGACGGCGTGTGGGTGGTGACTGGTCCGAGCACATTCACTGTCGGCCAGTACGGGAGCATCTACCCCAGTTACTCTATCTACCGTGGCCCCCAGGTCTACACGATTCGAGATGAGAACGGCCAGCCCACCTACTATTGGGGCCAGTAGGCTCTCCGCCCGCCAGGGCGCGAGGTTGACTGGCGGGATGCCCCTGGCCGCTACGAAGTCGGCATAGTTTGAGGTCCGCCAGGGACTTCAGAGGGGCAGACGCGAGGAATTCGGCATGTCTTAGATGGCATGCCGAATTGCACCAAGGGCGTCCGTCACCGGCTCCATCTCCTCGCTATGCGGTAACCGATAGCGGTATCGAAAAGGTGAAGGCGCTGCCTTCACCGCGGATATTCTCCGCTCCAAAGTGCCCTCCATGTGCTTCGACCGCCAGCTTGCAGAAAGTTAGGCCCAGGCTGCTTCTCAGTTGCTGGCCACGTGGTCGTAAGTCCACCTGACCCAGGTTCTCGGCCGTGCGCTGCTGTGCCTCGGCAGTGCCGCCGTTCCCTGTATCGCTGATGCTGAACTCGACAGAGCGCCTAGCCTGGTCGACAGCCACCCTAAGCGTCACCGTCCCGCCTGAAGGCGTCGACTCGATCGCGTTGCCGATGAGGTTCCCTATAACTCGGTGCAGCTTGTCCTCATCCCCCTGCAGCCATGGGAGTTCGTGAGCGATCACTCGTACGAAGCTCAGCTTCTTTGCCTTCGCAAGTGGTACGAACTGGGCGACCGATGCCTCAATGAGTTCGGGAAGCGAGATCAGCGACAGTTCAAGCTTCATTTCGCCCGACTCTTGGACCTCAACGTCCAACAGAACGTTGATTTTGCTCAAGAGCGAATCTGCCCCGTTAATTGCGATCGACATCACCTCGCACTGGCTTGGGTTGACTTGGCCGACAACGTCAAGAGTCCGCATCGCGGCGATCACCGCCGTCAAGGGCGGACGAAGATCGTGGACGATCATATGGGTGAAGTCGTCGCGTAGCGCTTCGAGTTCTTGTAGGTGCTTGTGGTTCTTCTGCAATTCGTCAAAGAGCCTTACTTCGCGATCCCTTCCGCGCTTCTTCGCAAGGCTGGCTCCTACGCGTGCCTTAAGAAGGGTGGGATTGAACGGTTTGGGAAGGTAGTCCTCAGCTCCCATCTCAATGCACTTGGCAACCGACTCCATGTTGTTTTGAGCCGACACCATGATGATGGGAATATGGCGCAGGCTCTCGTTCGCCTTAAGCTGGCGCAAGACCTCGTAGCCATCCGATTCCGGCATCATGACGTCGAGCAACACCAATTCGTACGGCTCACATGCCAGCATATCGAGGGCTTGACGCCCGTCAACGGCAACTGCCACCGTGTAGCCCAGCTTCTCCAGCCGTCGCGACAGCACCTCGCGGTTGTCTTGGTCGTCATCCACCACTAGAAGGAGCCCCTCGGCGTCTTGAGATTCGGTTTCGCCAACCAGGGGAGGACGACTTGCCGGCGAGTATTCCATCGCGGCGATCGACCCACCTTCCTCAGCAAAGTTGTCTTCTATGATGCCGAGCATGTCCTTGCCGGCGTTACGTACTTTCTCTAGATCGGGTGCGAAGTCGAGCGGGGCGCCCGCCCTGGACTGCTCCAATAGCATCTCAGAGTAACCAATGATGCAGTTCAAGGGCGAGCGAAGGTCGTGGATAAGGCGCGGCGGCAACGGGTGCCTGACGAGTTCATGCGGTAACGGCTTCTGATCAATCATTTCGAATCTCCAATGTGAGTCGTCGCGCCCAAAAGAACTTCGATCTTGGCGAGTAGGCGCGGCAGATCGACGGGCTTGGTGTCGTAGTCGTCGCAACCGGCTTCCAGCGCCTTGTCCCGGTCACCGGACATGGCATGTGCAGTCAGCGCGATGACAGGAATGCGGCGAGTTTCTTGACCTGCCTTAAGAACACGCGTGGCCTCCCAGCCGTCGAGCAGCGGCAGGCTCATGTCCATGAGAATGAGGTCCGGCAGGCCCGCTCGTGCCACATCGACACCATTCGGACCATCCACCGCGAGGATCACTTCATAGCCCTTGCGCTCTAGCCGGCGCGACAGCATGTCTCGGTTCATTTCGTTGTCTTCAACCAGCAGGATTCTTGTCATGGATTTAGTTCGTCCTCCCGTTTCGTTTGGCCCGATCGGAGCAAGCCACGACGAAATCCCGCACTCTGGCGAGTGAGGCTTCGCGGGAACTCCCCTTGTGAAGGACCGTTTGTACGTAACCGCTGAGCCGCCGACGCTCTCCAATGGTGAGGTCTTTGTCGGTTACGACGACCAGCGGAATCGATTGCCACTCCGGATGAAGATGCAGTAGGTCAGCCAGCGCGAATCCATCCATCTCCGGCATCATCAGGTCGAGCAAGACCAGGGCCGGGCGCTCCCGCTGCAGAGACTCGAGGGCAAGCGCCCCATTCACGGCCTCTGTGACTTTCCATCCCTCCTTTTCCAGGATGCTTCGCGTAACATTGCGCGTCGTTGGATCGTCTTCGACGATGAGCACGGAAGAGCTCTTGTCGGTGTATTTCTTCAGAATCTGCGTGAGCCGCTTTCGATTGACCGGTTTGGTAGCGTAATCGGCTGCCCCTAAAGAGAAGCCGCGGGAAGGGTCGTCCACCATCGTCAGCATGATCACCGGAATGTCGCGCAGATCCTCGTCGGCGGTCAGAGCCGAGAGGACGGTCCATCCATCCATTTCAGGCATCATCACGTCCAGCGTGATGACCAACGGTCGCAGCAGACGGGCAAGGCGAAGGCCGGCTTCTCCGCCCGATGCCGTACGAACATAGAAGCCGTCCTTGGAAAGGAATCGAGCCAGAAACTCACGCTGTGCTGCGTCGTCGTCGATGACCAGGACGCAACTTGCTCCGTCCGGAATAGGGTCGGTGCAATCGACGTGTTCCGTTTCTACGGCTGCCAAAGCGCCAGTCGCTCCCGGCCCAGGTTCCGGCGTCGGATCGCTTACGGTTGCCGGCAGTTTGATACTGAAGATGCTTCCCTCGTCAGGCACACTCTTGACGGTGACGTCCCCGCCCATCATTTGGCAAAAACGGCGCGTAAGCGCCAGACCCAAGCCAGTGCCCCCAAACTTGCGCGTCGTCGACGCGTCCGCCTGAGTGAAGTCCTTGAAAAGCTTGATGACCTGTTCGGCACTGAGCCCAATTCCGGTGTCGCTGACCTGAAAGACGATCCACTCTCGACCATCCGCCTCCTCGCGCCAAACGTCGAGTGTGACGTGCCCTTCATGGGTGAACTTAACGGCGTTCGTGAGCAAATTGGAGACCGCCTGCCTGACCTTTATCTGGTCCGCGTGCATTTCGCCCAGGTCATGCGCATGCGTGATTTGAAGCGTGTTGGAGTTCTTCTCAACCATTGGCTGGACGTTGGAGGCGATCTCATCGATCATCCTGCCCACGTCGAAATTCTCTAGAAAGAGATCCATCTTCCCGGCTTCGATCTTCGACAGGTCGAGAATGTCGTTGATAAGTGCGAGCAAATGCTTGCCGGCGCTGCTGATCCGGGCAAGATCTGCCGCAAAGACATCCAGGCTTCGTTCGGCGGCTTCTTCCTGAAGCATCTCCGAGTAACCGAGGATGGCGTTAAGCGGGGTTCGCAATTCGTGGCTCATGTTGGCCAGGAATAGGCTCTTTGTCTTGTTGGCGGTTTCGGCGGCCTCTTTGGCCTTCGCGACTGCTTCCTCCACCCGTCGGCGCTCGGTTACGTCCTCCATGGCAAGTACCAGCAGCTCGCCATGGTGGCCCGCCTGGAGTTTCCGAGCGTTCAAGAGCATGACGCGACGTCCGATCGCGGGAAAATCGTGTTCCAACTCGAAGTCGCTGAATACCGAGCTTTTGGGAACGATGTCCTCTAAGAGGGTTCGCAAGTCGGGAATGTCCCACTGCCCGTTTCCGAGTTCGTAAACGAGCCTGTTCTCCGTCTCCTGTGGAGATACCTTGAACGTCTGGTAGAAGGCTCGGTTCGCGCTATGGACGCGGAGCGTCGTGTCGAGCGTCAGGAGCGGCTCTCGGAGCGTATCGACGATGTTCTGCGCGTACATGTCGATCGCCTTTAGGTCGGCCTCTGACCGCCGACGCTCGGTTACGTCCTCCATCGCTAGCACCAGCAACTCGGCGTGGCTGCCCGCGCGGAGCTTTCTGGCGTTAAGGAGCATGACTCGCCGGCCGATGACCGGAAAGGTGTGCTCCAGCTCAAAGTCGTTGAAGACCAGGCTCTTGGGCACCACATCGTCAAGCAAGGTTCGAAGCGCTGGAATGTCCCACTGCCCGTTGCCCAACTCATAGATGAGCCGGTTCTCGGTCTCGACCGGAGACACCTTGAACGTCTGGTAGAACGCGCGATTGGCGCTCCGCACTCGGAGGGTTGTGTCCAACATCAGCAGGGGTTCGCGAACCGTGTCCACGATGTCCTGTGCGTAAGTTTCGATATCTTCGACGAAGGCTTTGGGTTTCGGCATATGGGCCACGAGACAGCACTCGGGACACTCCAGCGCGCATGGTGTCCCATTTAGAAGGATACAGATGATCTGGGCTTCGAAGTAGTCTGGAAATTGACTGGCAGTGACTCCACTGTCAGTGCAATCACAGGCTTGTATTCGAGTGAATCCCCGAGGACACTTGGGCCATGAATCGCGTATTGTGGTCCGGCCTTATCGTGATGGCGACGTCTGTGCTCCTGTACCTTGGGTATCTCGTGACCACCATTGCGAGGCCGATGTTGACGGGTGTCGCGGCGATTGGGGGCCTCCTCTTCGTGGCTGGCTGCGTTCTCTCGTTCCGAAATCGAGGGAACGCCAAACAACCGCAAATGGGCATCGATGCTCCGCATGCCGAGCCTAAGGCGCCCCGCGGGCGCAGAAAGCAACGGCCGTCTGAAGAATCCTGAGGCGTCTTTGTATGGCATTAGACCATCCAGGGCCGTGCTCGGAGCACGCAAGTCTTCCGATTCATGTCCTGGAAACGGTAGACATGGATGGGCTGACAGCACATATCGGGACTGGCCCAATTGCGCCAGACCACGAATACTGTATTAATGCAGCCTAAAACAATGGGTACCGAAACACTCTCACCTGAGCTGCTCCGTCGAATCAACGCCTATTGGCGCGCCGCCAACTATCTATCCGTTGGGCAGATCTATCTTTACGACAATCCGCTGTTGAAGGAGCCGCTAAAGCTGTCGCATGTCAAACCATTACTGGTGGGACACTGGGGAACGACGCCAGGCCAGAATTTCATTTATGTCCACCTGAACCGCGTCATCACGAAGTTTGACCTCGACATGTTCTACATTGCAGGCCCCGGCCATGGCGGTCCGGCGCTCGTGGCCAATACCTATCTTGAGGGCAGCTACAGTGACACGTATCCCAACATCACGCAGGACGAAGCCGGACTCAAACGGCTCTTTACTCAGTTCTCATTTCCCGGCGGGATCTCCAGTCATGTTGCGCCGACGACACCTGGGTCGATTCACGAAGGCGGCGAGTTGGGATACTCGCTCAGCCATGCCTTTGGCGCCGCGCTTGACAATCCCGGCCTTGTAGTTGCCTGCATCGTCGGCGACGGGGAGGCGGAAACGGGCCCCCTCGCAGCAGCTTGGCAATCCACCAAGTTGCTCAACCCAATTACTGACGGCGCCGTGCTGCCAATCCTGCACCTCAATGGATTCAAGATCAGTAACCCGACGATCCTGGCCCGAATCGAGCATCAAGAGCTAGAGATGTACTTCCGGGGATGCGGCTGGAAACCCTACTTCGTGGAAGGTGACGACCCCGAGAAGATGCATCAATTGATGGCGGGCACTCTCGATGAGGCGATCGAGGACATTCTCGAGATTCAGTCCAACGCCCGAGAGAACAAGGACACGACCCGGCCCCGTTGGCCGATGATCGTGCTCCGATCGCCAAAGGGTTGGACCGGCCCGAAAACCGTCGATGGACACAAGGTCGAGGGCACGTTTCGGTCACATCAGGTTCCGCTCCAAGTGGATGCCGATCATCCCCATCATGTCCAGCTCTTGGAAAAGTGGATGAAGAGCTACGAACCGGAAGAGCTCTTCGACAAGACAGGCAGCCTGATGTCCGAACTGGCTGACTTGGCGCCAAAAGGCGATCGCCGAATGGGATCCAGCCCGCACACAAACGGCGGATCGCTGTTGCGTGACTTGCACATGCCTGATTTCCGCGATCATGCCGTCGACGTACGGTCGCCGGGCGGAGTCGATGCCCAGGATACGCTTGTTCTGGGAACGTTCCTCCGAGATGTCGTCATGCTAAATCAGAGCCGAGCGAACTTCCGAATCTTTGGTCCGGATGAGACGCTCTCAAATCTCCTGGGCGCCGTGTTCCAGTCCACTAACCGCCAATGGTTGGCGAGAGAACTGGCCGAAGACGAGTTTCTTGCTCCGGCCGGGCGAGTCGTCGACTCCATGCTCAGCGAGCACCAATGCGAGGGAATGCTGGAGGGCTATCTGCTGACGGGGCGTCACGGACTGTTCAACAGCTACGAGGCATTTATCCGAATCGTGGATTCGATGTTCAGCCAGCATGCGAAGTGGCTGAAGGTGACCTCTGAATTGCCTTGGCGCCGGCCCATCGCCTCGCTGAATTACCTTCTTGCCTCCCACGTATGGCAACAGGACCACAACGGGTTTACCCACCAAGACCCAGGTTTCCTCGATCACGTCGTCAACAAGAAGGCCGACATCGTTCGCGTGTACCTGCCGCCCGACGCGAACTGCCTCCTATCGGTGTTCGACCACTGTCTTCGCAGCCGTCACTATGTGAACGTCGTCGTTGCCGGCAAACACGCGCTTCCGCAGTGGCTGAGTATGGACGCTGCGGTGATACATTGCTCCGAAGGCATCGGCATCTGGCAATGGGCCAGCAACGACCAGAACGCCGAGCCGGACGTTGTGATGGCATGCTGTGGGGACACCCCTACCTTGGAGGTTCTAGCCGCCGTCTCGATTCTGCGCGAGCATCTGCCAGATCTGAAGATCCGAGTTGTGAATGTCGTCGATCTGATGAAGCTGCAACCCCAGAGCGAGCACCCTCACGGACTGAGCGATACCGACTACGACTCGCTTTTCACCTCGGACAAGCACATCATTTTCGCGTTTCACGGTTACCCGTGGCTGGTCCATCGCCTGACCTATCGAAGAACCAACCGTAATTTGCACGTTCGCGGCTACAAGGAAGAGGGCACCATCACGACCGCATTCGACATTCGGGTCCAGAACGATCTCGACCGGTTCCATCTTGTAGAGGACGTGATTGACCGGGTTTCGAACCTGGGCGCAAAAGGCGCACACCTCAAGCAGGTGATGCAAGACAAACTCATCGAGCACAAGCAGTACATCGCCATCCACGGCCAGGACATGCCCGAAGTTCGGAATTGGAAATGGTCTGCCGCCACGTCGGAGGTCACGGCCGGGACGTCGCGACCCAAAGCAGCACATAGGCCCAAGAGCGCGGTCGGGAAAAGCAGAGGAGAAGCCTCAGATGAGATCTAGGCTCCTGTCAAACGTTCGCGTAGGTTCATCAACAAGTCCGGCCACAGGAACTAGGGCAGTCGAAGCCGTGGAAACGCGGCTGGCGATGCAGGTAGGGCTCGACAAATCAATCCACCCGAATCCAGTAATCCTGTTTGGTGAAGCTGACAGCTACATCATTCAGGCGAGCGATGGCGGGGTTCGCCCCATAGGGGATTTCTTGCTGTTTGACGACACATGGGCGATCGGCTATGTCGTTACCAAACGACGCAACTGGATCCCCGCGAATCAGAAACCGATAGCACCGCGATGGGTAGAGCAAGCGATCTGGGACGAATCCGGAGTCTTCGCGAGTATCGCCCAGGAGGTCGTAACGCAGGCGTCTGCGTACGACGATCTCCAGAATTGCTGGGGCTGCGAACCGGAACCAGAGGAGATGGTCTTGTGACACAAAGGCAGAAGCGTTCCCGCCGCGAGAATATGCTGTGGGACAGCCAGAATCAGGAATGGGGCACGTCGAGAATTCCAGCCGAGTTCTTGCATGCCATCAAAGAAAATGACCACAACCACAATGGAGAGACTCCCGTGGGGCGGATCGCCATCATCGGAAACTACTTGCCGAGGCAATGTGGCATCGCGACCTTTACCGGGGACTTGGCGCACACCTTGTCCAGCCTGGACAGTAATCTGGCCGCCCACGTGGTTGCGATGAGCGACCAAGACGGATATGACTATCCGGAAAGAGTCCGGTTCGAGATAAAGGACGATGAACCAGCATCCTACGGTCGTGCGGCCGAGTTTCTCAATCGATCCCACTACGAAGTGCTGTCGATTCAGCACGAATACGGGATCTTTGGCGGAGAGGCCGGATGCTATCTCATGGATCTTGTGCGCAGCGTAAAAATGCCCATCGTGACGACGCTCCACACCGTCTTGGGAGACCCCTCGAAGTCACAAAAGAAGGTCATGGACGAGTTGCTTCATATCTCGGGACGAGTCGTCGTCATGAGTCAGAAGGCCGTCGAGTTTCTGACTGCTGTCCACGGCATCTCGCGAGACAAAATTGACCTTATCCCACATGGTATTCCGAGCATCTCGAAAGAAAAGGGGCTCCTGTTTCGATCCAAACTCGGGATCGAAGGTCCCCTAATCTTGACGTTCGGCCTGCTTTCACCGGACAAAGGCATCCAATTTGTGATCCAAGCCATGCCGCACGTGCTGAAGGAGCATCCTGGCTCAACCTACGTCGTAGTGGGAGCAACCCACCCCAAGGTGCGTGCCTCCGTCGGAGAAGCCTACCGGGCAAGCCTGGTGGAGTTGGCAAATGACCTTGGCGTCGCCTCCAACGTTCGCTTTGTCGATCGATTTGTTGCGCTGGACGAACTCGTCGAATACTTGGGGGCGATGGACATTTACGTAACTCCGTATCTCAATCCCAGACAAATTACGTCCGGGACCCTTGCCTACGCTGTTGGCGCCGGCAAGGCGGTCATCTCCACAGGCTATTGGTATGCCGAGGAGCTTCTTGCCGACGGGCGAGGCCTGCTCGTGCCGTTCAGCGATGCCATCGCCATTGCCGATGCAGTTTTGTCGGTTCAGCGCGATCCAGAGGCCAAGCACGAAATGGGGCGCAAAGCAGCCGAATACGGAAAACAGATGCTCTGGCCAGAGGTGGGTAGAAAGTACATCGCCTCGTTCGCCAAGGCGAAGCGAGAGATCTCGGTGATCAAGATGGTGCCGGCCGTAAAGCCGTGGCCCTCAATTGGATCTCCTGTGCATTTGCCCACCACTCCGTTTCCCGGAATCCAAGCACCCATTCAACTGGGCCCATCGGGCGATTGGCCGACACCGGCGCCCTGGTGGGACCAAGAGTTCGCCCGCCCCCTGAGAGTTGAGCATTCTTCACCTAGACTGGACGTGGATATTGCGAAACGCGCCGAAGTGAAGAGTCGCCTTACCGAAAGCTGAGGTCAGGCAAAACACGACCGACCCGACATCTTTGGCTACTGTCAGGTCGGTCTCCCACTCCTATGCCGAGTGGCTTACCACCGGCTGCTTTGCCGAGTAAGTATCCACGTGCGTTGCATTTGTGGACGAAAGCGAATCCTTCGCCTTCTGTACTTCGACGGCATTGCCATGGGCCAGAAGCAGGAAGCTTCCAGCCTTGAGTTCGCTCTTGTAGCGCACAATGCTATCCTCGGGAATTCCGATGCTTGCCAGGGCAGCACCCAGCGCAGCCAGTCCGCCGCCGATTACCGCCCCTCCGAGAGCTGCCACCAGCCATCCGGCAAAGAAGATGAAGCCATAGCCTGGGATGAACATCATCGCCGAACCGAACATGACGCCCCAGATGGAGCCCCAGAATGCCCCAAACTTGCCCCAAGACCACATTCGGTCGCCGGCGTTGAGAAACCCGACCGGTTGATCCTCAGTTTCGTAATTCTGTCCGATGATGCTCAGGTTCTTCATGTTGTAGCCGGACTTATTGAGAAGCTTGATTGCTTCTTCTGCCTGCAAGTGCGTAGCGTAAACGGCAACGGCATGGTCGGTCACGATTGCGGATTCGATCATTGTTTTTCTCCTGATTCGGCTTGCACCCCGACCCCGATGGTCGAGGCGCGACTTTCCCTTCCACCAGTGGCGCTAGCGCCTGCATTTGGATAGGCGACCCACGATGGGTCCCCCTAAGTGTTCCGCGCCTGCCTCAGCTATTCCAGTCCGCTTCCTCACCGTCGTTCGATGCATGTCCCCGATGTCACAGACACCGGGATCGTCTGCGTGTAGATGGACGTGAAAGGGCAGACAAGCATTTCCTTCCATCGAGTGGCTAGCCTGTAGTCCCCATTCTGTGAATCGACGGGAAGTAGGAATCCCAGCCGAGGCGATTTCTATGAACCGAGAACTAAGAGAGAAGCTTGTCGAGGACTTTGAGGACCTAGCTTCCGCGAGGGCCAGCCTCACTGAGATCGGCACAGTGCAGCCCTGGTATCGGTCGGCTTGCCCCGGACTAGTCACAGGCGCCGCCGACGATGATCCCTCGGGGATTGGCACCTACTCGGCAAACGGAGCCCAATTCGGGTACGTCCTGCTCTGGCTAGTGCCCTTGTGTATCCCGCTAATGATCGCCGTCCAGGAGATGTGTGGACGGCTATCCGCTATCACAGGAGACGGCTTGGCAGCCGTGATCAAAGCTCACTACCCAAGGTGGCTACTTTTCACCTGTGTGGGCCTACTCGTCTTCGCGAACGTCTTCAACGTCTACGCTGACCTGAACGTCATGGCGGCCTCTTCAACCATGCTCCTGGGTACGCCATTCCGGTTAGGGCTGCTCGTGTTCATGGGCTTTTTGGTTGTCACCCAAATCCTCATTCCCTACCGGCTTTATGCAAGGGTACTTAAGTGGCTTTGCTTGTCGCTCCTTGGCTATGTGGTTGTCGCCTTCATGCCGGGCGTCAAGAACAACTGGGCTTCGATTGCCCACGGGCTAGTCGTTCCGCATTTGGACTTCAAGACGGAGACAATCTTGGCAATCGTGGCGTTTCTCGGTACGACCATCTCGCCATACCTATTCTTTTGGCAAGCTGGCCAGACAGTAGAGGAAGAGATCGTCCAGCGGACTGCCGATGAGCCCGGCTACCGGACCTCGGCAGTGACCAATCGGGAGATCCGCAACATCCGCGCCGACACGGTTATCGGCATGATTGCTTCGCAACTCGTCGCGCTTTTCATCGTCGTGGCAGCTTCGGGGACGCTCCACGCAACCGGATTGACCCATATCAACACGGCTCAAGATGCGGCCAGAGCCCTCCGGCCGCTGGGACCCGTCGCGTACTGGATCTTCTCGGTCTGCATGATCGGCACCGGCTTACTCGCGATTCCCACCCTTGCCGGGTCCGCTGCGTATGCCGTTGCGGAGACATGCGGTTGGCGTTCAGGACTGTACCGGCGCTTTGACCGGGCGCAGAGCTTCTACGTTACGGTCGCTGTGGTCATCCTAGTCGGGTGCGTCTTGAACTTCGTGGGTATCATGAGTCCGATCAAGGCGCTGGTCTATTCGGCGGCGCTGAACGGCATTATTGCCCCACCGCTAATCGTGGTCCTCCTGCTAATCTGCAACAATTCGAAGATCATGGGCAATCGGACCAACGGACGTTGGTCCAACTTCTTCAGTGTTCTGACCGTCGGCCTCATGGGCACGGCGGCTGTTTACCTCGTGTTCGCGATGCTGACCGGACTCGCGTAGCCCGTGTTGTCTGGCCCATTCTGTCCATCATTCGGTAGACACTCGAATGTGGACTTGTGCCTCGATCTCGAACCGCGCCAATCTGGGCAAAAGATGAGCGGATCGTTCAGGTGTCGACAACCGCAAACTGGGTAAGTCCAAGGCTCGCCCGCATGCTACCGCTCCCGAACTGCATTCGCTGCAGGAGATGCGAGATTGTCGAGACATCTAGAAATCGTACTGATCAAGCCGAGCAAGTATCGTGCGGACGGATATGTCGAGAGGTTCCACAAAGGTTACATGCCCAACAGCACGTTGCCCTATATGCGGAACCTGACCCAAAGGAACACCGGGGGTGATCTCGCAGAAATTGTGGCGATCGACGAATATGTTCACACTGATACCAATTACCTGTCTCACTTGGCGCCGAACGGGAGCTCAAACAAGCTGGTAGCGTTAGTTGGCGTGCAGAGCCATCAGTTCCACCGCGCGCTCGATCTTGCCGCCCTCGCAGTCTCGAAAGGAAGCATGGCGATCATCGGCGGGCCTCATCCGATGACCTGCGATACCCATGAGCAACAAAGCCACGGTGTGAGTTTCTCACTCGCAGAGGCCGAACTCGTCTGGGGCAGCGTTCTGGATGACGCGGCTCATGGAGAACTCGCACCCGTTTATGGAGCAAGTGAGCGATGGCAGAAGGATCTCGATTCCCCCGCAGTCAGGGTGACCAGGGAGGACCTGAAGCGCTACGTCGTGCCTATGCTCGGCGTGTATCCTGCCCGAGGATGCCCCTACTCATGCAGTTTCTGCTCCGTGGTCAAGATCGCCGGTCACCGGATTAGGAGTCAGAGCATTGAGACAACTCTTGCCACCGTGAGGTCCGCGAAAGCCGCCGGCGTTAAGATGATCATGTTCACGTCTGACAACTTCAATAAGTACTCCGAGGCGCCTGAGTTGCTCCGTGCCATGATCGAAGAGCATCTCGATATGAGCCTCTTCGTCCAATGTGACACTCAGGTCTACCGTCAGGAAGAGCTAATCGAGCTGCTGGCGCGTGCTGGGTGTTTCCAGATGTTCGTCGGCGTGGAATCATTCGATCGAACCACTCTCACCAGCATGGGAAAGGCACAAAATCGACCGGAGGAGTACCGGCGAATCGTCGACCTTTGCCGAACCCACGGAATAGGCTCTCACTTCTCGAACATCATCGGCTTTCCGACCCAGGACGTTCAAGACGTTAGGGAGCACATCGCGCAACTCCAATCGCTATCTCCGACCGCCGCCTCGTTCTACGTCCTGTGCCCCATCCCGGGCACCGAACAGTATTCAGACCTCCTTGCCGACGGTCTCATCGTCGAGAAGAACCTGGACCGGTTCGACGGAACGTGCCTGACATGGCGGCACCCCCAAATGAGTGAGGTGGAACTGAACGACTTGCTCTTCGAAGCCTACCGGCGCTTCTTCTCGATGAGTCATCTGGCGTCCAACTTGCGCTCGATCAGGGGGTCTGCCAAGTCGTGGTTGTCTTCTGCGGCCATCAGCGTTGGAAATACCGCATTCCACCGCTGGTGCGCTGCACGGAGGACCCACCCGATGTCGGGAGGAATCGGACGCGTTCGGTTGGATCGATCGGAGGAGTACTTGGCGGAGAGGCAGAGGCGATTCGGAGTTGAGATGGTTCCTCTCCCCGCCAACCTCAAGTTGCCAGACGTGGATCAAGCATTCAATCGACGCTTGAATCCACGACTCAGCGCGGTTGTGCTCTGATCTCCGGACTGTCACTCAAATGACCGTCGCTAAGGGGCCGAAGCAGTTGAGAATGCTAACGCATCCGATCACTTCGTCTGCCTCATCCGAGAGCGGGATCACGCGCAGATACATGTTTGCGAACTCGCCTTCGAGGCGAACTTCGGTCTCCTTGCCGGCCATCGCTGCGAGGTGGGCGGCAACCGCCGGGTGGGACTCATCTTCGGTCTTGAATATCTCGAAGACGCTCTTGCCGACTTCCCACTTCACTCCACAGTGGTCCGAGAGGAACTCGCCATTGGCGATAATGTGGATCGCAAGATCTTTATCGGTGGCCCAGACGGTGGACTTGATCTGGTCCATTGCCAAATGAAGCAACGCCAAGGCTGCGCGTAAATCGAGAACGTCTCGCTCCTTCTCGGCGACCATCTCCGCCAGGGCGGTTCGTTCGACGTTCGCTTCTCGAAGCGCCCGTTCGGCTCGGTCTTTGATCACCTTCACGACCGTGTCGGTGCGTCCGGATCCGCCCACTTTCAGTTTGATGCGCAGCCAGTAGGTGTTGACGGTCCCCACGCTGAGGCCCAACTTGTGGGCGATTCCCTCATTGGTGAAACCGTCTACACAGAGCTTCACGATCTCCTCTTCCCGGTGCGATAGATCACGGCTTGCCATGGATTCGCTCTCCGAATCGCAATCGGTCGCTGAGGCGGCATTCCGGCAAAGTTCGGCTTACCAGCGGGACCGCCCGCTCGGATACGTTCCTGAGACTCCGAGGCAGCACGGTTATTGGCCCCTGCCCGGAGCATGTACGTATATTTTACGTCCACTCAGGTGCTCAAGCCCAACTTCTTGTATTTCCGTATTGGAGGTATTCGAAACGAATGGCCAGGAGATACCGAAAGGAACCCTTGGCCAACTGGCTGCTAGCGAGCGCTAACTGAAACTAAGGTCGCTTACGCTAGCCCATCAAGATTGGAGCAAACGGCCTTCCACAGAGTTGGCGACAGCGAGCCCCGACTCGGTGCGGCCGCGACCCGTCCTGCGCGAATCCATTTTAGGTAGTCAGCGGCATATTTCCGCTTAACGGGGTCGCGCAGCGATTTGACATAGCCCATCGCTTCAGTGTTGTCCTGGTTCGGTCGCAGTGGTTTCATAGTTGTGTGTTTCCTTGTCCCGGTCTGAAATTGTTTGTTCGGCGGAGCGTTTAGGGCCGGGTCCGGCCATCCGTTCCCGGCTGTACTACCAACCGGTGCCGATAGCCGCCATCTTCGGGCCTCACCATCTTTCTCAGTTCCCACCCGTTCCTCGCCGCCTCGGCGCGGTACTCGTCCTCGCGAGGGAAGGCGTATGCATCGGGTAGGACGCGCCATGTCGATGCAACCGGGTCCTTTGAGTTAGGGGAGTGCACCACGAGCGGGTCGCTGGCGATCTGGACGGAGTCCATCTTCCAGCCGTCGTCTTGGGCTCTTTCAAGCGCGATTTCAACGATCGCCGCCGCTTCAGCAGCACATTGGAGTTTGGTCTGACATGGCCCTTCGGCCTCCTTGTTCCTGCCCTGATCGGCTAGATGTTCGTTTCTTTGGGAATGCTTCATATCCTTGTCCTTCGATCGGGTCCCTTGTTCTGTCGGCGGAGGCGCCCCAGGGACCGGATTCGACTCTTAGCGTGCAACGATAGGATCTTCGATCACGTCGAAATACGCTCGGTGGGTGCGACCTTCACGACAATCTGGCTGTCTTCTCAATCCCGAATCGGTGTGCCCTTGGATGTGGCTATTGACGTCGGCCTTTGAGTCGATTGCGGCCAATTTCCAAGCAAGCGTGGCTTGTGTTCAGTGCCGGCGACGGATATCAAGGGAACCTCCCCTCCTGACTTCATCACGCCCGGAACTGCGGTGGACGACGGAATCGGTGGCTCGCCTGAGAGCGGTTGAATAAGTATACCTATGTCGCCCATAAAGTAAACAAATGATGAGTATATAGGCTTTTTCCTTAAGTGGGCCCCCCGCCAGATGTTCAGCCTGCCCCTTCGATAAGACCTCACATGTCAGTGAAAACTAAGTCAGCCGTTACGCGTATGGCATTACACCGACACCAAAGCACGGACTAACATAAAGCATCCCCATCGGCCAACCTAGACTCATCGGATCTCACGAGCGGCCGTACCGCCTCGGTGTTGAGTTGCTCCCTTGAGCGCTGCAAATCTGCACGCCTCAACTTTCGCGGGACGATACGACCGCAACGGTATCGGATTTGGGCTTGGCAATATGAAGGACAAAGATTTTATCAATAAACAAGTGGTAAGCATGGCGGATGGCGCCAAGGTAGGGACCGTCAAGGACTTGGTCTTCAACTGCTTGGACCTAAAGGCCCTAGTAGTGCAAGGTGAGCGCGGAGAAGGGTTGCTTGCATTCACCGATATCGGCACGAATGGTCCCGATGCCGTTATGATCGAGTCCTATACCGTTATCGATTGGAATGCGGGCCGAGTGTTGGGACCAGAAAGTCGTAACACCGAGGATCTACGGAAGCTCTCAGTCGTCGATGCGGACGGAAACTTGCTTGGCCATATGCATCACATCACGATGGACCCAAAGGGCCATGTCAAACACATTGCCGTTCGGACGGTGGGTGTCTTTGGGATCGGAGCCAATGAGACGTTGGTCGCCGGATCTCGCGTGCGTGCAATCGGCGCCGACATGATCACCGTCGAGAAGTCTCGCAAGGGCTGATTCCGCCAAGTCAGCGGCTTCCTTGCTTGATCAGCGGATCGCACCAGGCCACGACTTCCGCGAACGCATGGTGCTCCAGAGATCCGAATAGCGGGTCCCGCGTGAGTTTCAGCTTCGTGAAGGACGGGCTGGAGATTCCACAAAGCAACTTCGCCAGTTGGCGTGGCGCTTGCTGTGCGAGCGGGAGGCGCCGAAGGAGCGTCTCCACTCGTCCGGGCTCCAAGTCGATTAGGGCGTTGGGCGGCGAAGGCAACGACTGGCGCGTCTTTGTCAGGCACCAAGTGCAGTGATTGCAGGGCGCATGGCGTTCTTCTCCGAAGTATCCGACCAGCGAGTTCACTTGGCATGCGTCGAGTTCGACGAGATCCACGACGCTCTTAAGGCGGGCGATTTCCTGAGATTCGCGCCTTTCGAAGCGGGCGATCAATTCGCCGGTAACTTGGACCGGATCGAGAGCGCAAGAAAGCCGCCAGTAAGGGATCCGGACGTCTCCTGCTCTCACTTCTACCAAGCCCTTCTGCTCCATGACCTCGATCGCGCGAACGACCCTTCGACGTTCGACACCCAGAACGTTGGCGGCGTCGTCCGGGTTCAACCCGTACCAGATCTTCCCTCGCTTCGCATAGTCGAAGATGCTCCTTACGAAATCGCCGTGTACTCCGGGGAACTGACTAACGACGTCTGAAACCGAGGTCGCAAGTTTGAGTTCGTACCCGGTGTAGACGGGCGTACCCGAACGGATCAAACCCATAAGCTCCAAATAGGTTAGGGCGGTTCGAAGCACGGCCATTCGCATGTCTAGCCGCTGCGATAGCTCGTACTGCGATATCGCGACGGGGTCTTCTGGCGACCATGAAGTCGCCTCCTGTACCAATGCTTCGATCGCCCCGCCGGAGGGGGTATCTCCGTAGGCGAAGTTCTCCAGGCAAGGGATGTCCTCGGCGCAAGCCAGAAGCTCCACGATAGAAGGCTGCTCGTCCCGCCCCGCCCGCCCAATCTCTTGGGAGTAGCTCTCGAGGCTCTTGGGCAGGTTGTAGTGGTAGACGTAACGGACGTTCGACTTATCGATACCCATGCCAAAGGCGATCGTGGCAACCACGATGCCATTTGGCTCGCGCATCCACCACTCCTGCACTTCGTGCCGTATATCCGCCTCCATTCCGGCATGGTAGGCGCGTGCGGGAAGGCGATTTTGCGAGAGGAACCCGGCGAGCTCTTCGGCCGTTCTTTGCAGGGTGACGTACACGATGGTCGGCCCGGACGGGCGCTCCCGGAGCCGAGTAAGTAACTGCTTGTCACGCTGATCTGCGGGCACCGGGTTCGTCAGCATCGTGAGGTTTGGTCGATAGAAACCGGTGACGACGGAGTCTTCATGCGCGATCGAAAACGCCCGGCAGATATCGTCGACGACGGACGGCGTCGCCGTCGCGGTTAACGCCAACACTCTCTCGGCGCCGATGCCTTGAACGGTTTCGGCCAACTTAAGATAGTCGGGCCGGAAGTTGTGTCCCCACTCCGAAATGCAGTGGGCTTCGTCGATCGCGAAGAGTCCGATGCGAGCCCGTTTCATCTCGGAGACGAAGCGCTCGTTGCCGAAGCGCTCCGGCGCCACATACAAGAGCTTGAGTTCGTCCTTCTGGATCGCCTCGTTCACGGCTACGACCTCGGATGCGGCCATCGAGGAGTCGAGTCGCGCTGCCTCGATGCCCCGGCCCTTTAGGAAATCGATCTGGTCCTTCATCAGGGCGATGAGGGGCGAGACGACGAGCGTCAACCCCTCGATCTCAAGCGCCGGCAGCTGGTAGCAGAGCGATTTCCCGCCTCCGGTTGGAAAAACGGCCAACGCCGACCGGCCCGACAGGAGGGCCTCAACCACTCGTTCCTGACCAGGCCGGAAGTCGTCGAACCCAAACCTGCTTGCTAATACCTCGCGAATATTAGTAGACATATGAGCAGTATAGCGCCTTTGCCGCCTATGTACAGCGGTACCTGGAGAGGAACTAGGTGCGGGCGCCCAATGGGCGCGGTCCCCTTTCGCGTCCCAGTCGTGTATCGTCGTTCACCCTCGTTGGCAGCTAAGAGAATTGCCCAAGTTCGTGTGCCTTCGAAGGTTGATTGAACTACCAGAATTCCAGAAGAGGCAGTGAATTGAACCCGCTACTGGTTTTGGGGCCAACCCAACAAGGTGACCATTGGTTTGGCTTCGCCTATATGATTGTGGATGCCCTGGCCTTTCTCGCGTTCGCGGTCATCCTGTTGCTGATGTGCCTCAACCTGCCGGTCGAGAAGACCCCGGCAAAGGGGCTTCTGCGAACGCCCGAGGAAAAGGAAGCCTACCGATTGGTCGAGGTTCAGGAGATGAGGTTCGGGCTTGCGGCTTCGGACTTCTATCGCGAC
>JARLGV010000101.1 GCA_031292555.1 Fimbriimonas sp.
TACGGTGATGTCCGCTTCGGCCTGGGCGTTCAATCCGCACGGTCACGGCCACGGCAAGGCACATGGCCATGCGCATGCGGCATCGAAACCGGCCGCTCACCACGCGGCGGCGAAGCCGGCCGCTCACCACGCGGCGGCGAAGCCGGCTGCTCATCACGCGTCGGCGAAGCCGGCTGCTCATCATGCGGCTGCTCATCATGCGGCTGCTCATCATGCGGCTGCCCACCATGCGACGGCTCATCACGGTCCTGCAAAGGCGGGCCATGGACGTGGAAAGGGCATTTGGCACGGAAAGGGCGGAAAGAACCCCGGTGCGAAGTATGGCCTAAGCCCCGCGGAATACACGAAAGCGCTCGCCTACGTTAAGGCCCACCACATGACGAAGGCTCAGGCCATGGAGGCCTACAAGAAGCACAAGGGAAAGAAGCCCTAGTTCTGACGACTATCAGCAACGATCGACCTAACGTCCCAATCAAGCAGAACGAGCCCCATAGCGCTAGCCATGGGGCTCGATTTTTGGGTTGTGGTCTATCGGTGGAGATGACCTAACAGGATCTTGATGACGGCAGTGCTTGCTTCTGGCACCATGTACTCGACCGGAGGAATCCACTTCGAATTCTCCGCGAGCACGACGCGGATGGCAAGCGCGATTTGATCCGGATTTCCACCGGATAGTACATTGCTTCCTGCTTCCAAAGTTTCTGGGCGCTCGGTGACGTCACGTAGCGTTACGCTCGGAACGTTGAAGATCGCACACTCTTCCTGAACGGTCCCGCTGTCGCTAAGAACGACCCGGGCGTTCTTCTCGAGCTTGACAAACTCGAACAGACCGAAGGGAACGCTAACTTTCACCAAGTCGTGCGGCTTCACATCCGGCTGTTCGGCAAGGCGCTTTGCAGTTCGCGGGTGAACACTCCAAATGACCGGCTGACCATAGGTGGTCGCAATGTTGTTGAGCGCCGTTACGAATCCGGCAAGTCGTTCCGGCTTGTCGACGTTTTCCTCACGGTGCAGCGTTACGAGGAAGTACTCACCCACCTTGAGCGACAGATCTTCCAGAATCGAAGACGCATCGATCTGAGGCTCGTAGTAGTCAAGAACCTCCTTGATCGGATTTCCCGTAACGTAGATTCTTCGCCCAGGAATACCCTCCGCAAGCAGGTTCTTTCGACTTCGCTCCGTGTAGGGCATCAGGATGTCGCTACTGTGATCGATGATCCTGCGATTGACCTCTTCAGGTACCCGGTCATCGTAGCATCGGTTGCCTGCCTCCATGTGGTAAACGGGAATGGCAAGCCGCTTCGCGACAATCGCCGCCATGCTGCTGTTGGTGTCGCCCAGTACGAGGAATCGATCTGGCTTTTCTTGCCGTAGGATCTTCTCGACCTTCTCAAGGATGACTCCGATCTGCTCGCCGAACGATCCCGTCGCACCCAGATAATGATTCATCGGACGAATCGAAAGTTGTTGCAGGAATACGTCGTTCAGGTTGACGTCATAGTTCTGGCCCGTGTGGATCAGAACCTGGTCGCAAAGCTGATCGAGCTTCTTGATGATGAGGCAAAGTCGGATCAACTCGGGACGCGTGCCGAGCATTGTGACTACTTTCATGCTGAGAACCTATAGGCGGCCATTTCATCCACCATTTGTTCGACGGTCGGCGGCGTGGCATACCCGGCAGCTGCCCATACGGCCAGGTTGGCCTCCTGGTTAAGCGTTGCCAATGTGCGATCGATCACCGTTCCGGCTGCAACCGGATTGATCGTAATATCGCTTCGCCCGTATGCCGATGCGAACGCTTTGAGTAGGTCGGACTTCACGATCTTGCCTGACGGTACGACATGTAGTACCTGAGGCAATTCGACGCTGCTTTTTACAACTCCCAGGGCCAGCCTGCCGAAGTGAATCGTTGTGACGCCATTCCAAGCGTGGTTTGTGAATCCGTTCACGCTAGCGCCCTGGGCTTGTCCCAGGAACCAATCAAGCAACGACACATGCGCCTTGGGTTCCGGCCCGATGATTGAGCATCGAAGGTGACGCAATTGGGGTGCGGGGACTTCGCCGAGACTCTTGCTCTTGCCGTAGACGTCGAGGGCATCGTGAGAGTCCTTCTCGGTGTAATCGCCCTTGGCGCCAGAGTAGACGCAGTCGGTCGCAATCTGAAGCACGGTCGTACCCGTTTTGTCAGCAGCTTTGGCAAGAAGGTGCGGGAACAAGGAGTTGACCCTGGTCGCGCGCTCCGTTTCAACCGGATTGTTGTCGTGGATGTACGGTTTGATTACTCCGATTGAGTTGACGGCCCATCGACATCCATCGAGGATTGAGGCAATCGCATCGACGTCGAGTGACTCCGCGTTGAAAACTTTGACACTCACAGACGGATATCGGGCCGCAAGAGTTTGGGCCAATTCAGGCTCGCGTACCGTGGCAACGAGTTCGTTGTTGCCATCCGCGGCAAACACATCGAGAACAGCCGCGCCCAGCATTCCGGACGCGCCAAAAATTGAGACTTTGTTTGACATAGTTGATTCTCGTCGGCTCAGCGCTCGACTACTTCCCAAGCATCCCAGTAACGGGCTTCAAAGCGAATATCGTCTCCCCTCGACTCCTCGATCGTGCTGGTTGAGAAGAACATCAATCGGGCATCGGCAGAAAGCGTCTTGAATCCATTAGCGTAACCGGCCGGAATATAGAGGATGGTGGGCGCGGTTGCCGATAGAACGTATCGGTGGATTTCCGCGCTCTTATCAGGATTCTCCCAATCATCGACCTTCACGGCCGCGACGATGGCGGAACCACTTACCGGCAGGACATACTTGGCCTCTTTCTTGTGGCCGTGCCAGGCTCTGACGAATCCGGTGACATGGTTTTGTACCATGTAGAATCGCTTAACGTCCGAGAACGAGAAATCGTTGGCAAACGTAAGTTGCCCACGATCGTCCACGGCAAGACCAGCCTTTATGATCCGAGGCGTTTCATTGCTTTCACTCATCTGAACAAGTTTAGCGGAAATCGAGGTGAGCCTTAAACATATCCAGGTACCTATGGTTCGTATAAATCGGATTGTTCACATTCTTAATCCGACCTTGCTCTAGTATTGCTTTAAGCTCCCCTATACCGTCGTCCACTGTGAAGCACGGATCAAAGCCCAGTACCTGCTTCGCTTTGGCACTGCTGACTTTGTAGTTGCGTGAGTCTTCGAATTTCATGTCGACTACTTCGACATCTAGATCGGGGAAGTGCTGTTTCACGGCGGATGCCAATGTCAGCATCTTCATGTTCGTAGTATGAATATTGAAGACGCCCGACTCAGGGGCCTCCACCGCAAGGATGGCCGCTCGAGCTGCGTCTCGGACATGGAGAAGCGGTCGCCACTGCTCACCACCGAACACCTTGATGTGCCTTTCTGTATGAGCTTTGACCGTCATCGTGTTTACCACGAGATCCAACCTTATCCGCGAGAATTGATCGCTTATTCCAAACAGGGTGCCGAGTCGGAAGACGATTGCGTTCTTACCGCTCAAGAACGTCTCAGCCAGACACTTGGTGGTTGCGTACACGGAGAGGGGTCTTAATGGCGAGTCTTCGGTCAGTTCTCCATCTTGGGCGCCATAAACCGAACATGTCGACATGAAGACGATACGCCCGTCGAAGTTCTCTGCGAGCCATTTGACGGTTTCAGTATTCACATGCTCGGATACCTCTGGGTCCACCGAACATGCTCCATCGCCGACGATCGCGGCGAGCCAAATCACGGCATCGGCCCATTCAATGTGCGGCCTGAGTGCCGCTTCGTTTCGCACATCTCCAAACGCGAAGTCGACACGCTTCCGATAGCTTTCCTCGAAGAGTAGATTGTCGAACACCCGCACTTGATGTCTGCTTCCAGAGAGCAAATCAGTAACTGCGCCCCCTACATATCCGGCTCCTCCCACAACAAGTAGATTCATGATTCTCTAGCAGACACAGGTTTTGGTGATTTTTACCTTACGCCTTACTATGGCACACGCGCCATTTCCCACCTTGCATCGCAATTCAATCCATGCGGACTTTAGCCTCTCGGACGGCGGCCGACGATTCCCGCAGGTCCTTTGGCGGGAAGAAGAACTTCGCGAGGGGCCATTGTCCTAGTCAGGCTTTCGTGACGGATGTGAGCCCACAACCTGAACGGCGAACCCCGATCGAACCCAAAATTCGGCGTCCAGCACGCCACGTGTGTCAATCACTTGCTTCCCGGCCATTGACCATGCTTGCGTCGGCTGCAGGTTGCGGAACTCGCTATGATCGACGAGAAGCAGCAGCAAATCAGCGCCACTAAGGGCCGCATGAAGGTCCGTTACCGATCGAAACTTGGGGTCGAGTCGTTTCACGTGTGGATCGAAGCAGCGGAGCGAATACCCTTCCTCGGTCAATAAATGGATAACGCGCATGGCCGGACTCTCCCTAATGTCGTCCACATCTGCCTTAAACGACATTCCGAGGCAGGCGATGACGTACTCCGTAGGTGTTCTCCCGATGGACGTACTTCGCACCAGTTCTACAACGTGCTCTGGCATTCCGTCATTGATTCGACGTGCCAACTGGATGAGTGGGGACTGACCTGGAGCTGCTTGAGCGAGGAACCAGGGGTCTACGGCGATGCAATGTCCACCAACGCCGGGGCCGGGGCTGAGCACCCTGACCCTGGGGTGGTGATTTGCAAGGCGGATCGCCTCCCATACGTTGAATCCTACAGTCTCTGCAATAAGTGCAAACTCGTTCGCGAGCGCAATATTGACGTCTCGAAAGGTGTTCTCGATGAGCTTGACGGCCTCTGCGGTGATGGCGTCGGTCTCAATAATCTCGCCCGTTACAAAACTGGCGTAAAGCTCCGCGCCGGCTTGGGCGGATATCTGGTTGATTCCACCGACGACTCGGTCATTCTGGGTGAGTTCGACCATTATCCGGCCAGGCAGCACCCTTTCCGGCGAGTAGCACAGCATAAAGTCAACACCCGCCCTCAGCCCAGACTGCTCAAGGATCGGCTGAACCAAGCCGGAAGTGGTTCCTGGTGGCGACGTGCTTTCAAGCACAACGAGGCAACCGGGTCGCAGGAACGGGACCAGAGATCGGGCAGCAGCTTGTACCGATTGAAGATCGGCTTGGAGGTTGACGGTTAGGGGCGTCGGAACTGCGATGATGTATGCATCGCAGACCTCGGGAGTGTCTTGTGCGGCCAGATTGCCGGATGCGACGCAGGAGACTACCAGATCGAGTAGTCCAGGCTCTTCGACATGTAACGGGCCGACATTGATAGCTTCGAGAATCTTCTCGTTAAGGTCGACTCCGACCACGTGCTTACCCGTCGCGGCCAATATGGCAGCCGTGGGGAGACCGATGTAACCTAACCCAACTACACACACCGTCTCCATGTGAGATTCAACTTGGAACGGCCTACTATACCTTTCGGTTCCCGCAACCTCGGCAGAGTCGCCGGATGCCTCAGGTTCGGGCGAGCCGCCCCCTGACCTTCCCGATCACCTTTCCATAGATTGACTTGGGAATCAAGCCGACGGCGGTCGCGATGCCGAGATAGAGAGCTGCGGCGAGGGTCCCCAAAATGAAGAAGCCGATGGTTGCGTCCATCCGGCTTGTTGGTTTGGCGACCAACTGCGATCCGTAGTAGGTCACAACCGAACAGATCGCCACAACAAAAAGGAACCATCGTGCCTTTGCTGTCGACTCGTTGGGAAGATCCACCAATCGAGGAAGGATGAATGTGAACGCAACCGCCGACACCGCCCAAGTCGACCCGGATGCGATGACGGTTCCGAGGGGACCGATCGTCATGACGAGAACGATGGTGAGCACGAGGTTGCCGACAAGGTTGATCACGACGTAGGCCGTTTCGACCCAGACTTTGCCGATCGCCCGGCAAATCGCCGTACCCGGTCCTGTCAGGATGACTGCGCTGGCATTTCCAGTAAGGAGGATCAAAACGATCAGCGCAACTTGAGGCCGTGAATATCCGAGCCACATGAACATGAGTCGATCGTGAAGGCCGGCCACGATCACGGTGACGATCCCTGCCGCGGCTGCCACCAGTACGATCATGTTCGCGTAGAGCCTTTGGACGCCGACCCAGTTCTTTGCCGCGTGCATGGAGCCGGCCGCGGTCAGCAGTGGGGAATAGAAGAACCGCGATACTTCCATCACCAACACCGCTAGGCGTGCGGCTATGCCGTAATAGCCGACCCATGTTGTAGAGGCGAATCTCGCGAGAACCAGCTTGTCCGTTTGGTCTCGAAGCGCCTGAGAACACGATCCGATAATCAGAAAGAAACCGTACCGCGCCATCGACTTCAGTTCCACGACAGTCGGCGTGGTGGGCACGAGCGATATGCCGCCACACAGTTTGTATGCCGTTCGGAAATAGAGAACCGAGGCAACGAGGGTTCCGGCAGAGAGGCCTATAAGAAGGCCCTCGTAGGCATAGTTGAGGCGGATGAGGATGATCGCCGTCACGTAATTCACAACTAGCGCGATCGCTTGTATGACGGTTACGACGCCACTGCGTTGGCAGCCAGAGATCGCACTCCCCATCGTGTCATTGATGCCGCCCAGAACCGTGACGCATACGACGCTAGGGAATACCCAAGCAACTTGGCTCGCATACTGAGCTTTGATGTGCAGGCCATGAATGAGCGGATATCGAATCATCCACACGCCTGATCCCAACACAAGAAGGAATACCAGGATCGACAGGACTCCGATTCGAATCATCCGGCGAATCGTCGCGTAATCGTCGGTGCCGTGCGCCTGGCTGATCTTCCAGAGCAATGTTCCATTCACGGAAGTCTGGAACATCGCACACAAGGACGCGATCGCGGTCATCAACTCCCAAATGCCGAATCCCTCGATTCTCAACTTCGAAGTTATGAAGGGAACCGCGATCAGCGATGTGGTTGCCGTAACGACACGGCAACCCATAATCAGCCCGCTGTTCTGGAACAGCCTCCGTCTTAGTTCGCTGTCCTTGGGATCGGGCAAATTACGAGGCTGTTCCATCGGAGCTTTGCCCTGCGGACCGCTTCGCCTTTCGCCTTGCCTTTACGTTGAGCATTCCCGCACAGAAAAGGAACCCGAGTACGCCTCCGATCGCCGGGTTTCGGGCATACCGTTTGTTTACGGGAAGGTCCTCGATGTACGGCTCCTCCACCAGCGCCCACTTCACTTGGTCGACTTTGGACGCTACCTTGGCTTCCTCGTATTTTGCACGCAGGGTGGTCGATACGGTGCCCAAGATCGTCACTTCTCTTGCTTTCTGTGCGACTATAACGGCTTCTTCAGGAGCGGCCGTAGCTAGCTCGTTTACGATCGCCAACTGATACTGGAGCGTCATCTTGTTCGCCTCAAGCGTTGCAATGGCGGGGTCCAAATTGACGTCGACGCTCTTCAGGTAGCGCGCGATCTCCTGGTTTAGGGTGCTCTTGGTGACTTCGATCTCACGTTTCGCGGCTACAACCTTCGGTGCGTCTGGACCCAAAGTTGTTTCGAGCACGTGGAGGCCGTACTCCAAAGAGACCAACTTGGTGCGGAAATCTCCAAAGCTCTTGATGCCGGTTGGAAGGTCTGGCATCGTGGGTATGAGCTTGGCCTGCTGTCGCGCGATTTTAATACTTGCCTCGACAGTGCCCAATTGAAGCTGCAGATCGAGCCGTTCCTTCAGATAGGTGCCTGCCGACATGGGGTCCGTCGGACTGATCGGAGCCTTCATATGTTTCTCGTACTCGGCGAGATCTTGTTCGGCTCGTTCGAGCTTCCCCTCTTGTTCGTGTACTGACTCTTCCAGGTATTGAGCCTGGATCCCGGCAGTTGTGAAGAGAATTTTCTTCTGCAGTTCAGTGACGCCGTCAAGGGCGCCACGCACTACCTTTAGAGCCTTTGCCCGATCCCAATCCTCCCAGGACACAACAAGGAGAGCCTGCTTCTGTTTTCTCTCGGTTTGCAGGCCCTTTTCGACTGCTCGCCGGGGTAGGCCAGTCTGCTTCATGATGTGCGTAACTACACTTCGGCTGGTGAGCACGCCTTCCAGCACCTGCATCGGGTCTGGGGCGTTTGGACTCAATGCCGACGCTAACGATGCGCCTGCAGATCCTCCGAGATCCGAAGGCAGCACGGTTAGAATCGTCGCATCCGCTTTCCAACGGGGTGGGACGACCAAGGTGCCGATTAGGACGACGCCGGCACTGATAAGCGTCCACCTGAGGATTAGCTTACGTTGACCGCGCAAAGGATCCGTAAACGCGCGAAGATCGATCTCGCCTGAATTGTCGGGTGACTTTTGCATAAGGAAATTCGTTTCTGATTTTTGGGCGCCGATCCCGTCAGGTCAAGACGGGATCGGCACTCAAGTTACTTGACCAGGGCGTGGACGATGGCGATAAGGAGTCCGGCGTTTGTGACCTGCGCCAGTTCGGTCGCAAAGTCTGCACCCTTGTCGCGCAGGTGGTCGGCCATGACCTTGGTCGGAATGAAGATCGTGTCTCCTGGCTCCAGACGCGTCTTCATCGAGGCCTTCAGAATGCTGCCCGAAGCTCGAATCACGATGATCTGTTCGAGTGCCGCATCCGATGTCGCACCGCCAGAGTGATCGATGTAGTAGAGCATGCTCCTGCCCTGCTCGAACCTAACAGCCGTAGCAGAGGCCACCGCACCAGTTACTACGACTGAGATCGGCGTTTCGGGCACATAGATGACGTCGCCATCGCGCACGACGACATCGTCACGCGAGCCGGGATGCTTAAGGGCCTTTTCAACGTTCACGTTGATCGTCCCAAGCGGCTCAAGGCTTGCCGGCTTTAGTTCTCGAGCCGGAGTTGCAGCAGGCTTCTCGGTCAAGCCGTTTGTACTGTTCGGTCCCGAATTGGTGTTCGGCGCAATTCCGCCGGCCGCCACCGTGACGGAGGGCTGGCTCGCCTTGGACGCCTCGGTTAGGGCTCGCAGCTTGTCGACTTCGCTCCGTGCCAGGGCACGCTTAAACTCGTCGGCCTGAATCGTTGTGATAACTTCCTGAATGCGAGGGCCAAGAGTGACTTGCGCCTCCGTCCTCAAGTTCTTCGCAATTCTCGTGAACTGAGAGCCTAACGGATATGCGTTTGGCAGGACCCCGCCAGCTCGTTTGAACAGTTGGGAGAGATGCACGGTGTTCGAGGTGACCAGGTAGGGTCCAGGGTTCTTGACGTATCCCAACACCGTGATCGTCATGGGTTGATCCATGATCGTCGCGTCTTCGGGGATGGTTACATAGTCGCCGTCTTGAAGAATGATTGCCGCCCCCGCGGGGCCTTCCATCTCTTGCAGGTCGAACTTCTTAACGGGTGTGCCCTCAGGAGTGCGGGCCGTCGCCAACTCGATTCGATCGCTTGCTTTGGGTGTTGGGCCACCGGCGATTCTGATGAGGTCCTGAAGGGTCATTCCCTCGGCTCGAGGATAGGTCTTTGGAGCCTGCACGGCGCCTGCAATCGAGACGCTCTGCTTGGGACGAAACTGGGTTTCTTCCTTCGTATAGACGTTAAGCTTGTCACCCGGCTTGAGCACGATATCGCTCGCCGGATCGTGGCTCATGACCTTGTTCAGGTCGATGATCTTCATCTCTCCAAACGTGCCATCCAGGTTGAGACGCTGCAAGTAGGCACGATCGGCATAGGCGGTCGGAAGAGGGTTGCCCGCAATTGCGAGCAGATCATGCACGCGCATGCCCTGGGAGAGCGTGTAGTGGTTAGGCACTTGAACCGCGCCCACGATGTCGACTTCCTGCTTCGGCTGGAAGTTGGCTTGCTCTCTAGTGTAGATCGTGACTAGGTCTCGGCTGGCCAACTCGGGATTGTTAGAAGCGTCACCCTCAAGCGCCTTGGCAACGTTGAATGTGATCAACGGGCCAGGCGTTCCGTCCAGATTCGTGCGCTGGATGAACGCGTGATCCAAGTCCGCATTCGGTAGAACGTTGCCCGCAAGAAGGATCAGGTCGCGGACCGTCATGTGAGGGCTTAGTGGGAAGCTGAGCGGCTTTACGACTATCGCTGGCGCCGCCGCTGGCTCCGGTACCTTTCCGCTTTCCTTGATGCCGTTCGCGTTTGTCGCTGCGACCGTATTCTGTACGGCTGTCGCGGCGGCCGTGTTCTGTACCGCTGTCGCGGCAACCTCAGGTCCCTTTGACTGGGCTGTCCCGGCGTCCTTGGGTACATCCTTGACTGTGTCAGTGACAAGGCCCTGAACTGGACCTTGTATTGAAACCGTTTGATCTGCGATATACGCGGACTCGCGGACAGTCAACACAGTCAATGCATCGCGGTCTTGCAGGACGACGTCGTCGGTCGGATCACCGAGCATCGCCTTCCTCAAATTGATCTTCAGGAGTGGCCCGACAGTTCCGTCGAGGTTTGTCCTCTGAACAAACGCGAGAGTGTCGAAGGCATCGGGAGCCAAGCCGCCTACTTGGAGGAGGACGTCCTTGACGGTCATGTTGTCCTTTCGCTCAAAGGTGCCCGGCTTGTTGACCGCGCCTTTGACCGTGACCTTTCTCACGCCCATCCACTGGATGTCGTTGACGTCGTAGATGATCAGTTCGTCATCTTCCTGAAGAAGGATGTTCGCCTTGGGATCTCGCTTATACGCCTTCTCCAAGTCAATTCTGATCAACGTGTGGGTGGTTTGGTCGTCGTTTCGACGAACCAGATCGGCGCGCTCCATGTATGCATTGGGCATGAAGCCTCGAGCTGCATCGATCAGGTCGGCGACGGTCATGCCCTTGGTGAGACCGTAATGGTGCGGTTGGTCGACCGGACCGACAATCGTCACTTCGTTGACTAGGTCCTTTCGAATGCTGTAGACGTTTACGTCGTCCTCGTCCCGCATCACTGGGTTATTCGCCGCATCCTTTATCTCAGCGTTGACGTCAAGCAGATACCGCTCCACGTGATCTCGCGTGGTTTCGATGGAGATCTTTTGGGCGATACCGCTCGGCTTGACTCCGCCGCCGAAATGCAGCAGGTCCCTAAGTTTCTCGTTGCCTTTAAGTTCGTAAACCGATGGACGGACGACTTCACCTTGAAGCGCCACGAGGTTTTCTGCTGGCGGAATGTAGATGACGTCGCCGGGCTGAAGTGGTACGTCCTCGCGGTAATTGAGGTTAACAAGCTGATCGTACAGGTCGAATTCTCGGACGAATCCGTTGGTCCTCTTGAGGACGATACGCCTCAACGTTCCTTTCTCGTTGGGACCGCCTGACATGTAGATCGCGTTGAACAGCGTCATGATCGAGGGCATCTGGTACGTGCCGGGCGCATAGGACTCGCCGCTTATCGTGATCGACATCGAACGCAGCTCCTTAAGCTGAACCGTGACGTCGGCATCCCGGACTCCCTTCTTTACGGCGATTTTTAACGTGTGCTCTAGCTGAGCCAGGGTTTGGCCCCGAACTACGATCTTTTCGCCGGTCTGAGGAATCGTGATATATCCTTGGCCGTCAACCGTCAAGTCCTGATTCGTCGGATCTTGCGTCGGGCTGGAAACCCGCATCGTTAACGCATCGCCCGGGCCAAGTTGATATCGATCCGGCACGGGCATGAAGATGTTGCCCAGGTTGTTCTGCTCAGGGCCAGTGATCGTCTTCGTAGGATCGATATTCAGCCGGTACGCGCCGTTATTGAGAAGCAAGCGCCGCGCTTCGATCGCATATCGGGCCGCTTCGAACTGGGAGAAACCAAAAATCGGTAGACCGTGGGCGCCCGTAAACTTGTGCTTGGCCATGATCTCCGTGATCGAACTCGGAGGGTTGACGCTAATGTTCGCTGGTTGGCCGGCGGCGTTGGTTGACGATTGCTGTTGCTGCCCAGGGTTGACGACTACGACTCCGGGAGCCCCTCCCGTCGTTGTTGGATTGGCTTGGCCCCCGCCCTGACCTCCCGGAGGGAGCAGAGGATTACCGACGGCTCCTGGCAGTTGCACTCCGCCTCCGCCTCCGCCACCTTGAGCCCCGCCTTGTCCCAAAATTGTTGAGACGGGCGTACCTGTGCCCTGATCGTTCTTTTTCTTGTCGTCGTCGTTCTGCCCGAGCTGGCCAAAGGCCGTTCCGGCGCCCAACATCATCAGAGCCAGGATTGACAAACTGCCGATAGAGAGGGTTCGACGAGCAGAAAGGCGTAGCCTGCGATACGTCTTGGAGGTTTTCATAGATAAGTGGAAATCCCTAATCAAACGATTGGAGCCATGGCATAGTACCATACGAAATCGACCGGTTTTGGCCGCAAACAGACTCAAAGGAGTGCCCGACTCGCGCCTATTCCGATGGGTCGAAATCATCTCCTTCATAATAGATGTCCAGGTTCGACATCGGCCAGATTATTGGGCCTTAAGGCATTGGCCAATCGCACACTGCGAAGAACAATCTTCCGTTACAGGTAGTTCCACTCCACTACAACGGCCCTCAAACTAGCGTGTTGCCCCTTCGAACGTCCAGCCATGCCGAAGGAAATGGATCCGCTCGCAGAACAACGTAGTGACCGCGAGCGGATGACGGACTAGAGGGTGAGAAGAGTGACGCCTTCGGGAATCCGGTCGGGCGCGACAGCAGACTTGACGTCGTAGAGTAGGCCATCTGACTTGAGGCATCTCTCGAACAGCTGATCCAGTTGGTCGCGGATGGCCCGATGGGGAACGGCGACGATCACGGCGTCGACTTTCTCCAGAGATTCAAGTGGGCAAAGCTTCAATCCGTACTCCTCTTCGACGCCGTGGAAGTCTGCAATCGGGTCGTAAACAAGCGGCTCAATCCCGTACTCCCGCAATTCGAGCACGACGTCGATGACTCGTGTATTGCGGATGTCGGGGACATTCTCCTTGAACGTGAAGCCGAGGATGGCCACCGATACAGAGTCAAGGTTCTGACGCCTTGCAACTAGGGCTTTAACGACCGACTGGGCCACATAACGACCCATGCGGTCGTTGATGCGCCGGCCGGCAAGAATCACCTCGGGATGGTATCCCATTTGCTCTGACCTAGCCGTGAGGTAGTAGGGGTCCACGCCGATGCAGTGACCACCTACAAAACCAGGAGTGAATTTGAGGAAATTCCACTTCGTTCCGGCGGCTTCCAACACTTCATGGGTTGCAATACCCAAGCGTCCAAAGATCAACGCCAATTCGTTCATGAGAGCGATATTGACGTCTCGTTGAGTGTTCTCAATGACCTTGGCTGCTTCGGCGACCTTGATGGTGCTAGCTCGGTGCACTCCGGCATCGATGATCAACCCATAGACCGAAGCGACTCTCTCGAGGGTCTTGTTATCCTCTCCCGAAACAACTTTTACGATCGTGGACAACATATGTTGCCGATCGCCCGGGTTGATTCTTTCGGGGGAGTAACCCACCGTGAAATCAACGCCCGCGACAAGGCCAGACGATTGCGCGAGTATCGGCCGGCAGACGTCTTCGGTGACGCCGGGATATACCGTCGATTCATAGACGACGCATGCACCCAACGTCAAATGAGCTCCGACCGTTTTGGATGCGGACTGAAGAGCACTGAGGTCGGGTTGACGATTATTGTCGATCGGCGTCGGCACGGTAACGATAAAAAACGTTCTTCCGTCAAGATCCGATGGGTCGGCGGTGAACCGGACGCCACACTCCCCAAGCGTTTCGGCGTCGAATTCGCCGGTTGAGTCGAATCCCGACCGAAGCTTCTCAATACGGTGGCGGCTGACGTCGAAACCAACGACGTCAAGCCCCTTTTGCCCAAATGCGACGGCTACCGGTAAGCCGACGTATCCTAAACCTACAACGCAGATCCTTTCCTGATTTGCGGCGCTATCTGCCAAACTGAACTCCTTTCAATAAGCCTAATCTGAACGAATACTTTACCAGGCAACCTCGTACTTTTCAGGCCACCGTGACCTTAGCCTTGACTCCATCTGCAACGACGAATCATCGGCGGTAGACAAGGCCACCCGGACCTTTGACCTACTCGGACAGAACCATAACGGCCCATGAAGAGGTCATCTTGCGGGTAGAATCGCCATTCGGTCATTCGCAAAGGAAACATGTCGGTCGCTTCAAACGGGGCCAAGCCCTACGGTATTCGGTCTATTGCGGCAATGCTTGAATCCACTTCACCGACCTTTCTAGCTTCGGCCTGTTCGCACGCTCGGAAGGGAATGCGACAGGATGAGCGGGTTTTTAGTTTGGTCATGATGATTGGCGGAGCGCCAGGAGGTTGCTTGCCTTGAGGATGCTGCGTGTCGTAAAGGGTGCGAAGCTCGAGCTCGGCGGACCTGTTGAGGCGATGTTTCAGTGCGCCAGGCAACTCCAAGAGATGGGGCACTCTACCGAGATCCTATCGATGGATGCGCCAGGCGATCCGGGGATTAGCGACACTGTCTTCAAAGTCCACGCTATGGGACCGGCAAAGACGAGTTTCGGTTTCAGCCCTCGGACGGCTCCCTGGTTGGAGGCTCACATCGCCGACTACGACGTAGTGATCGTGCACGGGGTTTGGCTTCACCACGGTTGGGTCGTACGCAATGCGGCACGCAAACACAAGGTGCCATATTTCGTATACACCCACGGTAGCCTCGATCCCTACATTAGGCGCGCCTACCCGATCAAAGCAGTCAAGAAGCAGGTTTATTGGCCATTCGAAACGAGGGTGCTGCACGATGCTCAAGCCGTACTTTTCACGACAGAAGAGGAGCGACTGACATCGAGACAGTCCTACAAGCCCTACAAGGTTGTCGAGCGGGTCGTGCCTTATGGCACTTCGGCCCCAGTATTCACCGAAAGCCAGATCGACAAGTTCTATGAAATCGTTCCCAAAGCGCGGAACAAGCGCGTCATCCTCTGCGTCGGCCGTTTTCATCCGATCAAGGGCATGGATCTGCTGATGGAGGCGTTCGGTCGGGTCTTTGCCAAGGATTCGAACTGGATTCTGGTGGTAGCCGGTCCCGATGAATGCGGGTTAAAGGCAGGATTCGAGCAAATTGCTCAGACCTATGGAGTTGCTGATCGAGTCTTCTTCCCCGGCATGATCAAGGGAGAGGCTAAGTGGGGCGCGTTCCGCGCCGCAACCGTGTTCGCGCTTCCTAGCCACCACGAGAATTTCGGGATAGCGGTGGCCGAAGCCTTAAGCTGCGGAACGCCGGTCCTGGTATCTGACAAGGTGAATATCTGGCGGGAGGTCACTGCTTCACGGGCAGGACTGGTTGCGCCCGATACGCTGGACGGAGCCGTCCTGCTGCTCAAGGAACTCAAGGGGCTGTCACCGGAAGACCTCACCGATATGGGTAAGCGGGCTACGGATTGTTTTGTCTCCCACTTCGAGGCTACTCGAATGGCAGCCGGCCTGCTTGAAGTCATTGCGGAACTTGGCAGCCGCTAGCGTAGCGACCGGAATCGACAGAAATCTCTTTACGGATTGCCACGCGCTAAACGCGACAGTTCGAGTGTCTTTCGTGCCGATTCGTACACCGCATCGCTCTGAATGGCGGTAAGGCACTCGTTCTGACGGTCGCAAGTTTGCAGAAGGCATCCTTCGCATGGTGTGGCGAATCGATGAACGACATGCTGATCACCATACGGATACCAGCGCCCCGGCCAGTCGCGAGCACTGAATATTGCCACGCATGGCACACCGGTGGCAGCTGCGATGTGCATCGTTCCAGTGTCATTGCCAAGATACATGTCGCAATGCTCGAAAACCGCGGCAGATTGCCGAATTGTGAGGTCGCCGGCGATGTTCCGGGAGTTGGGCACCTGCCGTTCGAACTCCTCTAAGTAACCTCTCTCGGCAGGACTGCCAAAAAGCAGAAACGTCGAAGGTCGGGAGTCCTGGAGCTTCTTGCCGACTTCGATGAAGCGATTAAGGGGCCAGAGTTTCGCTGGCATCTTGCTGCCCGCGCCCAAAGCGATGACCGGCTTTGAAGTGTCAATCCCGTTTTGGGTTAGCCAAGTCTCCGCGAATGCTCGCTCGTCTTCGGTAAGGCCCAAGTGGGTGAGCGAATTTGGACTATCGGAGGTGAACACGCCGTCGCGTTTCAAGTGGCCGAGAAGAACATCCACCTCTCGCCTAACGGTTGGGAGCGGTGAACCTCCGGGTCGATAGTCAGTCTCGCGGAAGCCCGTCATCCCTACAATCTGCTTTACGCCGGCCATCCGGAAGAACTTCTCGTCGCGATCAAGCTGCTGCGGAGTTCGGTGGGAGGGCAGATAGACAAGCATGTCCAGCCTCTTGGATCGCAGCTTTGCGAGGAGCTTCAACATGTCAAGCTTGCTTGCACCTTCGGAACTGCTCTTGTACGACATCCATTCGTCATAGACGGCGCCAGCGCGGAGCACTTCCGTGCCAGTTGTCACTTGGCCGGAGCTTTGCTGGGTCAGGTACGTGATCTTGGCATTCGGAAACCGCTTTCGAACCGTCCACAGGGCCGGTAAGGCAACGATCGTGTCTCCAAGGTTGCCTATTCTGAATACCCCGATTCGCTCTGGGTCTCTGCTCATGCCGATGCATGCCCTCGCGAAAGGGCCAGTTGACGCTCGGACTGCAACATGCCGATGTAATCGACGACCCCTTCCTCAAGCGTATGAGTCTGCTTCGTGAAACCGTGGCTGCGGAGGAGGCTCAAGTCGGCGCGGGTATTGAACTGATATTTGTCCGCAAGCGTGGTCGGAAAGTCGATGTACTCGATCTTGCCGCACCCGGTCGCCGCGATCACCGCATTGGCCAGATCGTTCCATGTGCGGCTCCGTCCCGATCCCGCATTCACAATGGTTTTTGTCACGTCGCGTTCCCAGAAGTGCAAGTTGATGTCGACGATATCCTTCACGTAGACGAAATCGCGTGTCTGCTGGCCCGGGCCGTATGCACCATATCCGCCAAACAAACGGGCGGAACCCGTTGCCATGATCTGGTTGTAGAACTGCACGACCATCGACGACATCTTGCCCTTGTGCGACTCTCCTGGTCCATAGACGTTGAAGTAACGCAGGCCCACGATCGTGCTCTGAGCATGAGGCATCACTCGCTTCACATATTGGTCGAAGAGCAATTTCGAGTAACCGTAGACGTTCAGCGGAGCTTCCGTTCCGTCCGATTCACATGCCAACTCGGTATGGCCGTAGACGGCCGCACTCGAAGCATAAATGAACCTACTCTTGTTGGCCACGCAGTAGTTGAGCAATTGCTTGGAATACTCGAAGTTGTTGGCAAGCATGTACTTGCCGTCGTATTCCATCGTGTCGGTGCATGCACCCTCGTGGATGATCCCGCGAACGCCGGTGAAGTCCCCGTTCGATAGCCTTTGCAGAAACTCCTCCTTGTCGATGTAGTCGCGAAAGCTCGTCCCAACCAGGTTCCGGTACTTGTCCGACTTTCGGAGGTTGTCCACGACAACGATATCGTCCTCGCCCATCTGATTGAGTCGTTTGAGAATGTTGCTGCCTACGAATCCTGCGCCGCCGGTGAGAATAATCATTGTTTTCAGTAGTTAAGGAAACTCATCGCCTGGATGCTAGAGCTTCTCAATGCGATCGGCCAAGTACGATGTGCTAACGCCTGGCACTAGAGGAACTAGCTCGATGCGGCCACCGTTCTGTTCGATGATTTCGTGCCCGACAACTGTCTCACGCGTATAATCGCCACCCTTGAACAGAACGTCCGGTAACAGAGCCTCCAGAAGTTGAAGTGGGGTGTCCTCCTCGAAGACGACCACTGCATCGACGGCCTCGAGGGCTGACAAAACCGTCACCCGCTTGTCCTCCGACATCAGTGGGCGAGATTCACCCTTCAGACGTCGAACCGAAGCGTCCGAGTTGATGGCCACGATCAACCTATCCACCCTCGACGTGGCGTCTTCGAGCATGGTGACGTGCCCGGCGTGAAGCAGATCGAAGCATCCGTTAGTGAAACCCACGACAAGGCCCTGGCTCTTCCAAAGCCCGACGACTGTCTTCAGATCCTCAACCTCGTACCGCTTTCTCCCGCGTTCGCCCCGGCTGTGGTTCTGGATTGCAAGGAGCAATTCGTCGCGCTGAATCGGTCGCGAGCCGACGTGACTGATCACCTCTGCGGCGGCGAGAGTGGCCAATACGAGCGAGTCGTTTCGGTCCAGCCCCGCCGAGAGAGCCGCAACCATCGTTGCCATGACGGTATCCCCCGCTCCAGAAACGTCAAAGACTTCTCGTGCCATCGTCGGCACCCGATGTACTCCATCGTCTGAGATGAGGGCCATGCCCTGGGCACCGAGGGTTAGAGCCACGAACTCGAGTCCCAGGTGACAGCGCAACTGCTGAGCGGCTTCCACAGCGTCGTGATGAGGCCAGTCAAGTGCCTTCGCCAGTTCCATCATCTCTGATCGGTTTGGTTTGATGCACGTGACCCCCCGGTACTTCTCGTAGTTCTTGCCTTTAGGGTCCACGAACGTCGGAGTTCCTTCTGACGCGAAGAATTCGATAAGCTTCTGACACGCATAGGGGGTGAGCACACCTTTTGCGTAATCCGAAAGGATGACCGCGTTGGGCTTCCGTTGCCTGGCAACCGAAATGATGGATGAAACAAGTTCGTCTGCTTGCAGGTCAGTAATCGGAGACGCGTCCTCCTCGTCTAGACGAAGCAGTTGTCGGTCGGAGGCTAGGACTCGGGTCTTTACGATTGTTCCTCTCGGAATGCTAAGTTGCAGTGCCGAGGTCGATATGCCTATATCGGCGCATTTGGTTTTGAGTTCGCGTGCTGCTTCATCGTCTCCGACGATTCCTGCCAACTCGACATGAATGTGAAGCGCCGCCAAGTTTGCCGCGACATTTGCCGCTCCCCCAAGCGTACTGAAGCGTCTGTTGAGCTTCACGACCTGAACTGGCGCCTCCGGCGAAATCCGATCGCAGTCGCCGACGAGGTAGCGATCGAGCATGATGTCGCCGATCACGAATACGCTCAGCTTGGGGAACTCACGCATGAGAGCGAGCTTTGCGGGCATGCCCTCATGCTTCATTCGAAGTGGTAGGTGGGCAGCGGCATTCTGCTGTTCGTTTACTGGCGATGACATCGGTTCGCTAAGGCACGTCCTATAGGGTTTTGTTCGGATGGTGTACGCCAAGCCATCAAGGCTGATCAGCCCGTGCCGCCTGACTGTCGAAGCCCACCACATCCTACATCGGACCGAGGCGACCGCGGATGGGGCGGCTAAACGTCAACCCCATGATCGTACCTTGGAGCCGGCGGTAAGTGTCCAGACGGAGACTGCACCTTTCCGGTCTGGAGCATAGCGCAACGGAAGTCAAGATGGGCAGATGGTGGGCCAAGGGCCCATGAGATTTTGAACACGTAAGACAAAGGTCCTTATCGAAAGGCCTCGTCGCAAGCGTCTCAGTCCAGCGGGTGTCTGGCAAGGAGGGGTCGGGTATACAGATCCCCATGTCGAGTGCCCTTATACGCTCGTCGCTTCAAGAAGCGTCGAGATGTCTTGCTATTGTGCTTGCCGATGAAGCGCTACAAGCCACACTGTCTAGCCTTACGAGCAGGCTCGTCGATACCTTCAACGCCGGCGGCAAGGTACTGGCAGGAGGGAATGGCGGGAGCATGGCAGATGCCATGCATTTTGCTGAGGAATGGACCGGGCGATTCAAGAAGGACCGAAAGCCGTTTCCGGCTCTTGCAATGTCCGACCCGACGCATTGGACCTGTGTTGGTAACGACTATGGGTTCGAGTATGGATTCAGCAGAATGGTCGAAGCGTTTGCCAAGCCAGGCGACGTCGTCCTACTTCTGTCAACATCGGGCAACTCGAAGAACTTGCTATTGGCAGCCGAGTCTGCGCGAGCCGCAGGTGCTCATGTGGTCGGGTTTCTCGGGCGTGGCGGCGGATCGCTCGCGCCGCTTTGCGATACGGTATTCATGGCGCCCGGCGAAACATCCGACCGGATCCAAGAGATACACATGATGTGCCTGCACATCCTTATCGAAGCAACTGAAGTCGAACTAGGCGTTGCCTAGCCAGGATCCTCGCCCATCGGAGTTTCAGTAGGTAATTCGGGTGCGTCGGTTGTCCGATTTACAGCAGCGAAGGGAACGGTCGACACGATTGCAAGCGATCCCATGACGAGCAAGTTGAACGTCGAGTTCCCTTCAAAGTCGAACGACATTCCCGCGGCAAGCAATGCCACCAAGTTATACCAATGCAGCGATGTTTTGGCCTGTTTGCGCGTTTGCCAGAGTATGTAGAAGAAGGCCGTATAGAAGAGAATGAATCCAAGGAAGCCCCGTTCGTAAAGGACAGTCAGGGTCGAATTGTCGATCGTATCCTGTCCTGTTCGGAACTCCTGTCCGACTTCGGTCGAGGAACCAGGGCCGGCGCCCAGAACCACCTCTTTAGGACCCCACGTGTCGAGGATCTTGCTGATGGCAAGCTTCGATGCCTCTTGGCGGGTTGCGACGTTTTCGCTTCCTTCCGATCCAGCGCTGCTTCCGATACCAATTCGGCTTGCCCAGACCATGACGATCGGATCGTCTAGGAGTTTGTCAGCGGCGCCGGAGAGAAAGACCCCCGTAGCAAGCACGCATAGCGCGCCCAAACAGATCCAGAACTTTCTGGTGTAAATCACCGCGAGGCCAATAACGAACACGATGATCCCTAGCGCAATCGTTCTGGAGACCGTGATGGCGGCCCCAGCAGCCAGAATCGCAAGGAAAACCACTCGAAGGATTGGCGACTTGACATTGAAGACATAAGGAATGCAGACCATCATGAGGGTCGCCATCAAGATTGGGTTGCCCTGGGTGCCGATTCCACGAACGATATCGAATCCGGTGATCGCCTCACCGTTCGACTTCATGCTCTCATCGATGAACTTCTGATAGAGCGGAATCCGGAACCCCCCGATCGTGTCGAGCACCCCAATGAAGGCCGCAAGCGAGCAGCAGAATAGGGTGGTTCGAATCAACCAGTTCAGTCCGTACCGCTCGATCATGTAGACCAGGATTACGTAGTTCAGGCCAAAGACGCAGAAATAGAGGATCGCCCATTGCATTGCACGCATGGGGAATTCCGTGTCAAACGACGCAACGAAAAGCAGCAGAGTGCATGCGCCCTGCAATCGGACATACCGTAGCTTGAGGTACTTCCAAATTGAGTTCTTGGACGTATACGAAAGGTAGAACCAGAGCGCCATAGTGGCGCATACAGATGGCGCGAGCGGCTTTCCAGCAAAGGGGATACCAGGCACGCCACGGTCAAGCGGCAGCAAGGTGTAGACGAAAATCAGCAGCGAAACCGCGGTGACTTCGGCATTGAACCTTGGAATCCGGAGCGTAAGACTCGGAGTCCGCGCGACTCCGACACTCACTATCGCGTATCTCCTTTCGCCTGTGTGTCTCTGGCGCGGTCGGATGGTGAGATCCACTCGCCGTTTTTGCGCCGGTAGCCTCTCGCAAAGGCACTGCCAATTCGCCAGAATCGTTCGATCGAGAGCCAGAATTTCACGATGGCTCGCAAGAAGTTGTTTCGTTGGTAAAGGTCGCGATATCGAATTCGCTCCGCTTCTCGCGCTTCGTGAACCTTCGGATCGACATCCGCCCGTGTGGTTGTCTGTTCCGGATGTCTTCGCCAGTCGGCAATGATACGGTCCACCATTGAGAACTTCAAGCCGGCCCCCATCATTCGAAGCGTCCAGTCGCCGTCTCCGGTGAATTTCAGCGCTTCATTGAAATAGAGATCGTGCTGACGTAAGGAAGTAGTTCTTACGATCAGCGAACAGTGCCAAACGAAGAAATGGTACGGGAGGACCCACAGCGGGTATTTGTGGCGGCGCTGCATTGCGTATGGGTAGCCGTCCGGGTCAATGAACCGAGTAGCTCCATGCACGACATCGGCCTTGGGATGGGTCTCGGCATGATGGACCAAGGCCTCGATGGCCGTGTTGTCGTAGTATCGGTCATCGTGCGAGATGGTGGTCACCCAATCGCCCTTGGCTTCACGAAAACCTTCGTTCAGCGTTGCGTACTGGCCCTTATTGGCGCGCGTCCACCAGCGCAAATGCGGATATTTCTTCAGGATCTCAACAGTTTTGCCGCCGTCCGTCGATCCGTCGTCGATGATGATGTGTTCGATGTTGGGATAGGTCTGGTCGCGGACGCTCACGATCAGTTCCTCAATAAAGTTGGAGCCGTTGTAAACGGGTGTGACAATGGAAACCAACGGACGCTGCGTCATTCAAAGTCCCCCAAATCGATACCGGCCCACGCATTCGGTGAGAATTCGCACCATAGCCACTTGTTCAAGGGGCGAATGTCCAGAGTTGCATGCGACAACGAAGACGTCTCGTCCCGGCGATTCCTTTCGCCATCCGATGGTATGGAATTCGAACGCGATTCCTGCCACGCGATGGGGAGCTTCTGTCGAGTTCTCAATTGGCTCATATCCCAAACGCGATCCGCTTGAACCAACCACTAACGGAGGCCGTGCGCGACAGCATAATACCCAACGGGCGGTCCGACCCAAACGTTCCCTTAGGCTCTAGTAACGGTCAATTGAGTCGACAGCCCCAATGGCGGACCGACTCCGTTGTCGGCAATCAGTGTTTACGAAGTTTCTCCAGAAGTGCTACCGCTCGGGTTCGGATCGAATCCGCCGAGTCCTGATCCACTCCCTCCTTCCACGGAATCGGCCCCGAACGCCGTTGACTCAAGAGACTTGCATCCGAGATCACCGCGTTTGCCTCACGTTCGTCCGGCGTGCCTTTGGCGGCTCTAGCCAATTCCCGGAATATCTGGCTTTCCCACATACCGTCGCGCAATGCCTCCCATTGCAGACTGGTCGTCATCGGGTCACCAAGGAAAAGGGGAGAGAAACCGGTTTGGAAGGCGCCTTGCTCTTTCCACGAACTTGGTGCCGCTCCAATGTCGGTAAACGACCAATACTGGATGCCGCGAACGTTATCGGCATAAGCCATCCAAGGAACCAGTCGATAGTAGTCTGTCGGGTCCAGGTCTTTGGGGCTCGGGCGTGTGGCATAGTACCAATACTCCTTGCCGGCGGAAAGGCGCCGATACTGATTCGTCAGGCCGGAGTCGGGAAGAATTGTCGACTCCTCGAAGCAGACGACATCTACGTCGGAGAAGACCTTCTGAACCCGTTCGGGACCCAGGTCCTTGAACAGCGGATCTTCGAACACCAGCACAGAATTCGTTGCGGACTTGATGGCCTCCGCCCAGGTATCGATCAACTCGGCTTGGCGAACCGTCTTGGGTTCATCGACCAGCAGAACGAGTACCCGGCAGCCGGGATCAATCGAATGAAGGTGCTCACCGATTGCCTTCATCCAGGCGCCGAACCGAATTCCAAAATCGGGCGTGCCGATCTGAGCGCCGGCAAACGTGTCCCGGTAGCCAATCGCCAGGATGCGGTTTCTCATTCCGGGCGTGGAACTGACCCATCGATCGACTTTTCCGAAGTCCAGCCCAGTAAGAGCGTTTCCAGAGAACTGCTCGGCTTTGGGCATCGGCAGGATTCGGGCTTGAGCGCAGACCGTGTCGATGGGGAAATCTTTCACCAAGTCACGGTAGGCAGGCTCCTCGGCTTGACTGATCCCGCCAAAGCCGAATCCGTCCATATAGTCCCAACCTGCCAGCGACAATTCGGGTTTTGAAAGCTGAACAGCAGATACGTCTATGTCCAGAGGTATGTTTCCAACCGCCACCGAACCCGCTTGTAGCGTCAGATCAAGGTGAGTGTGGCCAGGCGTCAACTTGGCTCCATCGACTTGGACCCAGATCCTGTCGGTGGTTCCTGGCCTTACATTCAGCGTCACAGGACCACCGTTGGGTTTGCTGTAGGGTAGGGCAGAAGCGACCAGTTTGCCTCCGTAGGTCATCGTCCATGGGCATTGGGCGATGCGCAGATAGTCCGGAAGCGAAGGTGAGCCGTTCACAAGGACCTGGACTGGCGTCGGCGAATCGACGCTATTCGAGATCAAGAAAGCATCGCCCCGCTGTTCTCCAACGAACGTATCGACAACCAGTTTGGGAGCGGCTTCGTTAGAACTTGGGAACTCGTGGATATCAAGCGGAGCGAATCGGTTCTTCTTCCAAAGGCGCATTCCTCGCAATCCGTGCGCCTTGGCAATTCTCACCCAGGTCGCCGGAATTTCCGATCGCTTCGTCGGCATCTGGATCCCCAGCGCACCTGCCCTGGATTTTGCCTCTGCGGTATCTCGAGCCTGAAAGTCGGCCTTTCCGGCTGTGTCGAGCACTTCTTGAAGGTCTTTCTTCAAATCGGTAATCGCCGGAACAATCGGCTGCCCGGTGGAGCCCGTCGAATAGACCTCGAGTTCGTCGGAAAAGAAACCGGTTACTGGAACGATCCCGAGTCTGACGAAGCGGCACGTCTTTCCAACCGCTGTCAGCTTGTATACAAATCTCTGATAGGGTGGAAGGGTATCAACCGGTTCTGGAAGGCTAAGAATCCCCAGCCGGTCCCAGGTCGTTCCGTCGTTGCTCCCATATGCCGCGATGGCTCGGGGCAGCCTGACTTTGCCGGCGGCCCCCGCACCGGAGGATATATCGATAGAGTCGATCGCCTGAGGGGTCCCAAGATCCAGCGTGATGTAAATAGGCGAGACGTCTGCCCATCCTACGGCTGACTTGTCCAGCCACATCGTGCCAGTTGTGATCTTGCCGTCCGTCAACTGGGTTGGGTCGTCTGGATCGGTCGTCAAGTTGTAGTTAGGCTTCGGCGAGTATTCCAGAGTTTTGCCCAGGGCGATATTATTGCCTTGGAGTCCGGGTAATTCGGGGACCCGAGGTCCGCAGGCGATTGCCGCCCCGATCGAGACCGAAATGGCAAAGGCAACGAAAGACCGCTTGGTGATGTGTCGGAGGATGGTTAGGCAGGCGCGCATCGCTATTCAGGACGACGCCATTTTCCTTTAAGTTCCTAGCGCACTTGCTTGGAGCCAACCTTTGGCAACTCTGGACTGAGATATCAGGCTCTGCCGTCTTTCAGCTCTTGTGGGTCGCTCGAACGAGCATCTTCTCGAATTCGGCGCAAAGTACTGTACGGCTATATCGATCCACCGCCGCCTCTCTTCCGCGTTGACCCATAAGGAGCAGTTCCTCCTTTGGCATGGCATAGAATTGCCGAATGGCGTCTGCCATCGCTTTGGGATCCTCAGGCGGAACCGAAATACCTGCTTGGGATTCCGCAACTAGGTCGGCGGTATCGCCTTCGACTGCGTTCAGAGTCGGTTTGCCGACCGCGAAGTGGCTCACAACCTTGGATGGAACGGTAATGAAGAAAAGCGGGTCCTTTTTCAGGTGAGCAATAAGTACGTCCGAAAGCGCATAGAGGTCAGGCATCTCGTTGCTTTGCAACAGCCCTAGGAATTTGACATTCGGAAGCGTCATTTCAACGGCCTTGGCGCGTATATTCTCCTCGTCAACCCCTCCTCCCGCAAAGACTATCTGAACCTCCGGCAAGTCGCGAAGAAGATCGGCTGCGTAGAGGACCGTTTCGAGCCCCTGTGCGAGGCCGATCGTTCCTGCATACACAACGTTGAATTTCCCGTCCAATCCGAGCTCCTTGGCTTTAACTGGATTGGGCGCCACTGGTCGGTAGTAATCGGTGTCGATCCAGTCGAAGATTACGTCGATCTTCTCTGACGGAACGCCTTTTTCAATGAGATTACGCTTGCATCCAGGGGACCCGACGCGTATGCGCGCTGCCTTCTTGTATGTCCAATTGCATAAGGAATTCAGCGTATTGAGGATGGATTTGTTGTTCATCATCCCGGTGGCCGTAAGGGTCTCGGGCCACATGTCGAGGACATCCAACGTGAACTTGGTTCGCCAGAAAAGACCCAAAATGTAAGCACTCACGCACAGGGTCGGCAACTGAATGATGTGGATGAGATTGGGCCTTCGTAATAGCCACGGCCCGAGGAAAAGGAATGAAACGGCAAGCGTCGATAGATTTAGGATCCTCCTGATCTTGCTGCGGCTGTGGTCGGGATAGATCGGGAGGCGTAGTACGTCGATTCCTTCGATGACCTCTCGTTGGAACAGCTTTACTTTATATCCGGGATAAATCGTGCCGGATGGCCAGTTTGGATAGCCGGTGACAACCTGGACCTGATGGCCACGGCTTTGTAGCTCTTGGGCCATTTCCAAGAACATTCGGCGCGGTTCCGGTAGAAAGTTTTGAGTGAGGATGATGACTTTCATCGTTTCCAATCGAGCTAGCCGAAGGTCGTAAGCCTGGCAGGGAACTCAGCGCGAGATTTTACCAGAGCCCCCCGGCGATCGAAGGAGTCCGGGACCGATGGCGGCAAGGGACCTCAATCAACTAGCAATAGGTTTGCATAGAATGTGCCGAATAGTGGATCTCAATTGTGGGCCACTTTCGCACCCTCATTGAGAATCGCGAAAACCCGACTTAGCATGTCTAGGGAGTAGGTCCCGTTTGCTTCAATTCGAGGAAACACAGTGTATACTCCCGAATGCGGTACCGCAAAACGGTTAAGCAGACATTTTTCACTGAACACCTATATTGGGCTTCGCGCCTTGAATTGGATGGCAGTGCTTTTTTATTTAGAGGGGGAACAATGACAAAAGAGCAATCGGGGTTGACCCGGAACCGGAGACTGGACATCGTCTTCCGGTGCTGTGCTGACGCTCTCATGTTCAACGCGGCCATTTTGGCCGGGCTCGTGAGTAGCTTCTTAATTCGGCAGACGCCTCTGAAGGCGAGTAATTCCGCGCCGGCGTTTTCAGAATTGTTGGGTCGCTATCTGCCGTGGTCGCCGTTGTTTACGGCGCTGGCTTTGACCATCTTCTATTTGTTCGGCTTTTACACCAGGGGCAGAGCCTACCGAAGCAAATATAAGGCTCTCTATGTTGCTCAAGCGGTAACGGTTGTATTTTTGATTCTGGCTGCCGCGACGTATTTCGACGCCGACGCCGCGGTCCTTCCGAGAACCACACTGGTCACGTCTTGGGTTGTTGCAGTCGCGATGCTTACTGGAGCCCGGGTCTGGTCGGCAATTTGGAAATCGATGCTGGACCGAGAACGAGCCCAGGAGACGGAAGCTGTTTCGGCCACCGCACCACCGCTCATTCTCGTAATCGGCGGCGCTGGCTATGTTGGTTCGGCACTTCTCCCCAAACTGCTCGATAAGGGATACCGCGTACGGCTTTTTGACCTATTTATGTACGGCGAGGAACCAGTAGCCAATCTCATGGAACATGAGCGGCTCGAAGTGCTTCGGGGCGACTTCCGGCAGTTGGACAAAATCGTGAAATCGATGGACGGAGTCGATGCGGTAATCCACTTGGGTGCAATCGTTGGGGATCCAGCATGTGCCCTGGATGAGGAGTTCACGATCGAAGTGAACCTTACCGCCACCCGAATGATTGCGGAGGTTGCCAAGGCTCGGGGAATCAAGCGCTTTATCTTTGCCAGCACCTGCAGCGTCTACGGCGCGAGCGACGAAATCCTCGACGAGCGATCGGCGCTCAACCCGGTTTCGCTGTATGCCCGTAGCAAGATCGCCTCGGAGAAGGTTCTTGGTAATCTGAACAGCGAGCGATTCGCAACGACTATCCTGCGATTCGGCACGGTCTATGGGCTTTCGGGCCGTACGCGCTTCGACCTCGTCGTCAACCTACTCACCGCCAAAGCGGTCGTGGACAGCAAGATCACGGTCTTTGGCGCGGATCAGTGGAGGCCGTTCGTTCACGTGGATGACACTGCTTCTGCCGTATTGGCGGTTCTCGAAGCTCCCGTCGACGTCGTTCGCGGTCAGATCTTCAACGTTGGCTCGGAAGAGCAGAACAAGACCCTTGGTGAACTCGGTGCGATGATTCAGCGTCAGGTTCCGACTGCCGAGTGCATCTGCAGCCTTGGGGACAGCGATCGGCGCAACTATCGCGTTCGCTTCACCAAGATCTCGCAGCGAATCGGCTATAAGCCGAAGTGGACGCTCGAAGCGGGGATCAGTCAGGTAATTCAGGCGTTCCAGGACGGCCGAGTGACCGACTACCGAGACGACAAGTACAGCAACGTTCAGTTCCTCAAGAACGAAGAGGGGCAGAAGTATCTAACCACCGATGTCGCATGGCTGAAATCGTTGATCGAAAACAGCTATAGCGAACAGCAGCTACCCAGCACACAGGACCAGGTTACGGTTAGGTGAGGTCTTCGAACGTTGTGTTTATTGGCGGCGGGATAGTTGGACTATCCGCCGCCTTTAAGTTTTCTGATCGGTTCCCAGATAAAAAGATTACGCTGCTGGAGAAGGAGAACGAGATTTGCCTTCACCAGACCGGTCGCAACTCGGGCGTAATCCACTCGGGCATCTACTATAAGCCAGGATCTCTCAAGGCAAAGACCTGCCGGACTGGAAAGGCGCAGCTTGAGGCGTTTTGCGAGGAGCATGGCATCAAGTACGAGCGATGCGGAAAGGTCATCGTCGCCGTTGATCCCAGCCAGATCGAGAGACTTGAGAATATTCAGCGCCGAGGCATCGACAACGGCATCCCCTGCGAATTGATCGGCAAGGAACGACTTAACGAGTTGGAGCCGCATGCAGCTGGCGTCAAGGCGATCCATGTGCCGGAGACGGGGATCGTCGACTACGTCGGCATGTGTCAGACTCTGGCGTCGATTCTACGAGAACGTGGAAACGAGATCGTGCTTAATGCGAAGGTCCTGTCGGCGAAGGAAACCGCGGGAGAGGTCGTCGTTGAGTCCACTCAGGGCGCCTATACGACGGCGCTGATGGTGAACTGTGCCGGCTTGCACTCAGATAGGCTGGTCAAGAATTCGGGCCAGAAGCCCACCGCGAAGATCGTCCCATTCCGGGGCGAGTATTTCGAGCTCAAGCCTGCTGCCGAGCACTTGTGCAAGAACCTGATCTATCCGGTGCCCGATCCATCGTTTCCCTTCTTGGGCGTCCATTTCACAAGGATGGTGCTTGGCGGAGTGGAGTGCGGTCCGAACGCAGTGTTGGCCCTTGCCCGAGAAGGATATCGCAAGACGGATCTTAGTATCTCCGACCTATTCGAGACCTTGGGCTACAGCGGGTTCCGCAAGCTGGCGACCAAGCACCTCAAGATGGGCATGCAAGAGATGATGCGTTCTGCGAGCAAATCGCTTTTCGTGAAGTCGCTTCAAGAACTGATACCAGAGATCCGTAGTCAGGATATCGTGCCTGCCCCATCGGGAATACGTGCTCAGGCGGTCTTGGCAGACGGTTCGCTCGTGGACGACTTCAGCTTTATCGAGACAGATCGAATCGTTCACGTGGTCAACGCACCGTCTCCAGCGGCAACTGCATCTTTGGCGATTGGCGACCATGTTGTCGAGCATCTGGCGACGCACGTAGGCTGATAGATCGCCCGGGATGGTAGTCCTGCCTCGGACAGACCACGCGCCGGTATAATCCGGCGGTTCATGGGCTCTATTGAAACCGTTGCGCCGCGTGCCGCGCTGTTCCTCGACCGTGACGGGGTCATCATTGAGAATCGTCCCAACTATGTTCGACAGAAAAGCGACGTCTCGTTCATCGACGAAGCTATCGTTGCCGGCCGCGAAGTCACTCAAGCTGGGCACCCTATCTTTGTCGTGTCGAACCAGGCCGTCGTTGGAAAGGGCATCATGCCTCTGGACGAGGTGGTTTCCATCAACGAGTGGATCATGGATTCCTTGCGTAGCAAGGGAGTCGGGATTGTAGCCGCGTACATTTGCCCACACGTCGGCGAAGACAACTGCGATTGCCGCAAACCGAGGCCCGGCATGTTGATACGCGCAGCTTCGGAACACGGACTAGATCTATCTCGTTCGGTAATGGTGGGAGATAACCTTCGCGACCTTCAAGCCGCAGAGGCGGCTGGCGCGAAAGGTAAGCTCGTGCGGACCGGCATGGGGGCGGATCAGGAACAAGAAGTTCTTCGAGTGGGGCTGGGTAAATGGTTGGTATTCGACCACCTTCTCCACGCGTTGCCGTCCATATTGTCGGACTTGGAGGGTTCGATCTAGATGCGGATTTTGGTTACCGGTGGCGCCGGATTCATCGGAAGTGTGATTGCGGCAAGCCTTATCGAAGCAGGGCACGAGGTCGTCGTTTTGGACGATCTTCGATATGGTCATTGTGCCGCAGTTCCAGCGGGAGCCGGATTCGTCAAGGCAAGTGTTGAAGACGCATCTGCGGTCATGGCCGCGTTTCGGGAGACGTCGTTCGATGCCGTAGTACACCTTGCAGGCGAAGCCTCCGTAGGTGAGTCAGCGCTCGATCCGGGGCGTTTCTATACCGTCAATCTCCAGGGCGGCATCAACGTTCTTGAGGGTATGCGCTGCACTGGGGTCGAGAGGATTATCTTCTCGTCGACCGCTTCGATCTTCGGCGAGCCCGATCGAATACCGATTACCGAAACCAACTCTCAAAAGCCCATCAACGCTTATGGAGAGACAAAGCTGGCATTTGAAAAGGCACTTAAGTGGTACAGGCGCAGCTTCGGTATTCGGCACGTCTCGTTCCGGTACTTCAATGCTTGCGGCGCCACTGCGACCCACGGCGAGGATCGAGTGAAGGAAACTCACCTTATTCCAATCCTGCTCCAAGTTGTCCTAGGCATCCGGCCGGAAATCACTTTGTTCGGGACCGATTACCCGACGCCGGATCGCACTTGCGTCCGAGACTACGTACATGTGGCCGATATCGCCCAAGCCCACCTGCTCGGGCTGGATCGAATCGACGAATTGGAAGAGGCGGCGTACAATCTCGGCAGCGGGACCGGCAATTCCAACCTCGAAGTGATCGAGACGGCTCGAAAAGTGACTGGACATCCGATTCCGGTGAAGATCGGCGATCGGCGTCCCGGCGATCCGGCAGTTCTGGTCGCCGGCTCCGATTTGGCTCGCGAAGTTCTGGGTTGGGATCCGCAATATGCTCATATCGAGCAGATGGTCCAGTCCGCTTGGGATTGGCGCTCGAACTTCCCAGATGGATATCCCAAGTAGGCATCGGATGGCCCGGTTGCCAGGGCACGCTCCTTGTGCTAGAGTACAGACGCCGTTAAGGCTCTAAATCGACATCTGGATGTGAAACGCTTCGAAGTGTTGCAACGATAAGAACTAACATGATGAACAGCCTTGTATTCGAAACCCAGGGCACTTGGGATACAACCACGCTCTTCAACAACACAGACGAAGAGGTGTTGGCCGATCGCCTGTTTGTGAGTTTGCGCAGAGCGCGGGGATGGCTTGGAAATGATCGAGGAGGCGAATTGACGGCCTATGTGATCCTCCAAGACAGCCCGGATCAGGAGCACGGGATCTTTCCGGGCTCGCTTGAAATCAGGGTGCCGCGCCATAACCTGCTGATCGTCAACCGAGACCCCCACTTTGCATTTGAAAACACACAGATCTACTATCAGGAGATCGAAGTGACTATGAGCATTGCCGAACTCTATCTGGAGATCGACCCCGACCAGAACATTGTCCAATGCTATATGAGCCTTTTCCAAGGTCATGGCATTGGAAGCGGCAATGCCGAAACCTTTACCCTCCTCTAATCGTGGTGATACATGATGCATCGTAAAGCTCTCCTATCGCGTGTACTGGTCGCAATCCTCTTGGTGGCGATCTTGCTTATTCCAATCGATGCCCTCGCCCAACGGCGCGGCTCATTTGGTGGTGGTAGATCCTTTGGCGGTTTTGGCGGCAGCTCGCGCATGTCGACTCCCCGCTTCGGCGGATCGTTCGGTGGCCGTTCGTCCGGCAGCAGCTTCGGAGGGATGCGGCGAAGCACTGGTTCGTTCGGATCGAGCGGTGGCTCAGTTCGATCGGGCGGTGGTTCGTTCGGCCGCTCCGGTAGCTCGTTCGGCAGTTCTCGGACCTTCACCGGAACCCAATCGCGCGGTGGCTCGCCATTCGCGCCCAGAACTTCCTTCGGGGGGCCGGGATATAACTACTACGGCGGAGTTCACTACTACAATGGCTATGCAATCCACTCGTATGGCATGGGATATGGAAGCTACTGGTTCCATCCTGCCTGGTATTACTGGATGCCGTTTCACCCGGCGTTCTACTACGGCCCTCCCACCTATGTGAACGGATACTATGAGCCGGGCGGCTTCAGCTTCTTCCGCTTCATCATCGGCACGCTGATCATCGTGTTCATATTCGCGATCATCATCCGGTTGTTCACTCGACGCTAACGGTACTGGACTACCCGGTTCATCGCCGGGTAGGTGTCCATTGAGATGAGTTCTTTTTGGCCGCCAGAGAGGCGATAGACCGCTACCTCGCACCCTTCCTTACCCGTATTGCGCACGTGCTCTCGACCGGACCGGGCCCCGATTTGGTAGGTCTGGAAATCCTGCTCTTGACGAAGCTCGGTCAGGACCTGAGGTTTTGTCTTCAAGCTTTCGGCAGCTACCAGTCTGATTACGAGGATGTCTCCCTCCTGAGAGCCTTCGATGCGAACAGGGAAGGAATAAGGGTTGCGAAATCGAAGATCGATATTGCTAAATGCCACCGCCGCGTCTCTGCCCGGCGAAATGTATCCTGGAGCGAAGCGGTGCCGGTGTCGCTCAACGATCGTCATGCCGGCCAAGAGAGCGGCATTGTAGAGGGTCGTCGAAGTTTGGCAGACTCCACCACCCCAGTCTGAGATCAGTTGACCGTTGTAGCTGACAGGCGCTCTTCGATAACCTTGGTCCTGGGAAAACGATCCCACGCGATGGTTGAATGAGAACACCTGGCCAGGCATGATCTTTGCCCCCTGTAACCGGTCGAGGGCAAGCAGAGAGTTATGGCGTTGAGAATGGCTTCTGCCGTCCAGTGACGTACCGAACGCGGCTATCGTGCGATCTCTCGGCATGGACGAGAACGATAGGCTGCCGGCCGCGATGGCAACCACGCACGCCGCGATCGAGATAGCAGTCTTCATTTGACCTCCATAGGGGTTTCAGGGCCGGCGGCGCTCAACGAAATGTCATACATGCTCGACAGGGCTGTTGGCAGGGCGTTGCTCACGCCAATCCCCTCCGCCTTCATGTTATATGTGATCGTCTGCTTGCCCTCGGGTAGGCGCCGAACGAAGAAGCACACCTTCTCGTCACGAACGACGATCTTATCCCACCAATAGGTCCACTCCTCGCCTTCGTCCAGTTCCTCACGCTCAGTAACCCGGCAGTTGCTTGGCGTCGGGTCTTCGATGAGCAGGAACTCCCTTGGCTTAGTCGATTCGATCGTCAATTCGACCCGAATCGTGTCACCGCTGGTGGCGCTCGTAACCGGCCTGCGACTTGGAAGGAGCCGAAGCGTGCCATCTTCCAGCTTGCGTGTCTCCATAACGAAGTACTTCCGAGAGATATGGAAGCCAGGGACCGGATTGGACGGCAGGATTGGAGTCTCGATCTGAGTAGCCTTTAGGTCGAGCGACGAATAACAAGTGCCCTTTCCCTTCATTTCGATTCGGACGACATTGGATCCGGGCTGCATCTCTGAAACCGGGATCGTGAACGACTTTGCCGCTCCGTCGATACTTGTGGGTATGAGGTGGACGTTACCAGCCAAGCGGCCGTTGACGGTGACCCGAGCATCGAAGCCGCCGGCAAGTTCCTTCGTTCTAGACATGTAGGCGGTGAGCCCTACCAACACATACGAGGTGTCTCTTGTCGAGTCCCACATATCGAATCGACGTCGGGCCATTAGGTAACGAACAATCCGTGGCACAATCGGATCACTTGGCCGGCCGGCCATAAACGCGGTCAGGCAGATCGCCGTGCCTTCTGCTCCCCATTCCTCGTCGCCGTCGCTCCAGTATGCCCCTTTCGGGCTCTGGTGGGCCGTACGAACGAGCCGATCCAAGTAAGCATCGCGTTTGGCCTCATATTTGGGGCCCAGCCCGTTTGCCGCCAGCGCGACGGTTGCCAATACCGATGCGTCAGCCTTTCTCAAGATGAGGCCCTCCATTGCCTGTACCGCCTCCTTCGATTTTCCGTATCGCGAGAGGGCATAGACCACGTAGCTTCGGTTCCGCAGGGAATCATTCTTCCAGTCCTTGGATTTCATGCGCTTGATACACCAATCGATCGCCTTTCCCGTGTCGGCCTTGTGGGTTGGGTACCCGGCCTGTCGGCTCCGATCCAGTCCATCAAGCACGAGCGCGGTCATGAACGGATCGCTCTTGTCGTTTTGCCACCAGCCCCAGCCTCCATCCGAATGCTGCATCACGCCTAATCTCACCATGGAGTCCTCAGCGATCTTCACGATCTGGCTGTGCAGGGCGGGCTTGGGTATTCCAAGTTCACGAACCGTTTTCTCCACTAGGACGCTAGGCATGAAGCGGCTCATTGTCTGCTCAACGCACCCATAGGGGAAACCGACCAATCCGTCAAGTGAGTTCATGAGTGCGCCGGTCATAGTACTGCTAAGGTCTATCTTGAGGCGCCCGGTAGTTCGATCCGTATTAGGTGCCAACCGCACCTCAAAACTCTTCGATTGGGTCATCACATCCGACTGTGACTGCCACTCCGGAATTCCGTGGGCGAACACTTGGAACCCTTGTTCGACTCCGTCGTTGGCTCCGCCGTCGATCCATGCCTTCGCGGTAAGCATGGCTGGTCCAGGGTCATGGGTGTTAAGCGTGAATGGAACCGCCGTCGGCTTGTCCTTGGATACGAGAACTGTTTGATTGCTCTTGCCCTCGATGGCAATCCCTGTCCCTACAAGATTCAAATGGACGCTTTGGTCAACACCGGTGTCGTTCGTGACGATCACGTTCATCTGGCTTCGATCGCCTTGAACCATGTAGTCGGGCATCTCCAACCGAACCATAAGGTCCTTCCTGACGTTGAATTTGGCAATCGCCTTGCCGACGATCGTATCGTCGGTCACACCAACCGCAGTGGCACGCCATTCAGTCAAGTTGTCGGGAAGCGTTACTGTTACGTTCGCTATGCCATCAAGACCGGTTTGGACGGAGGGCATCCATGCGGCAGTGTCCAAGAACTTCCTTCGAATCGAGACGTTGGGTGAACCCTTGTCCCCGCCGTCCAAGTAGACCTCTGCGAACGAGTAGGTCGTCGCGACCTCGTTACTTCGGCGCGGATAGAACGATTCGAGGATGTTGAAGCCATCTTCGCGGATTGCATAGATCGACTCGTCGACAACGCCGAGCGAGACGTCTGCCGAAATGGGTTTCCCTTTGGGATCTCTCGTTCGTATTGTTAGTTTTGCCGTGTCCCCGGGCAGATAGGTGGCTCGGCCGCTTTGAACCGATATCTGGAGTTTGTGGTGCTCCGGATCGACCGACAGGCGCGTGTTGGCTTCGTAGAACTTCTTCTTCCGGACATATGCGACGCTGACGAAGCAGTTGGGAGAGTATTCGCTCGCGACCGGCAGAGTGATCAGGGTCGTTGTGCCAGGCAGGGCCACGACCCGCTTCCAGATTATGGTGCTTGTTTGGACAGTCACGAGCGCCGACCCGCCGGGGCTGATCGTGCGAATCATGACCCTTGCCTGGTCCCCTGCCTTGTAATGCCGTTTGTCCAGGGTGACGTCGATGCGCGATTGGTCTGCTTCCGCGTTCCAGGCCTCGCCCAAGACGTAGACGTGATCCTCGGAGCGAATGATGTGTCCTCCTTCGTCCCGACTATCGGCGACCATCAGGATGGAACCGCTTGTCGAGGCTCGAACCGGGACATGAACGATGCCGTCAGGCCCGGTCCGGCAGGTATAGGTGCCAAGTTGCCGGAGAACCGACTTCTCGTCCTTCCAACTTTCCTTGCTGACCGCTATCGTTACAGTGGCATTTGGAACGGGTAATCGATCGTCCGTATTCGTCTTCGTGGATACTTGCAGGTCGATGTCCTGGCCCGGGCGTGCCAAATAGTTCTCGGATTGGACGGTAAGGTCAAAGGCTCCTCGAGTGGCTCGGACGCTTCCTGACTCCGACACGTATTTGTGCGACTCGTCAGATGTGCTGACGTCAATGCTGAAGTCGAGATCGTTCATCGGAATCGCGGAGTCGTTGGGCTGGCGAGATTCAAATTCGACGATCGCCTGCCCCTTTGCGTCGGTCGTCACTTCAACCTGTTTGGAAAGGTCGCCGCCCCGGTATGCGTAAGAGCTTTCAGCTTCGTCGTCGTCCGCGTCATGTCTGAATGCGGCAGACGCGTAGATATTCGCGTTCAGTTTCGCTCCGACGACCGGGCCCCCGTAATAGTAGGAGCACTGAACCGCAACCTGAATCTTGTCTCCGATGATATAGTTTGCCCTTAACGGCTTGATCTGGATGCTGAATTCGGGCTTTCGATACGAGACCATCGACACGGTCTGAGAACCCATTCCGCCGAATCCTGAAGCCTCGATGCGATAGCTTCCAGGCCCCGCTTCCTTGCTTGTAACGAAGCTTCCATGAAAGGCGCCATGGACCGATGCCTGGACCTCTAGTTTGGCCATTGGCTCGTCGTCGGTGTCCTTGACAACCAAGTGAATCGGGCCCGGCTTGGGTGGAAGGTACTTCTCACCGCTCCGACTCCTTACAATCCCCTTGAACTGGACGACATCGCCAGGGCGGTATACAGGCCGATCGGTATAGAGAACGATATTTGCGTCTCCGTCCCCGTTCGATTGTGCATTTGTGTAGACGCCGACAACAGCCACGGAACGCCCGACTGTAGCAAGAACGGCGGCTCTAGCGTCGTCGTTTGGTCCCGCCACCATGTACCTCGACTCTGCCAAGCCATCGACATTCGTCCTCGTAACGGCAACCCCCGCTGACGTGGGGCGCGAATAGACCGTCGCATTCTGAACGGGTTGTCCAGACGTCAGGTCTGTAACGAAAGCCAAGAGGCGTCCCCGGGCCGTCTTGGTCACCAACGCGATGCTGCTGACATTGACATAGGTCGAGATGCTCGCATGGGCGCCCTTACACTTCACCCAGTAAAATCCGGGATTCAGCACCGGCAGGGACAACGGGTCGACAAATGCTCCCTCGTAGTCCCGATTCTTGATTCCATGGCGAAAGTCGACTTCGCTGGACGAGAATCCTTTGAAGACAGGCGGCATGTCGCTGCCTTCTCCAATCCTCAAACCGTTGACCGCTCGTCCGAACATCCCAGATTTGAGCATCTGCTCAATGTCGATGCGATCCACCTGGACGTCGACAAAAGAGCCAACTCGAAAACCGTGCAATTCCAGTTTCGGCGCCTCTGACGGCATCCAGACCCTTTGGCTCGCATAGAGTTTCAGATATGGATCGTTAGGATCAAGACGCAATGTAGCGCGCGTTGGGCGTCCTTCCGTCACCGTAATCGTACGTGGCTTTTGAGTGTGCTCCGACGCCGAAACCGACAAATCGTAATCGCCAACTTTGACGTTGCGAAAACGGAAATGCCCCTTCTTGTCGCAGGTAACGGAACGCTCCCGGGCGTTGTCGTCGTCATGGACGCTCAACATCACTTCGGCTTCTGCGAGTGGCTTGCCGGTCTCTGCAAGCAGCACCGTTCCCTCTAGTTGTCCGAAGGGGGTTTCCTGCGTTACTCCAAACGAGAAGGCAATAATGCAAAGCACGAGACCGGCGACAAGAGCAAGGAATTGACCGATCTCAATGCCGAGGATTCGTCTCACAACGCCTCCTCTGCTCTGTCCCGGCGCGAGACCGCAACAATGCCGATGGCGGCCAGAATCATGGCGATCGTCCAAATGCCGAATGCATGCAACTTGGCCTGTCTAGTGAAGTCGATTGTCTCCCCGATCCAGTCCACCGCAACTGAGTTGGTCGCCCCCGCCGCTATCGCCACCGCAAGCGGCAATGCGCTGGAAGCAGGACGAGTTGTAACGAGAAAGGCTCCCAAGCCAAGGCCGACCACCACTCCCGAAGCACCCTTAGACCCGAGTACGACGATCGACAACGCAGGCAAGCAGATCAGGACGAATCCCCACAGTATCGATCCCACCGCTCGAGTCGCCGGTTTGGCGGGACGCCGTTCGATGAACCAGTCGAAGAACATCATCGGAATCATTCCGCCGACGACGATTCCAGTTACGCCGTAATGCTGCCCGATGTCTAGAGCCCGCGAGGTATCGGGCGACGCATCCCTAAGGACGCGATACATAAGCAGTCCGATTGTCGGTCCCATCGCGAGTATCGCGCGGTCGTTTCCCAGAAGCAGCAGAATGAAGGAGCCCTCCAGAACAGTGGCAGCGATGCCGAAACCGCGAAGCACCGAGAATCCGATCGTGGCCAGCGCCAACCAAGTGGCGGCAGCCAATCCGGTTCGTAACGGCGTTGCCGGAACATCTTTGGGCAGGAGCCAATTGGTCACAAGTGCGGCCAACGCAGGCATGCCGATTACGAGCCAGAGATTTGGCCCGATTGAAAGTCTGGAAACAAGATATCCGGCTGTTGCGGCGAGAACCGCGATTACGGGTGGCTCGACCTTTGCCATGGGCTTCGGAAGGAGCTTGCGGGCGCCAAGGAACAGGACGCCAGCGACAGAGAGCCCGATGCCCATGGCAACTCCAACTAGGGCCCGGCTCGTGGGTCCTTCGCTGTCCTTTCCCAGATAATCCGTCATGGCGACGATGCCGCCGACGATGGCGGCCGCGGTCGGGCCCCGGAGTTCACCGAAGACGATTGCCCCAATGCCGACCGCAAATGCGTAGGCCAATCCCACCTCTTGAAAGCTGTTTGCTCGAACGAGATGCGCGACACAGGATCCGGCGATCGCCAGCGCCAAACTTCCCCCAATTGCCAACCCACTGATTGCGACCGCGGCGATCGCCACGGTCCCACCAGCAACGAGGCTTGCGATCACTGCCCGCTGATCGTCGACTTGTCCGAATCTGATGGTGGCGTATCCTCCGAGTACCAACAGGAAGACTAGAGCTGCAACAGACCGAAAGTTAGGAACGGCGAAGCGTTTCTGTCCTTCGGGGACTTCGCTCAAGACGATGCAAAGTGCGGCAAGCAGTAACGCAAGAATCGGTTGAATGGATGTCATTTGGCCCCTTCGGTCACCGCGCCCCGACGGGGGAACGTTTCAGGGCTAGGTTTCACTAAATGGACGGGTAAGTCCTTTCCGCGTATCTTGCTATTTTGCGATTTTTTTCGACACGGTTGACAACGCTTAACCGTGAAAACAGTGTTTGGGATATAGAATCACTAACTTGGCGCAATCCTGGAAAGCCGTGATATTGTAAGGTGGCTAGCGTGGGCTCGGACCGGTAGCCGGGAGTCGAGCTTGACGGGTGGAAAGGGGCGAGTAGATACGGGAGGACAAACGAAATGGGAGAGGAGTTGCCTTACTCAGTCACTGCCGATGAACCAACTGGCGCCGACAAGGCTAAGCCGACTCTTGAACGAACGATCGCATTTGCCTCTCTCTTGGTCGCAGTGTTCTTGGCGATCCTTCTGGCGGCCCGGGAGTGCCTAGCACACACGACGAACGCCACCTTTGCCACGTTGATTGCCGGGGCGACCTTGGTCGTCCTCGTCGCAACCGCCATAGCTCGACCCCATCAAGATGAACACTTTGCCCCGAAATGGGGATTGATTACGTACCCAATCATCCTTGGTGCAGCCGCCTTTGTCTTCATTTCGGCTTCATGGACTTCCCAAGAAAGCCTTGAGCTCTCGCCTGCCCTATTGCCAGGTCTAGGACTATTTGTTAGCCTCGTCGCCCCGTTCGTCGTACCGAATCAGATGGCTTTCGGTCTGGGTGGAATTGCTCCGAAGTGTTTCTTGATGTCGGCCGCAATGCACTACACGGCGAATACGGACTGGGGCATTTTTGCCTCGAACAACTTGATCAGTCCGCAGACGGCGATCTGCTCGATGGTCTTGTTTACCGCGTTAACGAGTACCATCTTTATGGCGTTCAAACTGAAGTTGCCAAGCTGGATCATGATTCTGATTGCCGCTGTTATTACATTCCCTTGTATTCACAAGATTGAGGCGCCATTGGTCGTCTTTCACATTCTCTAGGTACAATTAAGACTCAGGGAAGAATATCAAGGAGAAACGGCGAATTGACCACAGCACAAATTCAACAGCTATTGGGACAGGATGAGTCCCTATTGACCCACGTCAGCACCACGATTCCGAAGCAAAGCCTTCACCTCCCGGGTCCTGATTTCTTGGATCGCATCTTCATTCCAACGGACCGAAATTCGCAGGTCTTGCGATCTCTTCAGGCCTTGTACGGCCACGGCCGATTGGCTAATACCGGCTATCTCAGCATTCTCCCAGTCGACCAGGGAATTGAGCATAGCGCGGGCGCCAGCTTCGCACCCAATCCCGAATACTTCGATCCGGAGAACATCGTCAAGTTGGCGATCGAGGGCGGATGCAACGCTGTCGCTTCCACATTAGGGGTGTTGGGAGCGGTGAGCCGCAAGTTTGCCCACAAGATTCCTTTCATCGTGAAGATCAACCACAACGAACTTCTCACCTATCCGAACAAGTTCGACCAAGTGATGTTCGCGAGCATCGAACAGGCATGGAACATGGGCGCAGTCGCGGTTGGAGCTACGATCTACTACGGCAGCGACGAGAGCACTCGGCAGATTCAAGAGGTCACGCAGGCCTTCGAAGCGGCGCATGAGCTTGGATTGGCTACGATTCTTTGGTGCTACCTCCGCAATCCAGCCTTCAAGAAGGACAAGGACTACCACACCTCGGCCGACTTGACCGGACAGGCTAATCACCTCGGCGCAACGATTCAAGCCGACATTCTCAAGCAGAAGCTGCCCGAGAACAACGGCGGATACAAGGCGCTCAAAGGCGAGAAGGGCGACTACGGCAAGACTGACGAGCGCGTCTATACGAAGCTCACGAGTGAGAATCCGATCGACCTTTGCCGCTACCAGGTTGCGAACGGCTACATGGGTCGCATCGGCCTGATTAACAGCGGTGGCGCCTCCGGTAAAAACGATCTTGCCGAAGCAGTGAAGACGGCAGTTATCAACAAACGAGCGGGCGGAACCGGTCTGATCAGCGGTCGCAAAGCGTTCCAGAAGCCGATGGGCGAAGGCGCCGAGCTGCTGAACTCGATCCAAGACGTCTATCTGGACGCGAACGTAACGATCGCGTAATCGGATGATCCAAATTGGAAGCTACAACCGGCTCGAAATCGTCAGAAAGGTCGACTTCGGCGTTTATCTGAGCGATGGCGAATCGGATGTATTGCTACCAATCCGTCAGGTTCCTCCGAAAGCTGGGCAAGGGACTATCCTCGACCTGTTCGTCTACACGGACTCCGAGGATAGGCCCATTGCGACAACCCACAGACCCTTTGCGGTCGCGGGAGAGTTTGCCCTTATGCGCATTGTCAGCTTGAGCGCGATCGGCGCCTTTGCCGATTGGGGCATTCCAAAGGATCTACTAATTCCTCTCTCCGAGCAGCGGCAGCCGCTCGTCGAAGGGCGCAGCTATGTCGTTCGCGTCGTGCTCGACATCCTGACCGATCGTGTCATCGGGAGCACGAAGCTCTCCAAGTATCTGGATCCAGACACCTCCAAACTGAAGGAGGGGCAACAAGTCGAGGCGCTGATTATCCATCGGATGGAGCATTCGACAATGGCCATTATTGATGGCCGATTCTCGGCTGCGTTTTTCCCCGACGAGATCCATCGTCCGCTTAAGGTTGGCGAGAAGACGCCCGCCTTCGTCAAGAAGATCCGGGAGGATGGCAAGATTTCGCTTTCGTTGACTCCGGTTGGATACCAAGCGGTAGCCGAGCGTGCGCCGGATATTATACGCATGCTTGAAAAGGAGGGAGGATTTCTGCCCTTTAGCGATAGTTCAAGCCCTGAGGAGATTAGAAAGGTCTTCGGGATGAGCAAAGGCAGTTTCAAGAAGCTGTTGGGGAAGCTCCTCAAGGAAGATCGGATCGAGATAAGCTTCCACGGCATTCGGCTGAAGAGGCGATAGCAGGTCTCGACTCGATCTTCCGAATACACGTGCGATGCGCTTGTCCCTTCGACGGCGCGTATCGAATAGGATGGTGAGGATGGATCCAAGTTATCGCAGTCGATTCCTCTCCTATATCGGATTAGCGGTTGTATGCGTCTTTGCCGCGATTCCCCTGCAAAGTGCGTCGCACGTTATGTCGGATGCGCTTGTTCTGGGCTCGGGACTTCTTTTTGTAGGAGCGATCGTAGTGGGGGTCAAGGGAAGGCTGTCTCGATACGATCTTTCCGAACTCGAGAAGTTCGATGCAAGTGAGCGGCAACTAAGGAGTGAACCGGGTGTTCCGGGCGAATTCGATAGCGCTTATTGCATGGTTTGCGGGGAAGCCTACGATATGCGTTTGGCCTATTGTCCAAGGTGCAAGTCGCCACAGGGCGGAGCGCCATGCGGCTAGGCCGGGCTCAGAACGGAACGTATCGGGAATTCGTTAAAATGATGCCAGAAAGTGAGACTTTTCCTGAGATAGGTCAGTCTCTCCTAGGGAAACGGAGTACAAGTAAGACAATGATAAAAAGGATTCTTGCAGGCACAATCGGAGCGCTCGTACTGGTCGGCTGCGGCGGGTCGAGTAACTCGGGCACCGCGTTTGTCTATGGCGTAAACGCCGATCCCAACGTTGGCAACGTGTCGATTTTGGCAAACGGCAGCACTGTTTTGAGCGGCGCCTCCTACGCTTCGAGCTCTTCGTCCTTCGTTAATATCAGCAGCGGGGCGAATGCGGCCGTGTATGTCACGAACTCGACGGGTCAGCAGTTGGCAGGTACGACTTACCTGTCTGGGTTTACTACCGGGAATTACTACAACATCTACGCATACGGTAGCTCGAGCAATCAGTCCATCGCGATTCTTCCTGTCGATGTTTCGCTTCCAATAAATCCTACGGATCCTGGGGGCACTTATGGGCGCATTATGTTCACCAACACGTCGGTGTATCAGCCTTCCGTCGATGTCTATGTCACGACGCAGTCTTCGGTCGCCGGGCTCACGCCAACAGTAAGCGGACTGACCGCTTTCAATTCCGGCTTTACGACCGAGAAAAATAACATCGCACCGAATACCTACAATGTGATTTTCACGACGGCAGGTACGCAAAATGTCATCGCCACTGTTTCGGGACTAAACGTGTCTACCGTCACATCGGGCTCGGGTGAGAATCTGATCAGCGTCGTTGGTATCACCGACGCCCAAGGAACCACCACTCCTGCCCTACAGCAGGCTTTGACGCCGATCATATTCCAGCCGGTTAGCGGGGCCATTGCCCCGTCAGCCAACGTAAGGCCGATGATCATCAAAGGCTCCAAGCCGGTCGCTCCTAAATAGGGCAATCATTTTGATCGCGGGTGGATCTCTCCGGAGGTCGATAGGGGCAGAAACTGAAAGGTGGCTGCCCCTCTCTCATTGCCAAAGCTCGTGCCCTCTCCGGGCCATAATGGCACATGCTGCCACTGTTCGTTATGGCCACTCCCGCCGCAGGTCCTGCCGGCAACCTGAGAATTTGGTTTGACAAGCCGGCTGAGACCTTTCAGTCTTCGTTGCCGGTTGGCAACGGCCGATTGGGTGGGATGCTCTTCGGAGATCCGTTCAACGACAAGATCGTCTTGAACGAGTCATCAATGTGGTCTGGCAGACAACTGGATCAGAACAGGGAAGGCGCGTGGAAATCGCGTTCGATGATCTTGGAACTGCTTATGCAGGGCAAGAACTCGGAGGCGGAGGGGATGATGGACAGCGCCTTCACATGTGACGGCCCCGGAAGTGGTTCCGGGAACGGCAAGGACGGGCCGTACGGATGCTATCAGGTCTTGGCCAACCTGGATCTCCGGTTCCCACAAACCGGTTCGCCAATTGAACACTACCGAAGAGAACTTGACCTTGAGAGTGGCTATGCCCGAACATCGTTCGACTCGGCCGGAGTCGCTCAGACAAGGGAACTCATCGCGTCGGCGCCCGACCAGGTCATTGCGTATCGGATTCGTTCTTCCAAGGCGGGCTCACTTGTCTTCAGTGTTGGACTAACTCGACCAGAGCGCGGCAAAGTTCATCAGGACGGGGATCATGGCATCGCGATTGAGGGCAGGCTCAACGATGGCTCGGGTGGTGAAGGTCTTGCCTACATCGGACGCGTGCGAGTCATCCCGGCGGGAAAGGGACGGGTCGAGGTCTCGGGTGATCATGTCAGTGTCTCGGGCGCAGACGATGTGCTTGTATTGGTGAGCGCTGGGACCAGCTACTCCGGCCCGATCGCAGGGAATCACATGGGGGCCTCCTATCGCGAGGTTACGAAGGCGCAGATCGAATCTGCCTCGAAGAAATCTTGGGAACGGATACTCGAGGTTCAGCGCAAGGACCACCGGAAGCTCTTCGATCGGTACTCATTGCACCTGGAGGGTCCCTCTCGGGACGACCTTCCGACTCCGAAGCGGTTGGAAGCGTTCGAGAAGGACGGTAATGACGTGGGCTTGGAGGCGATATACGCCCAATTCGGTCGATACCTGTTGATTAGCTCCTCCCGCGAGGGGGGCTTGCCCGCGAACCTGCAAGGGCTATGGGCGGAGGAGTTGCAGACGCCTTGGAATGCGGACTACCACCTTGACATCAACGTACAGATGAACTATTGGCTAGCGGAGTCGACGAACCTATCCGAGTGCCACCTGCCTCTCACCAGTTTGGTGGAGTCGCTCGTCGAGCCAGGAGCGAGGACGGCCAAAGCCTACTACAACGCTCCCGGCTGGATCGCCCACGTCATTACAAATCCATGGGCGTTCACAGCGCCTGGCGAAAGTGCGTCTTGGGGAAGCACCAATACCGGCTCGGGATGGCTCTGCGAGCACCTTTGGGACCACTTTCTTTACACCCGTGATCGGAAATACTTGAAGCGCATCTATCCGATCCTAAAGGGGGCGGCAGAGTGTTTCAACTCGATTCTCGTGAAGGAACCTAAGCACGGGTGGTTGGTGACCGGGCCATCCAACTCGCCGGAGAACGCTTTTCGCCTACCGGACGGGCGTGTCGCCCACACGTGCCTTGGCCCAACGATCGACGAGCAGATCCTGCGGGAGTTATTTGAAAACACCTCGGCGGCGGCTCGAGAGCTTGGCGTCGACGCGGAATTTGCAGCCGTCCTCGATGCGTCCCGCCGAGAACTCGCGCCGAATCAGATCGGGCCGGATGGACGCCTTCAGGAGTGGCTGGAGCCGTACGAAGAGGTCGAGCCCCACCATCGGCACACGTCGCACCTTTATGGGCTGTTTCCATCGGACCAGATCACTGAATTCGGGACTCCAGATTTGGCCGAAGCGACGCGAAAAACCCTGGTTGCGCGTGGCGATGAGAGCACCGGCTGGAGCATGGCTTGGAAGGTCTGCTTCTGGGCTCGGCTGGGTGATGGAGACCACGCCGAGCGTCTGCTCCATCTCCTGCTCAGGCCGACTGGAGCGGTCGGATACAACATGACTAATGGGGGAGGGACCTATCCGAATCTGTTCGACGCGCATCCTCCTTTCCAGATAGACGGGAATTTCGGGGCGAGTGCAGGTGTTTCGGAGATGCTTATGCAGAGCCATCGGGAACGCCCGGGCGAGCCGTTCACAGTGAGCCTGTTGCCGGCACTGCCATCCAAATGGCGATCGGGCGAGGTAAAGGGGATGCGCGCACGCGGCGGAATCGAAGTGGACATCAGTTGGAAGGACGGCGCCCTGAAGAACGCTCAACTTCGGTCGACGGTGAACGTGGCGCAATCCGTGCGATTGAGAACGAAGGGACCTGTCCGAATCTTGTCCGGTTCAACGCACGTGCCGGTCCGAACTGTCGATTCAAACGTCGTCACGTTCGATCTGCCCAGCCATGCAACTTTCAGAGTGGAGGGTTAACATCGGACGTGGTTTGTTCTCAGGGATCGGTCCCTTACCGGCCTTTGGGCCGACGGCGTATCTCAGGGATAATGTTCTCTTACAATGAGTGCGACAATCCGATTGGTCCGGCCGGAGGATGCGGAGGAGACTGCTGCGATCTATCGGCCATTTGTGACGGACACGCCCGTCTCTTTCGAGTCCCAGGCGCCTGATGCCGATGAGATGCGACAAAGGATTGGGGCGATCCTACCCAGTTATCCATGGCTGGTCTGCGACCTCGATGGGCAGTTGGCCGGGTATGCCTATGCCAGCCAGCATCGTCCCCGATATCACTACCGGTGGTCGGTGGATGTGACGGTATATATCCACGAAGGGTTCAGGCGCCGCCGAATCGGGTACGCGCTATACGCATCCTTGCTAGCCTTGCTGCCCATCCAGGGTTTCGTTTCGGCCCACGCGGGGATTACCTTGCCGAACGACGGAAGCGTAGGGCTACACGAGGCCCACGGGTTCCGGCAGATCGCGCTATACCCTGCTGTAGGGCACAAGTTTGGCGTCTGGCATAGCGTGGGTTGGTGGCACCGACTTCTGCAAGATCCTCCCGCCGAACCCTCCAATCCGATAGATCTCCATTCGGCCCAAGCGGATCCGAGATGGCTGCCTGCAATGGCTGCGGGCCAGGTGCTTGACACGCAATGAAGGAAGTGACTCCTGAGGAAGACGCCAAGATCCAGCAGTCGTTTAGAGTCTGTCGGGAAGAGGTAAAGCACGAATACGGCGTGCTCGCCAACCGTTTGAACTCCTACATCACGTCGCAAGCGTTTCTGGTGTCGGGTTACGCGGTGTCGATGGCGAATACGAATCCGGTCTGGGGAAGCGCATTTCGGTTGGTCTATCCGTTGATTCTCTGCATACTCGGAATGATTCTCTCCATCCGGGCCAAACCGGGAATATCTGGAGTCTGTCGTGTGATTCAACAGTGGCATGCCAAGCAAAGTGAGCTATTCCGGTCCGGCGCCTCGCTGGACGACTACAGCGTTCTTAGGCACGATTCAGTTAAGAAGATCCACGATAACAACTTGATCTTCGCCCAGTCCTCAACCTATATCTTCGGTGGAGCGTGGATTTTGATGGGCCTGCTTTCGATATACCTGCACTTCGCCTAGCCGCTAGACTTAACTTGGGGGCTGAAGACGGGGAAGCCGAAATCGCCATCGCCGGTAACGGCTCGCATCGTGCCATCGTCGATCCTCAAATCGTAGATCGTCCGCTTGCCTCGGGTGTCGCGTATTGCCAGGAGAAGGTGGTTGCCGTCGGGACTCCAACTTGGTTCGTGGACGTCTCCAGGAACCTTGAATTGCTTAAAGCCGGGATCGCGCGTGGTAGGGAAGTTGGCGACCATCGTGGGAGTCAGGCCTCCGTTCTCGATCTTGCCGATCACCAACACGAGAGACGACCCATCCGGCTTGATCGCCGGTGAACCGAAGGCGACCTTGTCGCTCTTGGTTATCAACGTGCTCTGGCCTTTCTCCAAGTCATATATTGCGACCGCATTCATGAATGGCTTGGGAGTCGGGTTACCATTGGGGTCGGTTGGTGGGACGTCGGGCCATTGGAAGTTCTGGATCGTATAGACGACATTTCCATCCTTTGGGTTAACTGCAAGATCGATATGCTCTGCCGAAGCAATCGCCTTTGGCTGGGGGAGCTTTCCGCTTTCGGGCTGCATATCCTGCAAAATCAGCACCTCGCCGTTCTCGCGACGCATGATGCCGGCGATGTATCGCTTATTTCCACACCACTGGGCGACTCGGAAGCTGGTGCCGAGGCGACCATAGACGCCCTGGAACTGGCTGTCGATGCCACCCTTCTCGTTTTCGTCCCCCTGAGTCTGGGTGATTTCTTTGGTCGTTGGCGGAAGAACCTGCTCGGTCGAAGTGTTCGCCGGGTCGAATTGCTGCACCAAGCCGCCGCAGGTGATCAGAGATTTCGCCTCACCGTCTCGCTCGTCAGTGGGTTGAACGGAAAAGGTCGGATTGCTTCGAGCGCGAGTGCCGGTTGTCCTTTGCTCGGCTGGCTTTTCCAGTTTCGGTGACCATCGGTAGAGGTTAAAGTTGTGCTCGCTCCGGTCGCTGATGAAATAGAGGAAATTCCCCTTCGGCGACCAGGCCAGATCACGATCAGTCGAATGAGACTTGTATCCGAGGTCTCGATGAATCACTCCGTCTGGCGATATCAATACCGCCTGGTGCCCCTCGGGCAAGTACTCGACGGCGGCGACCCAGCCGGCTGTATCGGAGGAGACGAGCATATCCAGGTCCGAGCGGTACTTGAGGAACCAGAGCAAGCCGTAGAGCAAACTGCCGACAACAACGACCAGACAGAATGTCCGAATGGCAAGTTTCTTGCTAATTTGCGGCAATATCGATGGCGAATTACTGTTGGCAGATCCCATAGACGTCTGTTCAAACTAAACGCGATCCGGGGCGTAAGCGTGCCCCGTTTGCGAAGTCCCTTCCGGTCATCCTCTTTTTACCTTCTGGCTGAACCTCGTGAAGCTCGATTGACCCGTTTAGGAAGCCAACCGTTAGCGGCGAAGTAGAAATGACCTCACTCGGCTCGCCAAGTCGCTCGGATAGCCTGGCTTGAGACAAACGCAAAAGGCCGTGGGCACTTCGGACGAAAGCGCCCGGTTCCGGAGTGAAGGCGCGGAAACGAGCGTATTCCTCGTGAGCGGGTCGCCCAAAGATCAATTCCGCTTCTGATTTCTCGATTTTGGCCGCATAGGTAGCGTCCTCGTTGATCTGGGGCTGAATGGGATAGTTTCCGGCCACAATGCGCGGCATCCACTCCTGTGCCATCTCGGCGGCGATGGCCGCAAGTCGGAACTGTAAGTCGCCGTAGGTTTCATCGGCGAGGATCTCGCAGCGGCGAATATCGATGATCGCGCCGGTGTCCATGCCCTTATCCATCTGCATGAGCGTGACGCCAGTCTGCGGTTCGCCATTGAGCAGGCATCGCTGGATTGGGGCGGCGCCCCGGTACTTGGGCAAGATCGAACCGTGGAGATTGATGCCACCAAATTTCGCGGTATCGAGGAGGCGTTGGGACAGGATCTGTCCGTAGCTTGCCACGACAAGGGCGTCCGGCTTGATTTCGAGGAACCGCTCGATCCACTCCGGTGCTCTGCTCTTCTCTGGCGTCTCGACGGGCAAGCCGAGTTCGATGGCCTGCAGCTTGATCGGAGACGGGGTGAGGCGCAGTCCACGCCCGCTAGGACGATCGGGCTGGGTCACGACGAGAGACACGTCGTTGGCAAGAATGCGAAGCGACGGGATGGCAAAGGAACCAGTGCCGAAAAAGATCAGCGACATGGGCTATTCTGCTGGGTCATCGGATCCTTCAGGATTTGTCCAGTGCAGAGTCTCAGCGATCACCTTATCGATGAACAAGACGCCGTCCAGATGGTCGATTTCATGCTGCACTACTCGAGCAGGCATGCCCTCTAGTTCGTAGGTCAATTCTCTGCCCCGGCGGTCCAGGGCTTCTACCTCCACGTATTGAGCGCGCTTAACGTCGCCGTACAAACCGGGGATGCTCAGGCAGCCTTCCTGTCCCACCTGCTCGCCCTCGGAAACCACGATCTTCGGATTAATGAGCGCAGTTGGTCTCATGCCGTCCGGGGCGATCACGATGATCCTCTGAAGGATGCCGACTTGGGGCGCGGCCAACCCGACGCCATTGGCCTTTCGCATGATTCTCATCATGTCGTCGATCAATAGAAGGGACTTCTTGTTGATCTTCGTCACATCGCCTGCCACCTGTCGAAGGACAGGCGCAGGGATCTTGACGACCGGGCGCTCGCCGTTCTGCACGTAGAGATGCTTGTATTCGTCAGGAACGACGATCTGCATTCCAAGAATTATGAATCGTTCGGCGTCCTTTTGGCACGTTCGAAAAGCACAGTTCGGTCGATGCCTCCAAGATCCTTCATTGTGCCCACGTGCAGCCACCCATGTTCAGTGAAGATATGCGCGACGGAAATGGCTTGGCGGTAGCCGACTTCCACTGCCAATCGTCCGTCACTCGACAGATGACTGGCGCCCTCTTTGGCGAGTCGCTCGTAAAGCTCCAGCCCAGTCTGCCCGCTAAAGAGCGCCAGTCGGGGCTCGTATCCCACGACCTCTTCTGCCAGCGATTCGCTCAATGCGATATAAGGAGGGTTGGAAAGGATCAAGTCGAACTGCCTATCGCCGAGACCTGCAAACATGTCCGACAAGACCAGCTCGATATCGACGTTCAGCGCGTTGGCGTTCTGTCGAGCAACGTCGAGGGCGCCTTCAGAAATGTCGGTGGCGACGACATCTGCTTGGGGGAATTCGCACTTCACGGTGATTGCGATACAGCCCGATCCGGCGCCCAGGTCAAGGACCTTCGGGCGGTTGCCTTGGCGGGGTCGAATCCAGTCGAGAGCGAATTCGACCAAGAGCTCGGTTTCCTGCCTTGGAATGAGAACCCGCGGGTCCACGTAGAACACGCGGCCGTAAAACTCGCGCCGACCGACGATGTAGGCAAGTGGTTCGTGATTCATTCGACGGGCGAGCAACGGGTCCAAGATTTTGATCGGTGCAATGTCTTCGCCGTGTGCGAACAGCCACGATCGGTCGACGCCGAGTGCATGGCAGGCGAGGAGCTGCGCCTCCAAAAAGGCAGCGTCGACTCCATTGGCACTTAGCGCGTCACGAGACTTGGTCAGCCATTCGCGAACTAGGATTGATCAGCCCTCCGGTTATCTCCTAGGAAGGCAGCGCGCCTCTCAAACACGGTACTTCTCGAGCTTCTGGCGCATCTCCGAGACCAACTCGGCTTCGATGTAGATGCCATCCTCCCGATACTCCTGCTTGAGAACTCGGCCGAAGTTATAGCACTCCTGCAACATGGACTGAAATTCGTATGGGATTAGCGCATGAACTGTCCCGAGGAGAGATTGGACTTGTCTCTTGATCGCAAGTTGGAGGTCGTTCAAACCGTGGCCGTTGAATGCCGATATGGCAACCGAATTCGGCCACTCGGCAACGATCCGCCTCAGTTCGACCTTATTTGGAATGAGGTCGATCTTGTTGAATATCGTGACCATTGGCTTGTCGTGAGCCCCAAGCTTCTCAAGAGTCTCCATTACAGCATCTGACTGCATCTCCCATGCCGGATTGGAGAGGTCGACGACATGCATGATGAAATCGGAGTACGTGACTTCCTCTAGAGTGGACTGGAAGGCGGCAACCAGGTGAGTTGGCAGTTTGCGGATGAAGCCAACCGTATCGGTTAGGAACAATGCGTATCCATCGGCGAGGTCAATCTTTCGGGTCGTCGGATCCAGCGTGGCGAATGGCATTGCATCGGCAAGTAGGTCGGTGCCGGCCATTTGGTTCATCAAGGTTGACTTTCCGGCGCTCGTATAGCCGACGATGGAGGCGAATGGAAACGGGTGTTTTCGCCTTCCGGCGCGCTGCTGGTTTCGAATGCGCTTGACCTCTTCGATCTCGTCCTTAAGCGACGAAATCCGGTCTCGTGCAAGGCGCCGGTCAGATTCGAGTTTGGTTTCGCCGGGACCCCTCATTCCGATGCCGCCTTTCTGCCGTTCGAACTTCGTGTAGACGGACATAAGCTTTGGCATCATGTACGTCAACTGGGCAAGCTCCACCTGCAGCATGCCTTCGCGCGTTCGTGCTCTCCGGGCGAAGATGTCAAGGATGAGCTGGGTGCGATCGATCACCTTGCACTTGAAAGCCTCCTCCAAGTTTCTTTGCTGCATGCCGCTGACCTCGCTGTCGATCAGAACGAGATCGGCCTTGACCTCCTGAGCCAAGGCTCGAATTTCCTCGACCTTCCCGGTGCCCACAAAGGTGCCCTTGTAAGGGCGATCCAGTCGTTGACGGATCGAAGCGATCGGTTGCACCGCAGCGGCTTCGCAAAGACCCGCCAATTCGTCCTCCACGATCTGGTCTTCGGTTTCGTCTTCGTTGACAAAGACGAGCACGGCCGTTTCGGTGGGGATTTCCAGATTCTGAAGGGTTTTTGCCATCGGGGAAGTGTCTATAGGAGAAGACGCCGGAGGATCCGGCGCCTCTGCCCTTAGGCGTGCTCTTTATAGACTGAACAAGGCATACGTTGCGCTCAAGCTCAAGCCGTCGAAATCGAATCCGCTTGATGGGGTGAAGAAGTTATATTTGGCCGAGACTCGAATCTTCGAGCCGATCTGGAAGCCAGCTTCCAAACCTGCCGTACCACCCAGGCGCTTGACACCGAAGTGGCTGCCTGCGGTGTCCGTGATGCTGTAGTCGTAATAGGCCACACCAGCGAACGGCCGGATGTAAGGCAGAAACTCAGAGCTGTTATCGACACCGAAGTGGTATTCGTAGCCGAATGTATAAGGGACGATGTAAAGCGAGTTCGAATTGCCCTTCGCCACGATCAGCGAAAGCGATGGCGTGATCGATCCCTCGCTCGGACGGCTGACGCCGGTAGCGCCGAAACCAATCTGGAAGGCGCCCGAACCCAGGTCCTTTCGGATTTCGCTGCTTGACGGCATGAAAATCCCGATTGAAGGTCCGAAGGATGCGGACGGGGGAGTTGGCTGCTGCGCAAAGGCAGGCGAAACGACCGTAACGAGCGCTCCAAGCGCGACCAGCGACTTCTTATTCATAAAAACCATTGGCTATCATAGCCCTCGCAGAAAATACCCGTTTGCGACTCTGTCTATCTCCTGGGTTACTTGTTTTACGGCTGCGTCAAAAATCCGTTCCCCTTTTTCGGCTGTTGCAAGAGTCGCATAGCCATAGGAGCCTTGCTCGGTTATCTCGTCGAAGTGATGGACCATACCGGCAACCGCCGGGTCGGAGGCAAGTCCATCGTCCCGTAGTTTGCCAGTTCGCACCAGGTCCGGATGCAGATAAAGCATCAGGCTCGTCTCGGCCTCGCACGCGTGTCTCATTTCCTTTAGCGGACCTTCAAGCGTATCCGAGATCACGGTTTTGACGAAATCGAAATAGGCCGATTGGCCGATCGTCGCCTGCAAGTGAGCCTCCTTGAGGCGGCGTGCGGCGATGCCGTTCGGTTCGCGGTTCCCGCCATGTCCATTCAGGATGTAGAACTTGTGGAATCCATGGGGAAGAAGGCTCTCTACACAGCTTTGGATCTCGCCCATGTAGCTGTCGAAGTCGGAACTCAAGCTGCCAGGAAAGCGGAGGTGGTGGCCGCTTGCTCCAAGCCAAAGCGTCGGGATGAGGATGACAGACTCTGTCAGCCGTGCTTCTACCGCCTCCGCAACCGCCGTGACGATGAGCGAGTCGGTGAAGAGAGGTAGGTGGGGACCATGCTGCTCAAGCGATCCGGTTGGAATGAGCACGACGCAATCCCGCCGGAAACCCTCGACATCTTGCCAGGTTGCGTCCTGCAGTTTCATGCGGTGAGCATACTTGATGCCCCTGCTTCACGAATCTCCGGCATCGACGGTTCAGCCTTCTGGATAGAGACTGCGGATCAGCATCTTCACCGCGGCACGCAGCTCGCGGTCATGGTGCATCATCTCTTGAATCTTCGTGTAAGCATGCATCATCGAAGTGTGATCTCGATCGCCAAATAGCCCGCCTATATGCTTCCAAGAGTCACCAGTGATCTCTCGAGTGACATACACGGCTATGTGCCTTGCGTGAACGATCGGGGCCTTGCGAGAGGCGCCGGTGATCTCGTCCGACGTGATCTTGAAGTGTTTGCCGATGGTACCGATGATCTCAGTGAAAGCCGGCTTCGCCAGGACGCCGGATCGGTAATAGGTGTCCACCATCGCATGAGCAAGCTCCATCGTAATGCCAGAACTTTCGATGCTCGACTGTACCGCCAGCTTCGTAAGAGCGCCTTCCAAGATGCGAATGTTGCCGGGAACATTTTCGGCAAGGTACATAGCCACGCCGTGCTCAAGGTCCATATGCTCTTGCATTGCCTTGGAGCGAAGGATCGCGCACCTTGTCTCGGTGTCCGGCATTTGAACGTCGGCGACCAGTCCCCACTCGAAGCGGGATCGGATGCGCTCGTCGAACAGATACAGGTCCCTAGGAGGCCGATCGGAAGTCAGCACGATCTGTTTGCCCATAGAGTGCAGGTAATTGAACGTGTGAAAGATCTCTTCCTGCGTTTTGTCCTTTCCCGCAATGAGTTGGATATCGTCGACTAGCCAGACCTCTAGCGAACGCTGGGTCCGGCGGAAGTGCTCCATTTTGCCAGCCTGAAGAGCGTTGACAAAGCCCTCGGTGAATTGCTGTGCACCGACGTAGGCGATTGGGCACTTTGGGTCCACAGCCCGGATCTCTCGAGCGATTGAGTGAAGCAAATGCGTCTTTCCGAGGCCGCTGGCGCCATAGATGAAAAGCGGATTGTACTTCTTGCCCGGATTCTGCGCGACTGCCTTGGCGCCGGCTACCGCGAGCCGATTGCTTGGGCCAACGACAAACGTATCGAATGAGAACTTCTCGTAGGGACGAAAACCGGTATCTACGGAAGTCGAAATTGGGATGGGCGCCGAGGTCAGGTTAGGCTGAGGCTTCTTCTCTTGAAGTTGCGAGACCAGCTCCACGACGACGTGAGAACCCATTTCATCCGACAAAAGGGTCTGCAGGGTATTTAAGTATCGTTCCTTGACCCACTCCATCACGAATCGACCGGGCACGTTGATTTGGACGATTCCGTTGTTACATGAAACGGGAGTCAGTGGGCGGATAAACCGCTCAAACCACGCTGAAGGAATATCCGGCCCGAGACGCTTGATTACACCCTCCCACGCACTTTGCAGATCGGTAGTTTCCGTTAACTCCTCATGGCTGAATAGGTCTTTCATGGTCTCATCGATGGGCGACAATTCGCCGGGTGGGGAACGGATTATACACGCAAGTCATGAGAACACGGTGATGGCCGAACTCCGTAAAAGCCGATAGAACGGCAATGAGGGGAATGAATTGCCTGTAGATACGATTTTAAGATAAATTATCGGAGGATATCCTCAAATATCGCTTGATATAGTAGATGATCTCAAACTGGTATGACAGGCGTCTACGGTGTCGGCAAACCTGACATTTTCACGGGATCTTCCGAATCGCACGATTCGGAGTACCATCAGAGTATGGTTCGAACCCTTAACAAAGATCGCATTCTTGGGGTATTAGCGGGCCAAGATCTCAACCCAAAACGAGTCGCTAAATGGGCAGAATCTGCCGAATTCGTGGTTGCGGCTGACGGAGGCGCAAACCTCTTGTACGATGAGGGGATTATCCCCGACGTAGCGATCGGAGATTTTGATTCGATTTACGATAGTACTAAGACTGCGCAAACGACACTCGTTCACGCGCCCGATCAAGATACCTCGGACTGCGAGAAACTCCTTGACTATGTGAGGTCGATTGGGGGAGAGCGGATCACGCTCTGTAGCGTCGAGGGGGACCATCTGGACCACTTGATGGCGACGTTTCATGCTGCCGCCAAATCTCCTTTGGACGTGCGACTCGTCGTGAGAAGAGGCATCGTCCAACTTCTCAAGGGGCCAGTTGAGTGCTTCTACGACCTACCGGTCGGAACGCGACTCTCGCTATTGCCAATCACCGTCTGCTCGATCGTAGATCTTCATGGCGTTCAATGGCCGCTGGTTGACGTCGAGTTGAGCCCTGCCGGGATGTTCAGCTTGTCGAATCGAACTACGGGACCGGTTCAGGTTTCGATCACGTCGGGGGTTGCCGCCCTCTTTCTTTCGCATCCGTCCCTCGAATTGCCGCACTGGTCGGGTGATTTGTCGCCGATCCCATGACAAAATGGCCGAGTGCCATCGGAAACGCTCAAGATAGGCTATCTGGATGGGGCGGTCATCGCCTTATTTGTTGCCGCGGTGCTTGGACTCGGTTTCTCGGCGCGACTTCGCGACGTGTCGATTCTGCAGTATCTAGCGGCGGGGCGAAGCCTGTCGCTCCCCGCATTTGTTGCGACGCTGGTCAGCACTTGGTATGGCGGGGTCCTGGCGGTAGGAAGTTCGGTGGAATGGAAGGGCGTCGGCGGCCTGCTTTTGTTTGGGATGCCCTATTACGTCTTTGCGCTGGTCTATGCGCTGGCATTTGCAAAGCGTGTTCGTGAAGCGGACCAGATCAGCATTCCGGAGCGACTCGCCCAACGTTGGGGTAAAGCGGCAGGCTTGGTTGGGGCGATCTTGATTTTTCTACTCGCCGTTCCGGCTGCCCACGTGCTGATGCTCGGGACGATGGTTCATCTTGTCACTGGATGGGGCACCGTTCTCTCGCTAGTCGTCGGCACCGTCGTGGGAACGTTGTTTTTGTATCGCGGAGGGCTCTTGGCCGATGTCCGAGTCGGATTGCTGGCATTCCTTCTCATGTACATCGGATTCTTTGTGGTGCTGGGCTGGTGTCTCATACACATGCCGCCGGCCACAATGATTCGTAAGCTGGATCCCGCGCTACTGCACTGGGACGGCAACGTTGGTTGGGTAGGTCTCACGAGTTTCTTCATCCTGGGCGCTTGGACGGTAGTCGACCCTGGATTCCACCAACGCGTGTCCAGTGCACGGAGTCCCGAACTGGGAAAGCGGGGCCTGTTCTACTGCATCGGGTTCTGGATGCTCTTCGACGTGATGAGCGTCACAACTGGCCTATACGCGATCGCGCTACTCAAGCCGACGCCGCCTGGACTGGAACTCTTCCCATTGCTGGGTGAGAAGGTCTTGCCGCCCGGACTGAAGGCAGTGTTCCTGTGCGGTCTGACGGGAGCAGTCCTGTCGGCGATGGTTGGCTACACGCTAGTAAGCGGAGCGACGTTTGGCCGCGAGTTTCTTGGACGTCTGAACCCGAGCCTAGATGAGCAGGCGATCAAGCTCCGAACTCGAATCGGCTTCGGAGTCGCCTGTCTGCTAGCGGTTGGGATAGCCCTCACGGTTCAAAACGTAGTCGTCGACCTTTGGTACGCCTATAGTGGAGCGGTTGTCGGAGCCCTGATCCTGCCCGTAACTGCGATCTACGTGCCCAGATTCAAGCTGACGGTCTCATCGAAGTGGGCGGTCGCCTCGATGATCACGGCATTTATCACCAGTTTCGCATGCTTGATTTACGGTAAGAGAACTGATAACCCCTCTTTGGAAGTCTCTTATGCAGGGCAGACGTTTACCTTCGGGACACTCATTCCCGGATTGATCGTTTCTGCCATCGTGCTGAGCCTCGGGGAATTGGCAAGCAGGAGGGCAACAACATATGACAAACGAAATTGAAGATCAGGCGGCAGTTGCCGATATGGAACAGGCCCATGACGGGATCGTCGACACTCAAGCCGAAGCGGCGCCGCTAGCGCAGACGGCGAAACTCGTTCTCAAGCGCGGCGGGGTGCTTACGGATGTGGAATTCATCGTTCACCCGCCGGCAACGATAGGCCGGTTCGATCCGAGCATCGGCCCGATCGATGTCGACCTCGGCCCACAACCGGAGGGCGCCTACGTTAGTCGCAAGCATGCTCGAATCGTTTGCGAAGACGGAGTCTGGAAGGTAGTCGATCTCGGGTCAAGTAACGGGACGTTTGTTCTCCACGACGACTTCGAGCGGGTAGAGGAAGCCGAACTCGTAAACGGTCAAGAGTTCGCGCTTGGAAATGCTCGATTCGTGTTCCAGCTCGAGTAGGTCGGCAACCCGAGGTAAGCGATCAGAGCGGGCGGATTCCGCCCGCTCTGCGCCGGGCTAGACGATCTGGACTTCGTGAGAACCGGGTTGCACTTCGCCGACAATAGCGGCCGATTCCCCATTTTCGTTTAGTCGCTGGACGAGACCGGGCGCTTCGAAGCGGTCGGCAATAATCACCATGCCGATGCCCATGTTGAACGCGCGATACATCTCGACGTCGGGAATATTGCCTGATTGCTGAATCAAGTTGAAGATTGGCAGAGGAGTCCACGATCGCTTTTCGATGACTACGCGTACGTCCGAGGGCAGCACCCTGGGAATGTTATCGTAAAGTCCCCCACCCGTGACGTGGGCAACCGCGTAGATGTTATCGGAATCTTGGAGCATTGGATAGACCGCGTTGAAGTAGCACCGGTGCGGCCGGATCAATTCCGAACCGATGGTTTTGCCCAATCCAGGCACTTCGTCGCGTACGGATAGGCCTCCCATCTCAAATAGAGCTCGCCTTGCGAGCGAATAACCATTCGTGTGGAGGCCGTTGCTGGCAATGCCGATGACCGAATCGCCCTGTTTCATCTTGCCTCGCGGAAGCTTGCGATCCATGTCGACCACGCCGATAATAGAACCTACCAGGTCGATCTCATCTTCGAGGTAGACGCCTGGCATCTCTGCCGTTTCTCCTCCAACCAAAGATGCTCCGACATCCTTGCATGCTTGTGCCATCCCGCGAACGATCTCCTCGAACATCAGGCCCTGTAACCGCGAGCAGCCGAAGTAGTCCAGGAAGAAAAGCGGCTTGGCGCCTTGGCACAGGATGTCGTACACGCAGTGGTTGACAATATCCTGGCCAAGACCGGAATACTCGCCCACCATGGCGGCGACTTTCGTCTTTGTGCCCACGCCGTCGATCGAACTTACGAGCAGCGGATGCTCGATATCGCCGAATGAAGGGCGAAACAGAGCTCCAAACCCGCCGACGCCGGAAACGACGCTATCGGTGTAGGTCGCCTTTACGTCTCCGATCACGGCTCGCAAAGCGCGCTGCGCTTCATCGATATCCACCCCCGCCGATCGGTAGGTCAGTTGCTCGTCAGGCATGCTCTGAATCGTACCTGCGCGGTGGGCCAGTCAGCCAAAACTCGGACGGGGCAGCAGCAACGAAACTCGAAGCATCGTGGTACAACCTACACGACATGAGTGAGCAGCGAATCAGGGTGGCAGTGGTGGGTGCAGCCGGGCGAATGGGGCGAGAGGTGCTTCGAGCGCTCGGGTGTGATCCTGGCTTCGAAGTTGTGGCTGCAATCGACCGAACCGAAGTCGGTTCACAGACCCAAGATCTCGCCGGCCCTTTGGCGCCGAATCTTTCAGTGGAAGATAGCTTGGAGGCCGCACTCGACCGCACCAAGCCGTCGGTAATCGTAGAGTTCTCCCACCATTCGGTGGCGTTGCCCCACGCGAAAGCCTGTGTAGAGCGGGGAGTTTCGTTCGTGTTCGGAATGACCGGCCTATCGGAGGCTGGACTGGTCGAGATTGGCGAACTATGCGTACAGCACGGCACTCCAGGGATGTACGTTCCCAACTTCGCGATCGGCGCCGTTTTGATGATGCACTTCGCCGAGCTTGCCGCCAAGTGGCTTCCGGACGCGGAAGTAATCGAATTTCATCACGACCGTAAGGAGGATGCTCCCAGCGGCACGGCAATGCTAACGGCTGACAAGATCAGCCGAGCACGGACAACCGACCCCACTCCGCTTCCTAAGCCGCTGATCAAAGCGGATGGTGCCCGAGGCGGCTCAGTGGGCGCCGTTCCGGTTCACTCTGTGCGTCTGCCCGGACTGCTTGCCCATCAAGAAGTCATCTTCGGCGGCCCGGGTGAGACCCTAACGATTCGGCACGACTCGCTAGATCGGGCGTCGTTTATGCAAGGGGTTAAGGTATGTGCCAAGACCGTCCGATCGCTCCACGGACTGACCGTCGGGCTGGACAAGATTCTTTTCTAGACAAGCTTGGTGGACGCTAGAAGTGCTTCTCGGTTCGAAACATTCCGGCTTTCATGAGCACGGGGAGTCCCTTGTCGTCGAGATAGACCTCTCGAAGCACGCCGTCTCGAACGTCGCGGACCTCGTGAACCTGGATACGGTGGACCCCTAAGTTGATCCATCGCTTGCCGACATAGGTGGTCTCAACCCGTTGCCACCGGGCGTTTTCGATGTCGAAGACGGTGCTTCGGACCGTGGTGCCGGGACTGGGCTGTTTCTGGCTGAACCACAGATCGCTTTCGTCGGCCAGGCTATAGCCTAGTGGCGGCGAAGTGGTCCGTTCAGTCGTGCGGGCCCGGGATTGGTGGTCGTCTTGGGTCACGACCAATACGGCGGTTCCGGTGTCGTCGTAATGGACCTTAAGGGAGATCTCGTGCTTTCCGCCCGAACCTGATTCGGTGATCGTCTCGGACTCGGTTATCGGAACAGCATTGCGGTCGATGACTTTCGTCTGAACGATCTTGCGGGTGGTTCCGTCGTCTTCCTTGCCTTGGAGGATGAAGATGCTGGTCTTCCGTCCGTGGTCGAATTTCTCCGAATACGAACCCCCACCGACCTTCGCATCACCCCGGTAAATGTCCAGTTGAATTTCGGTTTTGCTGAACCCGACCATCGCGATCAGGACGGGAATGAAAGGGGCCTTGAACATTTTCTTAACGATCAATCCTCTTCTACTAAAAGTGAGGCCGTTCGCGTTCCGACCTCGAATGCATCCTCGATATGCCCTCCAACAAGGCCATCGCTCGCGACTAGGATTCGGGAGCCCTTTGGGTTCACATTCTCAAATGTGGCCAAGCTCTCCGGTTGCGAGTACTTCCATCGAATTACATTCCAGCTTTTGGGGCTTTGGAACGACGGCCCATACAGTCTTTCGACAAAGCCGGTCACGGTTTGAACCAGAAACTGGTCGTCCTGCTCGTACTGAACATGACTGTAGGTTGCGCTAAGCTGGGCCACCAGCGCGGTACCGCCCTCTGGCGCCCTTCCGGGGGCCTTGACCGATTCGAGACACAGCCAGGTCATCGGATGAAGCTGCTCGGTATCCAGCAGTGCATGGTATTGGGTGCGCGGTAACGGCGCGTCGTATCCTAGCAGAAGGCTGAGGCAAGGGCGGTATCGCACATTACCGGTCGGCCGATTCTCTCCCAACCTCCAAAGCAGAAGCGAAGTTTGGGGAATCGGTGCCGACAGAATGATCGCGTCGAACCCTTCGTCTTCAATCTGGAACCGTCCGTTCGCCCGCTCGATTTCGTCTACGTTTTGATTGAGCCTAATGTCGAGGCCCTCTGCCAGTTTTTGGGCGAGGACAACGTTTCCGCCGGCAAAAGTGTAGCGAGGCGTCCCGTTGCTACCCGGCGATACTCTTAGCCCTGAGTGAACATAGATCGGCTTCTCTATCTTGACGAGATCTTCGGTGTGCAATTCCTCGAGAAGAAACCTCTCAATCCTCTTGCCGCGCGGCGCAATGCTCGTTGCACCGGTGTCCCACACGAATCCGTCTTTTTTGATCGTAGATACGCGGCCCCCGACGGATGCCGCCCGTTCGAAGACGACTACTTTGTGTCCGTTGTAGTGCAATTGGCGGGCAGCGGAAAGGCCGCTGATGCCCGCGCCGACGATCCCAACCTTCACTCGTTCACGGTCCTTAACATAGCGACGTATAAAATCGGCGAAAGCCGCCTCCAAATCGCGTGGTTCCAGCGACTTGGCATGATTCGAACGTACCTCATCTCAAGCCCAACCGTCTCAATATGATGCTCTCGACTGTTCTCGTAGCCGTTCTTTCGCTTGTTCAATCCTCGCAGACGATCACGCCGAACTCATTCTATGACCTCATGCATTCGGCCCACCGAGACGCCGACGTCGCCGGGATCGTCGATAAGTGGTTCGGGGCCCAAGCGCTTCGCGACGGGACTTCGGTCAAAGTTCAGGGGCTGTTTGCCGTGTGGGCGATCTCGGCGCCAACCTCGAAGCGGGTCCATGTGATTACAGAGGACTCAAGCTATCTCCTTTCCCTAACTCCCCTTGAACGGACGGGCAAGTGGGTCGGATCGGATCGGCTGCCCGAGGGCTTTGGCGGACGATGGGCATATGAGGTGGATGGCCAACGGTTGGGTGATTGGAAGGCGATCGAGGCGTACTCCTCCGATCCCGATAGCGAGCCGCGTCCAGAGAACCCCAAGGGAACTGTTACACAGAAGCCGTCATGGCATAGCAGCGTGTTTGAAGGAACGGACCGCGATTGGTGGGTCTATGTGCCGGCTCAGTATAGGGCCGACGAGCCAGCTTGCACGATGATCTTTCAGGACGGCCAATCGATGGTTCGATATGTGCCAACGGTGATGGACAACCTGATCGCCAAGAAGGAGATGCCGGTGACGGTCGGCATCTTCATCAGTCCGGGGAGTTTCTCCGGGAAGTCGTCGAACCGGAGTTTTGAGTACGACACCCTATCGGATCGGTACTCGCGTTTCCTATTGGACGAGATCCTCCCCGAGGTCGAGAAGACAGTCAAACTGCGCCAGGATCCGGGCAGCCGGGCGATTGCCGGCATCAGCAGTGGAGGAATCTGCGCGTTCACTGCCGCTTGGCAGCGCCCGGACCAGTTCTCGAAGGTCATGTCCTGGGTCGGCTCATTCACTAACATCGCTCATGGCACAGACAATCGGGAGGGCGGTCACAACTATCCGGCGTTGATACGGCTCACCGAACCGAAACCGATCCGCGTGTTTCTGCAGGACGGAAGCAACGATCTGGATAACGAATTCGGGAACTGGCCATTGGCCAATCAGTCAATGGCAGCCGCGCTCAAGTTCAAGGGATACGACTATCGGTTTGTGTTCGGGCATGGATTCCACAGCGACCTTCAAGGAAGGGCCATTCTGCCCGATGCGCTTCGATGGCTCTGGCGCTAAGTTCTTGCATCCTGACGGTGATGCGTAACGTACAATGTCGTGACCGTGGAAGGACCTGAGCATCGCTTTTACTCGGATGATGAAGCAGAGGAGATCCTGCGCCTTGCCGCGTCCCAATCAGCTTCGCCGAGAGCCATCGATCGAGAGCGTTTACTTGCTACGGCGTCGGAGCTGGGGATATCACCAGAAGCCGTGGAGCAGGCAGAGAACCAGTTGCGGTCGCAGAAATTGGAGTCCCAATTTCGCCTGGAGTTCGCCGACCGGCAACGGCGTGAATTCGGAACGCACCTGGTCACTTACCTGATCATCAACGCGTTCTTGCTTGCCATAAACCTGCTGACAGGCATTCAGGAACTCTGGTTCGTATTTCCCCTTCTCGGATGGGGGATCGGACTGGCGATTCATGCCTACGCTACTCTCGTCAAGAGCGGGGGCCTCTATCGGGACGGCTATGAAAAGTGGGTCGCCACAAAGGTGGTGACTCCCGAGGAACGTGCCGCCATCGCGACTGTCGTTGGGGCCAAGTCAGAGTTTTCTGAGGGAAGGCCGTTTGTCGTGGGGATACACATCGGCGCGAGACCCGGAGAACGGAACCGCCATGCCAGAAACCGCCGGGACTGACCAATTTGACCTTCCCGATCCAGCAAGAGAACTCCCAGGATTCGCCCCTTGCCGTCAATTCGCAATATTGGCGAAGCCGCCGGCCAGTGACTGAACCTAGACTTGGCACCTGAACTGCATTCAGGTCCATGAACGGGAAGAGACTGTCATCGCTATAAGGAAATACCGCGCCGTTTCGGCAAGTCGATTCCCCCGCAGTTCCTTGACCTACCCCGTCGCTTGTCTTGGGGCGGTCACCAAGGCTGCCGCTTGGTTTTTGATTGCCGTCTTGGCCTGGGCGATCGTTCTCGTCGTCGATGGACCTCGGGCTTTAGGTGGATCGGACGACACCGAACGGTCCGGTTTGGCGCGATGGCGAATACGGTACATCTGGCTCGGCGCTCTAGATGGAAATTCGATCAACCCACATCGCTTTCAAGACGTACAATAGGATCGATGGCCGAGAGTCAGCAGCGCTTCTATAAAGAAGACGAAGCAGAGCAGATATTGCGTTTGGCCTCCAACATCTCGTCCCCGGCTGCAGGAATGAGTCGAGATCGACTCCTTGAAACGGCCGCTGAGCTAGGCATATCGCCCGAATCGGTGGAGCTTGCCGAACGGCAGCTTCAGGTGTCGCGACTCGAACAGAGCGATCGTGCGGAGTTTGATCGGAGGATTCGGCGGGATTTCTATAGCCACTTGGCCAGCTACGTTATTGTCAATGGCGGGCTCTGCGCCATTAACCTGGCGACAGGCGGCTACTTCTGGGCTATCTGGCCGATGCTTGGCTGGGGAATCGGATTGGCCTTCAGCGTGTTCGAGACTTTCTTTCGAAGCAGCGAGGGCTATCACGAGGAGTTCGAAAAGTGGCGAGCCAAGCGAGGTCGTATGGACGCACTGAAGGGCTCCTCACAAGCGGCCGTCGACCTGCTCTTGGAGGGATTCTTTCAGCGCCGGGCGGATCGGGGAAACCGGGCGGGGAAGCTCGAAGCCATCAAGTACATTCGCGAGAAGACAGGCTTGGACCTTGTCGAGGCGAAGGAAGTTGTAGAGTCCTTTGCCGCGAGAAACCCCGGCATGTTCGTCTAGCCGAGAACGTTCGAATCAATTGGCCGTTTTGTCCGTATGAACTTCTAGACTGAAGGGGGCGCCGCTCCGGGCCAACCCATTTGCAGGCGACCAAAGACGCACCTCACACTGCTCCCTTCAACGAAGCGCACCGACGCGCGATTCATTCGAACGAGGTGCATTTTGAACAAGAAGACGATCGTCTCGTCTGTTCTCGCGGCGTTGACTTTGGGCGTGGTTGCGGCGGCGCTAAAAACGCCCGACTACGGCTTTAACTTTTTAAAGGGCTCGACTCGAATCGACCACAGTGAGTCAGTGATCAGGCCGCACGTTGAGGCGACAATTGAGCGTTTCAACCTTCACGAGCCATACGACAAAGCTTGGGGCGATGCGGAGATCGAGCTTTGCGAATCCAAAGGCTGGTGCATAGGAACCGGCTCGCGGAGCCGGCAGAGCTTTGTCTTGAAGAACCAAGCGGTGGTTTCGATCTTTAGGGGCAAAGTTGATGCGAACCTGGATAATGTCGAGGGCACGGACGGAACCGACACATACGTGATCGTCGAGCGCGTTCGCTGACACCTGAGCCGGTTTGGACCGACGCAGTAAACTGATCCTATGCCGGCTAAGGAATTCTCTTTGCGTGTGCCCGCAAGTTGCCGTCCGGGCGACGAGCACAAGACTCAGCGCGCCTTCAGCGAAAGCGTTGAGGAGTACGTCGAGGGAATCTTCCGACTTCAGAAGGAGGTCGACCGGGTCTCCACTGGCGAGATCGCCGTTTACATGTGCGTGAGCGCGGGTTCGGCCACCTCGATGGTCAAGAAGTTGGCCGAGCTCGGCTTGGTTGAGCACGCTCCGTATCAGGGCATCCGTTTGACCGATTTCGGCGAGAAAGTCGCCAAACAGCTGACGAGGGCTCATCGGATCTTGGAGCGGTTCCTCGTCGACCATCTCGAGTTGCCCTGGAACGACGTTCACGAATTGGCGTGCAAGCTGGAGCATTACATCTCCGAAGACATCATCGATCGAATCAACGAGAAGCTCGGACACCCGGCTACATGTCCTCACGGCAATCCGATCGACGCCGATGCGCCCGACCCGAGTATCCGACTACAGGATGCTCGGGCAGGGAAGCTCCGAATGGTGCGTATCAGCGACGAGCGCGTCGAGTTTCTCCAGCACCTAGAGGAGTTAGGTTTGAAGCCGGGCGTCGAGTTCGAAGCCACCGGAAGCAGCCAGATCGACTCCTTGATTTACCTGGACATCGACGGCAAATCCGTCACAGTGGGCAAACAGGTATCGCGCCACGTATGGGTAGTTCCTGCTTGAGGTATTTGGAACGCCTCGGCGGTAGACTGCGTTTGTTTTGTCCATGCCGCATCTCAGCGTAGTCGTTCCCGCTTACAACGAAGAACAGCGATTGCCCCGTACTCTTGCCAGGCTGCATGAATATTACGAGGCCCAGGACTATTCCTATGACGTGACCGTCGTATCGGATGGAAGCAAGGATCGTACCGCCCAAATTGTCACCGAGTTTGCCAAGGAGCACCCGGCGTTTCGCCTGATCGATTACACGCCAAACCGTGGGAAGGGATATGCCGTTCGAACGGGGATACTCGCCGCCGAGGGCGATCTGATTCTGTTTTGCGATGCGGATCTGGCGACGCCTCAGGAAGAGACCGAGAAGTTGCTGCCGCACATGGAGGCAGGAGCGGATATCGCAATCGGCAGCCGGCCACTGCGCGAGAGTCAACTCGATAAGCACCAGCCGCTGTACCGCGAGATGTTCGGCCGTCTTTCGAATAAGCTCATACAGGTCCTTGCCGTTCGCGGGATCAAAGACACCCAGTGCGGCTTTAAGATGTTCAAGAAGCACGTGGGTCATGAGATCTTCAAACGCTGCAAGCTGAACGAGTTCGGGTTCGACTTCGAATCGCTGATGATCGCCAAGGATATGAACTTCCGCATCGACGAAGTGCCGATTCGCTGGCTCGATCAGGAGGGTTCCAAAGTAGTGCTTATGCGAGACGGGCCCCGTGCGTTGCGTGACCTCGTCAAGATTCGCATGTGGGGCAAGGCGCGGCGATTGACGATCCGCGAGGACGACTAGCAGGCCGGGATAGTCATATGTTTGGTTCCTGCAATCGACAAGTGCCCATTCTTTCGGCCAGACTTACGACCGGTTGCCAGGTTGGCGGCAGCAGACGAGCATGAACCCAGACGAGTACACAAAGATGTTCGAGTTGGAGGACCACTACTGGTGGTTCGTCGGACGTCGCCGACTCGCTATCGACTTGTTGAAGGATCATGTAACGGTCACCCAACCAGACGTCCTCGATTTGGGTTGCGGAACGGGAGTAGTCCTGCACGAACTTGCGGAATGGGCCAACCCTATCGGCCTCGATATGAGCACTCTGGCAATGGGGTACTGCCGACAGAGGTCGCTCCGCAAGCTCATTATCGGCGACGGCGCGAAACTGCCGGTCGCGTCGGAACAGATGGACGCGATCATCGGCCTAGATATCTTTGAGCACATCGAGGACGATGCCGCCGCGTTTGCGGAGGCATATCGGGTCCTTCGGCCGGGAGGGATACTCGTGATGAGCGTTCCCGCGTTTCGAAGCCTGTGGGGGCCGCACGATATCGCCCTCATGCATTTCCGGCGGTACCGGACCAAGGAGGTGCGGAAGCGCCTCGAAGAGGCAGGTTTCGTGATTAAGCGGGCGAGCTACTCTGTCTTCTTCCTGTTTCCGATCATTGTGGTTTGGCGGTTCTTCGAGAAGCGGAAACGAGGCCCGGCCAAGGCCTCTTTGGTGGTGCTGCCGAAGGTTATGAACGACACGCTGATCGCCCTTCAGAACCTGGAGGCGGCGATGATATCACGGTTCGATTTACCTTGGGGAAGCAGTGTGATTGCAGTGGCTCAGCGGCTGCCGTCCGATAAGGTAGAACCGCACTGATGTATACGGTCGGCAGTGTTCCTTACCTCAATGCCAAGCCACTGGTTCGGCTCTTCGAGGATCTGGGAGATCAGAGCCCCGTCAAAGTGATCTACGAGGTTCCGTCCCTGCTTCCACCGCTTCTGGAATCCGGCGAGGCCGATGCAATCATGGTGTCGTCCATCGAATCGCTACGGGCTCCCGGCCGGCGAGTGGCGCTGGGAGTATGCATCGGCACGCAGCAGGAGGTGCTAAGCGTGCGGGTGTTCAGCAAAGTACCACCCACCGAGATTCGGAGTCTGGCTCTGGATCGAAGCTCGATGACGAGCAACGCGCTCGCCCAGATTGTGTTGCACGAGAACTTCGGCGTAGTCCCTTCGATGGAGCCGCTACCACCGGATCTTTCGACAATGCTCGCCGACCATGACGCGTGCGTATTGATCGGCGACAATGGGATGCGAGAGGAGGGCGAAGGGCTGCATATCCTGGACCTTGGCGCCGAGTGGTACCGGCTGACTGAGCTTCCGTTCGTTTGGGCGACATGGATGGGTGTGGAGTCACTGAATTCCGAACTAGCGGGATGGCTATGGCTCGCGGAGAAAGAGGGCCAACGTCGGATGGATGCGGTCGTGGCCGACGCACCGGCGCAGACGCGACTGTCTTTCGAGATGTGCGACCGTTACCTGCGGCACATCATGCATTATCCGCTCTACGAGCGCGAACTAGAGGGGCTGCGCGAGTTCGGCAACCTCATTGTCGAGCACGGCATCCTGCCGGAAGTCTATTGGCCCGAACTGGTTGCACCGGACACCAGCGTCGCTTTGAGCGCCGCCTCCAGCACCGGTCCAACTTGATCCAGGCTGTAGGCGAACGCGATCTGACGTGCTTGCTCGAAAACCTCGGGGCGATCTGGCCGGATCTGATCCAGCATCGCACGCGCCATGGAGTCGACGTCACCCAATGGAACCAACACGCTCGAAGGAGCGCGCAGAAAATCCTCGGGCCCTCCGCATCGGGTCGACACGACGGGGAGGCCGCATGCCAAAGCCTCTAGCACGGCAACTCCGAAAGTCTCGACCTTGCTGGCGCAAACGTAGCAGTTCGCGCTACGAAGTACATCGCGTACCTGAGACGGGTCGAGTTCGCCTGAAAATGTGACGCAATCGCACAATCCCATCTCGCGGGCCATCTCGGATAGCCGGTTCCGCTCAACTCCGTCACCAACGATAGTCAGGGTCGACATTGGCGACTTGGCGTGGACGTTCGCGAACGCTCGCAACAGAAGATCGAAGTCTTTGAGGGGGATCAGATGACCGACCGAAACGAAGCGGCTAGTCTTGCTATCGGTGACCGGCCTTGGCTTTGCCCAGAGGTCGTATTCGATGCAATTTGGGACAATGGAGATCTCCTCGATCCCGGTTTTCTGCCGGAGATCTTGGGCAAGGGAAGTGCTGACGGCAGTTACCTTGGCCGCGTTCCGTGCGACCTCTCGGTAGAGGCCATTCATCGTCGGATCATCCGGCCCGGGCACGAAGTTACTGTGCTCGGTGAGGAGATACGGAATATGGAGGCGTCGGTGAAGCCTCAATGCTCCTAGGCCCGACCACATCCCACTCTGAACGTGCACGGCATCGGGCCTGCCGTAACGCCGTATGTAGGCCAGGGCAGCGCGTTCGTAAAGGAGCCCGCGCAGCTTCGCTCCTGCCGGTTTCTGCGACAACGGATTCCAGCCCTTGAGCCTGACGGTAGGGATGCCGAATTCCGGGCTGATCTGGGTTTGGAAGTGATTCTCTCGCAAGCCCTGGGGAGACAGGCTCCTGAGCACCCGTGCCTCATAGAATGCGATGCCGACCTGATGCCCCAGAGCCGCCAGACTCTGGGCGTGGTGACGAAAGAAGATCCCCGATTGCGGTTGAAGGGAGTTCGAATACCACGACGGCATAACGAGAATGTGCATGTTTACCGCTTATTTGGGTTTGCGACTCACAATATACTGAAAAAACCTTGGCCTCCACCCGACGCATCGTCTTCATCTGTCCGGTCCAATGCGACCCGCGAGAGCAAAGGCGGGGCGCATCATTGATGGGCGAATTCGACGAATCGGTCGTGGTCTGCTATCAACGAGGCTACTACCCGGAAAACACCTGGCCGGTAGGCATGGAAGTGACTCTCATGCCCAAGGCGACCGACGGCGAACACCTGAAACGATTGGTGGGATTTCCAAAGGCGTTCTCCGTCGCGAAGCGCAAAGTCCGAGAGTGTTCGGGGCCCCAGGTTCTCTACGGGTTTGGACTCGAATCCGGCATCTTGGCGTGCTTACTCAAGCGTCCCAGCGACCGGTTCGTTTGGGAGGTGGCAGACCTTCCGACGGCGGGCATGAGGCCCTCGCTGAAGAAGTCGGTGGCCGAGTGGTTGGAGATGCAGGTTCTCAAGCGGTGCGATCGACTGGTCATGACGAGCCGGCCGATGTTCGACGCCCACTATCGCCTTCGACAGCCCAGCTCAGAAGACAAGCTGATCGTCCTGGAGAACCGGCTGGCGGCGGAGTATATACCTCTGGCAGGAACGACCAAGAAGCGCTGCGGGCGACCGATCCGGCTCGGTTGGACCGGGTTCCTGCGTAACGCCGAACTCTACGAGCGGTTGCTGAAGGCGGTCGCACTCGATGGCGGCGCCACGGTGACGCTCGGGATCTGGGGAGGGGGACCGGGAGCGGAAATGGCCAGGACCTTCGCCAATGCGAGCCCGAACATCCAGTTCCACGGGACCTATCGCGAAAGCCCGGAGACCTTGCGCGAAATCCATTCTCAGATGGACGTTCAAGTCATCCTCGACGACAGCTCAAACCTGAACGTTCGTCATGCGATACCTAACCGGCTCTTCTACTGCCTGGCCTTCGAAACCCCGATGCTGGTGACGGCCGGTACCGCCAAGGAAACGAGGGTCCGATCATTGGGAGTCGGTGAAGGAGTGGATGAGAAATCGGTCGATTGGCAGCGAGTTTTCGAGCGCCTGGCGAGCCAGCCGCTCATCGACGGCTGGCTTGAGAATCTCAAACATGTGCCGATGGAACAGCGCTTCTTGGACTCGGGACCTTTGATCGACGTGGTCCGGCAATGGACCCACTGACGGCTTGGGCACGGAAAGGGGCCGTGACAATGGCGGTAGAGATTCTCGCCGGATCTCATTCCCGAAAAGGCGTACCAGAAACACGGGACTTGTTGACGCATCTCGGCGAGAGGATCATCTTCTTATGGCGGCACGCGAAGCTAAGACCCGAAACGAGAGGAACGATACTCTTGCGCTCCTTTTTGCGGGCACCATCATCGGCGCATTTTTATCCCTGATTGCAGGGTTCGTCCCTCTTGCCGTCATCATTACCGCAATCGGCTCCTTTGGCGTAACGCGCCTGATGGTGAAGTCCGCCCTCTAGGCCTTATCGACCTTTGAAGCCGGCCGAGTGCGCATCTGAGCCCAAGTCCTCAGTTCGTCGATCTCCTCGCGCATCATCACGCTGAGGGGCACGACCACCTTGGCTTCGGCGAGAAGGTCTTTTTGCATCAGCTCTCGCTTCTGGTCGAAAGCGACGTAAAGCGCACCGACGATCACCTGCTCGATCTCAGCCCCGCTAAACCCTTCGGTCGCCTTGGCGAGCGGTTTCATGCTGAACTTGGCCACGTCTCGCTTGCGCTTTTTGAGGTGAATCTCGAAGATCTCCGCGCGCTCGGCCTCGTCTGGCAGGTCGACGAAGAAGATCTCGTCGAAGCGGCCCTTTCGCAGCATTTCCGGCGGAAGCTTGGTAACGTCGTTTGCGGTTGCCATGAGGAAGACGGGCGCCGTCTTCTCCTGCATCCAGGTCAAGAACGTCGAAAACACCCGAGCGGTCGTACCGCCGTCGCTGACTCCGCCCCCGCTCGCACCGGCAAAGCCCTTCTCCAACTCATCTGCCCACAGGATGCACGGCGCCACCGACTCGCTGACTTCGATGGCTCGCCGAATGTTCTCCTCGCTTTGGCCGACGAGCGAACCGAAGATTCGGCCGACGTCGAGCTTGAGCAGAGGTAGATTCCATTGGGCGGCGATCGCCTTGGCCACGAGCGACTTTCCGCAGCCCTGCACGCCAAGAAGAAGGATTCCTTTCGGAGCGGGAATGCCAAATTCGCGAGCCCGGTCGGTAAAGCTCTCTGCGCGTTTGTCAAGCCAGGCTTTCAGCAGCTCCAGTCCGCCGACGTCCTTGATCTGCGCATCGGGGGCATAGTATTCGAGCAGTCCCGACTTACGGATGATCTGCTTCTTCTCTTCGAGCACGATGTCCAGGTCGAACCGCTTTCTCTCGACCAGGCTGCGCGCAAAAACCGACTCGATCTCGTCCTGAGTCAAGCCCTGGGCACTCTTGACCAACGACTCCCGTTCGCTTGATTCGAGCTTGCTGTTGACGTTCGGATTGTCCCTCACAGCGGCGATGACGTGGTCGAGGATCGCCTCGATCTCAGCCGGTCCCGGCAAGTCGAAGTCGATGACAGTGATGTCCTTCTCCAACTCGGTGGGTAAGTTGAGCGTCGGCCCGATCAGGATTAATGTTTCGGCACGTCCACGAAGCTTGATGGCAAGGTCCCGCATCAAGCGAACCACCCGATAGTCCCGCATGTATGGGTGGAAGTCCTTGAGGAGAAACACTGTGTATTCCGGCGCCTCGTGGACCAACGCCAACGCCTCCAACTCGCCCGGAAGGGAGGATGTCTTGGGTGCGCCGGCCGGGCGGTTGACCGCCGGTTTCATTCCTTGGGTAACCGACCAGGTGTGAAAGGTCCGGTTAAGCGATGCGCAAACCTTTTGGAGCGCCTCTTCGACGCGTTGCTCCTCCCACGACACGATGTAGAGGATGGGATATTTGGCCCGGATCAGAACTTCAATCTCTTGGGAGGCGTTCATACGAAGTGATGCTACCTTTGACAAAGCTCTCGGGTTTCGCTCGATCGCCATCGGCCCTCCAAATGATCTACCCAGGCTCTTGTGTCAAGGGCCACGCAGGGGCAGGTGGCAACGCACATAGTTGAGGGACAAACCTCGATCCGGTTATCCCCGTAGATTCCGTACACTAGCCCAGTGTTGCGGTTCTGTGCCGCTACCCTGGGGGCAGGTGGTGATGCTGCCAGAAGTCCGTGGCCGCTTGTCGGCCCACCAAGAACTAGAGCCGACTGATTGCCCGGACTTGGTGTTTCGGTGCTGCGTCGAAAACTGGGCGTGCACATGTCCAGACGGGCTTACTGCCTCTGCAGAGGTCATGCATTAAGCGCTTGCATCGCACGGATCTTAGTCCCGTCCGAATCGTGCCCCCAACATCTCGTTGGGCGTGACGCCGTATGCGCTGCTGAAGGGGAATTCGCCTTCTGAGCTGCTGGTCGACTCCCGACCGTGATACCGCTATTTTTTGCGAAGGAGCGAGACGTCGGGTTCTTTCTCCGTCAGGTCGGCAGTTATGTCGCCTCTGAGATAGCGATCGAGGAAGGCTTCGCAGTAGTGAACGATCGATGGCTGATACCGTCGGTTGAGGTCGGTCCAGGCGAAGTGCCCCGCGCCCTCTAACTCGACGTAATAGGCCGGCGAAGGCGTGGAATCGAACGCGGCCCCTCCCTTGATCACGGTCGGCGTGATCCCGAAGTCCCGGGTGCCGCCCTGGTACATTACCGGAGCCTGAAGGTGCGACAGGGTCTTGTGCTGGACATAGGGAGCGCAGAACGGGGAGAGGGCGATGACGGCCTTCACGTCGGCAATCCTCCACGTGGGCCACGCGCCCCCGATCCCAAGGGCGGTGTAGCCACCGAGGGAATGACCCACGATCGCGACCTTCTTCCAATCCACGGCGCGCGACCAATGGGGATCCGCCTTCATCGCTCCGATCAGCTTCCTGAAATCTTTCACCCGGTCCTCGTGGCTGCGATCGGTCCACGTTGAACCCTGTTTGAACTCGCCCAGCCCGTCCGTGATCGCCCCATGGCGGTACATCGAGGAGTCGGAGTGCTCGGGGGCGACAACCAGGTAACCGTGATCGGCGAGCGCCGAAGTCAGGAACTTCGACTGGTTGCTGGAACCGTGGAATCCGTGCGAGAAAAGGACGAGTGGCGCTGGGCCGGTTTCGCCTTTGGGGTTCCAGATACTCACGCTGATTCCGCCGATGACCGACTCTTCGCCCCGCAGCGACGAAGATGCCCGCTGGCCGGCGGAGTGTCGTGAAAGCAGCGATCGGGCAAGAAGGCGGGCGCATCCTCCGCTTACTAGGGCGGCCAGAACGATTCCAACGGACCCGGCGACCAGAGATCGGCGCATACCTGAATTATAGGGCGAGTGAATGGCAGATCGAACGGTTCGGGTGCTTTCGTCCCATGCGAGGATCTGGTAGCGTATGAAGGGTCAGGTTCGCTTGCATGGATGTCGAGAGGCTCATCAATCAACACAAGGACGCCGTCTACAAGCAGATGGTCCGGACTTGCGGAAACTACGAGGACGCCGAAGATGCGCTTGCCGATGCACTTCTTGCCGCCTTAAGGGCCTCGGAGCAGCTTCGAGATCCGGCACTGTTTCAAGCGTGGTTGGCTCGAATCGGGACGCGCGCTTGTGCTCGCATGCGCATCCGGGAAAGGCTCTCCCGCCAGACATCTTTGGCGGCGCTCGAACTCAAAGGGTTTGAGATCATCGACACCCAATCGGGGCCGGACCGGGAGGCCGAGTTGTCGTCCTTAAAGTCCTGCGTCGCGGGAGCAATCGAACTCCTGCCCGAGATCTATCGGCATGTCTATTTGAGGCGTGAGGTGTTCGGCGAAAAGGCAGAGGATGTCGCGGTGCAGACGGGGCTGTCGGTGGCAGCGGTTAAGTCACGCTTGCACCGGGCTCGCAATTTGGTTCGAGATGCGCTCGACAACGGTCTCGGCTGTCGAGGCATTCTCGAACCGGATAGCTGATCGGGTCTATCGGATCTAAACGATGACGAACTCGGACGTGACCTTGGGCGTGGCCCGCAGGGTAGCGATCACGGTGCAGTACTTTTCGTCGCTCAGCTTGACGGCCTGATCGACGGCGGCCGGGTCGAGGTTTTCGCCTTCGATGATGTGGCGGAAGACCAAGCTCGTGAACGGACGCGGATAGGGGCCGTCTTCGGCGCGTATGCCTTCGATCTCGACGCGGTAGGAGGTCACCTTCTGGCGTTTCTTCTCCAGGATCTGGAGCACGTCCATGGCGGAGCACGCGGCCCCGGAGGTGAGGAACGCCTCAAGGGGTGTGGGACCCATATTCTGTCCACCGGATTCCGGATAGGCGTCCATCAGGAATCGATTCCCGCTGGGCGGAGTTGCTTCGAAAACGCGCTGACCTTTCCACTCGACTTTCATTTCGTCACCTCCTTAGTCTGACCGATCTTCAGGAGAACTTTGTCGACGAGAACTGCGCTTGGCACGAGGCCCACGTAAGCGTCCAAAATTGCGTTGCCTCTAATGAGGACGCACGTCGGGATGCTCTTGATCCCGAACGCCTCGGCGATCGCCGGTTCCTCGTCGACGTTGACTTGAGCGACTCTGACCTGGCCTAGGAGTTTCTCGGCGGCCTGAACGAGGTTTGGCTTCATTGCGCGGCAGGGGCCGCACCATGGCGCCCAAAAATCGATGAGGATCGGATCGGGATTATCGATGACCTCGGCTCTGAAACTTGCCGTCTTGATTTGGAGAATCGGCGCTTGAACTGGGCTTTCCTTCATACTCCCATAGAGGCGTTTTGCTCGGATAAGGATTCAAGCAAGCGTCTTCCCGGTTTGGTAACGGGGGAATGGCGATAGCAGGAATCTCTGGCTTTTGGCAGCGCGGGGGCATGTGGGTGTTAGGGCAGTTCCTGCTCTTCGCTTTGGTGCTGGCGTCGCCCTATTTCCTTTCCGATCTGGGCGTGTGGCACGGGATTGGTCATACGGTTGCCGGAGTTGCCTTCATCGTTCTTGGGCTGATGCTTCTCACCGCCGGTTCACTTAACCTCGGAGCGGATCTGACGCCAATGCCGCAGCCTCGCGAGAAGGGCGAACTGCATACCACTGGGATCTACGGCGTGGTCCGACATCCGATCTATAGCGGCCTAACGCTCGCAATCCTGGGCTATTGCCTGATTCTGCCGTCAATTCTGGAGGTTGTGATTGCTGGCGTTGTCGCGTACTTCTTTGATCGGAAGGCCTCTCGGGAAGAGGCGCGGCTGCTTGCCCGGTTTGAAGGATATGCAGAGTACCGTCGCCGGACGTCGAAGCTGATCCCCTGGCTTTACTAGAAGTTTGCTGCTTCGTCGAGTTCAGGGACGGCCACACTGGCTCGCTGCTTTGCGGCCAGATCTTCAAACGTCGTCTTGTCAAGGACGCCGGCCATTGCGTTACGGGCATCGCGGAACGAGTTCTTGAGGGAGCAGATCTCCGGGTGAGGGCAGCCGCACTCGCCGTACTTGGTGACGCTGACGCAGCTGATCGGAGCGATCGGACCGTCCATCGCCCGAACAACGGCGCCAAGCGTGATCTCCTTCGGCGCGGTGGCGAGGTAGTAGCCGCCGTTCGGTCCCTTCTTGCTGTGCACGAACCCGGTCATCCGGAGGGCGACGAAGATTTGCTGAAGGAATTTTAAGGGAATGTTCTGCCGCTCCGCGATGTCGTGAATCGGTATAGGTCCCCGATCGAACTCGAGGCTGAGATCGAGGATGGCCCTCGTTGCATAGCGCGCCCGGCAAGAAAGCATCGTCGTCGTTACCCTAGTAATTTTATGAGCCTTCCAGCCCCGATCCGTCAAGCCCTGGGCGTATAAAGCTTGGCCGTGCCACTTAGTCCTTGTGCTGAACCAACTGGGCGACCGACCTCAGCAGATCGTTCACCTGCTTGGAATCGTGGATAGTCTTGGTCGCGTCGTCGCTCGGCTTCAGCAAATCGCCACTCGTTGAATGAGTGATCCGGGTCTGGCACGGAAGGGCCGAGCGAGTCGAAAGGCACTTCTGTCGGATTCTCAAAGGTGATCGTGTTTTTGGCCAAGCTGGACGCGTCCAAAGCAACGCCCCATTTCAAAGGTCGGCAAAGTCCCGCGAAATGGCGGCCGAGGCGAGCGGCGATACTCAGGTTGACTCCTCTGAGCGTCCTGTTCCTCGTCTCTACCACAGTAGAACAACCCCCCTTTGTGAATGGCAAACATGGAAGTCCCTAACGACATTTGGCAGTGCACTTACCAGTAATTCAAAGGAAATGGCTTGACGTTCCCGTTCTGGGTGACGTTGCTTGCCAGCATCGATCAGGCGACAGCATATCGTCAAAACAGTGTGGTTGTTAGTTCCTGGTCTCGTCGCCAGGTACATAAAGAGTCCCAGATGAGCCAGGTTCAAAGCAGCTTGAACAAGCATCGAGGTTTTGGGGACTAGAATAGTTCAAACAGTAATATGGATGTCATCGAAATTCTGGCCATGAATTGCGAAGCTCTGATTGCAGAAGCAACACCACGGAGCACCGGTCAGGCTCTTGTCTCAGTGACAAAATCATTGCTTGACATTGTCCAAGGCCGGGTCCCGATAACCGAAATGCACTCGATAACTCAGCGTTGCCAAGCTGTTTACGATACGTATTCCGGGTCGGTCACCAAGCAATTCCTCTCAAGTGCCCCACCTGTAGCCATAAGGAACGCGCAATATGAGTTCGATTCACTGACTCTCGATGATGTTAGGGCAATGGTAGCGCTACATACCACTCCTGCGACCGACCATAAATCCATCAATCAGGGGAATGGCGTATTCGTCGGGCACGGCCACAGCAAACTGTTCAACGAGGTTCTTCGATACCTGACCGAAGACTTCGGCATCGAAGCTCGGTATTTCGAGAATTGCTCAATCAGCGGCGAACAGGTAATACCCAGCCTTCAAAGGATGCTAGACGAATGCGGCTTTGCAGTAATCGTTGCGACAGCAGAGGACGAATCCGAAGACGGGATTCGAGCACGACAAAACGTAGTTCACGAGACGGGCCTGTTCCAAGGAAGGCTTGGATTCGAGAGAGTCGCGATACTCAAACAAGTCGGGGTTGCTCACTACTCAAACCTATCTGGCTTGCTTGACATCCCCTTCCTAGGCGAAGGCATCGACGCCACCTTCCACAAGCTAGGTAAGCAGTTGAGGAAATTTGGCTACAAGCAAATCTGAGGACAATAGGTTGCGCAGACCAATGCCAACAGCCGATTTCAGTCTGTAGGCGACGGATGATCGTCCCGGCGCATGAGCTGAGCGGGAGCAGAAGCCTCGCGCTCCAGCTACCGCCCATGCAAGATACGAACCTCCGAATGGTTGCTTCACAGTGCGCCAAGCCCTCGCTAACAACCTCCTTTGAATCTGAAACTGCTTGCTCTGGACAACCACATGGCTGGGGGGATGCAGGCAAATACAAGCGAAACGTCGGGACGATCATCCGTAGGCTACACGCATTTATTCGTGGGTGGCTGTTGCGTAAGGTCGTGGCAGGGAATTCGATTTCGGGCGATTTACCCAGGAGTCTTGCGACTCCTGGGTGGGCGTCACTTCTTCTCCGATAGGCTCTCCGACAGGAAGTAGAGAACCGGGACGGCGAGGCGGGATAGGAGGGTCGAGGCGATCTCGCCGGCCATGAGGGCGATGGCAAGACCCTGGAAAATCGGATCGTAGAGGATCACAAACGAGCCCACGATGACGGCGGCGGCAGTGAGCAGCATCGGACGGAAGCGGATCGCTCCGGCGTCGATCACGGCTTGTTCGAGACTCGAGCCCTGCTTTCGCCTCAGTTCGACGAAGTCGACGAGGATGATTGAGTTGCGCACGATGATGCCGGCGCCAGCGATGAACCCGATCATCGAGGTGGCGGTGAAGAACGCTCCCATTAGGGCGTGGGCGGGCAGGATGCCGACCAGCGTCAGGGGGATCGGGGCCATGATGACGAGTGGCGTCTTGAAGTCTTGGAACCAGGCCACCACCAGGATGTAGATCAAGATCAAGACCGCGCCGAAGGCGATGCCCAGATCCCGGAATACCTCATAAGTGATGTGCCACTCGCCGTCCCATTTCATGGAACTGACGTTTGTGTCTTCGGGCAGGTGAGTCGACAATACGTTGAGCTTCGCGCCCTTGGACAGGACGAGTTTGTCGATCGCCTCGTTCATCTTGAGGATCGCATAGACGGGGCTTTCCTGACGGCCGACCACGTCGCCGGTGATGTAGATGACGGGGAGCAGGTTCTTGTGATAGATGCTCTTGTCGCTGGCAACCGGTTTCGCTTCCACCAGTTCTTCGATCGGAATCAGCGCTCCATTCGCGCCGGTAACTTTGAGTTGGGTCAGACGATCTATGCCGCTGCGCTCAGATCGGTTCAGCCTCACCGTTACGGGTACATCCTCCCTCGCTCCTTCGTCGTGCAGCAGACCGACTTGCCGGCCGTTTAAGGCGGTGGACAGGGCCGAATTCAAGGTTTGCACGCTTACGCCGGACAGGGCAGCCTTCTGCCGATCCACCACGAATTGGTAGGTGGCTTGGTCGTCGTCCATATACCAGTCCACGTCCGAGACGCCTTCGGTCGTGCTGAAGATATGTTTGACTTTGGTGGCCGCATCCAGGCGAGTCGCTTCGTCTGGTCCGTACACTTCGGCGACCAAGGTCTCAAGGACCGGAGGTCCGGGCGGGACTTCGGCGATCTTGATACGGGCGCCGTAGCGAGTCGCGATGAGTTCGAGATCGTGCCGGATTCGTTTGACGATGTCGTGGCTCTGAGCCTTGCGCTCGCCCTTGCCGGTCAGGTTCACCTGGATGTCCGCCTGGTAGCTGGCGTTGCGCATGAAGTAGTGGCGCACCAAACCGTTGAAGTTGTACGGGCTCGAGGTGCCGATGTAGATCTGGTAGTCCTTGACTTCGGGGATTTTGGAACCGTAGTCGGCAAGTGCCTGAGTGACGGCGGACGTCTGCTCGAGCGTGGTGCCGGTCGGCATATCGACGATGACCTGGAACTCGTTCTTGTTGTCGAACGGGAGCATCTTCACCGTCACGAGCTTCATGCCGACCAGGGCCATCGCGCCGAAGAGCATGCCGATGACGGCAAGGAAGAACACGGTGCGGACCTTCCACGACCGAAGCAGCGGAGTCATGACCTTTCGGTATAGACGCGTGAGGAAATCCTCCGGGCTCTCGTCGCCGTGGGCGTGCTTGCCCTTATGCCCGCCTTTGAGGATTCGAATCGCCGCCCAAGGGGTCACGATGAACGCCACTAGAAGGGAAAAGACCATGGCCGCGGACGCGCCCACCGGAATCGGCTTCATATAGGGGCCCATCAGACCGCCAACGAACGCCATGGGAAGGATGGCGGCGATAACGGCGAAGGTCGCGAGGATCGTCGGGTTGCCAACCTCGTCGACCGCCTTGATAGCGGTCACGAGCGTTCCCTCGGTCTGGGCCTCCGGCATCCGTAAGTGCCGGACGATGTTCTCGACGACCACGATCGCGTCGTCGACGAGGATTCCGATTGAGAAAATGAGCGCGAACAGAGTGATTCGGTTGAGGGTGAACCCATAGAGGTAGAAGATCAGAAGGGTGAGGGCAAGGGTCACCGGGATAGCGACCAAGACGACCATCGATTCCTTCCGACCCAGTGCCAAAGCAATGAGGATCGTCACCGACACGACCGCGATACCCATGTGGAAAAGGAGTTCGTTCGACTTTTCAGCCGAAGTCTCGCCGTAGTTGCGGGTAATCGTCACCTGCACATCGCCAGGAATAATCGTCCCCTTGAGAGTTTCCAGCTTTGCGAGGACGCCGCCGACCACATCGATCGCATTCACGCCCTGTCGCTTGGCGACGCTGATCGTTACGGCGGGAGCAAGTCCGTCCTCGTGGGCTTCATTAGTAGCGGGACCCGTGCCGAAAAGAACGATGTCGCGACTCTCTTCAGGGCCGTCGCTTACCGTCGCAATGTCGGCGATTCGAACCGACTGGCCATCGCGTTGGCCGAGGACAACGCCCTCCACATCGGCCGGCGACTTGAAGAACTGGCCGGCTTTGACGACGACTTGGCTATTACGATTGGCGAATTGCGCCGTTTCCGATTCCACGTTCGCAACCGCAAGGGCTTGCGAAACTTGGTCCATGCCAATACCGAATCCAGCCAGCTTGGCTCGGTCGATGGTGATTCGGAACTCCCGTCGGCGTCCACCGATAATCGCGGTCTCGCTCACGTTTGGCACGCTCTTGATCGATTGCTCGATTCGAGATGCGATCTGGCGGAGCACAAAGGAGTCCACTGTCTTGCTATGCAGGGTCAGGGCGAGCACGGGCACGTCGTCGATGGAGCGGGGTTTGATGATCGGTTGGCTGGCCCCGGGAGGAATGATGTCGAAGTGCGATTGCAGCTTCTCTCTCAGCCGAACGAAGGCGCGCTCTTGGTCCTGACCAACGAGAAAGCGCACCACGACCATCGACTGTCCCGGGCTCGAGGTGGAGTAGACGTACTCGACGCCCGGGATCTCCCATACGAGTTTCTCCATCGGAGAGGTCACACGCTGCTCGACCTCCTTGGCAGATGCGCCAGGCATCTGGACAATCACGTCCGCCATCGGCACGATAATCTGGGGCTCTTCTTCGCGAGGAGTTTTCAGGACTGCAAAAAGACCAAGGAGGAGGGAGGCGACAATGATGAGCGGAGTAAGTTTGCTGTTGATAAAGGTGGCGGCGAGCTTGCCGGCAAATCCGATCTTCATCGCTGGCCGTCCTCGATCTTGGCGCCGTCACTAACGTCGCTGCGATCTCCAACTACGATGCGATCCCCTGGGTTCAGGCCCGATAGAACTTCAACCTTGCCGCCCAGCGCGGTGCCAAGAGTCACGATGCGGAGCCGGGCGATTCCTTCTCCCGAGACGGCGAAGACGTACTGGAGCCCTTCGCGCGTCCAAGTTGAGGCAGCGGGAATCAAGATCCGCTTCGCAGATCCGGTGTGGATCGAAGCCCGGCCGAACATACCGGAACGGATGGCAGGTTGGTTCGGCAGGTCGAACTTGACCAGGAATTCGTGGGTCGACATGTCGGCTTGCGGCACGATCTCGGCCACTTTGGCGTCGATCGCTGGACCGGCAAGGGCGTCGAGTCTGACGGAGACAGAGTTACCACCCTTCAAAGATGCGAGAAAGCGCTCGGGGATTTTCGCTTCAAGCCGGTAGGTCCCACCTTCGACAGTTACGAGCGGGGATCCCGGGCTGGCCATCGAACCTGGGTCGACGAGGCGCTGGACGACCTTGCCGTCGAATGGAGCGAGGACTTCGGAGTACGAGAGGCCAACTTGGGCGGACCTCAAGGCGGCCTCGGTTTGAGCGACCTGGGCTCGAGCCACGTCGACCTCTTTGCGGCGAACAGCAGTTTGTAGACTTGCTGCCCTCGCCTGCATCACTCCTGCCTTGGCCTGTTCGAGGGATGCCCTTGCTTGAGCGACCTCGTCCTTCGCCGCCTTGATCTCCTGGCTGCGCGAGCCTTCGCGAGAGATGTTCTCGCTTTGGACCGCTATGTCGTATTGGCCCTTCGCCAAGTCGAAGCGGTTCTGAGCGAGGTCAAGCTCCCTCTTGGCGAGGGCGCCGTCCTGAACCAGTTTGGTGGTTCGGGCAAGTTCCTTCTGCGCGAGCGCCATGTTGGATTCCGCCTGCATAACAGCCAGGTGACTCTGTGTGACCTCTTGACGCCGGGGTCCGGCGACGGCAAGGTCGCGCCTGGCTTCGGCCGCGGCGAGGGCGGCTTGGCACTGCCGAACTTGCGATTCGGCTTGGGCGATTCTCGCCTGGCTCGTCTTGGCCTCCATGTCGGCGATCGTCGAGGCGTTGCCCATCGACTGAACCGAAGACCGGTAGGTTGCCGACGCCATATCAACCGATGCCTTCAGTTCACGCGGATCGATCGAGGCGACGGTTTGCCCCTGTCTGATCGCATCTCCGTCGTGCACCGAGACCGCCACAATTCTCCCCATGACTTTGGAGGCGAGGGTCGCATTCAAGGCAGCCTTCACGGTACCGGTCGCTTCATAGTTCTGTGAGACCTCGGTTTCATCGATCCTCGCGACTTGGGTGTGAACGATTTTCGGCGTCGCAACTTCCGCTTTGGGTTCGGCCGGTGAACCGCAGCCGAGCAGGATCGGCCCTAGGATGCCCAATGCGGCCATAAATCTTATCACTGTTGTATTGCTGTTTCCGGTTTTCATGAGTAAAAGTGCTCGCACATTCGGTTTCTGAGGTGAAGAGCCGGTCTGGTCTGAAAAGGATTCACGTTTCTCGCCTGACCAAGAATCCTTTCTATGCCGGCGAGTCTCTTTGGTCTCATGGAATCCCCCTCAAGCGTGTCCCAGGGCCGCGAAGGCATGAAGATGTCGATTGGCCGGTACTCCTATCGAGTCGCTCTCGTCGCACTCACCCTCCTTTCCGTAACTTACGGCACCGAAGCACGCACTTACGATCAGACCAAGGCGCGGGGGCAAAGCAGAACGGCGAAGTCCTCGTTGACACAGGCTGATCTGGACACCGTTCTTTCTGGCAAACCGATGCGCCTGGATCAGGCGCTGGCGATCGCGATGGGATCGAGCCGGGCTCTCGATCAGTCCATCGCAAACCTCGATACAGCCCTAGGCGGAGTCGGAGAATCCAAGTCGGCGTTGCTACCTCAGTTGAGTCTGGGCGCCCAGGCAGCCGAGTACGACAAGGCGAACGTCGTCGACCTCGGGGCGATGATGGGCGGTCCGAGTCTTCCTCTGACGATTGCGAACCGATGGAACCGTTCAGTCTATGCCGGGTTGAACTGGCAAATCGACCTCTCTGGAGCAGTTCGATCGGCCGTAAGCCAAGCGGAATTCTCCGCGTTGGCGGCTCGCATCGACGTCGATCGCGTCCGAAATCGCCTGGCCTTCGACGTGCGATCAGGTTTCCTTCAAGCGGTGCGAGCCCACGCCCAGATCGGCAACGCGGAGGAGAACCTCAAGACGGCTGAGACGAGATTGAGCGATGCTCAAAAGTACGAGGCAGTCGGCACGGCACCTAAATTCGACGTGGTTTCCGCTGAGCGGGACGTAGCCGAGGCGAGGCAAGCACTGATCGTTGCCGAGTCACAGGAAACCCTCTCCGTTGCCGCGCTCAAGGATGTAATCGGAATCGACCAGGCCACATCGGTTTCGCTGGATGACGAATCCAACCTCGCGACGCCGGAATCAACGGCAGGGGCAACTGAAAGAGATGCATCCGAATCCGGTTCTTTCGCAGCACTGGTCGCCGAAGGGCTGAAATATCGGCCGGAGGTGCTGGAGTCCAAGGCAGCGATAGCCGCTGCAAGACACGGGCTGCAGTACTCGCGCCGGTCGGAGCTTCCGACGCTTACTGCCGGTCTGGGATACAACTATCAGCCGGACAACGGGGCTTTCACGTTACAGAACTCGACGGTGGCGACGTTGACCCTCTCGGTTCCGATCTTTGACGGCGGGTTGGCGAAGGCTCGTCGCAAGGAGGCGAACGGCGCGTTGGAATCTGCCGAGAGCAATGCCAGAGCCGCTTCGGATCAGGTGAAGCTGGAGATCCGGTCCGCTTCGATCGAATTGCTCCAAGCACGATCGAGGATAGCGGCAGCCGAGGCCGGACTGAAGATGGCGCGCGAAGCCTATCGCATCGCAAAGGAGCGATATGACGTCGGAGTCTCCCAGTCGTCCGTCGTATCGCCCCAACTTGAACTCAGCGCGGCGCAGAGCGCATTGGCGGGAGCATCCGAGCGACGAATCGACGCGTTGATCGACTACCGCATAGCGGAAGCGGCATTGGATCACGCGACTGGCAGATTTGCCTCGCACCAGAACCGCCCGCAATAGTTTTACGGAGAATTGTCATGAAAAAGAACATTGAATCTAGTGAATTGAAGGCCAAGATCGATGCCGGCGAGAGCCTGCGCATCATCGACGTGCGTACCCCCTCCGAATTTGCTCGAGGTCATATTCCCGGCGCGACGAATGTCCCGCTCGGCACGATCGAAGGCCGGATAGCCGAGGTCGCGTCGAGCGAGACTCTCGTTCTGGTTTGCCAAGGAGGTATGAGATCGGATACCGCATGCGATCGGGTGGGGGCGAGCTACCGGCGGCTGTACAACCTTGTGGGTGGAACGAGCGGATGGAGGAGCTTGGGCTATCCCGTCGAAGTCGTGCAAAGGGAACCTCGGACCTCGCGTGCCGTCGATCGGCAGGCTCACTTCGTCGCCGGTTCGATTCTATGCATCGCGTTCGTCCTCTTCCGTATCGTCGATCCCCGGTGGATCTATCTGGCTTTGTTGCCCGCGCTTGGGTTGTTGCTGGATGCGACGACGGGGTTCTGCCCGATGACGTGGCTACTGAAACGAACGCCTTGGAACAGCAGGGCTATCTAGCAAGAACCGCTCCCATAAATTCGCTTAGGCAATTCACTTTAGGGGGCGCCGGCGCTTGCGTCATGATGGATTTGGGAAAGTAGCGGTTTGGCGTTCCGCGCAAGCTCTACTTCTTGCCAAAGATCAGCCAAGCCGCGACAATGACGAGGAATGCGGCAAATGAACGGCGCATGGTCAGTTCATCCAGACCCAAAGCCAATTGGGAACCTCCAAACGCCCCGAATAGGAATCCAAGGGCGATTAGTCCCCCAAGTTTCAAGTCGGCTTCACCGCGTTTGTAATATTCGATCAGCGCCAGAATTCCCACCGGCGCCAGAAGGGCGACTAGGGACGTGCCCTGTGCCTTCTGTTGGGAAAAGCCGAATCCGACAACGAGTGCGGGAACGATCAAAATCCCGCCGCCAATGCCGAAAGACCCACCTAGAACACCGGCCATCGCTCCAATAACGAGGGCAAGGATTTCGTTCTTCACAGGCATAGTATTCAAGAATTCCTGCACACTAAGATACGGTTCCAGTGAAAGAACTAGGTGATCTTCCCGGATTCTTACCTTATTACAGCCCTCCCAGGTAGATGAACTACCAACCTTGTTCTCTTTAGTTAATATGATTAGTAGACTATCGAGATGACCCCTCTTAATGGGCTCGACCACACCGGACATGGGGTAATTCGGCCCGCACGAGCAACTTCGTTGCCGACATGCTGATCAGGAGCAACGCTCTGATCTTTGCTTAGATTGATCACAGCTTGGTCGAGTCCGTCGGTCCACAAGGGAAACGTGTGGAACACTGAAAGGGCTCCATCGTAGGGAAAGCTAAGGCGAAGCTATTATGAACACTCATGTCATCAAGTCGATTCTAAGTGGCGTTCTTTGCGCAGTTGCGTTAACCGCCCTTGCTCAGCACGGCAGCAGCCGTGGAGGTGGTGGAGGCGGCGGCGGACACAGCGGCGGCTTTTCTGGAGGTCACGGCTCTTCTGGCGGGTTCGGCGGCGGTCACAGCTCCTTCGGCGGCTATTCGGGCGGACAGAGATCTTACGGAGGATCTTCGGGTAGCCGTGGTTCCTACGGCAGCTATTCGGGCGGACAGAGGTCTTACGGAGGATCTTCGGGTAGCCGTGGTTCCTACGGTGGCTATTCAGGCGGGCGAGGCTCCTTTGGTGGCTATTCGGGAAGCAGAGGTACCTACGGCGGATCGGCCGGGAGCCGAGGTTCCAAAGGTGGAGGCTATTCAACTCGAAGCTACGGGTCGAATGGGTCCAGCAGCCGGTACGGAGAATCTTCCAGATATTCGCATAGCTTCGGCAGTGAGCGCAGTTCGGGAAGCCGGTACGGCGGAAGCCGATCGGGAGGCAGTGGCACGAGTTCCTTTGGCAGCCGGGGCCCGACTTCGTCCGATCCGGCATTTGGGCGAGGTCATGCCGGTTCGTCCCGCAGCGGCGGCGTGCACTACTCGGGAAGCAACAATCTCAACGGTTCGTTTCATGGCTCGCTTGGCGGCGAGCGAGTTGGCAGGGCGCCTTCGGGCCGGCTCGGCCCCTCGCTGTTCGGCGGACGTGGCGGACGCGGGCCGGGCGGACTTGGCGGGCGGTTGTTTGGCGAGCATGCGGGAATGTTTCGCGATGGATACCGATGCGGCTACTACGGCTATTGGGGTGGATGGAGTGACAGCTTCTTCTGCTTCCCGTTCTACTGTTTCGATCCGTTCGCAAGCGTTTGCTACTGTTCGCCGTGGTACTACTATCCCTGCCTCCCAGCCTATGTGGCGGCGCCGAACGTGATCGTTGAGACGTCGTATCCCAGCGCCAATTGGTCCGGCAACGACTACAACTGGAGTCCAGATTCGCAGGGCGGCGGTAATCCAGTTTTGGACGACTCGGTTCGGGATATCGTCGAGGCGTTCCAGCATGACGACCACATGGCAATCAACCGCCTCGTCCCCCATGATGGCAACGTGCAGATATTCACGGACGGCAAGTACAGTTACTCGCTCAAGTCGAACGACTTTTACGACACCTACGTGGACGGAATCGAAGGCACGAAGACGACCCAATACGAGATTCTGGATGTTCGAGCTAACGGCGACGGAACCGCCAGAGTGGTCGCTAAGCACGAGTACACCGACCCTTGGGGTAAGCGCGCGTTCGTCTACCATCGCTACTTCCTGAAGAGGGAAGGGGACACTTATGTGATCAGAGAGTTCGGCACGAGCAACTACGCTGCTGGGTCGTAGGGGCGACCTAAAGCGGAGGGGCGGCTCGGGGAGTGATCCCTGCGCCGCCTCTCTGCTGTTTGTGCGTCGTCCTCCAGGATCCGCCTCTTCATCGGGGGACGGCGCTCCATGCCATTGTTGTAGATCCCTATTTCACCTGTGCAGCACGCCACCCAGGCGTGCGGGGGGAAAGGGCGTGCCTCAGCTGCCCGGCAGCAGCAGAGGCCCCTAAGAGCTATCCACTTGGTTGCTCGCCTCTTCGCCTTCACCAAGAGATGCAGATAGACAAGAGCCTCTCAGCGACCCTCGGATGTAATGTCAAGACCCTGTAGGGACATTTGGGAATGCGCGTCGAAGACTCGGATCGCTGACAGGCGCCCGGCAGGGAGTGCCGAGTTCGTCTCGAAATCGCAGTATGTCGATCTGACTGGTCTGTTAAGGCCCGGTGTCACTTACTAATTATCGATCGACGTAATAGATTACTAGTCTAGGCGATTTTGTTTAGTTTATAAGTTGGCCGGGTAAATGATTAGTCTAACCGAATGGCTCTGGTTGCTGGACGATTAGAAAGCTCTAAGGTTCTAACGTCTAGATGCAAGAGAACTGTCGTTATGCGCCAACCTGTAAACGCTGCCTCCGATCTTGGGCCAAGTGCAATCGAGTAGGCCTGATACCGAGTTTGAACCTAGAATCGTTCTTTTGGGACTCATCTTGGGGCAGCTATGCGGCACCAAGGGCAGCGTTCTCGCCTGATCCTTCCAATTCCATGGGGCGAATCTAGTGATTGGGAATGCGCCAATGTAAGGATGGTAGTATGGAACGGTACTCGCTAAGACAACGTTTAATGTTCTTGGACAACGCGGTTCCAAGCCATCACCTCCTCCAAAATGTTCAACGTAGAGAAAGCGCTAAGCCGTCCCTATACTTACATCGTCATGGCCCTCTTGATCACGATCTTGGGGATCACTGCGTTCACGAGCACGCCAACCGATGTCTTTCCTAATATCGATATTCCGGTAGCAACCGTCATTTGGACCTACACTGGCGCCTCGCCGGATGTGATGGAGAAGCGCATTGTCAACTACGCCGAGCGATCGTACAGTTCGGCGGTCAACGACATTCAACACATGGAGTCGCAGACGATGCCTGGCATCAGCATCGTCAAGATCTTCTTTCAGCCGGGCGCGCATGTGGATTCCGCGGTGGCCCAGTTGACGGCGACCTCGCAATCGATCCTGAAGCAGCTCCCTCCGGGTATCACGCCGCCCCTTATCCTTCAGTTCAACGCGTCAAGCGTTCCCATTCTGCAGATCGGCGTGTCGAGCCCGGACATGACGGAAGCCCAGTTGCGGGACTACGCACAGAACTTTGTGCGCATTCAGCTTGCCGCCGTGCGCGGGGCGGCGATTCCGTCTCCTTACGGTGGTAAGTCGCGTGTCGTCATGGTTGATTTGAACCAGGAGGCTCTTGAGGCAAAGCACCTCACCGCGATGGACGTTGCCAACGCGATCAATCTCCAAAACCTAATCCTCCCGACGGGAACGGCCAAGATGGCGGAGCGTGAGTACGTCGTCAGTTTGAATAGCAGTCCTTTGGCGGTAGACGAACTCAACGACATACCGATTCGCGAGGTCAACGGCGGCATGGTCTATATCCGTGACGTCGCCCACGTTCGAGACGGCTCGGCGGTACAGACCAACGTCGTCGACAAGGACGGTAAGCCTTCGGTCATTCTCACTATTCTGAAGAGCGGCGATGCGTCCACGCTCGATGTGGTCGACCGGATCCGAGCCGCGCTCCCGCAAGTTCGCTCCACCTTGCCTTCCGACGTGAAGGTTGAGATCGTTTCGGACCAGTCGTTTTTCGTGCGAGCTTCCGTCAACGGTGTGATCCGTGAGGGTGTCATTGCCGCCGTTTTGACGGCGATCATGATTTTGCTGTTCTTGGGAAGTTGGCGGAGCACCCTCATCGTCGCAATGTCGATTCCGCTTTCCATTCTCTTCTCGATCATCTGTCTCAAGGCGGTCGGGCAGACGATCAACGTAATGACTCTCGGCGGACTGGCGCTTGCGATCGGCATCCTCGTCGACAATGCGATCGTCTCGATCGAAAACATATACCGCAACCTTGGGCTGGGAAAGAACCTCCACCGTGCCATCGTCGATGGCGCCGAACAGATTGCGGCGCCGCAGTTGGTGGCTACGCTTGCCATTTGCATCGTGTTCTTGCCGATCATGGTCTTGAGTGGCGCGGCTGGCTCGCTCTTCAAGCCCTTGGCGATGTCGGTGGTCTTCGCCATGGTCGCCTCATATCTTCTGTCGAGAACGTTCGTGCCGGTTATGGCCAAACGCCTGCTCGAAAAGGAGGCTCATCTCCACGCGCACGGACATGAGCCGACCCAACTTGGGAAGATGCGGCACCACGATCATGCCGATCATCAGGCCAGCGACGGAACTCATGCATTGCCCTTGCCGAAAGGAGATGTGATCTGGCGTCTTCATCTCAGGTTCAACATTCTCTTTGAGAGGGTATTGGACGCCTACCGATCGACGATCGAAAAGGCGGTGAAGAAGCGAACTGCGGTCTTGTGGGGCTTTGGCTGTTTCTTCGTGGGCTCATTCGGGCTGCTGCCATTCATCGGAGAGGACTTCTTCCCGACGGTGGACGCGGGTTCGTTCCGTCTCCACGTGAGGGCGCCATCCGGCACGCGCCTCGAAGAGACCAAGCGGCTGTTCGCGGAAGTGGAGCAGACGATCGGCGAGGTCATTCCCGCCAAACAGCTTGACCTGACGATGGACAACATGGGCATGCCCGTAGGTGGCGTTAACGTGGCCTACAATACGACCGGCGCCATCGGAGAATCGGACGGCGAGATCATGGTTCAGCTTGCAGAGCAGCATGAGCCAACGAAAATCTATATAGAGAAACTGCGTTCGCTGCTGCGGGACAAATATCCGGGCACGACGTTCTTCTTCCAACCGGCCGATATCACAACCCAAATTCTGAACTTCGGTCTTCCGGCGCCAATCGATATCCAAGTCGTGGGTAAGACGGCGGCCAACTATGCCATCGCGGCGCAGATCGCTCAGAAGGTGCGACTGGTGAAGGGGGCGGTCGATGTCCATGTTCATCAAGTCATCGACCAACCTGAAATACACATCGAGGTTGACCGAGACAAGGCGCAAGAGATGGGGCTGACTCAGAAAGATATCGCCAGCAACCTGCTTGTCACATTGAGCTCGAGCGGACAAGTGCTTCCTAACTACTGGGTGAATCCGAGGAATGGAGTCAGCTACCTGGTTGCCGTCCAGACCCCTCAATACGACGTCACCAACATGGATCAGCTCAAGCATCTGTCGCTGCCCGGCGATTCGAGGAAGTCAACGGAATTGCTCTCGAATCTGGCGACAATCACGCGCCAGAAGTCTGCCGGCGTCATAAACCACTACAATGTCCAGCCAACGTTCGATGTCTACGCGAACGTGCAAGGTCGCGATCTTGGCGGTGTAGCTCGCGACATTCAAGCAGTCCTTGATACGTTCAAAGGACACCTTCCGCATGGCACGACTCTTGTCATGCGAGGCCAGATTGAGAGCATGAACTCGTCATTCATCGGGCTGGGTACCGGACTGATTGCGGCGATCGTGCTGGTGTACTTCCTTCTGGTCGTCAACTACCAGTCTTGGATCGATCCGCTAGTCATCATCTCGGCGTTACCGGGAGCGATGAGCGGGATCCTGATCATGCTCTTTTCCGCCGATACCACGTTTAGCGTGCCAGCCCTGATGGGGGCGATTATGTGCGTCGGTGTTGCGACTGCCAACAGCATTCTCGTCATAAACTTCGCAAACGACCGGCGACTGGAGGGTGATGACGCGGTCACGGCGGCCGTGACGGCTGGGTGCACCAGGTTGCGTCCCGTTCTTATGACCGCGTTGGCGATGATCCTTGGCATGCTTCCCATGGCGCTGGCAATGGGAGAAGGCGGCGAGCAGAATGCGCCGCTTGGCCGCGCCGTTATCGGCGGCCTTATCGTTGCCACATTCACGACCCTGCTGTTTGTCCCACTCGTCTACAGCGTCCTCCGCAAGGGCGCGCTCGTCAACTCGGACTCCGAGACCACAAGCACCTTGCCTGCACCATAGGGCACCCTAGCTATGCAACCAAACGAACCATCTCATGAGCCATCCGTTCCCGTGGAGCGGCCAAGACGCGTCCGGCACAAGCGGAAACGACCGAAGTTCGGCCTCCTGTTCGGCCTACTGATTGTGATTTGCCTGGCGATCGCAGGAATGGCGCCGCGTATGGCGCAAGATCGCAAGCTGGACGAATCCGTTCAGGAAAGCAAGAGCCAAGTGACAACCGTGACGACCGTCAAACTGCAGATGACTCCTGGCGAGTCGGAGGTGACTCTCCCAAGCAACCTGCAGGCGATCAACACCACGACAATCAATGCTCGCACGAGCGGCTATGTAAGGAAGCGGTACGTCGACATAGGATCGAAAGTCAAAGCGGGGGATGTTCTGGCAGAAATCGAATCTCCCGAAGTCGATCAACAAGTGATGCAGTCGCAGGCTCAAGTCGCAAACGCTCAGGCAGCGGTCGGGCAGGCGCAGGCCAACTACAGTCGTTCTTTGGCATCGACTTCGGGGGCAAGATCGGACTATGTGCGGTATCAAGCGAACCTAGAAGGGGCAAAGGCTGATTTGTCTCATTTGCATGCTCGGTATTCGCAAGCTCAATCGGCGGTCGACGTGGCCCAAGCTCGACTGATCCAGGCGCAGAAGAAGCTGGATGGAATGCGGGCGGAGTTGGAACGGGCAAAGGTCGAGCGCCACCTCGCCGAGGTCACGCTCAAAAGATGGAAAGAACTCGAGAAATCCGATGCGGTGTCGGGACAAGACGTCGACGAAAAGCAGTCGATATACGACGCGAGCATGACCCGAGTCACCGCGGCGCAAGCGGATGTAAACTCGTCGGAAGCGGACGTTCAAGCCGCTCAGCAAACGGTTCGGGGGGCGCGCGCCGACGTCCTGGCCGCGAGCGCGGACATCACGTCGGGAGAACAACGAATCCAAGCGGCCAAAGCCGCAATCGGAACGAGTCAAGCCAATATCGATGCCGCGCTTGCTGCCAGCCGGGCCAGCCAAAGTGAAATCGTAGCGGCGCAGGCGACCGTTGCCTCAAACGAGTCGGCAGTACGGCGCTATGCGGCCGTTCAGTCCTTCGAAAAGGTCGTGGCGCCGTTTGCCGGTGTCATTACCGCCCGCAATGTGGATGAAGGCGACTTAGTCGGCGCCACGTCGGGAGGGTCTGGCGCTTCGGACCAGCTTTCGACCGTCACCAAGACCGGCCTCTTCGGGCTTGCCCGCACCGACACGATCCGCGCTCAGGCAAACGTTCCAGAAGACGCGGTCGGTCTCATTCGAAACGGCCAACGTGCCGAGATCACCACCCGCGAGTATCAAGGCAAAGTCTTTGTCGGACAAGTGTTCAACGTCTCGGGCGCCTTGGACGCAACCTCTCGAACACTGTTGGTCGAAGCAAGCATTCCCAACCCGCTGGGCCTGCTCAAGCCTGGAATGTACGGCCAGATCCGCTTTGTCGGAGCAAAAACCGCCTCGATCGTTCGAATTCCGGCAAATACGTTGATCTTCGATGCGAAGGGCACGAGGGTTGCTGTCGTTGGCCAGGACAACACGGTGCACTTCGTGACGGTGAAGGTGGGAAGAGACTACGGAAAGGAACTCGAGATCCTGAACGGGCTGCATGGAGACGAGATCTTGATTACTAATCCCGACGAGACCTTGGAGGAAGGTCAGAAGGTTAAGCCGGTTGCGAAACCGCTCTGAGTTTCAAATGATGAAGTGCCTCACACGTCTGATTCCGTGGATCGGCCTTGCCAGCGCCGCAATGGCGATGGGGCAAGCAATTCCGACGACTCCTCCCCCGAATGGACCGATCGTCAGATCGCCTGATCTCAGCCAACTTGGCGCTCAACTTGCGGGAAGGCCGCTCACCCTCGATGAAGCGATTAGGCTGACCTTCACCGTGAACCGATCGATCGCTCAAGCTCGGGCCAACCTCTTCTTCTTTCAAGGGAAGACGATGGAGGCGTATGCTGCACTCAATCCGACACTGTCGACAGCTTTGGAAGCGATCCAGCTCAACGATAGCGTCGATAGCAAATACTTGACGGTTCTTGACCCAAAGAGCCTCAGCCAGCCGATTGGAAAGGTCTTCGCGAGCCAAAACGTCGATCAGAAGTTTGCCGGTGTAACAGCCGATCTGCCGATCGATATCAGCGGATCGATTCGGGCCGCTGCGAGTCAGGCCCGATTTCAGGAGATCGCCTACCGGCTCGATATCGATCGTACGCGCAACCAAGTGATCTCGGACGTCAAGGCCGCATTCTACGATGCCCTGCGAGCCCATGCGTTGGTTAGGGTCGCCGAGGAGGATTTGAAGAACTCGCAAGATCGGCTCAAGGATGCTCAAGATCGTTTGGCGGCACGAGTCGTGACCAAGTTCGATGTGCTCCGCGCCGAAACCGACTTCGCCGCTTCTCAACAGCAGTTGATCACGGCGCGGAACGTCGAGAAGACCAATATCGCCGTGCTAAACACCATCATCGGTATTCAAGTCGATACGGCTGAGGAGATTTCAGATCAGGGTGCGGTCGTTCAACCCGAAACCGCAAAAACCGACGAACTGACGGCGGGCGGCAAGCTCGGACCGGGCTATGACCGAGACTTGAGCGAAGCGATGGCTCACCGGCCTGAGCTACAGGAAGCGGATGCGTTCGAATCGGCGGCAAGAAAGGGGATCGAGGTTGCGCGCAAGACCCAATTGCCCTCCCTCAACCTTTCATGGACCTACCTCTATGCCCCGAATGCCGGCGGATCGAGTCCGATCAACCACAGTTGGGTTGCCGAAGCGCTTCTCTCGATTCCCATCTTCGATGGCGGCGTCGCCCGGGCACGCACCAAGGAGGCGCAAGGGAACCTCGCCGGCACGATCGTAAGCAAGCGGCAGGCGGTTGACCAAGTCACCCTTGAAGTAGAGCAAGCATTCCTCGCCGTGAACGAAGCTCAGCAACGGGTTACGGTAGCCAACGCGACGTTGGTCGAAGCGAAGGATGCGTTTAGCCTGGCTCAGGTTCGATACAAAGAGGGCGTAACAGCAGTCCAGGGTCTGTCCCCGCTGCTAGAGGTCAGCGACGCACAGTCGGCCCTAACATTGGCCGAGAGTAACCAGGTGAATGCCTTGTACGACTTCAATCGAGCTCAGGCACGTTTGGATCGCGCTCTGGGACGGTATGCCTCTCCAGTCAAGTAACGCAATGCCCGCCTGTACCAATGGCGGGCATTGCGAATCGGTCTAGAAGGATCGCCCGACTGCACTTGCAATCGCTTGCAACTCGGGCATCAACTTCTCGAACGCTTCGATCGTGATACTCTGAGCGCCATCCTTGATCGCGTGGTCGGGATTCGGGTGGACCTCGATGATGAGCCCATCCGCTCCAACGGCAACGGCTGCCTTGCTCATCGCTGCTACCAAGTCTCGTCTGCCGGTGCCTTGAGATGGGTCAACAACAACTGGAAGGTGGGTCAACGAGTGGAGGGCCGGCACCGCGGAAAGGTCTAGAGTGTTTCGCGTGTATGGCTCAAACGTACGGATACCCCTCTCGCACAGGATGATTCTATCGTTTCCGCCGCTTGCGATGTACTCGGCGGCGAGGAGCCATTCTTCCAATTTCGCCGTCATTCCGCGTTTGAGCATCGCGGGCACTCTCGACTGGCCGACCTCACGCAACAGGTCATAGTTCTGCATGTTGCGGGTTCCAATCTGGAGGATATCGGCGTATTCGGCCACTTCCTCCACCTTGCGAACGTGCATTACCTCGGTGACGACCTTGAGGTTGTATCGCTTGCCGGCCTCCTTTAGGAGCTTCAGTCCTTCTAGACCCATGCCCTGAAACGAGTAAGGGGACGTGCTGGGCTTGTAGGCTCCGCCTCGCAGAATCGTTGCCCCCGCCTTGGCCACGCGTTCGGCGGTAGAGAAGAGCTGCTCTTCAGACTCCACCGTGCACGGCCCGGCCATCATCACGACTTGATCGCCACCGATCTTGATGCCGTCGATATCGATCGCGCTCTTCGCGCCGCGGGACTCCTTGGCGACGAACTTGTACGGCTTGGTGATCAGGATGACGTCCTCGACATAGTCATAAGACCGCAACTGATCGATCGCGTCGATCTTCATGTGTTCGCTGCCGCCGACGGCGCCGACGACCGTCCGCTCGACTCCAAAGATCGGGTTGACCTGATAACCCATCTCCTCAAGTCGGCCCGCGATTTCCTGGACCTGTTCGGGCGTGGTTCCGCCCTTCATGACGACGATCATCGAGCACCTGCCGTGCTCATCACGTTCCTTAGTTCTTCAGCAAAAATCTGCATTTCCTCTTCCGTACCGACGCTCACCCGCAGGCAGGTCGGATTTCCAAGTGCATGGCCAGAACGCGTGATTACGCCCCGTTCGAGAAGAGCTTGGAAGACGGGTCTGGCGGGCCTTCCAAGGTCGGCATACATGAAGTTGGCAAAACTCTCCATCGGTTTTGCGCCGACCTCGACAAAGACGCCGGCGAGGAACTCGAGTCCTCGCCGGTTGTTCTCCACCGTCTTGCTTACATGCTCTTCATCGTCCAGGGCAGCGATGGCCGCTACCTGAGCGAGAGAATTCGCGTTGAATGGTTCTCGGACGCGGTTTATCGCGTCGATGACTTCGGCAGGGCCAAAACCGTATCCGATGCGGATTCCGGCGAGACCGTAAGCCTTGCTGAACGTTCGAAGCCCAATCACGTTCCGTCCTGCCCCAACGTAGTCTCTTGCGTTGGGAAAGTCGCCGGCGCCCGTCGCGAACTCAAAATAGGCCTCGTCAAGCACGACCAGGACGCAGGTAGGAACATCCGCCAGGAATCGATCGAACTCGGCCTTTCGAACGATCGTGCCGGTCGGATTATTGGGATTCGCGATGATGATCAGTCGGGTGTGTTCCGTTACTGCTCGGCTCATTGCGGCCAAGTCGTGAACGAAGTTCGAGTCGAGAGGCACCTTGACCAGACGCGAAGGTCCGATCTGTGCGGCGGCATCGTAGCGAGAAAAGCTTGGGTCGCCTACGATCAACTCGTCTTGCTCGGAGTTTAGGAACACTAATCCGATCAAGTGTATTAGCTCGTCACTGCCGTTCCCCATGATCAGATTCTCGACCGGCAGCCCGATTCGGGTCGAAAGTGCCTCCTTTAGCTCGTGAGCAGACCCGTCCGGGTAGAGGTGCATTTTCTCGGCGACGCGCTTCACGGCGGCGACCGCTTTGGGCGACGGGCCGTATGGGTTCTCGTTACTTGCCAACTTAACGACACGCTCAAGTCCCAGTTCGCGCTTGACGTCGTCGATCGGTTTGCCGGGCTGATACGGCTCCATGCGAAGCACGCTGGAGCGAATGGGGATCATAAACTCATTTTACTTGGAGGCAGGTCCGGCACGCTGGCGATGGATCGGCGGCCGCCACAAGGAATCCGCTATCCTTATCATCGGCCGATGAGTTTTCTCGCTTGGGTGAATGACCCTAAATCCTGGGTTGCGCTCGTAACTCTGACCTTTCTCCAGATCGTTCTGGGTGTCGACAACATCGTGCTTCTTACGATTCTGTCCGGCCAGCTTCCCAAGGAAGATCAGAGCCACGCACGCAAGCTCGGGCTCATTGCCGCGATGGTTTCGCGGCTAATCCTGCTTTGCACGCTGCTGTGGATCGCGAGCCTGCTCGTACATCCGATTGTGACGATTGCCGGTCACAGCGTTTCGGGTAAGGACCTGATCCTTATATCGGGCGGGCTCTTCCTAATCACGAAGGCAACGTCGGAAATCCATCAGAAGATGGAGGGAGACGAACATCGGCGCCATGTTCGCGCCGCGCCGACTCTCTTTGCCGTTCTGATCCAGATCTTCATACTCGACATCGTCTTCTCGCTCGATTCGGTCATCACGGCCTTGGGCATGGTCAAGATCATGTCGATTCAGATCATCGCAGTGGTGCTTGCGGCGGGCCTGATGATGGCGGGGATCAACACTCTGGCCCGGTTCGTGGATCGGCACCCGACGGTGAAAATGCTGGCACTGTCCTTTTTGGTGCTGATCGGATTTAACCTGGTAGCAGAGGGATGGGGGCTCGATATTCCACGAGGCTACACCTACTTTGCAATGGCATGGTCGGTGATTGTCGAAATGATGAACCTACGGTTTGCCAAGAAGCGGGGGCTGGTTCTGCAGAAGGCGGCTACGTCTGGCCCACCCAGTCCGGCTGAGCCACCTCATGCCAGCGTCGACGAATCTCCTCGACCTGCGAAGACGGAAGCGCGCCCTGCGAAGCAAAGCTCGAATTCACGCCCCAGCGGGAAGGGTTCTTCGTCCCGACGATCGCGACGTTGACTCCAGACTGACTCAACGTAAACCGGAGGGCGATTCCAACCGCCTCATCGAGCGAGGACTCCGATAGAAAACCGTAAGCCAATTGCCTTAGGCGTTCCCAATACGGTTGCACATACCCATTAGCCGGTCCCGCTTCGCCCGTTTTCCATGCCGCGTTGGCGATCGGACGCTTCGCGATGACCGCCATTCCAGTGGCAAGTGCTTTGGGCAGGGTCAGATGAAGGCATTCCTGGTCCGCTATATTCACTGAAGTTTGTAGGCTATCGAAGGCTCCGCATTGCACTGCATAGAGAGCGTTCTCGCGATCGCCGCTGTATCCGATATAGCGTGTCTTGCCGGCTTCGCGGGCCCGAACGAGGACATCCACGACATCGCCCTGTTTCAGCAATTCGGCGGAGCACGAGTGCAGTTGGACAAGGTCCACACATTCGGTTTGGAGCCGCTTGAGGCTACGATCGATGGTTTGATCGAGCATCTTTGGGTTCCAGTCCGGCAGGTCAAAGCCGGAGGCGTGACCGCACTTGGTGAAAAGGAAGAAGTCGTTTCGACGATGGGCGACCGCCTGTCCGATCTTTTCCTCACTGTCAGCGTAGCATTCGGCGGTGTCTATGACATTGAGGCCCTGGTCTAGCGCCGCATTAAGGAGTCGTTCGACGTCGCTGCCGGATGCCTGTTCGTATCCGATCTCTGCGCCACCGAATCCCAGAACGCTTACATTCATGTCGGTCGAGCCGAATTTCCTGGTTTCCATACGATTAACCTCTCAGGGCCGAAAGCTTGTCCAGCCTCTCCGACTGCTCCTGCCATGCCGCAAGCCGGCTTTCAAGCTGCTCCTGAAGCCGTTGGTGGTCGCGCGTCAACGTGAATACGTCTGCGGTGGGCTCGAGATTCGCCAATTGGCCCTCAAGGTCCTTGAGCGCAGCTTCGTCCGCCTCGATTTCCGCCTCGATCTCCGTCACGACTTTGGTCATCCGCTCGATCTCTTTACTCAGTTCTCGCGGAGTGAGAGAGGGCTCTTCAACCTTCTCCGGCATTTTGGCGGATGGGGAAACTGCCGCCTTTTTCGCGGAGACAGGTTTGGTCGAACGGTTTCGATATTCAGTGTACGAACCGGGATAGAGAACGACGCCGGAGCGGCGAATGTCCATAGTGTGATCGGTCACCTCAGACAGAAGCCATCGGTCGTGCGACACTAGAAGCAAACTTCCCTTGTAATCTCTGAGGACTCCTGCCAATGCCTCGCGGGAGGCCATGTCCAAGTGATTGGTCGGTTCGTCCAGAATCAGTAGGTTCGGATTCATTTGGGTTAGCTTGGCAAGCGAGAGCTTGTTCTTTTCGCCTCCGCTAAGCGTCTTGATCGGTCGGTAGACGTCGTCACCAGTGATCAGGAAACGAGCCAGCAGGTTTCGTGCATCCGGCGGCTGCATATCCAAATCCCAGACCATCGTATCTAGGGGCGACATATCGGGGTCTAGGTCGGAGGCATCCTGGGAGAAATAGCCGGCCGATACATTGGACCCAAGACGCGTTCGGCCAGAGAGTGGTTCGATCTCACCGAGAAGCACCTTGATGAGCGTCGATTTGCCCGATCCGTTTTCGCCGATGATGCCCCATCGGTCACCGAAGCGCACCGACCAATCCAGGTCTGAGAACAGGATCGTCCTTTCATTGCCGGGGTCTACGAAGCCGACGGTCAACCGGTCGGTGTCGAGAGCGATGTCGCCGCTTCGCTTTACGTCGCTGAAGCCCGCCTTCATGCCGCGCTCGTGCTTTGGAGCCTCCACTTTGGTCTCGATAAGCCGGTTCATCAGCTTGAGGCGTCCCCTGGCTTGGGCAGTGCGCTGCGAGTTCATGAAGCGCCGGACGTATTCGTCCATCTTGGCAATCTCCATATCCTGACGACGTGCCACTTCGGCTTGGCGAGCCTCCTCTTCGGCGCGAAGCTGCATATATTTCGGAAATGGCCCCGGATAAGACTTGACGGTGCCGTCTCGCATGTCCAACACGCGTTCGGCGGTGTTGTCAAGGAATGCCCGGTCGTGGGAGACGAGGAGGACGGCGCCGTGGTAGCCGCGGAGCCACGATTCGAGCCATTCGGTTGCCTGTAGGTCGAGGTGGTTGGTCGGCTCGTCCAGAATCAGCAAGTCTGGCTCTTCCAAAAGTAGGCGAGCGATGGCCAGGCGGGTAGTCTCGCCGCCAGAGAGCTTCGAAGTCGGTTTACTGAACTCGCCCTCGGTGAAACCCATCTTCTGAAGCACCACACGCAAATCGCGCTCTGCGGAATATCCCTCGGCTTCGAGGAAGTGTTCGTGGAGCAGGGCGTACTCCTCGAGGTCCTCCGGTGTCGCCTCGTCGGCGTGCATGAGGTCTTCGAGTTCATTCAGGCGTGCCTGCAGCGTTAGTTGGCGCTTGACCGCCTCCTCAGCTTCTTCGAGTACGGTTCGGTCGGTGGCGACCAGGGCCTCTTGCCTCAGGTAGCCGATCTTTGCGCCTTTCGCGAGTTGTACCGCGCCAGAATCCGGTTCGTATTGCCCGGTGAGAATCTTGAGGAGGGTGGTCTTACCGGTCCCGTTCCGCCCGACGAGAGCGACCTTTTCCCGCGCCTCCATCCGGAACGTGACCCCCGTAAGAATCTGGTCGACCCCAAAGGCCTTGGCAACATTGGAGACAGACAGAAGCACGCACCTATTATGAAGCGCTTTTCGCAGCGCTTAGTAATAGGCGAACCTCCCTTCGGGCTATGGGAAAAGGCGAAAGGGCGGAGGGTTGAAGTTCGGCGTGCCCGCAGCCCCCGTAGCCGCTGCCTCCGTGGCAGCGCAAGGAACTCCGCTGCGCCTGCGCAAAGCGAACCGCGCTTCGGGCTAGGCGAAGAGACAAAGAGGCGGGAGTTGCTGAAGTACCCTCACTCCTTGCCGCCTCCTTGCCTGGCGAAGCGTGTCGCCTCGTCGCCTGGCGCTCAGCGCCCTGCGCTACTTCGCTATTTCGAAGCAGCTGGCGTCGAAGACGTTTGGGTTCAGTTTGATCAGCTTGAGCGCTTCGTCGGACGGCTCCTTGTCGATCGTGATCTGAGCGATGGCGGCTTTTGCTCCTCCGAGGACGATGTTCTCCATCTCTTGGACGCTGGCGCCTTCGTCTTTCAGGACGGCGAGGATGTGAGCCAGAACGCCAACCTTGTCAAGGTGACGAACTACCAGCAGATGGGTGGCCACTTCGGCCTTGCCGATATTCACAACGTTTGGAACCATGCCGGTCAGCTTGTATTCGCGGACGATGCGGACGGTTTCGGCCGCGATCGCCTCTTGAGCCTGCTCGGTGCTGGCGCCTATGTGGTGCGTGCAATAGACGTTTGATGCCGATTGGAGCTCGCCTTCATAGGGGCCTTCACCGACAGATGGTTCTCCTTCGAAGACGTCAAGGCCGGCAACCACGCCCTTCTCCTTGACCACCGTCAACAGGGCAGCTTGGTCCACGACTTCAGCGCGACTGGTGTTGACGAATATGGCGCCGGGCTTCAAGGTGTTGAAGAACTCGCTACCGATCATCCCCTTCGTGTCGGGGGTGAGTGAGACGTGGATGGAAACGATGTCCGACATACGGGCTAGGTCCTCGACAGTGGACGCACGTCCGATACCCAAAGCAGCAGCAATGTCGGGTGTCATCCAACGGGAGTATGCGATGACGTTCATCCCGAACGCTCTGGCTCGGGGGATCATCTCTTGGGAGATTTTGCCCATGCCGATCAGGCCGAGGGTCCGTCCGTAAAGGCCCTTGGCAGCGCTGTACTTCTTCTTGTTCCAGTGACCTGCCTTAAGGTCGCTCGCATTGTCTGGAATGTGCCTGTCGCAGGACAGAATCAACCCGAACGCCAACTCGGCGACTGCTTGCGAGTTCTTGCCCGGGCAATTGCTGACGAGGATTCCGCAACGGCTGGCGGCTGCTACGTCGATCGTGTTATATCCGGCGCCGGCGCGGATGATGACCGAGAGGTGAGAGTTCTCGATCATCGGGGCACTGACTTTCGTCCCCCGAACGATGAGGATGTCTGCCATGGTCTCAGATAACCGACCGGCCAACTTCTCGTCTTTGAGATCCGGCTCGTAGAGCACTTCTGCTCCCAGGGCCTTCAATCCATCTAGACCACTTTTTTCAAACTTGTCCGCAACCAAGATGTTCATTTCGTTACGGGAGTTTACCGACGAACCGAGGCGAATGGACGTCAACCGATACCGAAGAGGCCGCGTTGTTGAGGCAAGGTTTGGAGCGCTGTCCCGAGGGTCGTGGGATCCTCGATCGGGATGGCCCCCAGCCCGATGAGAGCCCGGCTTGACTGCGATCCGTCGTCGCGAACGATGAGCGTTCCGGTCTTCTTGCGAATTGCTTCGAATGCGCCCATCCAGGTGCCGCCCTGCTTGAATCGCGAGGCGACGATGACGGTTGCTTCGGCTCCGGCATAGATCAGGGTGTTTCGCTCCATCGCGGAGGCGGACGAGAACTCCTCATCGGGGACACACAGCGAGGCTCCCGTTTTACCGACCCCAACATATCGATCGATGCCGTACGGAACGACTTCAAGAACTTGCCCTTTGGCTAGGAGCGCGCCCTTTGCCCCAGCGAGATCGGAGCCGGTTGCGCCACCCGACAAAACTGCGAATCCAAGACGAACGGCCTCGCGGCCAATCGACTCCGCGAATTTCCGTGCTTCGAGATCGATCTCCCGACTGCCGACGATGCCTACGAGCGGTTTCAATATGGGGGCTCCAGAAAGCCAGAGCGCGGGAGGCGCACCTTCTCCGAGCCTTTCAAGCCAACGGCGCGGGTAGGCGTCGTCTACCCCGGTCAGGACACAGCCCAATTCGACGAGTTCCCGCGCATGCTCGATGAGATCAGCGTCCCCTAGAGTCAATGCTTCTTCGAAGTAGCCTGCATCACGCAGGACATCCTGGAATTCGCTCAACGGACGGTCCGCGCTGCGAAGCACCGGGGTCAAACGAGTCCACCGCCTTCTGACCAGATTGGTTGGGCGCGTCAGGCCCCGCAGGTAGAGGGCGGCCAAGCATATCGACAGGTGGTTCAGCATCGTGACAAAGGAGGGTTGGCGTGATTCGGAAGGAGCCGATCGCTCAATACTGCGTCACACGACGAACCACCGGCAATAGTTTTCCACAAGCGGCGTCGTCAACCCGCCAGAGCCCCCCTTGCTATGCCCTGAACGGTAAACTGCGAGACCACGTTCTAACCCAATGCCAATGCACAAGCACACTGAACTCACTCGCAACCGTATCCATGCATTCCTCCGAAACGAACTGAAGCCCAGGCTGTATGGAGATCGAAGACCTCTCAAGATCGAGATCAATTCCCGTCCGTGCGAAACCCAATTCGAAGCCAAAGAGGGCCCTTGGACCGAGGTAGCCCATGGTTACGAGTACGGTCCGGCGTATACGACATTTTGGTTTCGGCTGAGCGGAATTATGCCGCAGGAGTTTGCGGGGGCTCCAGTGGCCGTCGTTGCAGAAGTCGGCGGCGAGAGAACCGTTTGGAAGGATAACTCTCCTTGGTGCGGCGTCGACGTCGAGCACAGCGACTTCGGTTGGCTGGAGGGATCGGCGATGTCGAACGGCGGAACGCTTCCTCAGGGCGGAGAGCCGGTTGAGTTTTATATCCAATGCTACACCCGGAACGCACAAACGACGGTTCACGGCAAGGAGCAGCCTCGATCCCAAGTGACCGAGCGAGTCGATCGAGCGGAGCTTGTGGTCATTGACACTGACACAAAGGATCTGTATTACGACGTCGACTTCACTCTAAACCTGTTGGAATCGATCGACGACAAAGACCCAGCTTACGCCACGATGTTACGCGCTTTGAACGATGTTGCCAACACCTACTCGGCGACGTCCAGGGATTCGATCTCCCGTTGCCGCAAGATCGTGAGGGATGCGTTGGGAAGCTTGAACGGCGAGTTCAAACACACGATTTTCCCGGTCGGGCACGCGCATCTGGACACCGCATGGCTATGGCCTCTGCACATCACACACAAGAAGATGGCGCACACTACGGCGACCCAGCTCGGCTTGATGGAGCGGTATCCGGAATACGTCTTCGCCCATAGTCAGGCGAGTCAATATGAGTGGATCGAGAAGGAGTATCCCGTTCTCTTCGAGCGCGTCAAGGAAGCGATAGGCAGGGGGCAATGGGAACCGGTCGGATCGATGTGGGTTGAGGCTGATTGCAACCTGACTGGCGCTGAATCACTTATTCGGCAGTTCCTGTACGGGAGGCGTTACTTCCGAGAGAAGCTCGGATACAACACCGAAGACATGTGGCTTCCGGACGTGTTCGGATATGCCGCTGCTCTCCCCCAGATTCTGGCGAAGTTCAACATTAAGTACTTCATGACTCAGAAAATCTCGTGGAACCAGTTCAACAAGTTCCCGCATCATACATTTTGGTGGCAAGGCATCGATGGCACCCGCATCTGGTCGCATTTCCCGCCCGCCGACACGTACAACGGTTCCGCCGAGCCGAAAGAGGTCATCTACTCAGTCAAGAACTATAAGGATCAGGGCCGAAGCGACCAATCGCTTTACCTGTTTGGGTTCGGAGACGGTGGGGGAGGCCCGACCGAACGGCACCTAGAGTTCTTGCGCCGTGGACGCATGGCTCCGAACTATCCGGATGTCGTATCCGGAAAGCGGGCTCAGGAGTTCTTCCGCGAAGCCAAAGCTAGATCGCGAGACCTGATGACCTGGGTTGGGGAACTCTATCTCGAGTTACACCGAGGCACTTATACTAGTCAGGCCGCCAACAAGAAGGGCAACAGGGTCAGCGAGTTCCTGCTGCGGGACGCGGAGTTGCTTGCTTGCTTTAGCCCCGGATTCCCTGCCGACTATCCGGCAACCGAACTGGAAGCGGCTTGGAAACTGGTGTTGCTGAATCAATTCCACGACATCATTCCTGGGTCATCGGTTCACGAGGTTTACGAGGACAGTCGCGCCGACTATGAGAAGATAGCCGAGGTCGGAAACCGCATCGTCGCAGAGAGTCTCCACAAGATCGCGTCTGGATTCGATACTTCTTCGATGAAGAACCCAGTGGCTCTATTCCACAACGCCACGATGGTCACCCAGGGTTCCATTCCATGGGATGAGGAGCCGGCCCCAACTTCGATCGTCACTACCGAGGAAAGCCTGCCCGTTCAACTAGTCGACGATTTTGGCGAAAAGAAGCTGATTCTGCCCATTCCGCAGACTGCGTTGGGCACAGTCGTCGTTGCAGAGCTATCTGAGGCGGCCCCTGCGTCGAAATATCGACTCAAGAGCAGCAACCGAAGGATTGAAAACGAGGACTTGATTGTACGGTTCGACCTTCACGGGAACCTGACGTCGATTCAGAGTCTAGAGGATCAGACTGAGTTCTTGGAGGCAGGGAAGCTCGGCAATGTCTTCCAGTTGTTCGAAGATAAGCCGAATTTCTGGTCGGCTTGGGACGTAGACGCGTTCGCCTTGGAAACAGGCCAAGACCTCGTCCGGAGCGAGAGCTTCGACATTGTGGAGCGGGGGCCGGTCCGAGTGGCCGCACTGGTCGTCAAGCGGTTCGGCAAGTCGACGATTCGCCAGAAGATCTCGCTTGGGCCGACGCCGGGCGTCCGATTCGATACCGAGATCGATTGGCGAGAAGAGGACAAAATGCTCAAGGTCGCATTCCCCGTCAATGTGAACGCGGCGCGTGCCACTTATGAGATCCAGTTCGGAAACGTCGAGCGACCGACTCACGGCAACACGACGTGGGATATGGCCAAGTTCGAGGTATGCGCTCAGAAGTGGGTGGATCTGTGCGAGGGTGACCAAGGGGTTGCCCTCATCAATGACTGCAAATACGGCCACGACGTAAAGGGCAACGTAATGAGGCTTACGCTTTTGCGCTCCCCTAAGGCGCCGGATCCCCTGTGCGATATGGGAGTCCATCGGTTCTCTTATTCGCTCGTACCACACTATGGGCCGTACAACTATGCGGGCATCGTTCAAGCTGCCTATTCGTTCAATGCACCGCTTCGATCGGTTCGGCTTGACTCAAATAAGGGAGTAACCGGCTCACTACCTGCCTTGGTCGCCTGCGAGGACCGTAACGTCATGACCGAATCGGTCAAGAAGGCAGAGGACTCAGACGACATCGTCGTTCGGTTGTACGAGTGTCATAACAGTCGAGGCAAGGCAGAGCTTTATTGTGCCAAGCCGGCAAAGGCGGCTATGCTTTGTGATCTGGAAGAGAATGAGATCGACGAATTGACTCTGCAAGATGGCGTGGTGAGCTTCGAGTACAAGCCATTCGAGATTATTACAATCAAACTGAAGATGTAGCCTTACGTTTACGGTCAACAGGACGGGTCCCGTCGTAAAGGAGAGGTATGAGGCTAGAGTGGCAGAGAGGCGTGGGAGGCAATTCCAATTCCCTGCCGTTCCTTGTATTTCTCCTTTCTGTGTCGGCCACGATCTGTGCATGGGTTTGGTCGGGCGTGATCGTCAAAGGGACAGATCAGGAACGCTTTAACTATGCGACCGAAGAAGCCGAGCAGGCCATCCAGGGACGGCTTGACGACCAAGTGGACCTGCTACGCGCGACCGCTGCCACGTTTGCGTTTCAACGGTCATGGCCCCATACCCACTTCAAGAGCTATGTCAGCCACCTCGACCTGAGCACAAACTATCGGGGATTGCAGGGGATTGGCTTTATCCAAGTGGTTAGCCCATCCCGATTGACCAAGTTCGAGGCATCAATGCACGGAGAGGGATTTACGTCCTTCAAAGTGCATCCTGTCATATCAGGGCGAGACCTCTACCCTATTGTCTATCTTGAACCTGCGAATTCGTTCGGGGCGAATTCTATCGGCTTTGATGCCTATGGCGATGCCAATTTGAGGGGCGCCATGGAAGATGCGATGGAATCGGCATCGCCGATACTTTCGGGAATCGAGCCCGTCCTTCAGGCGACTGCGCGCCCGGCCAAGGAAACGGGTTTCATGCTGTTCTACCCGGTCTATCGTGGAGGGGAGGCCCCTGAGACGGTGTCGGACAGACGCAACTCGATCATCGGATTCGTCTTCTGCCCGCTAAAAGGGAGCGGCTTGTACCAGAACGTTTTGGAGGGTGAGGCACGCCGGTATCTAGATGTCGGTATCTACGATTTGCCGAAGGGCGGGCCAATGCAGTTAGTGTACTCATCGTCCAGATACCGTCCAAACCGGTTGTCGGCGATCATGGTAGACGCAACCATGCCGACGCTTGGCCGGCAGTGGATTCTCCGCTTCAGCACAAGCGGAGTGTTTGAAGAGGAGTCGGCTACTTGGCTCGTACGTTGGATTCTAGTGTCGGGTCTTCTCGTGAGCTTTCTTCTGACCGCCGTCAGCTACACACAGGTCAGTGCCAATCGTCTGCTGTCGCACCAGGCCAAGGAACTCGCCGAGCGCGGCGCCGAAGTCGTAAGGCTCAACGAAAACCTCGAGCACCTTGTCCATGATCGTACGACCGAGCTGAGGGCATCGAATATGGAACTGGAGGCGTTCTGCTATTCGGTTTCGCACGATTTGCGAGCGCCGCTGAGGAGCGTCGATGGTTTTAGCAAGTCACTTCTGGAGGACTACGGCGAACAGCTTGACGAGCAGGCGGTGGACTACCTTAACCGAGTTCGCAGCGCATCGAAGCGAATGGACGAACTCATAAGCGCGCTCTTGAACCTATCAAGAATCACACGCCTCGAGATTGTACGGCAACCGGTGGACATCACCCAGGAAGCGATTGACGCGGCGGCAGAGGCTTTCGAACCCTATCCGGAAGTCCGGTTCGCATTGCAGGTTGAGCCGGGCCTGACCGCCGATGGCGATCCCAAACTAGTCCGGGTTCTGCTCGACAATTTGATTGGAAACGCAGTGAAGTTCAGTTCGACCTCCAAGCAACCAAGAATTGAGATCGGCAAGAGTGACGGAGCGTTCTTCGTGAGGGACAACGGAGTAGGTTTCAACCCAGCTTATTCCGACAAACTATTTGCGGCCTTCGAACGACTTCATACCCAAAACGAATTCCCTGGATCGGGTATTGGCCTTGCGACGGTCCAGCGCATTGTTCAGCGGCACGGCGGCGCGGTATGGGCGATATCCGGTGTCGGCAAAGGCGCTACGTTTTACTTTACACTGCGTTAAGGATTTAGCCTGTAAACTTGTATCCAACGCCGCGAACGGTAAGCAAGCGCGTCGGGTTGTTTGCATCCAACTCGATGCGGGTCCTTAGCCAGCGCACGTGCACGTCTACGGTCCGAGCCGATACGAATGCGTCCCTACCCCATACTCGATCGAGTAGCGTCTCGCGGGAAAACACCTGGCCGATGTTGCGGGCAAGGAAGTAGAGAAGAGCGAACTCCTTCGGGGAAAGGGTAAGCGGCGCATCGTCGATGAAGACCTCATGACTTCGCGGGTCGATCTTGAGATTGCCGCGTTCGATGACCTCTTTGACCGGTTCACCGGTCGAGCGTCGCAAAATGGCCTTTACGCGGGCTGCCAACTCCGAAAGGTTGAACGGCTTGACGACATAGTCGTCGGCGCCCATCTCAAGTCCCTTGATTCGATCAGCCTCGTCGGCGCGAGCAGATAGGAAGATGATTGGAGTAGAACTGTCCTTTCTGACCGCACGGCAGAAATCGAGCCCCGACCTTTGAGGGAGCATGATATCCAAAATGATCAGGTCGGGCTTTATGCGGCGATAGAGCCGCATGCCTTCTTCGGCCGAGTCGGCGGTGAAGGTTGAGAAGCCCTCCTTGCGGAGTTTGTTCTCGACCGTTTCAACGATTGCCGGTTCGTCATCGATTATGAGTAGCTTCATTGAGCCGACTCCCTTGGATTCACTCTGTAATCTGTCAACAAGCGCCATGCGTTTACGCCCACGATCGGCGCTCTCCAATCATTCATCGGCTTGAAGCCGAGTGAATGATTGGAGAGCGTTTGGCTACTTTTAACCCATAAACATTAAGAGACTGTAAAACCACCTGGTTATACACGAATAGCCTTGTACGTCGTCCTAGAGTCCGCGAACAGCCCACAGGTTAGCTGGACGCCATGATTTCGACATTTGCCCTTGGTACGGTGACCTCTTCGCCGTCGCTCAATTTTGCGCGTAGCACACGAACCTCGGTTCCTGATTCGAGCACCACCAGTTGGGCAGGCAGATCGGTCACCGTTCCCAACCGGCCGAAATAGGGCTCTCGGATCACCCGGATGGCGGTCCCTGCTTTGAGCTCGAATGCGTCGGCAGCCACCGAAACCTGCTTGGCGGTCGTTGAGAGGGGAACGAGGATCTCGGGCCGGATGACGCCGGCGCGTATTTGGGTGGCGCCGTTGATGCTGGCCTCTTGCCCGTCAAGCGACTTGAGAAGATTAAAGGTTCTCTCCGCCATATTGAGGTTGCCGAATCCCTCCGTGACCAACATTGTAAGCGTAATCGGCTCTTGGCCGGTAATGGCCACGCCGATATCGAACCCCAAGAATTTGATCAGGTCGCTATCTTTCACTCCACCGGCGATCAAGCCGATTGCTCCGACCGATGCGGCTCTGGTGATCGCCTCGTAGGCGATGATGGAGCCGCCGACCAAGATCTTGCCTCGATCGGAGTCGAGAACAGAATCGGCGGTGAGGGCGGCCGCAGCGTTCGGCACGGCCACGCGAATCGTTCCGACTCGCTCTCCCCCGACACCGAAAATGCCTTGGATCATCGCGCACCGGGTTTCCACAATAACGCCTTCACTGGGAAGCGTCTCGGCGATCGAGCCCTTGACATAGGCCTTGATGTCGACCGGGATGGAGGGCTCGCGGATCAGAAGATTGCCGGTTACCTCGGATATGCTCTCAAGCACGCCTGCGTGTTCGGATGTGGCGGTGGGCGCCTTGAACAGTCCGAAGAGCTTCTTGCCTTCGGCGATGAGTTGATCTTTTTGGATGGCGTCGCCGAGCTTGACCTTCAGGAACGAAGGCACGTCCTGCGGTTCGATCCCCAGTTTCTCGGTGACCTTGACTGTTTGGAGCGCGCCTGGAAGCATCGCCTGTGCGACCACCTGCTCCGGGTTGACCAAATCGCCGACATTTACGAGCACTTCACCCTTGATGGGGAGCCTTCGCACCCGCCTCACAACGATGTCGCCACTAACAGTGAGTCCGGGGGTATATGCGCTTGCCAAGTGTTCGAGTTCCTCCAATACGCCGATGCCGGTCGTGAGTCTGATTTTACTAGATCGAATCAAGGGTAAATGCGTATACCCAGCCATGCCACGGCTGATCGAATTCCATCTTCGACGAGCTGATTGCGGGTCGATCACGAAGATAGGCTCCAGGCTGCGAAGTTTGGCGACTTTTTTTATGAAGGCATAGTGAACCTATTTACTCCTCGTTCTAGTTTCTATTCGTGACAAAGGGAGTTTGCAGGCAAGTGGAGACCAGCCAGCCCGCTAGCAGGCGCCACCGCATGCCCATTATTCGCTTTACGATAGTTTTAGTCGACAAACTTGTATGTTATGACCGACTTTTCGGGGATTCCAGGCAACCGAACACTGTGCATCACTCTCGGCCCGGAGTATTGCAGAGCCTCGGAAAGCCGAGGAAATGACCTGTTTATGGGTCGGCGGAGCAAAACTGCGAACTGATTTACGCTCGGTGTCCGTCCTTTGAGCGTGCCTGACCGGACCCCAGGCTTGTTGACAGCATCCTTGAACCGATGATAAGATGGGTTCCAGTTAAGGGAAGGGATAGTTACCTAATGGCCAAAAAGCTAAGTAGCGTGCTCGGCATCGATATCGGCAGTCAGAAAATAAAAGTATGTGAGATCCGTTCCCAAGGTAAAGAACCGGTTATAACGGCGCTTGGAATCATTGACACTCCGGAAGGGGCTGTCGATCATACAGGTGTTTACAACAGCGACGCAGTAGGGTCGGCGCTGAAACAGGTTTTGTCCCAGAGTGGAGCGACGGTCTCTCAGGCAGTCATTTCGGTCGCAGGGCAGGCAAGTGTTCTTGTCCGTACACTCGAAGTTCCGAAGATGAATCCGACGGAACTGAAGGAGCATATGCAGTGGGAGATCAACCGTAACATCCCATTTGCTGAAAGCACCATCGTGAGCGATTTTCGTCCGTTGGGCGGAGACGATCCGAACTCGCCCAACATGGACGTGGTGATGGCAATTGCGCCTCAAAGTGCGATCGACACGATGATCGCATGCGTCAAAAAGGCGGGTCGCAGCACGAATGCGATCGACGTGGAGCCACTCAGCATGGCGCGGTCGATTCAGAAGAGCTACGACGATATTCTTGCCGGCAAGACGGTTTGCATGGTTGACATCGGCCACAAGACGACCTCGATCAACATCTACCACGGCGATCGGTTGCTGATGCCGAGGCAGGTACCCGTCGGCGGAGAGATGTTTACTAAAGCAATCGCAGACGCGTTCGCCATCGGAGTTCCGGATGCGGAAACGATGAAGATCGACCACTGCGATATCCCGGAGTGGGCTGGGCCCACCACGCAGGCGATCGATCCTTTCGCGGATCCAGGAATTACCGCCGGATTTCAGGCATACAACCCGTTCGCTGACGATCCGTTGCCTTTCGCTTCGCCAACCGCTTCGCCGTTCGGCGAAACGGGGGTTGACGATGCTCCGGTTGCCCCTGCGCCAGAACCGCAGGCGGCCGCACCGGTGCCTGCGGATAATTCGCAGGCGGCACAGATCTACAATGCGATCTCTCCGATTCTGGAGGAGTTCGTTTCAGAGGTGCGCCGCTCCATCGACTATTACCGGAGCCGAGGTGGCGACATCGATGCGATCGAGCTCTGTGGCGGTGGCGCCAAGCTCGGAGGCTTGGTAGCGTATCTGTCTAAGTCGCTCGGAATTCCGTGTGACGCGTATGACCCGCTGCGACGTCTAAATCTAAACGTTCGCAAAGTTGCCCCGGCATTCGTCGAGGAGCACAAGCAAGAGTTCGCCGTGGCCGTCGGCAACGGCCTTCACATCTTCTTCGATTGAAACTGCATGAAGCTAAACCTACTGCCAACAACGGTCTCGAAAGGAAAGCAAGCCAAATCTGGCATCGTCCTTTCTCTCTTGATAGCTCTCGCAGGAGCGGGCGCGGCGATCTTCGTGTCTACGTCCTCGGCGAAGGCGTTGAATGATGCCAAGGCAGCCTATGAGGATTCGAAAGGACCCGCGGAGGCCGCTTACAGCAAGTCAACTGAAGCCGATGCGATCCTGAACGCCGATTCGTCGGTTGCTTTGATCCGCGACGCGAGTCTCGCTGAGGCGATGATCAAGCACAACGACGTCTATCCGGATCTCTACGAGAGTGTCAGGCCCTATGTGCCCTCGTTCTATCGCGTGAATAGCATGTACGCCACGCCTACGGGAGCAGGTTCGTCCACGATCACCTTGGTTGGCACACTCAAGACCTATCAACAATACGCCGACTTGATGCTGGCGTTCTCCCGGTACCCAGGCGTCGTCTCAGTGGGCCGGGCCGGCTACCAGTTCAATGACAACATCGTTCCCAATTTGACCCCGGGCGATCAAACCGGTACCCCGCACAAGCCGAGCGAGGCGCCAGTGCCTGACGACAAGCTTGCGCGGTTGACCTACTTTGAATCTCAGGTTCAGCCACAAGGCTATACGGGCGCCGGAAACTTCGGTAGCGGAACGGACAGCACTCGTGGCGCGATGCCGGACTACTCTCTTGTGACGGTGACCCTGACGGTGACCAAAGATCTGCAGGTGCCGCTTCCCAGAACAACGCTAACAAGCGCCGGTGGAGGAGCAGCGTCGTCAGCAATGACGGCCGGTGGGCCACCCGCAGGAATGGGCGGTCCCGGTGGCATGATGGGCGGGGGCCCTGGAATGCCAGGTGCGGGAGCTGGCGCAGGCAGCGCTTCTTCGTCTGCCAGCGACAATGCCCCCGTCGGGAAAAAAGGCAAAGCTGACCAGAGCGACTAGGAACTCTAACTATGAAATTGGGCCGATTTGCAATAATAATGATCGGAATCACGTTCTGCATCGGATTCCTCAGCTGGGGAATCTTTTGGCAGATGATTCCGAACAACGCGGAAGTCAAGCTTTTGGATAAGGCTACCGAAGACAACAAGGCGCAGGCTGAAATGATGCCGCAGGCGAAAAAGCGTGTCGAGCAAGCCAAGCAGATGGTCGACGCAAAGGCCAAGGCTTGGGCAGCCTATGTAGCTACTCGAACTCCGGGAACCAGCCTGAAAGATGGTGGGATCGATCTTTCGGTGAACCCATGGCAGTTGGTCGTCGATACGCCCAAATTCAGAGATAGCATCCAAAGGGCGGTCAACGAGCAGGTCAAGAAGGGTGGCATCAAGGTCGTCACCGCTCCGCTAGTGCCCTTGGTGGATTCGAGCATCCCGGCCAACCAGATTTTGGATAGCTTCTACAACTATCCTTCTATCAAGTTCCCGGTCGTAATTTTCGACTTTGGTACAGTGACTGTCCAGGGCACTTACAAACAGATCATGGACAATGTCAGGGCCTACAAGTCGATGCCGCACTATCTGGCAGTTGCCGATGGCCTTCGGATCGATGGAACTTCACCTAACCTGACCGGAACCTATAACCTTTCGATTGTCGGCTTCATTCGAACCAAGACGATCGCTCCTGCCGTCAATGAGGGTGCAGCAACCTCGGCCGCAGGCGGCTTCGGTGGAGGTGGCGCCGGTGGCAGAATGGGCATGGGCGGTCCTGGTGGAATGATGGGCGGTGGCGCAGGCATGCCGCCAGGTATGGGCGGTGGCGGCGGTCCTAGCCGTGGCAAACCGGGCGTTATGGGCGCGTCGTTCTAAACGAGAACTCAGAGAGTCAGCATAAAATGAAATTGAATTCCATGACGAACAAAGAACGGAATGCGCGAATCAGCGTCTCGATTCGAGTTCTTGCCCTGAGCGCGATTGTGGTTGCAGCCTACGGTTGTTCCGGTGGTTCTGGAGCGGGCCCTTCGGCTAACTCGGCTACTACGGCAACAACCACTGCAACCACGCCGACTTACACGCCACCTAACGTGGATGCGGGTATTCCCGTCGAGCGATCGACCGACACGAAGGGCTACAAGGCTCTTGTCGATGCGTCTTCTCGATTTGGCAGTCGGCCAGACCCGTTTGCTCTTACGGGTGATGAGGCATCCTTCGATCACCAGCAGAACGCTGAACGCGTCATGGGGGAGATGGGAGGCTTTACAGTTCGGTTCGAACTGCCGGAAGAAAAGGAAGTTCAGGTCATTCCGGAAGAAGCGCAGCCTTATCGTCGCCTTGCCGGCGTCGTCGTAGGGGACTCGGTTCTCGCGATTATCGACATGGGCAACGGGCAGCCGTTCGAGATTATCCGCCCAGGCATGAAGATCCCGAATTCGGAATGGACGGTCGTCTCGATTAACGAGGACCGAGCCATTCTTCATCGGGACGGAGATGTTCCTCCCCATACGGTATCGGTTCGGCTCGAAAGCCCTCCCGCAAATCAGACCTCGACGGCAGGATTTGGTGGTGGTGCTCCCGGCAACTTCGGCGGTGGACCCGGATTCCCGGGCGCTCCCGGTGGAGGTAGGCCTGGATTCGGCGGAGGTAGAGCAGGAGTCGGCGGAGGGAAGCCGGGCTTCGGTGGGGCTCAGTAGCAAAATTCCTTTTCAACATGTACAATCGACGCTATAGAATCAAAGAAGCCAGTTTTGGCTTTCGATTGAATCGTGCGGCATGCGCAGTTTGAGCGGTGGTAACGGAAGTCGCGGTTAGGGCGGCAGAAAGAGCTAGGTTAACTTAGAGGGTTTATGAGGATAGAAATGCGTATCAACTGGTATAAGATGGCAATGTTGGCGGTCCTCGCCGGAGTTGTCGTTGCACCAATGTCAATTGCGATGGCGCAGCAGGGGTCAGAGGTCAAGCTCGATCTCAACCTGAAAGACGCTGACATGATGTCCGCGACGAATGTGCTATTGCAGAGAACGGGTCTTCAGTGCGTCATCGAGCCCAGTTCGGTTCCCTATCAGAGGGTTACCCTGAAGCTTGATAGCGTGACCGGTGAAGATGCGCTTCGATACATCTGCCAAGCAGCCGGAGCTTATTTCAAGCGAGATGAGAACGGGGTATTTATCATCAGCCACGAGAAACCCGTTACCGAGCCGCCGGCGCCGACTACTCCTTCGAAGGTTCCCAAGATCGTTCGCAAGATTAAGGTCATGAAGGCCGGAGCTCGCGACATCTACGATGCCATCGTTGGTGGAATGCCGTTCGACGTCAGCCGTGGGCTCAAGGCTCTCGATCAGTTTGCCAAACTTGCTCAGCCTTCAGAAGTCCAACGGATGTATGGCGCTCAAGCCGATGCAGGCAAGCTTTCCCAACCGCAATTCGGTCCAGCAGTCGTCGCTTCACCGACGCCAGGAAACCTCAACTCCGGCGAGTCCGGAGCCGACATTCAGTTGCCTGGTTCGGGCAATGAAGGCTCTCACCAGCTTGGTGGCGCCGGCGGATTTGGTGGAGGCATCGGTGGTGGCGGTCAGGGCGGCATCGGTGGCGGTATTGGCGGTGGCCAGGGTGGCATCGGTGGCGGTCAAGGCGGTGGACAGGGCTCTACGCGTCTCGTGGGTGGCACCGGCCTGGTTGGAGAGAGCATTGACTTCATCTCCTATGACCCAACCGATAACAGCCTCGTCGTACGAGGGAACGAAGACGATATCAACGATCTTCAGCGCAACATCAATATCTTCGATGTGGCACCAAGACAGGTCGAGATCAAGGTTGAGTTCATCACTACGACGGACTCGATTTCTAGCGACTTCGGAACGGAGTTCCTGTACCAGCGCGGAATCATTTCTGCTGGCACGACTCCTGGTACCTTCGTAAATACGTCGGACCCTGTGTTCGTGAACTATGCATCGGGCAATATCACCTCCCGACTTCGAGCTTCTCTGGCAGAAGGTGCGGGCAAGGTCGTCAGCGCTCCGATCATTCGCACACTGAACAACCAGCCGGCTACGATCTCGAGCGATATCATCACGTATGTGTTCCTCAACACGACGACTGTATCGAACGGTACGATCCTCACTACCTCCAATCCGTATCCGCTTGAGGCTTCGACGACGCTCTCGGTTGCGCCTCGAATCAACGATGACGGAACAATCACGGTCTATCTGTTGCCGACCATTCAAAGTTTCGTTGGAACTTCTCAGGGACCGAACGGTGAGCAGATTCCAAACGAAGCCAGCCAGGGTATTCGCGTCGTTGCTCGGGTCAAGAACAACGAGACGATCGTTCTCGGAGGACTTGTGAACAAGAATGAGAACGACAGCGTCAACAAGGTTCCGATCTTGGCTGACCTGCCGATTATCGGCCAGTTCTTCCGAACGAACACAAAGTCTAAGACAAACAGCGAACTGCTGATCTTTGTGACACCAAGTATCGTTGACGAAGACACGTCGGCCGGCCCCGGTGGACCGTAGCCTCTAGACCACACAACCAGCTCGGGTGGCAGGATAAACTATCCTGCCACCTTTCTTTATGAGTCGTTGTTGGATTTTGTTGGGGATGATGGGAGCAGGGAAGTCCTCGATTGGACGCTCGCTTGCCGAACTCACAGGACGAACGTTTGTTGACACGGACCTCGTTCTGCAGCAACGGCTTGGCAGGCCAATCAGCCAGATCTTCCAAATCTATGGGGAAGAAGCCTTTCGAGACCACGAATCGAGCGTCATTCGCAACCTTTTGCCCGATCACTCGATTGTTTCCACTGGCGGCGGTGCAGTGTTGCGGCCTGAGAACTGGGATGAGTTTCGGCGACTCGGTATCACGATTTACCTGAATGCCACGTTGGAGACCTTGCTTGGTCGACTCGCAACCAGCAAGAAGAAGAGGCCACTCTTGCAGGCCGATGATTGGGAAGAGCGAGCGCGAACGTTGCTCGGCAGTAGAATCGAGTTGTATTCGCGTGCAGACATAATTGTGCCCGTCGACGATGTGGATCTGAGCAGCGGGGCCCTTAGGGTGCTGAACGCGATCACAGAATATGAAGGCAATTACGATCGATCATCGGACGGGCAGTTGTGAGGTTCGCTTCGAGCCGCTGGCCTCGGCGCTCGTTGCGTTGCCTTCTGATGTACGGGTCATTACCGACGTTAACGTCGCAAAGTGTTTCGGTGAACGTCTTTCGCGATTCGAATTCGTCAAGGCGGTAACGCCAGGTGAAAGAAGCAAATCGAATGCGGTTCTCGCAGAGGTAGTGGATTGGTTGGCCACAACAAGGGCATCCCGAAAGACGACCGTATGCGCTTTCGGAGGTGGTGTTGTGGGGGATCTGGCCGGATTTGCCGCCGCAGTATATATGCGCGGTGTACCCCTCGTTCAGATACCTACCACATTATTATCTCAAGTGGACTCGTCGGTCGGCGGAAAAGTTGGCATCGATTTGCCCGCCGGCAAGAACCTCATGGGTGCGTTCTATCCGGCGATTTCCGTATCTGTTTCGCATGACGCCTTGGAAACGCTACCGGATCGTGAATTTCGAAATGGGATGGCTGAAGTGTGGAAGTACGGCTTCATCATGGATGCCGATTTGGTTATGGAGTTGAGCCGACTCGGCCTACAGGTCGTGGGTCCAGAGCTTGAAGGCATTGTAGAGAGGTGTATCCGGTCAAAGGCCCTGGTCGTTCAAGAGGATGAGTTTGAGACCCTCGGGCGACGCGCAATTCTCAATTTTGGTCACACGGTCGGCCACGCAATAGAGTTTGTGACTGGGTATGGCCCTGTCCTCCATGGAGAGGCTATCAGCATCGGCATGGTGGTTGAGGCGAGGATCGGGGAATATCTCGGGCTGGCTCCTTCCGGCGTTCTGGAACGAGTTCGGGAGTGCCTCGTTCGCCAGGGGTTGCCGATAACCCATCCGTCGCTTCAGCAAGAGGATGGCCTGATTCGAGCGATGTACGGCGACAAGAAAGCTTCCGCAGGGCAGTTGGCATTGAGCCTTCTGACCGAGGTCGGTCATTGTAAACTGATTGAGGCAGTCGATGAGTCGATCATCAGACGTGCCATGCGTGACTCATGAAGAACATTCGTCTCATGCTTTCGGTCTTGGTCTTGGCGTTCCTGGCGCTAGGATACGCCGCCAGCCAAATGGCGGTATTCCAAGGGACGACGTTTGCGTATGCCCAGAAGGTCGACTGCCCGCCGGTACAGTGGCTCTCCCTATTCTTTTTGGTCATCTGCATCGTCTTCGCTTTTATAAGGGATCCTGAGGCGAATGAAAAGTGATTGGAAAGCTCCTCAAGGCGCGGTATGAGATTGTCGGGCTGATTCAGGATGGCCCCGTTTTTGCGACCTATTCTGCACGGGACAAAATACAGGGCCGCGATGTGTCCGTTCGCGTCGTGAAGCAACCGTTTGCTGAGGAAACTGAATTTGTCGATCGACTCGTGTCGACGATTCAGAAGTACGCGATTATCCAGAGCGCCAACATCGAGCGCCTTCATAGCGTCGAGTCGGATCAGGGGATTCCCTTCATCCTGGGAGACCTGACGCGTGGACCGAGTCTGGCCGACCGGATCAAGAAACTCGCCCCATTCTCTGTTCCTGTATCGGTGGGCACCGCGATCAGCATCCTTCACGCCCTTGACGCAGTACATCGGACCGGTCTCGTGCATGGTGACCTCAATCCACACCATATGGCGGTCATGGCAGACGGCGATGTGCGGCTCCAGATGACTGGAGTGTGGGAAGCCTATTCGGGTAGCCCAACTGCAGGCATCATGGTTTTGCCAGGGATGGCGCCCTATCTCGCACCAGAGGTGAGTGCGGGGGCGATGCCAAACACTTGCTCCGACGTGTATGCCGTGGGCATTCTGCTGTTTGAACTCATCAGCGGCAGGCTGCCTTATTTTGCCGAGACTCCTCTTGCGATGGCACTTCAGCACTCGACCGCGGCAACCCCCAACGTTCGCACATCAAATACGTCGATCCCTTCGGTCCTGGATGAGATTATCAAGAAGGCGATGTCAAAAGACCCGCGATCTCGGTATGCCTCGGCAGGAGAGATGCTTGCCGACCTTCGGATTCTCCAAGACGCTCTCCGGTTCGGAAGATCGCTTACGTGGCCCCTCCGACCTGAGCACGTACAACCGGGCCCAGCCGCGACGGGAAGGGGGCCGGCTTCCAAGCCGCAGCCGGTTGCTCCCCGTATGTCGGCGATACGCGGTGAAACCGAACAACTCGAGGTTAGCCGGAAGAAACAGCGTGCCGAGCGAGACGTTCCAGTTTGGATGCTCGTCGTCTTCACCTTCGTGCTGGCAATCTTTGGGAGCATCTGCCTCATGTGGATCTACATGAGCCTAAGCCGTCCAAGGATGGTGACAGTGCCCAACATCAAGGGGCTCTCCGTAACGGAGGCGACCAGTCTGCTCAAAGATAGCAAACTCATTCTCAAGGTGGCGTCCCGCGAACCGAATGACACAGTGGACCAGGATAGCGTTCTAGACGTTCGGCCGGAACGCGGAGAAAAAGTGCGCGAGGGCGGCGTCGTGTACGTCGTCTTGAGCTCGGGCAGTCGCATGGTGGCGGTACCGGAAATGGTGAGCCTGACCGTAGACAAAGCCAAAGCGCTCCTCGCCACTCTCAACTTGACGGTTGAGCCACGGATCGAGCGGATCAGCGATCCGAAAATCGCCCCCGACTTGATCGTGCGTTCGGATCCTCCTGCTAGAGAAAAGGTGGCTCGGCAAAGCCAGATAAAGCTATATGTGAGCTCGGGCCCGAGCGAGGAGACTACCTCGTCCCGCCCGGCCGAGAACGACGGGTACCTCTATACGCTTCACCTGAAGCTGAAGGACCTGCCTCATCCGACCCGGGTCAGGATCGAGATCATCGACGACAATGGCCGGCGGTCGGTCTATGACCAGATGCACGACAGCGGGGACAAGTTCGATGTAACGACCCATGGCGCTCAGCAAACGGCAACGTTTAACATTTACTATGACGGCGTCCTAGTAATGTCAAAGGACAAGCAGGCGGAGGGCGACGAGGCGAGCAACGATACCCTAGAGCCCGATTCGCCAAACGGAGGTACGCCCCAATGACTTGTGACCTCGCGCCATCGATCCTCTCATTCGACCTCACCGATATCCGTCAGTCAGTTCGCACATTGGTAGCAAGCGGAGCTTCAATCGTTCACTTGGACGTGATGGACGGGCAGTTCGTGCCGCCGATCACGTTTGGCGATTCTTATACGAAATCCCTGCGCTCATGCACTGACGCATTGTTCGAAGCGCACCTGATGGTGAACACGCCCGAGCACCAATTTGAAGCATTCGCTGCGGCTGGTTGCGGGCGGATCATCTTCCACGCCGAGGCAACCGTCCACAGCCATCGCCTCATTCAAAGGTTGAGGACCATGAACGTCGAACCAGGTATCGCGATCAACCCGGGCACCCCGGTCGAGGCTGTTCTTCCGGTGCTGGATATGGTGGATATCGTCCTCGTAATGACTGTGAATCCAGGCTGGGGTGGCCAGGTCTTCATCTCGTCTGCATTGGAGAAGGTGCGGCGCATCCGCGACCTTCGTCCGAATGTCCATATCGAGGTTGACGGCGGGATCGATCCACACACATTGCCGATGGCAAGGGAGGCGGGGGCGAACGTGTTCGTTGTGGGAAGCCATCTGGCTCGTTCCGCCGAATTGGCACAAGCAACCAAGGAGATAGTCGCGCTGTGTGGCTGAAGCTGTTTACTACCGTTATGCTAGCGGCAACGTTGGCCCTCCTTATCGAGCGTCCGTCGATTGTAGGACCGCTACCTCATCGGCCGGCAACGCGAGCCGCGGCGCTGGCCTTTAGTAAGCGGGCACTGGCTTTTACTGGCGCACTAATCGTCTCCATAACGTCGGCAGGAGTGGGTTCAATCGTTCTAGTGAGACGGGCGAACGCCGAGTTCAGGAGGCAATCTCTGGAGAACATGAAGTCGCTGATCGACGGTACGATCGAAGACCACAAGAGAAAGGCAGGCGGGCAAGATGGCCCAGCAGTCTGATACTGACGAACGCATGATGCGACGGGCAATTTCCCTCGCCAAGCGTGGTTACCCGGCACCCAACCCGCACGTCGGATGTGTGATTGCACGGGGAGACCATATCGTCGGCGAAGGTTTTCATCGCTTTGCCGGCGGTCCGCATGCGGAAGTGAATGCCCTGACCATGTCAGGCGAACATGCTATGGGGGCCACCGCATACGTGACCCTCGAGCCGTGCGATCATCATGGACGTACTCCGCCATGCACGGAAGCCCTTATGAGAGGCGGTATCTCACGTCTGGTAGTCGCCTGTCTGGATCCAAACCCCGTTGCCTCTGGAGGCCTAACCAGGCTGGCTGCCCATGGCATTGTTTGCGAATCGGGTCTTCTATGCGATGAAGCGCGGGTCGCAAATGTACGGTTCATGACGGCGATGGTGCGTCGACGGCCCTACGTCGTCGTCAAGGTCGCAGCCTCGTTGGACGGCCGAATCGCCATGCTGTCGGGAGAAAGTCAGTGGATCACCGGTCCGGATGCACGTAGAGCAGGGCACCGGTTGCGGGCAGAGTGCGGAGCGGTGCTGGTGGGGCGGGGAACGGTCGAATCCGACGATCCCAGACTTACCGCACGGCTGGCGGGCGTCATCAATCAGCCGACTCGCGTTGTGCTCGATCCGTATCGAAAGCTCGGACCTCACTGGCAGGTATTCGATACAAGCGCTCCGTGTCTCCACCTCTTCGAGGGGGCATTTGGGTTAAAGCTTCACGATGCGGCGTTCGACCTAAATGATGTGTGCGCTCTGCTGTTCAATAGGGGTATCACGGGCCTGCTAGTGGAGGGAGGAGGCGAAACCATCACTCGTTTTCTCCGAGCGGACTTAGTCGACCGCATCGAGATGTTCGTCGCTCCCAAGATCCTCGGCAGCGGTCGTCCATGGGTGGGTGACTTGCAGATCTCGACGCTCGCCGATGCACCTCAGTTCAGGGTGGAGTCGGTAAAAAAGCTCTCAGGGGATCTGCGAATCACCCTTACTCGGTAATTCGAGGCCGACGTTTGCGTTATGAATGTTATAGGTCTCCAGACTATGGCTAACTTGCGCACTCTCTCAGTCACTATGGGTCTTGTCGTCTTCACGGTTCTTCCTGCGATCGCCTTGGCCGATATCATCACGCTCAAGCGAGATAACGTGATTCCGGTCGTCCTTGAAGACAAGCTGTCGATTAGCGGCACCAAGGTCGGGGACATATTCACGGTCCGAGTCGCCGACGACGGTCCGTTGCCGAAGGGGACGGAGATGCTGGGTCGAGTCGACCGGATCATTCCTGCCCGTGGCAAGCGACCAAGCAGCATGGATCTCAAGTTCACCAAGATCCTGATGCCGGACAACTCGCGTGTATCGATCGACGCGGCCGCAATCCCCCTGGATGATCGATACGTTACGCGCAACGGGGATGGTCGCTTGGTTGCCAAGCAAGATTTCCGAAAGCAGCAACTGGATGTTCTCGGCGGAGCTATCGGCGGCTTCATTGTGGGCTCGATTCTTCACCGACGGGTTGCCGGCACGGTAATAGGCACGATCGTTGGCGTAGCGGCAGCCGAGAACGAGAAGACTTCCGACAACAATAACATTGCCAACCCTGGCGACAAACTTGGCGCGCTTATCAACGATCGGCAGGTCATCGTTCAGTGGGGCGACGCTCCATCGCGGGAAGAGGTCAACAGCCATCTGGATCGGGGCATGAATCTCCCAGATCGCATCCCGCATGCCGAAGCAAAGGGCCACGACAGCGGTCAGAACACCCTTTTCTTCAAGGACAATGACATCCACTTTCCGACCGATGCCAGGCCTTACTGGATTGGAGATACGTTCATGGTGCCGCTTCAACCCGTGGCCACTCAGCTCGGCCTCGACGTCGACCGTCGGCCAGACAACACGATCTATGTGGACGGAAAGGACGACCATCTGAAGCTGAACGAGCACTCGAGGCGGGCACGGCTGAATGACGAAGATATCAGCCTTCCGCGGACCGTTGTAGAGCACAACGGTGTGATTTATGCGCCTCTCGACGCATTAGTTCTCCTTGTCAAGGATCCGGTGGTGCTTAATGGCACCAAATACTTGAGTAAGGCGTAGAACAGTAAAACAAGAAAAGCTTATATCTGCCCACCCCTCAGCCCCGTGCCAGACCCTCCGGCCGGGGCCTTAATCTATCTGGATCTGCCCCATCGAGTGTGGGGGACTAAAGAGTCATGAAGAACCGGTGCAAGCGTATGTCGTCCGTCAGCTCTGGATGAAACGACGTACCGATCAGTTTGCCCTGACGGACACCAACGATCTTTCCATCGTACTTGGCGATCGTTTGGGCGGGTGCAGTTACCGAAGTGACGATCGGGGCACGTATGAAGACACCGAGAACCGGTTGGTCCAGTCCTTCAACGGTGACTTCGTCTTCAAAACTGTGAACCTGGGCCCCGAACGCATTACGGGCGACTTCGATCTCAAGGAGTTCGAGCGTGTATTGGTGGCGACCGATCACCGATTTCGCCATCATGATCATGCCCATGCAGGTGCCCCATAGGGGCATGCCTTCGGATGCAGCCTTCTTTAGGGCATCGCCAAGGCCGTAGCGTTGCATGAGCAACCCGACCGTCGTGCTTTCGCCTCCAGGAATGATCGCCCGTTCTACATGGGCGAGTTCTTCGGACGTCCTGATCTCAACGATCGTCGTGTTGTCGTAACCGCAAGCCAGAATTGCGGCAGCGTGCTTCTCAAAGTCGCCTTGAATAGCGACGACACCGACATGCATACAGCCTAGTGTACTTGGCGTGAGTCCACTGGCCGAAGGCACAGTGGGACGCCTAAGCCGGTGCTACACTCCAACCGTGGTCGACTTGATAGGTGCACCGTTCGATCTTTGCGGTCGAAGGCTTGGCAGCCGGCTCGGACCCGCGGCATTGCGCTTGGCTGGCATCGAGGAGGCGCTTGTGGCGATTGGGCTGGAAGTTCGCGACGCCGGCGACTGCGTCGCATCACTTGAGGCGACGGCATCAGAGGGTATTCGGAATTTCGAGCCCCTAATCGCCTGTTTGTACAGTCTCAAGGAGAAGGTCGCCGAAAGCCTTCAGGCGGGCAATATACCGGTTGTAATGGGTGGCGAGCATACTTTGGCCGCTGCCGGCGTGAGCGCCGCCCTGGAGCGTTTTGGGGGCAGAATGGGTCTTCTTTGGATCGACGCCCATGCCGACATTCATACACCGGGCAGTTCCGAGTCCGGAAACGGCCATGGCATGCCGTTGGCCGCTCTGGCTGGCTTGCCTAGCGAAACGGACGGCCTGAAGGACGCTCAGTGGCGACAAATGCAGGCGCTTCTGTGTCCGCATCATCGGCTGGATGTTCGTAACACCGCGTGGTTCGGTCTGCGCGACGTTGACCTGCCCGAAAGGCGCCGCCTAATCGGAAAGCCGATCACGATGCATCGGATCGACCGACACGGAGTCGAGCCGACCTTACGCGAGATCGACGTTTGGTTTAGGGAACGTCAGATTGATCATCTTTGGATCTCGTTCGACGTCGACGCGCTCGATCCGATCCTGGCGCCAGGCACTGGCACGGCTGTGCGTGGCGGCCTGACCTATCGCGAAACCCATTTACTCGCCGAGTTGGTCCATGAGGCGCTTTGCGCACCGGGGTGCTCCTATTGTCTTGCCGGCGTGGATATCGTCGAGACCAATCCTCTGTATGACACCTTGAACCAGACCGCCGAGATGGCGGTCGAGTGGCTGTCCTCCTTGTTCGGGAAGACGATCCTGTAGCCCAACTCCCAGTATCGCCGAACCGATGTGGTAAGCCGGTGTCCATCTCTAGGAAGACTCGACGCGGAGACGATTCACGGTGGGAAAACGGTGCATAAATCGTGGCTAAGTTGTTGGCGATTTGTGCGCAACATTTCACTTGACTTTCAACCTGTAGTGGTTAGATAATGCTTAGGCCACTACAGGTAGTGGTTGGAAGGAATTCGATGCGGTGTCCATTCTGCGGTTATATTGACCAGAAGGTCCTCGATTCTCGCCCCGCGCGAGACGGTGAAGCGATTCGCAGGCGCCGCGAATGCATGGGATGCGGCCGTAGATTTACGACGTTCGAAGAGCCGGAAAGGCCGCGCCTTTTCGTGATCAAGCGAGGCGGATCGCGCCAGGAGTTCAGCCGAGACAAGGTGCTGACTTCGATGTTAGTCGCCTGCCGAAAACGCCCAGTCAACCTCGAAACACTTCGAGAAGCCTCGGAAAGGGTCGAGCGCGACCTGTTTCAGGAGTACGAAGAAGAGGTCCCTTCCAACGTTATTGGACACCGCGTTCTGCAAGAACTGCGCAAAGTAGACACCGTCGCCTACGTGCGCTTTGCGAGCGTTTATTTCGAGTTTGAAACGGTGACCAATTTTGAAGAAATCATCAGTTCAGTTCAGCAAGGAGTAGCCGGGGAGGCCGTGCTACGTTGATCAAGGGAAGCGATCGATCATGAAAATCAGCCGATACTTTACAGATAAGGGCGCAGACCCTTACGCAGGGATTCCGTTTGAGGCACGGAAGAGCGAAATCAGGAATCCCGACGGGTCCACGGTCTTCCTTATGGAAGACGTAATGGTCCCGAGCCACTGGTCGCAGGTTGCGACCGACATTCTCGCCCAAAAGTACTTCCGCAAAGCGGGATTGACCAAGGGCCAGATCAACGGCGTAGCCGAGGACGACCCAAACCGAGCATTCCTGGTGCCGACCGCCGAGCACGAAACGGACAGCCGCCAGGTGTTTCACCGATTGGCCGGATGCTGGCGGCATTGGGGGGAGCAATACGGCTACTTCTCGAGCACCGAAGATGCCCAGGCCTTTTACGACGAATTGGTCCATATGCTTGCGATGCAAATCGCCGCACCTAACTCGCCTCAGTGGTTCAATACTGGGCTCCATTTCGCCTACGGCATCACCGGAGTCCCGCAGGGGCACTATTACGTCGATCCGAAGACCGGAGCGCTGACTCGCAGCGAGAACGCCTACGAACGGCCGCAGCCCCATGCCTGCTTCATTCTCAGTGTAAAGGACGACCTGGTGAACGAAGGTGGAATCATGGATCTCTGGACCCGAGAGGCGAGGATTTTCAAGTATGGATCTGGCGTCGGGACCAACTTCTCCCGCATTCGAGGGGAGAACGAAAAGCTCAGCGGCGGCGGAAAGTCCAGCGGGCTCATGAGCTTCCTTCGCGTCGGCGACCGGAGCGCCGGCGCCATCAAATCGGGCGGCACTACCCGTCGAGCAGCCAAGATGGTCTGCCTGGATATGGACCACCCGGACATCGAGACCTTCATCAACTGGAAGGTGACGGAAGAGCAGAAGGTCGCCTCGCTCGTCACGGGCTCCAAGCTTAACGAGAAGCACCTAAATGCCGTCATGAAGGCATGCTGGACGCCGGATATCCCGCAAGCGGGGGAACAACAGCCCGACTTCAATCCGCGCACGAACGCCAATCTCCGACGGGCAATCGCAGAGGCGAAGGCGTGCGAAATCCCTCTAAACTACATCCAGAGGGTCATCCAGTTTGCTCAGCAGGGCTTCACGAGCGTCAAATTCCCGACCTACGACACTGGATATGAATCGGAAGCTTACCTAACGGTTTCGGGTCAGAACAGCAATAACTCTGTTAGGGTTCCGAACGAGTTCTTCTACGCCGTTGAGCGGAAAAGGGATTGGGCGCTGACGTCGCGCACCAACGGAAAAACGGTCAAAACTGTCGAGGCTGAGGACCTTTGGGAGCAAATATGCGAGGCGGCATGGAACAGCGCCGACCCCGGTCTGCAGTACGACACAACGATCAACGAATGGCACACATGTCCGGCGGACGGTCGCATCAATGCCAGCAACCCCTGCTCTGAGTACATGTTCTTGGACGACACGGCGTGCAATCTTGCGAGTATCAACCTTGTTCGGTTCTATAACCCCCAAACGGGAGTGTTCGATATCGCTGGTTACGAGCACGCAATTCGACTCTGGACGATCGTGCTCGAAGTGTCGGTCTTGATGGCACAGTTCCCGTCTCCTGAGATCGCTCGACTAAGCTACGAATTCCGCACTTTGGGCTTGGGCTACGCGAACCTGGGCGCCCTTTTGATGCAGATGGGCATCCCTTATGACAGCCCTGAGGGTTTTGGCATTACCGGAGCGCTGACTGCGATCCTTGGCGGGGGCAGCTACGCGACCAGCGCCGAAATGGCAGGCGAACTGGGGAGGTTTCCCGGTTACGAGCGAAACCAGGAGCATATGCTTCGGGTCATTCGGAACCATCGGCGAGCCGCTTACAACGCTCCGAAGGACGACTATGAGAGCTTGAGCATCTATCCGATGGGCATAAGCCAGATGGACTGCCCGTCCGAAATGCTCAAGGCAGCGAGAGATGCGTGGGACAAGGCGGAGATGCTCGGCGTACTCCATGGATTCCGCAATGCGCAGGTCACGGTTCTGGCGCCAACCGGGACGATTGGACTGATCATGGACTGCGACACGACCGGCATCGAGCCAGACTTCGCCCTCGTGAAGTTCAAGAAGCTCGCGGGAGGCGGATACTTCAAAATCATCAACCAATCGATGCCGCCGGCTCTCGAGAAGTTGGGATACAACGAGGATCAGATAGCCGATATTATCGGCTATGCGCTGGGACGAAAGACGCTCAAGGGCGCCCCGTTCATCAACCACCAGACGCTGGGCGCCAAAGGATTCACTGCTGAAGCGCTCAAGAGCCTTGAAGGGGCCCTCGAAAACGCGTTTGAGATTGGGTTCGCGTTCAACAAGTGGACGTTCGGTGACGAGTTCTGCACGACGGTGCTGGGATTCAGCGACGAGGAGCTAAACGATTGGTCCTTCAGCATGCTGACGGCGCTTGGCTTCACCAAATCTGAGGTCGATGCGGCAAACGAATACGTTTGCGGTGCAATGACGATCGAAGGCGCACCCCATCTCAAACCGGAGCACCTGCCCGTCTTCGACTGCGCCAACCGTTGCGGAAAGAAGGGCCGCCGGTTCATCAGCGCAAATGGGCATATTCGACAAATGGCAGCGGCTCAGCCCTTCCTTTCCGGCGCCATCTCCAAGACAATCAACCTTCCCGGCGAGGCTTCGGTACAAGACGTGCAGGATGCCTAATGGCTATCATGGACGCTTGGTCTCAAGGCGAATGCGCTCTACCGGGATGGATCGAAGCTATCGCAGCCGCTCAACTCCTCATCGGACGACGCGGCCGCCGCGATCCTCGAAGCATCGATGGGAGAAGATGAGACAACTTCGGCGATCATTCGTGAGGAATCCGAACTGGTTGCGGTGACGTATGCGGCGCCTCCGAAGGAGGATCCCGTGATCGAAGCGGCGACGAAGCTCGTCTACCGGTACATCTCCAAGCGCAGGGTTCTTCCAGGGCGACGGCGGGGATACACCCAAAAGGCAAGGGTCGGCGGACACAAGGTCTACCTGCGGACTGGTGAATTCGAAGACGGAGCGCTCGGCGAGATCTTCATCGACATGCACCGTGAGGGCGCCGCTTTCCGAAGCTTGATGAACTGCTTTGCCATCGCGGTCTCGCTAGGGCTCCAGTACGGAGTACCGCTGGAGGAGTTTGTTGAGGCGTTCGTGTTCACGCGCTTCGAACCGAACGGTAGCGTTCAGGGGCACGATAACATCAAGATGTCGACCTCGGTCATCGACTACATCTTCCGCGAGTTGGCTCTCAGCTATCTGGGAAGAACGGACCTGGTGCAAGTCAAGCCGGAAGACCTTCGAGGCGATTCGATCGGCAAGCCGAGCCAGTTCCCAAGCTACGAGGACGAAAAGGTTGAGAGCGATGACTTCCACGGCCAGGTTCCAGGGCGCGCCACCGAAGACCATACGGCGGCGGGCTTCCAACCGAACTCGGGGCAAGGTGCGTTGCCCTTCGACACCCATCCTAAATCGGTCGGCAGCCCGACCTGGGAACTGGAGCAGCAGCAGAAGGCGTCGTCTCCCCAGTACCAGGAGAGAGTCGTCAGTGGCCACGGCGCAAACGGCATGATGCTCGTCGAATCAACCGATCCTGCGCCGGCAGCCCGTGCCAAAGATGGTCAAGGGAACCGGTCAAAAACAGGCGAAGTCGCGATGATCGTCGAGCAGATTCGACAAGCTCGTCTGAAGGGATATGAGGGTGACCCGTGCAGCAATTGCGGCGCCTTTACGATGGTCCGTAACGGTGTCTGCCTGAAGTGCGACTCGTGCGGCGAAACAAGCGGCTGCAGCTAGCGCTGTATCCGGCCGGCAGGCCAAACCTGCCGGTCGGAACAGACTGAATCACACCTGATGCTGCTCGGAACCGTGAGGATTCATAAAGTCCCGCAGGAAGGCACGTATTTTCCGGAACTCCTGGACCCACTCGGTACCCGGCGGCGTTAACGAGAATCCCTTCCCGTAGTCATCGGGACGTACCTCGGAACTTACTGCCCGTGGACCGGGGCGCAAGATGTTCTTCTGAACGAGAGACCAAGCGGCGTCCATAAGCATCCGATCTACGAGTACCGCTCCATGCATCTCGTATCCTGGCGGTGGCGGAGCATTTCTGATCTCCTCGTGAACCCAGGGTAAATAGAGATCGTAGTCGTGGGAATGACGCTGTAGAGACCCTTTCGGGTCTTGGAGGGTTTCCCAAATGAACTCGCGGAGGTACGCCTCGGCATCGTCGATAGTTCGCACCAGCAGCCCACGTGTAGCCAAAAGCATCGTCGCTTCTCCTCTCGAACCCGGTGTACGCTGCCATCGCCTGACGGGCAGAACTGGCCTCGGCAAGCCGGAATTCGAACTGAGGCTCGCCGACACCTCAAGGGGTGCCGGCAACCTTCAATGTTAGGACTGTATCGGGAGCCGAAAGTTTGGGCCTGAAAGGAGTTATTCGCCCTTATCGTTCATATCGGCAATCTCGCCATAGTTGTCGCCCAACAGGTGCGTGCAGAAATACTCGTAGAGCATCTCGGTGAAGTAGGGCTGGAGGTCGTCGTAGCCGTGAGCCTTGCCTGGCATGAGCATGTAGTCGAATCGCTTGTGGGCCCGGATCAGTGCATCGATTAGGCGATAGGTGCCAGCATAGTGGACGTTATTGTCCATGTCGCCGTGGACTAGCAAAAGCTTCCCTTTCAGATTGGCCGCGATCTCCGCATTGGTGGGGACGTGGATTTCGAAGTGAGTCTCGCCGGTTGTCACGGTCTTGGCATCCGTCGTTTGGGTGGTGCTATCGGTGGTTTGCCCGTTGGTTCGCCGCCGCCGTTGACTGGGATCGTCTTGATTCAGGGGGTACAGGATTCGATCTAGGATTACCGCATTCTCGTACGACTCTCCCATTGACTCATCCTGGTTGTCCAAGCCGAAGTCGTCGTATATCGCCTCAGAATCTTCTGGCGTGGTCCGGCCGGTGACGGCGGTTGTCGCGGTCGCCGCTCTGATCGGACCGGAGACCTCCTTCAACCCGTGGTATTGCTCCGACCAATTCTGGTTGTAGATGTTGTTGTCGTGATTCCCTGACGAGGACACGCCGACCTTGAAGAAGTCGTTGTAGGGCGGAAGCAGCAGGGCGGCCGCTGTCATGAAGCCTCCCCCGGAATGCCCGTAGATTCCGACTCGGTCGGTGTCGATCCATGGGAATCGCGCTCCAAGCTGTTCCACCCCCGCTTTCTTGTCGGCCAGGCCGTAGTCGCGGAGGTTGAAATAGCCGAACGTATCGTAAGCCTTCGATCGTTTCGGATTCCCTCCCCGGTTGCCAATCTGGACCACGATAAACCCAAGTTGAGCCAGTCGTTGGGTTCCGGCATTGTCCGAGAACGCGGTGGTCACGCTCTCTGTCTGCGGGCCCGGATAGACGTTTAGGACGATCGGATACTTCTTGTGCGGGTCGAAATCGAACGGCTTCCACATGACGCCGTAGATGTCGGTGACGCCGTCTTCCGCCTTGACTTTGAACGATTCGGGCATCTTCCAGCCGGTCGACAACAGACGGCTCAGGTCGAATTCCTCAAGTGGCATGACCACATTGCCCTTCTCGTCTCGGAGGACTGATTTGGGAGCTAAGTCGACTCTCGATGAATTATCAACCTGGAAATGGTGCTTGGGAGAAAGGACTGAAACGTGGTCTGCATCCCCCGAGTCGAGCAAGGTCAAGTTTGTGCCGTCCAGATTCACACGGTACATGTGAGCAAACGTTGGGTTCTGGTCGGGTTCTCGACCGTAGCCGGTCAGCCATACCTGCCCCTTCTCGGCATCCAACTCCACGATCGCATCGGTTCGGAACGGTCCGCTCGTAATTTCGTTTTTCAGATGGCCGTCGTGGCTGTAGAGGTAGTAACGGCCCCAACCGCTCCGTTCGGACCACCAAATCATGTCTCCATCCGGTTTTACGTACCGGATCGGCTGGGTGCCGATGAAGCCAGATTCAGTCTCTTCGCTAAGAAGCGTCTTCAGAGCGTTCAGCTTCATGTCGATTTCGCATAGCTCCAAGTGCCGCTGCAATCGGTCGCGCCGGACGAATCGCAGGTGTTCCGAGTTCTCGGGCCAGTGGACATTGAAGATCTGCTGGTCTTTCCATTTCTCGACCTTCACTCGCTGGAACTGCTTGGTGTCCCGGTGGAAGACGTATAGCTCTGCTTGAGTTACGTCGATATCGCCGGGCATTGAATACTTGTACGTCACGAGTTGAGGGCGGGGCAAGGCGAGGGAATTGACCAGGTACAGATCCTTGACCTTGCGCGAGTCGTATCGCTCGATACTGAACGCCTTGGAGTCGGGCGCCCATGTTGCGTTTACTCGGACCCGCTTCTCCTTGGCGTCGGCCGCCGCGGCGCCAAATCCGTAGTCCTTGGCACCGTCTTTGGTCAACTGGATCGGCTTGTCCTCCGCAGAAACCTCTGCGAAGTATAAGTTCTCGTCTTGAGCATAGACATAAGCCTTCTTGTCAGGCGATAGGTTGCGGAAATTGTCGGCCTGACCACGTTGGCCGCGACGGACGCCGTTCTGACCACCGAAACGTCCTGGCGGAGGCGTCACCTCATCGGGCGGGTCATTCGGACCGACCTTACCGACCGATTTCAGCTTGTCGGTCGACAAGTCGTATTCGTAGCGGACCCCATCGATTACGAAACGAAAGGCCTTGCCGTCCTTGGTGAACGTGAGGGTCGTAATCGGCAGGTTTGTCGTGTCGTAAGGCCGGTGAACCAACTCGGAGAGTTGAGAGGCCATTCTTGCCGAGTCGAAGAGCGGTCTCTTCGAGCGCTGTCGCGGATCGACCCGATAGAATTTCGTCCCATTGCTGTCCCTCCAGCTATACCAGAACACGTCGGTGTCGTTGATCCAATGGGGCGTCACACTCGTGCTGTACACGTACTGCCGGATGTACTCGTTCGTGAATCGGTTGGCGAGCTTCCAGTTGGCATGGTTGACCGGTTTGGGAAGGTTGTCTGCCGATGCCAAGCCGGAGCCTATGACAAGCAGGGCAACGGTTAACGCAACGACGCCAAGTCGTCGTGCCGATTGGAATGGAAAGGGAAGGGCTAGTGGGTCCGTCGACCCCGAAAGGAACGCCATCGAACAATTATCGAACTTCGGATTCGTAGCTGGCAGATTGTAAGAGCTTTCATACCAATCTCCGTTCTCGTGTGAGGGCAGGACACGGACGGGATGTTATCCTAGCTTCATGGTCCCGCTGTTTCCGCTCGTTGTCGCCGCGCTCATCGGCAGTTATCATGGTTCCTCGCCGATCAAGATGAACGGCTGGCTCGTTTTCGACGAAGAAGGGACGTCGCTTCAGTCGTTTCGCGACCATGCCGGCATGCTTGAGTCGGTCAGCGTCGATTGGATCAAGTGCAACCCGCAGGGGATGGTATTGAGGCAAAGCCATCCGACCAGCGGCGAGAGAACGGAGATCCTCCAGATCGCCAAAAAGAACGGCGTGAAGGTATATGCGCTCGTCGCCAACGAGGGGTTCCAGCCCAAGAACGTTGAGGCGGCAATGATAAGCGCCGATACGATGAAGGCACACGCGGAGGCGCTCGTCAAGATCGCAACTGAGGACGGGATCGATGGAATAGATCTCGACTACGAGTCGCTGCTAGCCAAGGATCGGGATTCGTTCACCAAGCTGGTCCAGATCATCGCGGAGGCGTGCCACGCAAAGCACCTCCAGTTCGTGATGGCGGTCCATGCGAAGGAATCGGAACCGGGTACCTGGGACGGTGCTCAAGCACAGGATTTCGCCGCGTTGGGCAAGGTCGCCGATCGGATCCGGGTGATGACCTACGACAACCACTGGGAATCGAGCGATGCCGGACCGATCGCCCCTCCCGATTGGGTCAATCGCGTGATGACGTTTGCTGCTTCGGTTGTTCCGCCTGCCAAGCTGGATCTCGGAATCCCGGCATACGGCTACGATTGGCTTGGCAAGAAGGCGGACAGCTTCGGGTGGGACGGTTGGACCGAACGGGTGAAGAATCACGGGCCTGGTAAGCGGGACTCCCTGAGTCATGAACTGACCCTTACGTACGACGGTCGAACCGCTTTCTTCGCTGACGGGGAAGCAAGCCGTCCTAAATTCGAGATTGCGCGCCGACTGGGCCTAAACGGTTTGGCGATGTGGCGTCTTGGCTCGGAAGATCCCAGATTCTGGAAGCTTTATGAACAGCTTTCGAAATAGGGCGGCCGCCCCTAATCGGGACCGGCCGCCCTTTGAGATGAGTGAACAGGATGGCGGAATCGGCCATGTGGCCCACGGTCTACGTTGCCAAGTCGCTTTCAAACCAGCGGTCCCCATTCTCCACGATGTCTGCCATGTTGTGGTCGTGCCCTTCCTTCTGCGCTTCGGCTTCAGGAAGGGCAACGTGACGGGCGCCCGGGTCATGGGTCTTTAGCTGCTTGACGCCAAGCATGCTCGACGCGTATTCGCCAAGGGTGATGTTGTGGGTAACAGACGTTTTCATATCGATTCTCCCTTTGTGCCGATCAGGTTCTCCCCAGTTCCCGATCGCATACGCCAGCCCCCTTTTCCTCAAGAATCAGTAGCGGTGGTCTCGTTCGTGGCGATCGCGTTGGTCGCCGCGCTCATGCTCGTCCCGTCGGTCTCGGTGATCCCATCGATCACGATCTCGTCTCGATTCAAACAATCGCGTTCGTACGAAGTCGTCGTGCCGGTCCCTAAGGCGGATGTCGATCCGAAGGCTGTCTCGGCAATCCCGATCTCGGTATCGGTCGTGATCTCCGGCCGACGCGATTGCGGCGATACTCAACAAGGCGATCGATGCCGATCCGATCGCCAGGCCGCGATAAACTGAAGTTCTCATTTCCTGTCTCCTTTAACCTACTTGCCCCTCGAAGGGGGCCTTCGAAGGTAGTTACGCAGATGGGCGTTCACAGTTCGGCCAGAAAAGCTGTGAAGTCTAACAGGTACGCCATTCGTCGCGCTACAGTCGCTCCTTTACGGGGAGGTGGCTGGAGTGCAAGGCGGCGGCTCCGATTGGCTGCTCGCCGGACACCTGAGAGTCCTGACGATCATCCCTTCAAGCCAGTGATGGCAATGCCTTGGATGAACAGCCGTTGCGTGAAGAAGAACAGGATGATGACCGGGGCGATGACCATCGAGGAGGCCGCCATCAGCAGGTTCCAAGATGTTCCCCCGTTCTGGCTCTGGTAGAACTGCAGGCCGAGCGAGAGGGTGAACGTCTTCTGATCCAATAAGTAAATGAGCGGGCCGAGGAAGTCGTTCCAGGCGCCCATGAACGAGAAGAGCGCCACCACCGCGAGGGCAGCCTTGCTGAGTGGAAGCACGATCGTGCGGAAGATGCGCCACTCGCTTGCGCCATCGATCTTGGCTGCTTCGGTGAGTTCGAAAGGGATCGTCCGGAAAAACTGCCGAAGGAGGAAGATGCTGAAGGCGGAGCCGAACCAAGCGGGCACCCACAAGGGCCGGTACGTCCCGATCCAATCGAGGTGACGGAACAGGGCGAAGGTGGGGACCATCAGTACCGGGAAGGGCACCATCATGGTAGCGAGCGTGATGCCGAAGGCAAGGTCCCTGCCTGGCCACCGGAGACGAGCAAAAGCGTAGGCGACGACCGAATTCGAGGCAACCGTGCCGGCGACGATGAGGATACAGACGATCACCGTGTTCACCGCGTACACGAGGAACGGGTAGTAACCGAGCGACTCGTGTCCGTAGATGGCGGCGTCTTTGAAGTTACCCCACATGAACTTCGACGGGAGCCATCTGATCGGCATCGACATCGTCTCGTTGAGCGGTTTGAGTGCGGTCAGGACGAGCCAGGCGAACGGGAATAGGAAGGCGATAGAGAGGACAACCAGAGCGACTTGGACGAGGACCTTTTGAACGGTAACGGCTTGCTGTTGGCTCTTCATGATTTAGCTCCCCTGGTAGTGAACGTGCTTTTCGCTCATCCGAAGGGAGAGCATTGTCAGCACCAGGATCACGATGAACATGATCCAGCCCATGGCGCTCGCGTAGCCCATCTTGTGGTAGCGGAACGCGTTATCGTATAGGTACTCCGTGTAGAAATAGGTGGAATGCACGGGAGCGCCGCCCGGGAACATGATATACGGGACGGTAAAGACTTGAAGGCTTCCGATAATCCCCATGATCCCATTGAACAGGATGACCGGCGAGATCATTGGCAAGGTAACGTGCTTGGTCTTCTGCCAACCGTTGGCGCCATCGAGTTCAGACGCTTCGATCAGTTGGGTGGGCACGTCTTGCAGGCCCGCCAGGTAGATGAGCATCGCGTTGCCCACGCCCCACATCGCCATCAGCACAAGTGATGGCTTGGCCCAAAGGGGATCGTTTAGCCAGTTCGGGCCGTGGATGCCGATCTTTGCCAAAACGGGGTTCAGAACGCCGTGCTCCCCGTCCAGCACCCAGCGCCAAAGAATCGCGAGCGAAACTTGGGGCACGAGCGACGGAATGAAGAAGAACGTGCGATAGAGCGCCATTCCCTTCACCTTTGCGTTCAGAAGCATCGCAAGGATGATGGCGGTCGCCATCCCGGCGGGCAAGGCGATCGCGGCGTAAAGGAAGGTGTTGGCTAGCGTCGTCCGGAAGAGCTCATCGTGCATGAGCATCTTGTAATTGTCGATGCCCACCCAGACTGGCGACTTCAACACCGAATAGTCGCAAAGGCTGAAGTAGATCGAGGCGATCAGCGGGTAGCTCATGAAGACGAGGAACCCGAGGAGCCACGGCGAGGCGAATAGATAGCCTGCCCATGCTTCGCGTTTGGTGATGCTCTTCATTGCTCACCTCGCACTCTCAATCTTTCCATGTACTTGTCCAGCATCGGCTGCATACGGTTGGCCACATCGTCAAGTGCCTGCTTGGGCGTTTTGGTCATGAGCGTCACTGCGCTGAACGCGTTATTGATCTCGTCGCTGTACTGCGACCAGATGCCGAGTTTCGGCGTGGAGACGGCCGTCTTGCTGTAGGCGAGTTTGATGAACAATTTGATGAACGGATTCGGATGGTGTTCGATGAAGCCGTTACTGACCTTCTTCAGCGGCGTAATCTTCTTCTGGCCGAGGCAAAGCATTTCAAGCCCCTTTTGAGACTCGACAAACTTGAGGAACTCGAACGCCTCTTTGGGGTGCTTCGCGCCCTTGGGAATGCAGAGCACATCCAGATCAATGACCGTTGGATCTTGCAGGTCGGGGCTTGCCGATGGGAACGGGGCGGCGCCCCAATCCAACTTTGGGTTGAACTTCTGGATAAAGTTGTACATCCAGACGCCCTGGATTTCCATCGCCGTCTGACCGGTCATAAACGGGTTCTGAGGCGAGGAGAACATGTTGTTGAATCCGTTCTGGAACGAGGAGAGCGCGCTTGCCCCGTACTTCTTGGAGAACGACTGGATCCAGGTGAACGCTTTGATGTTCTCCGGGCTGTTGATCGTGATCTTGCCCTTGCCGTCCCATAGCTTGCCGCCGAAGAACGGTCCCCATGCCCAGTTCCACCATCCCGGTTCGGTGACCATGAACCCTGTCCGCTTGACGTGTCCGTTCTTCTCGATCACCGTCAGCTTGTCCGCCATCGCGTTCAATTCGTCGATCGTTCTCGGAGGCTTGTCTGGGTCGAGGCCCACCTCGCGGAAGAGAGCCCGGTTGTAGTGCAACGCGGTAGTTGCGGGAGTGCTTGGGAGTGCGTAGAGGTGGTCTCGGATCACACAGGCATCCCAATACGGGGCGATGTAGTCGTCGCGCTTGATGCCGGCCTCGCGGCACATGTCATCTAGCTGCATCACTGCGTGATCGTCGGCATACTGGGTTACATTCGGGCCGTACAGTCCGGCGACGTCGGGCGGGATGCCGCCGGAGACCGCCATGAGCGTCTTGTCCTCGATACCACTGACCGATAGAATGTCGACCCGAATCTTGTTTTGTGACTTGTTGAACTCGTCAACGACGTGTTTCATCGCGTCGAATTCGAATGCGGTCCACTTTTCCCAGTACTTGACGTGGATCTTGCCGTCGTCGGGAGGCGACTTAGTTAGTTGTTCGCTTGCGTATAGGGTGCCGAGTACAGCCAGCGCGAGACAGGGAATCGTAAATGCACTGCGATCCACCCAACGAGTCTGCTTGATTAATCGTTATTCGTCAAGCGGTTCTGTTGCTCATTTGGGGTTTCGCGATATGTGGCGGCATGAATTTTCGCCGAACCTGGAGAATTGTAAAGAACGAGTGAACCCCGGAGTCGTCTGAATGCACTGGAGTAGTGATATGGTCGCCTTTATTCTTTTCGGCGCCGTGTTGACGGGTGGCGCGTTGCCGCCCGAAGATATCGACGGACAATCCGCAATCGAAATCGTGACGAGCTTCGCCCATCGGGTGGGATACCACGGGAAGTTGGGCCTGAACAGCGTGGGGCCGGTGGACGGCAAAAGGTGGGGCTTTGGGTCGGGCGAATACCAAGCAGTTGGATTGGCGCTGCCCGACAAACGTTGGCTCAACGGATACGTATCGCCCTCGGGAAGGATCCAGCTGTTTCAGGTTTCGCAACCGGAGGTCGGACAATCTCGCGGAACCCAGCGGACGACCAAGCCTGCCATCATTCAGATGGCGAAGAAGCTGATCCAAGCGACCGGTGCGTCCGGCAACTTCCAGATGCGTGCCGTCCAGTTGGGACAGACCGACCCGTATGCGATGGTCTATTTCGACATCGTCGTAGGCGGGCACAAGTTCCTCAACTTGAATCCGACCTATGCGTATAGACTCGACTTCAACGCCAACACAGGGGAAGTGTCTTACTTTTCGCGTCCGCCGGCCATCCCAGAGGTGGTTGCCACCAAGCCGAGCGTCTCTGCGGCCAAGGCGATGGCGCTTCTCGATCGTTGGGGCAAAACTCACTATCAATCGGGCCGCGGAAGCGTCTACCTCTACGGTCCGAGCTGGCACTACACGCCTACGCTTGTGCCCGAGATTGGATACTACAAGTTTGCCAAAGAAGAGAAGGCGAGGCTCGTTTGGGAAGCCCATATTTGGACCCATTTTGTGAAGTCGGAACCACTCCGTGAAAGCGGGGAATTGCGTGTATATGTGGATGCCGTAACCGGCCAGTTGATTGAGACGGATGACCAACTCATGGGGTAGCGATGATCGTTCTAGCGCTAGCATCGATGTTCGCCCAAGTCACGCCGCCATCAGCCGAAGCTGTGTTGGGCAAGTTCGAATCTCTGTTGGGCGGCTTCGGCGTGAAAGGGCCGATGCGTATCCAGGCGGTATGGATCGGAGATGGAAGCCCGAACACGGTGGGTTCGGTGGTCGTCAGCGACCGCAGTGGCACGCGCTATACCGGTTATCTGAGACCGGGCACATTCGCACTCTACGCCATGTTTCGAGGCAAGGAGAGCGAGGACTACATGGGCTATCCGACAACCGACGTGCACGACAAAGCGATCCTTAAGCGTTTGTCCGAATATGGCGCACGGGCCTACGGTCGAGAGTCCGTCCGGATGGAGTCGGCTCGATCGGACGGCAAGAAGGTCTTGGTGTTCTTCGCCATTTTGCGGCGGGGCTTCCCGTTTGTGGCAGCTAGTCAGCCCTATGGATACTCGCTGACCTTCACAATGCCCGACCTGAGGTTCCTCTTCTTCATGGCGGATTCGCCGCCGCCGCCGGTCGACACCCGCAATCCCAAGTTGTCCGAGTCGGATGCCGTCGAAGCCTTCAGGCGGATCTTCGAGGGAGAGATGGCCCCGCGAGCAATTGCCGATCACCATTGGAGTATCAGCTACAGACTGCAACCCGGTCGCAAGCTCGGCTGGTACCTGCCTAAGGGCGAGTCGGTTGCTCGCCTCGTCTGGAATATTCCATACATAGGCACTCGCCACACCGAATTCGCGGATCAAGGTGGCAGCGCCGGCATGCTAATCGACGCGATCACCGGCAAGCAGGTCCCCACCGAAACAGTTCCTTAGCGCTTCGCGCCGGGCGGAGCGCCCTTTGGGCAAGGCAAAAGGGCGACTAGGCGGAGACGCGAGGCAATGAGGGAGCGCGGACTTCACACGACCTAGGCAAGCCGGTCTTCGGTCCCGTGTCCGCAGCCGCCGTAGCCGCTGCCTCTGTGGCAGCGCAAGCAACTTGATGTGCCAAGCTACGGTTATGTTTGGGCTCGAATTCTCCAAGTTCGAGTTCCGTGCTGACACATGCACCCACTGCTTTGGAGGGTGGGAGCTAACGACTCAGTGTATACGTTGCGCCGGGGCTGGTCTCGAATTCTAGGATGCCGTCGGTGATGTTTGTGGCTATCTTGTGGCCATCGGATTCCAGCTTCATCGGCACGCGACAAAGAACGCGGCACCGGCCGCCGAGGGTGGATTGGATCGAAGCTGACTCCAAGTTGCCACTGGTCCATCGCATGGCGATTTCGAACCCGCCAGGTGCTCGGAGGCCCCGAACACTGCCTGACTTCCATATACTCGGCAGGGCCGGCAGGAGTTCGATCGTGCCGGTGTGGCCCTGAACCAACATCTCGCAGATGGCGCGAACCCCGCCGAGGTTGCCGTCGATCTGGAAGGGGGGATGGGTGTCGAACAGGTTAGGATAGGTGCCGCTGCCTCCGCCTCCATAGTTAACGTTGCTCGCCTTCTGTAGACCCCTCTTTAGCAGACGAAACGCGTGATCGCCGTCTCCGAGTCGGGCCCAGAGGCAGGTCTTCCATGCCATCGACCAGCCGGACGCCTCGTCACCGCGCTGCTCGAGCGAGACTCGGCAGGCTTTCGCGTAATCGGGATTCAGTCGAGGCGACACTTGGGTGCCAGGGAACAGACCCCAGAGTTGGCTGACGTGGCGGTGGTGATCGTCCGGCAGGTCCAGATCTTCTTGCCACTCCTGGATCTGACCGAACTTCCCGATCCGAACCGGGGCGAGACGCTTCGATGCCGCCTTGACTTGCCTCGCCAGATCCGGGTCCTGTCCCAATGTCGAAGCGGCTTGCTCGAACTCATCGAAGAACTCGCGAAGCATCCACATGTCGATCGCAGGTGCCGCGCATATGCCGACCGGCTTCTCGTACGATCCATCGGGGAAGTGCTTCCATGCCTTGTCGCCTCCCGGACCGTTCTCGGGAGAACTCGAGGGATTCGTAACGAGCAAACCGGTCTTGGGGTCAGTGACGAGGGTGTCCATAAAGAACTCGGCAACGCCCTTGAACCAAGGATAGGCTGACCGTAGAAACTCTTGGTCTTCAGAGAACCGGTAGTGTTCCCAGGCCTGTGAACAGAGCCATGCCGCCCCCCCGTGCCAGGCTGCCCAGTACGCGCCGTGAATAGGAGCGGTCGAAGCCCACTGATCGGTGTTGTGCCCAAGCACCCATCCCCGGGCTCCCCAAAGACGTTTCGCGGTCTCGCCACCGCTTTTCGTCAACCAAGGAATGAACTTCCAGAGCGTATCCTCGCACTCCGGCAGATTGGCGGATTCGGACGGCCAGTAGTTCATCTCGAAGTTGATGTTGGAGGTGAACTTTCCGCCCCACGCCGGGTTCATGTCGGCGTTCCAGATTCCTTGTAGGTTAGGAGGCGTGCCCCCGGGGCGGGAACAGGAGATCAGCAGGTAACGGCCAAAGTTGAAGTAAAGGGCGGGAAAGGCGGGGTCCTTACCTTTTTGGAACGCATCGAACCGTTCGTCGGTCGGCATATTGGACGCAGCGGCGACGCCAAGGTCCAGGTCTATGCGGTCGAACAGATTTCGGTAGTCGGCGACATGGTCTCGGTACAGATCTGCAAGCGGCTTGGCAACCGCCTTACTTAGGGTCTCGATGTTCTTTGCGTCGGGCTCGCCGACGAGCTGAGTCGGGTTTGCGTAGTTCGTGGATGCCGCGACATAGAGGGTCACTGAGTCGGCCTTGTCGATCTTGATCCGATCCTGCTCCCGGTCGAAGTCGACGACGGCTGTTCCGCCTTTGACGACTGGCGTTACCCTCGCCTCATAGCGAAGGCCCCCCGCATCGGCGTAGGACGCGGTTTGGCCGTTCAGGTAGATCGTTGAGGGTTTTGTCGACCCGGTTTGGCACCATGCATTGGTGCGCTCCTTATAGTTGGACCGTCCGTCCAAAGACACGAGAAGGGAGATCGAGCCGGGTTTGTCGGCTTCGATATGGACGACGATGACGTGATCGACGGCGGAGGCGAAGACTTCCCGTTTGTAGTTGACTCCGTTCGATTTGAAGCGGACGCTAGACACCGCCGTTTCGAGGTTCAAGTCACGCCCGTAGCCCGATACAGGCCCGAGGCCGACTTGCTGGATTCTTAGATCGCCCAAGGGTTGGTACTGCGCCTGCTCTTCGGTCTTCGACATCCACTCTTTGTCATAGAGCGCCTCGGCTTCTCGTCCTTTGCCCTCGAAGACGAGCCCCTGGATATCCTTGAGCGCCTTCGCGCCCGATCCGGGGCCATATGGGTCGTATGGCGCGCCGGTCCAGACCGTGCTCTCGTTGAGCTGGATCAGTTCGTCGGCGGGCCGGCCGAACACCATTGCCCCCAAGCGGCCGTTCCCCACCGGCAGTGCCTCGATCCACTGGTCGGCCGGCCGCTTGTACCAAAGCAGCTTCGTCGCCGACGGGGTTGTAGCAAGCGCGATACCGGCCAGAGTGAGTCCGAGCATGGCTAGTGATACCTTTTTCGTGGGGAGCGGGGAGCGGAGAGATTCCGTCCAGGACGCTTAGTTTCATAAATCAAGACTGTTCCGCCCAAGCTATCAAGTTCCTCCGAGCTTTTGCCGGCGATATCGAAGTTCAACGCATAGCCGACCATGTCGTCGTTCTGTCGTGGATCGTGAAAGGCCTCTGGATCGTTCACCAAGGGCGAGATTGAGTCCATCCCGTTGGCGGCGAGAGGAAAGCTATCGTTATGGTCGCTGGCGTATTGTATGCATCCGGCCGCCAGCTGCTTGAGATGGGCCAATCCTGCCGTAAGGACGGCAGCGGAGCGCGCACTGCTGAAAACTGGCAGGAATATTGCGCCGACAAGCCACAGGAACAGGAAGAGACACCCATAAGGAGTGATCGGGAGAATTCGTTGCCCCATTACCGAGTTGAAGAGAATCGGTTTGGTGAACTTGCGCTTCGTCTATCTTTGGGACACACTGACGGCTAGCTTCGTTCGCGTTTTCGCGTTCAGTGCGTCGAGAGGCCCATCGGACCGAGAGTGACGTCGCTTCGCATCGTGTAGTTCGCGGGCACGTCGGCCTTCGTATTGAATCGGTAGTTGGGGAACGCCCACTTGTTCTGGGCGAGGCCGCGCATGTCCTCGGGGATCAAGTTGCCGGGGTTAGGCGATTGGTGGAAGAAGTCGGAGTGGTGCTTGGGGTTGTACGACATGATTGAGTCGTTCCCGATCATGTCGTAGCCGTACACATCGACGTGGGGGAGGCCGAAGGCGTGCCCGAGTTCGTGCTGGAGAGTTGACTGCGCATTCGGGACACTGTCCATCAGACTTGCCGACAAAATGATGATTCCACCGCCATTGTTGTGACCGCCGTTGATCGGTCTTCCTCCTCCGCCTCCCGGGTAGTCGCCAGTTCCAACGAAGAACGCGACGTAGACGTAGGGACACGACCAGCGGTCGACATGGTCGTGGGCCATCAGCTCCTTCACGACGAACTCAGCCGCGCCGCTCGGTTGCTTCTCAAGCTCCGCAATCGTGGTCTTGGAGCGAACTACCGTCATCTTGGGGGCGAGTTGAAACGTGTCCAGTCCGCCCAGAAGTTCGAAGTAACGTGCTTGAGCGATCTTCATCTGCCGCATGAAACGCTCGCCGACATCCGAAGCTGGAATTGATGCATCCTTCGGCACAAAGAAGACTGGTTTCACCGTGAGTCGCGGACCGCGGTAGGTCTCGGCCTTTACTTGCGTGAAGGGCACTGCCAGGCTGGCTAGCGTCAGGATGTGCAGAAGGGTCAAGCTCATTGCTATCGATGTTATACGCCTTTAGGATCGACGCGTCGCGGCACGGGTAGGCTTCGAAACTCAAGGACACGACCTATGAAGATAGCCGGCATCGATGTTTTTCAAGTGACCTACCGCCTCCTCGACCAGAAGTACGCGTGGTCCAACGATTTGTACATCACAGATATCGTCAGCACGATTGTCCGGGTGTCGACCGATACGGGAATGCAGGGATTTGGTGAGGTTTGCCCACTTGGATCTGCCTATATGGATGCATTTGCTAAGGGTGTCCCCGCGGCAATCGCGGAGTTTGGACCGGCGGTAATCGGTATGGATCCCCTTCAGCTTAACCTATTGAACGAGCGAATGGACCTGGCCCTGGGTGGACACAACTATGCGAAATCGCCGATCGATATGGCGTGTTGGGACATTTTGGGCAAAACTAGCGGGCTTCCCGTCGCGACTCTGATGGGCGGACGATATCGGGACGCGGTCCCGCCCTACCGGGCGATCTCACAGCGTAAACCGGAGGAGATGGCGCAGGACGTGCTCAAGTATCGAGGGATGGGCTATCGGCGATTTCAACTTAAGGTTGGCGGAAATGCGAACGAAGACATCGATCGGATTCGCCAGTGCCGGGCGGTGCTGGAGCGGGACGATATCCTCGTCGCCGACGCCAACACGGGCTGGCTGCCTCACGAGGCGATGCGGGTCGTCAATGGAGTTCGCGATCTCGACGTGTATATCGAGCAGCCGTGCGCGACGCTGGACGAGTGCGTGGCGGTCCGCCGTAACACCACCTTGCCGTTCGTTCTGGACGAGGTGATTCGTGGAACCGTACCTCTGGTGGAGGCGCACAAACTCGGTGCGATGGATGTCGTCAACCTCAAAATCTCCCGGCTTGGCGGCTTGACCAAAGCGAAAGGGGTACGCGATCTGTGTCAGTCGCTCGGAATCGCGATGACGCTCGAAGACAGTTGGGGCGGCGACATCACAACTGCGGCTATCGCCCACTTCGCCGGCAGTACACGAGCGGAGCACTACTTCACCTCGACCGACTTCAACAGCTACGTGGACGTCGAGTTGGCGGCCGACGCGCCTCGGATGGCGGACGGCCTGTTGCCCGTCCCTACCGCGCCGGGACTCGGCGTCACCGTCATCGAAGAGCGCCTAGGCAAGACGGTCCTAAGCCTATCGTAGAAGGACCCACCAACCCCGTAGCCGCTGCCTCCGTGGCAGCGCAGCACAGCAAAGACAAGGGACACGGGGGCAGGGGACAGACCCGCCGATGGTCCACATGCCACGCGGTCGGACCCAGCCCGCAGCCCCCGTAGCCGCTGCCTCCGTGGCAGCGCAGGGAACTGGCTTATGCCTCGATCGGCCGGTTAGGCACGTCTGTCTTGCGAGACGATCGTCCGGTCCCTCACAAATTCCGTCCTCTGTGCACCTGTCCCGTGTCCCTTGAATTCCCAGGCGCTGCCACGGAGGCAGCGGTTAGGGGGGCTCTACGCGATTAGGTCGGGGACGACTTTGCCTTCGACGTCGGTTAGGCGGAAGTCTCGTCCCTGGTACCGGTAGGTCAAGCGTTCGTGGTCGATGCCTAGTTGACGCAGGATCGTGGCTTGCATGTCGTGGACGGCTACCGGGTCCTTGACGACCTTGTAGCAATAGTCGTCGGTCTCGCCGTGGATGTGGCCGCCCTTGAAGCCTCCACCGGCGAGCCAAAGGCTGTAGCACGCGCCGAAGTGGTCGCGACCGTGAGCGTCCCGCTTGGTCACGTCTCCCTGTGCGAAGACCGTTCGGCCGAACTCGCCGCACCACAGAACGACGGTGTCGTCCAAGAGGCCCCGTTGCTTCAGATCCATTACGAGCGCTGCCGACGGCTGATCGGTGTCTCGGCATTGGAGGGCGAGTTGGGTGTCCAAATTTCCATGTTGGTCCCATCCGCTATGCATCAGCTGTACGAATCGCACGCCTCGTTCGATCAATCTGCGGGCAAGGAGACAGTTGTGGGCGTATGACCCTTTCTTCTCCACGTAAGGCCCGTACATATCGAGGACGCTGCGCGGTTCTTTGGATATGTCCGTCAACTCCGGCACGCTGGTCTGCATCTTGAAGGCGAGCTCGTATTGGGTGATACGCGTTTCGATCTCCGGGTCGCCGTAGTCCGCCAGCCGCTGCCGATCCAGGTCCGCGATGTCGTTGAGAACCCCTCGGCGCAGTTCAGGCGAAACACCGGGCGGATTCGTCAGATACAAAACCGGGTCGCCGTCGCTTCGGAACTGGACGCCCTGGTATTTGGAGGGCAGGAAGCCGCTGCCCCAGTAGTAATCGAAGAACAATTGGCCGCAGGTCTTCTTCTCATCGGAGGAGGTCATCACCACGAACGCCGGCAGTTCGTCAGTCATCGTCCCCAATCCGTAAGCCGCCCAAGCGCCCATACTGGGGCGACCGGGGATCTGACTTCCGGTGAGGAAGAACGTGACTCCGGGAGCATGGTTCACCGCATCGGTATGCATCGACCGGACCAGGCAAATATCGTCCGAGATCGAACCGATGTGCGGAAGCATCTCCGAGAGCCACATGCCGGATTGGCCGTACTGCTTGAACGGCTGGATTGCGGGCAGGATCGGATAGTGCGCCTGAGACGATGTCATCGTCGAAAGGCGGGTTCCCGCGCGAATCGACTCGGGAAGCTCCTGCAATCGCCTGGACTCCAGCCCCGGCTTGTAGTCGAATAAGTCCACCTGCGAGGGAGCACCGCCCTGCCACAGGACAACTACTCGCTTTGCTTTGGGAGAAAAGTGGGGAAGACCTGGCAAAGCAGGCGCCCCGTGGCGTCCAACCTGCTTCAGCTGACCGGTCGACGCGAAACCCTCCTCCTGAAGAAGCGCGCCCAAGGCGAGCATGCCGATCCCGGAGGCGGATTTGCCGAAGAATTGGCGTCGGGAGATGCGAAGGTCGCGTTCGAAGAAGGGGTTCATGGCTATTCCTTGGTGAGTGCCTCGTCCAGATTCAGGATCGCAAGGCAGACGTTGGCGTAGGCGGCCTCTTCGACCGGGTTGATGTGAGAGTCGGGAGGTGACTGCCCTTGGTGCAGGAACTCGTTTGCCGCCTTCGGATCCGCCCGAAACGCGGCGAACGAACGGTCCAAACTTCGCTCCAAGACGCGCTGCTCGGAGGTTGAGGGGAAGCGGGAGCAGACGCGGCGAAAAGCATCCGAGAGGCGAGCGGAAGGCGTGGGCCGGCTCTCACGAATGGCATGATCGGCAAGCGCGCGTCCCGCTTCGACCCATGTGACGTCATTCAGTGTGGTCAGAGCGTGAAGCGGGGTAGACGTTTGGGATTGGCGAACCGTACACACCTGCCGGGAAGCGGCATCGAACATGTCACCGGGGGCCACCGTTCGGCGCCAGAACGTGTAGATGCTCCGTCGATAGAGGTCGGGACCTTTCGATTCGGGATACGAGAAGTCGCGTTCGTCAGTGATGTTCAGCCCATCCCAGATGCCTTTCGGCTGATATGGATACACGGGCCGGCCACCCATTTTGAGGTTGATGAGGCCGCTGGCGGCAAGGGCTTCGTCTCGAATCAGCATCGCGGGAAGACGGAACCTTGGGCCACGCGCAAGAAAACGGTTCTCGGGGTCCCGCGTCCAAAGCTGCCTGGTCACTCTAGACGACTGGCGGTAGGTGGCGCTCGTCACGATGAGCCGCACCAAGCGTTTGACGTTCCATCCGCTCTCCCGAAACTCGACGGCCAGCCAGTCGAGCAGTGGCTGATTTACGGGCGGCTCCGATTGTACGCCGAAGTTCTCCGGCGTCTTGACCAGTCCACGGCCGAAGAACTGCTGCCAGTACCGGTTGACCTGTACCCTTGCCGTCAGGGGATTCTCGGGGCTGATGATCCACTCCGCAAGTCCAAGCCGGTTCTTGGGGAGTCTGGACGGCATATGGGGCAGCGATGCCGGCGTTTCGGGACTGACTTGAGCCAGATGGGACTCGTAGTTTCCTCGCGAATAGACGAAGGTCTTTCTTGGCTGGCGATCAGACATGACCATCACTTTGGGCAGAGACGTCTTCAGATCGGCGAGTTCTCTTTCGAGCCCTCTCCAGCGGTCTCGCTTGGCCTTTGGTTCCCCGGACAGTCCGTGATCCAGGAAGTAAGCGGCGAGCTTCGATCGACCGTCTTGCGTCCGTTTCGATGATTGGATTCGAATGAGGGCCAGGATCTCGCCAGGCACGTCCTTCTGTTTCGCGGGGCTGGCTACTAAGTCGGATTCCCATTCGGCCCGGGCGTCCTGAGTCGCCGTCGACGCTTCGTCAGCCTTGGCAGCTTCCTTGGCCACCGCTGACTGGGCTTCCAACGACCAGAGTTTGGCCATCGCTACCTTGTTACCGGCATAGATCCAGGGCTGGGCGATGTAGTACGAGCCGAACGTGTCTGAGGGCACGCCTGACTCAGGCACGTTATTGAAGAAGGCCAGCATGCTGTAGTAGTCCCGCTGGGTGAGCGGGTCGTACTTGTGGTCGTGGCAGCGTGCGCACGCCATCGTGAGGCCGAGCCAAGTCGTGGAGCAGGTATCGACCCGGTCGAAGAGGGCGACATTCCGCTGTTCCTCGGGGATGGCCCCGCCCTCGCCGTTCAGCATGTTGTTACGGACGAAGGCGGTGGCGATCAGCTTGTCGCGTCCTTCCGGCGTTGCCTTGTTCGCACCCGGCAACAGGTCTCCGGCAAGCTGCTCCACGGTGAATCGATCGAACGGCATGTTGTCGTTCAGAGCCCGGATCACCCAGTCGCGCCACACGTACTGATAGGTGTCGCCGTCTTGCTGGAACCCGTTGCTATCGGCATACCGCGCGGCATCGAGCCAGGGAAGGGCCATCCTTTCTCCAAAGTGGGGGCTGGCGAGGAGACGGTCCACCACCTTGTCAAACGCATTCGGCGAGCGGTCGGCGAGGAACGCATCCAGCTCTTGGAGCGTCGGCGGCAATCCGGTAAGGTCGAGGGTGACGCGACGAAGGAGCGTGGTTCGATCTGCCTCGGGCGAGGGAGTGAGATGCTGTACCCGCTGCTTGGCGAGAACGAAGGCGTCGATCGGATTACGGACCCAAGCCGCATTCTCCAGCGCCGGGAGCGGGGGCCGGATGGGCTTGGCGTAGGCCCAATGGGCGCGCTTGCCCGACGAGAGCAGGCATCCGCTGTCGATCCAATTGCGAACCGTCTGGGTGTCCTTGTCGGATAGCGGTGCGAAGCCCATTGGCATGCGCGGCAGGTTGCGCCTACCGAGGATGCGGTCCATTAGGAGGCTCTCCGCGCTTTTGCCGACCGTCACGGATCGCCCACTCAGGATGGCTGAACCGGAATCAAGGGTCAGGCCGCCTTGCTTCTGAATGGTCGAGTGACAGGGCAAGCAGTGGGCCTTGAATATCGGCAGAACGTCATGCTCGAAGTCTGGCTTGGCAGGCGCCGGCGTCGAAAGCGTACTAGCGAAGCCGGCAATGCCGATCGAGCATAAGACGATGGGACCGATTCGCTGTGCAATTGCCGTTGGGACAAACATGGCTCCGCGCTGAACTTAGCACCGCATTATACGCCCGATCATTCGATCGGGCGCGTCTACCTTCGCAAGGGGCCCGCCTAGTGCAGGGTCTCCTTGGTCTTCGAAAGTGGAGAGTCGTCGGCCGCTTCGCGCAAGAAGACCTTGTAGGGTCCGAATCCCAGCGAGGGCATCATGACCCCGCCGAGGGCGTCGAAGTAGTTACCGGCCATGAGGTGCAAGGTCTGTCCTGCTTTCAGGTTGACGTGAAGCTTGCGGGTGTGAAGGTGGTTCGTCACCTTGATCGTGTGCTCACCCGGTGGTACGTCGTCGGCAAAGCTGCTGTTGAACATCAGTTTGTCGACGAAGACCTCGTCGATAAACGCATCCAGTTCGCGCATCTTGATGTCTTTGTCGGATGTGCGATCGATGATGATGTGAGCGAGTTCGGAGGTATTGTCTGCCATATTCGCCATTCCATCCTTGAGGCGCGCCCATACGGTCGGCACGCCCCTCTTTACGCTTAGGACGCGAGGCTCTGAACGGTGTTCGCCCAGGTTTTAGGCGTGTAGCAGGCTTTCGTTGCTGGTGGCTCGAGGCTGCACTTTCATGAACACCTTGTAGTGTCCGAACCCAAAAACCGCCATCATGATCCCACCCAACCCGTCGAAGTAGTTGCCGACCTGAATATCAAGAGTCTCACCCGGCTTCGCTTCGACCTCCAACCTTCGGGTGTAAAGGTGATTCGTCACTTTGAGCGTGTGGTTTCCGGGGGATACGTCGAGAGATTGTTCACTCCCGAAAGAAAGGTCCTTGACGAATTCGTCGTCCAAGAACACCTCCAGTCCCCTCATCTTTATGTCGTTGTCGGCATCGCGCCGAATGACAAGCCGTGAATCTGTCATCGTGTCTTCAGGCATTTCGGTTTCCAACCTCGGGACAAGCCCACCTATTCTACGCAACGAAACGACAAGTCTTCTCTATGGCCGCAATGCACTTCAGCCACGATCGTCACTACTCGTATTGTCTCCTCGACCTCAAGACATCAGTTGAGGCACGACGTTGCCGTAGACGTCGGTCAGCCGGTAATTGCGGCCTTGAAACGCATAGGTGAGTCGCAGGTGATCCAGCCCCATGAGGTGGAGCATCGTCGCGTGCAGGTCGTGAACGTCCATCGCGTCTTTGGCGACCGTGTAGCCGAGTTCGTCGGTCTCGCCAAACGAGATGCCGGGCTTGATGCCGCCTCCCGCCGCCCACATGGTGAAGGCGTGGGGGTGGTGGTCTCGGCCCGGGAAGGGAGAACCGCCGCGCCCTTCGTTCATGGGCGTGCGGCCGAACTCTCCGCCCCATACGACGATCGTCTCATCGAGTAATCCTCGCTGTTTGAGGTCCTTGATGAGAGCAGCGGCCGCCTTGTCCGTTTCTTCGCATCGCTTAACCAATCCGTGCTTGATGTCGCTCGCCTGGTCCGCGCCATGCGTATCCCAGCCGCGATGGTATAGCTGCACGAAACGCACGCCCCGCTCGACCAGTCTCCGTGCGAGGAGGCAATTGTTGGCGAAGCTCTTCTTGCCCGGTTCGGTGCCGTACATATCATGGGTCGCCGCCGACTCCTTGCTGATGTCCATCAGTTCGGGGACGCTAGACTGCATTCGATAGCTCAATTCGTACTGCGCAATCCGAGTCTCGACCTCGGGATCGAGGGTGTTGTGCAGCTCCATATCGTTCAGGTCGTGGAGGGCATCAAGGGTGTCGCGCCGGATCTCGCGTGGGACGCCGTCCGGGTTTGACACAAAAAGCACTGGATCGCCTTGCGACCGGAACTCGACGCCCTGGTAGGTGGTTGGCAAGAACCCGCTGCTCCAGCACGATTTGCCGCCGTCTGGGTTGGAGTCGCCTGAAATCAGCACGACGAAGCCGGGCAGGTCTTTGTTCTCGGAGCCGAGCCCGTACGAAAGCCAGGAACCCATGCTCGGTCGGCCCGGAATCTGGAATCCCGTGTTCATGAATAACTGGGCGGGGGCATGGTTGAACTGGGTCGTGCTGAGCGAGTGGATGACGGCAACGTCGTCGGCGATCTCCTTGAAGTGGGGCAACAGCTCGGATACCCAATGACCAGCCTTGCCTACCTGTTCGAACTTGAAGGGCGATCCGAGCAGCTTGGGGGTGCCCTTGATGAACGCGAATCGCTCTCCTTTGAGGAGTTCCGCCGGGCATTCCTGCCGGTCGTATTTCACTAGCATCGGCTTAGGGTCGAACATGTCCAACTGGGACGGCGCCCCCGCCATGAAGAGGTAGATGATGTTCTTCGCTTTCGGCCGGAAGTGAGGAGGTTTGGGCGCAAGGGGGTCGGTGCGCTTCTGCGCCTGGAATCGGGCGCCCAAGCCGGATTCGAGCAGCATCGACGAAAGGGCTAGTCCGCCCATCCCGTAGCCGACCTGCTTGAAGAAGGTACGGCGCGTGATCTGTTTGAGTATTTCGCGTTCCAGGTTGTCGGGCATGAGGTCTATCCTTTCGTGATCGTTTCGTCGAGGTTCAGCAGAACGTTGGCGGCTAGGGTGTAGGCAGCTTCGGCAGGAGTTGGAGCGATCTTCTTCGCATCCTTCGGATCGGCGGCATAGCGCGATTCCAACTTGGCGACAAGCTGCTCGAGACGGGCCTCCTCCTTGGGGCTTGGATGCCGTCCGGTGCAGGCTCGGAAGCCGTAGGTAAGTCGTTTGTCTTCCGAAGGGCCGGCATCGATCATCTTCTTGCCAAGCGCACGCGCCGCGACGAAGAGCGCTTGGTCGTTCAAGAGGGCAAGTGCCTGCAACGGCGTGTTGGTGCGGATCCGGCGGACGGTGCATTCCTCGCGGCTGGTGGCGTCGAACGCCATGAAGCTCGGGTAAGGGGACGAGCGCTTCCAGAAGGTGTAGAGTCCACGCCGGAGGCCCTCGTGTCCCTTGCTGGTCATCCACTGTTCATCGTTGTAGGGTGTGTCCCAGACTCCGTTCGGCTGGCTGGGATAGACACTTGGCCCGCCGATCTTAAGGTTAAGTAAGCCGGCGGCAGCCAACTCGGTGTCCCGAATCATCTCCGCTTCCATTCGGAACCTCGGGCCACGCGCCATGAGGATGTTCTGCGGGTCTCGCTTCATTAGTTCAGGAGTGGCGCTTGAGGTCTGGCGGTAGGTCGCTGAGGTCACGACCAGGCGGTGGATCGCTTTCATGTCCCAGTTTCGAGCTATGAACTCGGTGGCGAGCCAGTCGAGGAGTGCCTGGTTGCTCGGCCTGGCGCCTTGAGTGCCAAAGTCCTCCGATGTCTCCACGATTCCGCGTCCGAAATACTGCTCCCAGATTCGGTTTACTTGGACGCGCGCAGTGAGGGGATTGCTCTTGCTCGCGATCCACTCGGCAAGGCCAAGTCGGTTGCTCGGAAGCTGGGGATCGGGCGGACCGAATACCGCGGGAGTGCCGGCGGTAACCTGCTCGGCAGTATTGAGGAACTCGCCGCGAACGTGCACGTTCGCGGTAAGTGGACCATGGGCCGGTTTGTCGCGCATGATCAATGCCGTCGGGATCGCATTCTGAAGCTCGTCCAGCTTCTTTCGAACGTCCTTGAGACGATCGCGCGTTGCCTGGAACGCAGGACTCATCGACTCGTACGCCGACTTCAGCGTCGCCTCATCTTGAGGCGTGCGGTCGTGCTTTGAGATGAGCGCCTGCACGTTGGCGGGCAGGACCGCGCGCAGAGGCTGAGAATCGGTCGTGAACGAGAGGCGGAATCGGCCCAACAGGTGGTTCGCGTACTTCGATAGGTGCTCGAGTGTCACCTCTACGTCCTGATCGCCATCGTTGGAAATGGGCGATGCGAAGCCGACGACAAGGAAATGCGGCTTGCCGTTTCCCGGGTAGATGGCCCATCCTGATGACGCGTCGTGTCGTAGGGGAGCGGTTGGGTCGAAGCCTTCCTGGGTGAAGTCGGCGACCGCGTCCTTGAGCGGAACCTCCTTACCGCCGATCTTGAGCGATAGGCCAGTGAGCACGAAGTTGCTGGCTCGTCCCGGGCCCTTGTTGGGCAATGAAGGGTCAGGCAACGCTTCCAGCCGGATGGCAGTCGCGGCATGCAGATCGAGGCGGCCCTGAACCGTATAAGTGTCCTGAGCCGGGTTGTTGCCGGAGATCAGTACGGAGCGATCCGGTTGAACAGTGGCGGCAGCTCCCGATTCCGTCTTGGCAAGCGTAGGCGTTAGGCTTGTCCATGCCGGCATATGGCCGGCCGAAGCCTCCCAAGCCTCGTAATCAGTCGTCTGAGACTCCCAAATTTGCGCTATCTGGTCAGCGATGCTCTTCTGTTCGGATTCAAGGCGGATCCTCTCGGCGACTTGCCGGCCGGAGGGGATTGGGATCTCCGATTCGAACCACTTCTCCTCGCTGACGCTCGCCGATCCACGGGGCAAAATGACGGAGTTGGAGAAGTATGCGGCGAGCTTGTAGTAGTCCTTCTGGGTGAACGGGTCGTACTTGTGGTTGTGGCATCGGGAGCACTGTATCGTTGAACCGAGCCAGACGGTGGAGGTGGTGTTGACGCGGTCGAGGATGACGTTGAAGTGCGCTTCCGCCTGATCGACGCCGCCCTCCAGGTTCATCATCGTGTTCCGGTTGAAGCCAGTGGCGACGAGTTGGTCGTACCCCTTGAACGGCAACAAATCTCCCGCCAACTGGTCGATCGTGAACTTGTCGTAGGGCTCGTTCCGGTTGAAGGCGTCGATCACCCAGTCGCGGTATTTCCAAGCAGTGCGGTTCAGGTCCTTCTCATAGCCGTCGGAGTCGGCATATCGGGCGAGGTCCAGCCAAGGGCGAGCCTGACGTTCACCGTAGTGCGGCGATGCGAGGAGGCGGTCGACGAGGCGCTCGTAGGCGTCGGGTCGCTTGTCGGCGAGGAACGCGTCAATTTCCTTGGGGGAGGGGGGCAGTCCGGTAAGGTCGAGGCTGACGCGCCGGATGAGCGTTTCCTTCGATGCTTCAGGGGAGGGCTTGAGACCGCTTGCCTCCAGCTTTGCGAGGACGAAAGCGTCGATCGGGTTTCGGATCCATTTGGCTTGGCGCACGACGGGGATCGACGGTCGGACAGGACGGATGTAGGCCCAGTGGCGTACGGTGTCGGCCCCCGCGATGTTCGCCCCTTGCTCGATCCAGGTCCGGATGGTGTCGATCTGGGCCTTGGTGAGGGGTTGGAACCCCATCGGCATCTGCGGCTTTCCGCCGCCTCCGGTGATGCGTACGATGAGCAGCGATTCCTCCGGCTTGCCTGGGACCACCGTCTTTCCGCTGATCCCGCCCTTGATCGCGTTAGCCGCCACGCTCAGATCAAGCTTGGCGGCCGCATCCTTGCCGGCATGGCAAGAAGCGCAGTGCGCCTTGAAGATTGGGGCAACGTCGGTTGCGTACTGGACCTTTGGAGGCTGGGGACCGTTGGCGAGCAGGAACCCGAGCGGCGATACCGCAAACACCCCCGCGACCCATCGACCGGTATTCATACCGGATAGGATACGATGCTGAACCACCTGGACAGAAGAGGTGAGAGCAAATTCCGGGTTCAAATCGGGTTGGTCGGTTTCTTAACCTGCTTCGGGGCAATATAGACGGTACACGTCGGAGAGTCGCGGGTCAGGGAAATTGTTGGATTCAATGTCGGCGATCAATGAGGCGAGGGCTTGGGCTGCGAAGGCGGCCTCTTCGACGCCGAGGATTCCTTCACGGATGGCGAGGGCGAACTCGTCACCGTCCAGTACGCGGTAAGCCAGACCTTCGTCGATCTCGACGTCGAGGAAAATATCGCGGACGATAACGGCGTCCTCGTCGGTCTTGCAGTAGGTCGTGATGTCGGCGAGCCACCACGAGTGAGATTTGTAACCCATCGAGAACTGCAGGTTCCGGTCAAGGAAGTAGACGATGATCCAATTCTCATCCGACCCGGCGGATGGAAGTTCGACGATGGTGTGGTCGTCATGCCAGTGGCACCGGTTTGGCGATTCGCCGGCGAGCTTCTCGCTCAGGTAAGAGGCGATGACCTCCGGCGAGTTCAGGCGTAGATCGGCGGGGTAGCCGCAAGGTCCACCGTGCTCGCGGCCGACTTTGTGCCAGACGATGCGAGCAGGACGCGATTGGACCATTTGCGGAGCATACACGTCCGAGTAGTGGGGAAGATCTCACTATGGAAAAGCCATCGACCAGATTGAGGAGCACACTGGATATCGGAAAGGCGGTCCTTGCGAAGAACCAAGGGCTCGCGGATCGGCTCAGAGAGGATTTCCGGCAGCGCGGGATCTTCGTCATGAACGTCGTATCCTCCCCCGGATCGGGGAAGACCGAATTGCTGGCTCGCACGCTCGATCGGCTCTCGGTCGAGATGCGGATCGGCGTGATCGTCGGCGACCTCGCGACCGACAACGACGCCGCTCGCCTGGCGAATCGGGGCGCTCCCGTGCTTCAAGTCAACACGGACGGCTACTGCCATCTGGAAGCCAACATGATCCGCGAGGCCGCGGACTCGCTTGGTTTGGACGGCTTGGAACTTTTGATTATCGAGAACGTTGGGAATCTTGTTTGCCCAAGCACCCACGACCTCGGCGAAGATCTCCGCGTGGTGCTCCTCAGCGTGACGGAAGGGGAAGACAAGCCCCTCAAGTATCCCGGCATCTTCAAAAGTTCTGGGATCGCCCTGCTAACGAAGTGCGACCTGATCGATGCGGTGGGTTTCGATCTCGATTCTGCGCTTCTGAATATCAGGAACGTTGCCCCCCAAGCACGCATTCTCGAAACCTCCGCCCGTTCGAGCCAAGGCCTCGACGACTGGTGCCAATGGGTCCGCGACGCGGTCGCAGCAAAGAAGGGGTGAGGGGCGTCGACCCGCTCCCTGCCCTAGCAAATTCTAGGGAGCTGCTCGCCGCTTAGGAGGTCGAGGACTCGCTCGACGCCGATTTGGGTCTTCAGGGTGACTCTGGCCCGGCCTTCTCGAACGGTTCCGATACGCACAGTTCCAGAAGACACGCTGAAGCGTCGCATGATCGATATGGCCCTATCGGCTTGGTCGTCAGGAACGAATGCGATGAACCGGCCCTCGCACGCGACGTACAACGGATCCAGGCCGAGCAGTTCACAGATCCCGCGGACGTCCTCGGTGACCGGAACCGCGTCTTCGGATACCGCGATCCCAAAGCCGGAATCCCGAGAGATCTCGTTCAGCACCGTCGCCAAGCCGCCTCGCGTCGCGTCCCGCATGCAGTGGACGTCGATCCCTTCGTCGATTAGAGCGAGCGCGGACAGGTGAACGGATGCGGCATCGCTTTCGATGGGCGAATTCAACTCAAGGCCCTCGCGGGCAGTCATGATCGCGGCGCCGTGACGTCCAACGTCGCCGCTCAGCAAGATCGCGTCTCCCGGGCGAACCGATGTCGGACCGATCGGTGTGTTCGCGATCACTTCCCCGATTCCCGTTGTCGAGATGTACAGCCCATCCGCCTTGCCGCGCTCGACGACCTTGGTGTCGCCCGTCACGATCGGCACGCCGGCCTCAGACGCCGCATTCTGCATGCTCCTCACAACCTCTCGGAGGTCATCCACCGATAGCCCTTCCTCCAGGATGAAGGACGCCGAAAGGGCGATGGGTCTGGCCCCGGCCATCGCCAGATCGTTCACCGTGCCGTGCACCGCCAAGGAACCGATGTCTCCCCCGGGAAACCGCCAAGGAGTCACGACGAACGCGTCGGTAGTTATCGCGAGCTTGCCATTGCCCTGGATCACGGATGCGTCGTGCCGGTTGGCCAGCGCCTCATTGGCGAAGGCAGACAGGAAGACCGATTCGATGAGCCGTTGCGACATTCTTCCTCCTCCACCGTGTGCGATCTGAATGATGTCGTGACGGGCAAGGGGGACGGGGCATTGAATCTCGAATTCGCTCATTGGACGGGGATCTCCACCATCGGACGATATCGGTAGTAGGCCGCGCAGGCGCCTTCGTTGGACACCATCGGCGCACCAAGCGGGTTCTCGGGAGTGCATCGCGAACCGAAGGCAGGGCAGGCATCAGGCTTAAGCATCCCTCGCAATACGTCGGCAGCAAGGCACTCGGAGGCCGGCTCGCGCGAGTCCGTCTCAAGCCCGAACCGACGTGTTGCATCGAACTCCCGATAGGAGTGCCGCAAACGGTAACCACTTTTTGGAATGACACCAAGACCGCGCCAGGCTTGATCGGCAACCTCGAAAACTCCTTCGACCAAATCGAGCGCCCGCCGGTTGCCGTCCGAACGAACCGCTCGGGCGTAGGCGTTCTCGGCCTCCGCGTGTCCGGCTTCGAGTTGACGGACGCATGCGAGCACGCCGAACAGAATGTCAGCCGGCTCGAACCCGGTCACGACCATCGGTACCCTAAATTGATGGGCGAGTCGTTCGTAGTCGGCCATACCGGTTACGGCGCATACGTGGCCGGCGGCAAGGAAGCCCTGAATTCGGTTGTCGGGTGCGCCGAGGATCGCCTCAATCGCGGGCGGGACAAGGACATGTGCGACGAGTACGGTGAAATTCGATAGCCCTCGATCGGCGGCGGTCCGAACGGCCAGCGCATTGGCAGGAGCGGTAGTTTCGAATCCGACCGCGAAAAAGACGAACTGCCGGTCAGGCTCTTTGGCAGCAAGGTTGACGGCGTCCAGCGGTGAGTAGACGATGCGAACGTCGCCTCCCAGTGCCCGGGTGCGTAGCAGGTCGGTCGACGATCCGGGTACTCGGAGCATGTCACCGAACGAGCAAATCGTGAACCCAGGCTTTCGAGCGAGGTCGATCGCCTGATCGATTCGCCCCATCGGAGTGACGCATACCGGGCAACCGGGTCCGTGAACCAGTTCCACTCCTTCGGGCAGGAGCTGGTCAATTCCATACCGCACGATCGCGTGGGTCTGGCCCCCGCATATCTCCATGAGAGTCCAAGGACGAGTCACGGTGGCACGGATCGCCTCGGCATAGCGGTGAACGAGGGCGGAGTCCCGATACTCGTCGAGGTATCTCACGGGGGCGCCTCGCCGATATCCCCCGCCTCGCCAATCTGTTCGAGATATTCGAAGACGGTTTTCGCCTCCTCCTCATCGATCCGGCTGATTGCGACCCCGACATGGACGAGCACGTAGTCCCCCGGTTCGGCCTCGGGGACAAACGCAACGTTGACTTCTCGTAGAACGGTTCCGAACTTGACGATCGCCATCCGTTCAAGGGGCGATCGCTCGTCGATCGACTCGACGCGTCCTGGAATCGCTAAACACATTTCGACATTCCTCCATGCGATGCCGATCCTTAGGTCAGTAGCCGTATTTTTCGCGTGACGGCGACCGCCTGACCGAAGGCGATGCCTCCGTCGTTCGGCGGAATCCTTCGATGACCGTAAGGGGTGAACCCCGCGTGCTTCAATCGGTTCCAGACACCGAGCGTCAGCCGCCGGTTTTGGAAGCATCCACCGGTTAAGACGACCTGCTCGAAACCGAGTTCTTGAGCCACGAGGAGCACTCCTTCAGACAGCGCTTCGTGAAACCTCGCCGACCGGACGCCAAGCGGCTCCGACGATTGTGCCATGGCGACCAGAGCGGGGCCCCAATCGAGTTCGACGGTATCGCCGGTTCGATGGATCTCAATCGGGTAGGGATCGGCGGAGATGCCTTCAGAAATGCCTTCAAAACGCATTGCCGCATCGCCTTCGAATCGAGAACGGACGAAACCGGCGCCCAACGCGGCGGCGGCATCGAACAAGCGGCCTGCACTAGTCGTGCTCACGCAACGAGCGCCGGATTGAAGAAGTTGGACGATGCGTGGATCGGAATCCATCAAGAGGATCTGGGCAACCGTCAAGCCCTCCTTGCCAAGGGCGGCAAACAGTGCCCCGTAGGCCGACCGCCATCCCTCATGGGCCGCGATTTCACCGCCAGGCAGAAAGAACGGTCGAAGGTGACCGATCCGTCTGGCTTCGCTTCCGTCGACCGTGAAGAACTCCCCGCCCCAGACCGATCCGTCAGTCCCGTACCCGGTACCGTCCCAGGACACTGCCAGCACCGGACCGGAGAGCTCGTTCTCAACGATGCATGCCACGGCATGGGCAAGGTGATGCTGAACCGCGGTCAGTGGTAAGCCCGATTCGCGGGCCATGAGCGTGGAGGCGTAATCGGGGTGAAGGTCGTGGGCGATCGCGGCGACTTGTAGTTCGAACAGATTTGGGATGTCGCGGGCTTCGTCTTCCAAGCGCGTACGCGTGTCGGCGTTGTCGAGATCGCCGATGTGTTGGCCAACTACGATGGAGCCACTGAGGCTGACCGCGATCGACGATTTGACGTGTGCCCCCATCGCCAGCAAGCCAGGCTTAGCTTCTTCCAGCGGGAACGGAAGAGGAGCATATCCTCTGGCACGGCGCATCGCCATCGTGCCTTGGGGCATGACGCGGACAATCGAATCATCGACCGGCCGCAGGATTGGGCGGTTATGCACAAGCAGCAGGTCGGCGAGGTTGCTGAACCGTATGAGGGCCTCTCGCTCGTTGATGCATATCGGTTCCTCGCTGAGGTTTCCGCTTGTGGCCACCAAGGGGACTCCGATCGCCTCTAGCAGAAGGTGGTGAATGGGCGAATAGGGAAGCATCAATCCAACGTTCGGGTTGGCGGGGGCGACCGAGGGCGCCAGGCCGGATTTCTGCGAAGTGACGATAACGATCGGACATTCGGGGCCGGTCAGCGCCCGTTCCTCATCGGGACTCAGTTTGGCCAGTCGTCGTGCCACCTCAATTGTCGGGACCATGACCGCCATCGGTTTCGACTCGCGGTGCTTCCGGGCACGTAGCCGAACGACTGCCTCCTCGTCGTCGGCTCGGACGACGAGGTGGAACCCACCGATCCCTTTGACTGCGACGATCTGCCCACTCCGAATCGCTGCTGCGGCCCCGGTAAGCGCCTCGTCGAAGCGAGACACGACCCAGCCGTCGGGATCCCAAAGCTCAAGGTGCGGCCCGCAGACCGGGCAGGCGATCGGTTGGGCGTGGAAGCGTCGGTCGGCTGGGTCCCGGTACTCGGCGAGACAGTCGGGACACATGTTGAATCCGGCCATCGAAGTGTTCGGGCGATCATAGGGAAGGCCGGATATGATGCTGTAGCGTGGGCCACAATGAGTGCAATTCGTGAAGGGATAGCGGTACCGCCGATTCGACGGATCGCTTATCTCCTCCAGGCACTTCGGACAGGTGGCAATGTCAGGGAGGATAGTTGCCGTCACGGGGCCGGTCCGTTCGCTCTCCAGAATCTCGAACCGATCGCAAATTTGAGGGGCAAGTCGGATCGACTCGAGTCCCGCCAGATAGGCAGGCGAAGGAAGTTCCGTGCGAAGCCGATGTTCGAATTGAGCAAGGCCGCCTTCTTCGCCTTGGATCTCGATCGTTGCCCCCTGGGCCGAGTTTGAGACGGAACCGACAATGCCCATCTCCCTCGCCAGCCGATAGACGAAAGGCCGGAATCCGACGCCCTGTACGCATCCCCATGCATTCAATCTCAGACGCCGAGTGCTTGCCGTTGCATGCCCATTTTCGAGTGTTCCTTCGTAGGGATCCTTCGACATAAAACCTGCCTATGACTAACTCGCTTTCCTGAGTTTAGACGGAGTTTCGAATCAGCCAAAAATCCCGGGAACCTCGTTGAAGCGGTCCGTCTAACTTCTTAAAGATAGACCACTATCTTCACATATTGAGCACTCGGTGGCGGACCAATGTGGATCTGCCGGGAATGCAGCGAGCGATAGAGCCCTTGCGCTCTTGACCGTCAGTGATCGAGGCGCCACGGCTCCTTCAACGTTGAGGAGTGCGGGAGCACAAAGATGTCTTCGATTCAACGGCAGATTCGGTTCGAAAGTGACCGGGATCCAGGCTTTGCAGACGAGATCCGTGCGATGCCCGGTTGCGAGCTAATCGACCGCTGCATTCAGTGTGCTACTTGTTCAGGCGTATGCCCAGTCTCCACGTACATGGAACTGACGCCGCGACGCATCATCGAGTTGACGCGCAACGGATTCAAGCAAGACGTACTGAATGCCAACACGATCTGGATCTGCACGAGCTGCTACGAGTGTCAGGTGGAGTGCCCCAAGGAAATCGGCATTACTGACGTCATGTATGCGCTCAAGACGAAGGCTATTCAGGCCGGCGTCGAGCCCAAGCACCTCGGGCCGCCGGTTCTGTTCAAGGAGTTCTACAACATGGTCCGTAAAACCGGGCGCATGTCGGAGACCCAGCTTGCCGTGCGGTCGTTCATCAAATCGAATCCGATGCAGATGTGGGGGATGAAGTGGCTCGGGCTCCGACTTTTGAAGACCGGCCGCTTCTCGGTCAAGTTGGAGCACATGCCCAAACCCTCGGTTCTCCACACCGCTCTTGATCACGCCGACCGCATCGACGGACGGAGGGCCAAATGAAGTACAGCTATTTTCCGGGTTGCTCGCTGAAAGCCACCGGGCGCGCCTATGAGGAGTCTTTCCTTTCCCTTTGCAAAGCGCTTGACATGGAGATGGAGGAACTCGAAAACTGGAATTGCTGTGGCGCAACCTCCTTCATGTCGGTCGAAATGGGCGCCGCCTACGCGCTAACGATCCGAAACTTGGCAATCGCCGAAAAGGCGGGCTTGGATATGGTGGCTCCGTGTGGCGGATGCTATGGCATTCTCCTCAAGGCCGATCACTACTACAAGAAGTACCCGACAGTTCACGAGTCGGCGGTCAAGTCGCTCAAGACGGAGGGCCTTGAGTACAAGGGGACCGTGAGAGTCCGCCACCCGCTTGACGTCCTGGCAAGCGACCTTCCACCGAGAGCGCTCCGCTCGAAGGTGAAGAAGCCCCTCAAAGGTCTGAAAGTAGCATGCTACTACGGTTGCCGGTTCGTGCGCCCGATCGCTCCATTCGACGATATGCACAACCCAGAAACGATGGACCTGCTGCTCAAGACGGTAGGTGCGAGGATCGTCGACTACACGATGAAGGGCAAATGCTGCGGCGGAGCGATGTCTGGCGCCATGCCCAACGTGGCCCAGGAGATGACCTACCTGATCCTCCGTGCGGCAGAGCGAGCTGAGGCCGATGTGGTGGCGACGGCATGTCCGCTTTGCCAGTTCAACCTCGAGGCGTACCAGGACGAGATCCGAGCGGCACACCCGGATCTCAAACCGATTCCGGTCGTGTATTTCACGCAGTTGCTCGGGGTGGCCCTTGGACTCGATGCGACGGCAACCGCTTTGAACCGGCAGATCGTGCCGGTCGAGCCGATCTTGCGTGAGAAGGGGATTCTGGCGGACGAGAAGAAGCAGCCCGCAACGGCGGGGGTGTAGACGTGGATGACAAGACCATTGGGAACGGATCGGAAGAAGTAAGGATCGGTTTCTTCATCTGCCATTGCGGCAGCAACATCGCTGGGACCATCGATGTGGAGGCAGTTGCCGACTACGTACGTACGCTTCCGAACGTGGTCGTCTCATCGGACTACAAGTACACCTGTTCGGTCGCCGGGCAGGACATGATCGTCGAGGACATCCTGAAGTACAAACTCAACCGGGTTGTTGTCGCGGCTTGTTCGCCGTTACTGCACGAGAAGACGTTTCGCGCCGCAACCCAGCGGGGTGGGATTAACCCGTTTTTCTTCCACATGGTCAATATTCGCGAGCACGGCTCGTGGGTCCATCAGGATAGGGCCTTGGCGACGCAGAAAGCGATGGACATGGCGCGGGGCGCGATAGCCCGTGTCAAGTTCCACAAGGCGCTCGAGAAGAGGCGCGAGCCGGTTCGCCAGTCGGTGCTGGTCGTGGGTGGCGGAATTGCCGGTATCCACGCCGCGCTGACGATGGCAAATGCGGGCAAGAAGGTCTATCTGGTTGAGCGGGAACCAACCATTGGCGGCCACATGGCGATGTTCGACAAGACGTTCCCCACCCTCGACTGCGCGGCGTGCATCTTGACGCCAAAGATGTCGGAGGTCGGCAGTCACCCGAACATCGTCCTCTGGTCATATTCCGAGGTCACCGAGATCAAGGGTTACGTCGGCAACTACGATGTTACGGTCAAGCGGAAACCGCGATACATCAAGGAGGATCTGTGCGTCGGCTGCCTCGACTGCATCGATCACTGCGTGTTCAAGACTGGAAACACGGATGACGAGTTCAACCAGAATCTCTCTAAACGCAAGCCGGTCTACATCCCATTCGCACAGGCGGTACCAAGGCTGGTCGCGATCGATCCGGCGGCGTGCACTCACCTGAACGGCGGCAAGTGCGAGCAGTCCTGCGCGACGGCGTGCGATCGGCAGGCGATCGACTTCGAGCAGAAGGAGACATTCGAACACATCGGGGTGGGGGCCGTGATCGTCGCGACCGGATTCAAGCCGTTCGACGCCCATCGCAAGCCGCTCTACGGATATGGACGGTTCCCGGACGTGTATACCGCGCTTGAGGTCGAGAGGCTGGTTTGCAGTAGCGGACCGACGGGCGGCGATGTGGTGCTCAAGGATGGCAGCAAGCCGAAGAGCGTCGGGATCATCCATTGCGTCGGCTCGCGCGACCACCAGACCAACCGGTGGTGTTCCCGAGTCTGCTGTATGTACTCCCTGAAGCTGGCTCACCTGCTGAAGGAGCACACGGACGCGGAGATCTACAACTTCTACATCGATATTCGTACTCCTGGGAAGGGATACGAGGAGTTTTACGAGAGGCTGCAGGAGGAGGGCAACCACTTCATTCGAGGCCGGGTGGGCGACATTACCGACGTTCCAATCATTCCCGAGGAGGAAGGGAGGATGATCGTACGCGTCGAGGATTCGCTCGCCGGCTTCGTCAGGCGGATCCCTGTCGACATGGTCGTCCTCGCCACCGGCCTCGAACCGCGGGAGGATGCCTCAGAGATTCGACGAAGATTCAACATCTCGTGCAGTTCCGAGGGATTCTTCCTGGAGCGCCACCCGAAATTGGCGCCGGTCAGCACGACGACCGACGGCGTGTTCCTCGCTGGCTGCTGCCAGGGACCGAAGGACATCCCCGACACCGTCGCCCAGGCCGGTGCGGCGGCGGCCGAGTCGCTAGTCCTGCTGGACGTCGGATATGTGGAGATGGAGCCGATGACGGCCTTTGTGACCGAGAAGTATTGCTCCGGCTGCAAGACCTGTCTGCCTCTCTGCCCCTTCAGTGCGATCAGTCGCGACGAAGAGAAGGGCGTTGCGGTCATCAATCCGGTGCTGTGCAAGGGTTGTGGCACCTGCGTGGCGGCGTGCCCATCTGGCGCGATCACCCAAAACCTGTTCGAAGATCGCCAGATCTTCGCCGAAATAGAGGAGCTTCTCGTTCATGCCTGAGAACTTCGAACCCAAAATACTTGCATTCTTTTGCAACTGGTGCACGTACACCGCCGCCGATCTGGCGGGAGTGTCGCGCATGAAGTACGAACCGACCACTCGGGTGGTCCGCGTGATGTGCAGCGGTAGAGTCGATCCCCAATTCGTGCTCGATGCGTTCGCTCATGGAGCGGATGGAGTGCTGATCGGCGGCTGTCATCCCGGGGATTGCCACTACGTGGAAGGGAACTATAAGCTACTGCGACGGTTCCGAATGCTCCGTAGGTTAGTGGCCTCGCTAGGCATCGAGCCGGAGCGTCTTCGTATGGAGTGGATCTCCGCATCGGAAGGCGAGCGACTCCAGAAGGTTGTGAACGAGATGACCGCTCAGATCAAGCTTCTCGGTCCACTGGAGTTGCCGGAGAGGTTCCGCGAATGGGACACAGAATTGCACGAAGAGACCTTCGACAAGGAGCGGGAGGTGGTCGCAAGTGGGCAATAAGCCAAAAATCGCGTTCTACTGGTGTTCGTCGTGCGGCGGCTGCGAGGAGTCGCTCGTCGACATGGCGGAGGCAATCGTCGAACTGTCAACCCAAATCGAGATCGTCCTTTGGCCAGTCGCTGCCGACTTCAAGAAGAAGGACATCGAAGCGATGGCGGATGGGGAAATCGTCGCGACGATGCTCAACGGAGCGATCCGCACATCCGAGCAAGAGGAGATGGCAAGACTCCTTCGCCGGAAATCTCAGATCTTGATCGCATATGGCTCTTGCGCCTACACGGGGGGAATCCCGGGTCTATCAAACCAGTTCCCGCGAGAGCAATTGCTCAAGTACGTCTATCACGATGCGCCGTCGGTCGTGAACCCGGAGGGGCAAGATCCCCAAACTGAGTTTCACGATGCGGGCCGGGTGGCAACGCTGCCAATCTTCAGCGAAGTTGTCCGGTCGCTCGACCAAGTGGTGGACGTCGACTACTACATTCCTGGATGTGCTCCGAACCCGGAACTCGTCCTCGATGCGATCCATGCGCTTCTATCCGGCAACCTGCCGTCCAAGGGCACGGTCCTGGCCCCCGATATCGCGCTCTGCGAGCACTGTCCGAGACTGAAAACCAAGCCGGCTGACATTGCGATCGACGAGTTCAAGCGACCACACCAGCATCTGATCGATCCGAACGTCTGCATGCTGGTGCAGGGGTTCGCGTGCCTTGGCCCGGCGACCCGCTCAGGTTGCGGAGGGGCGTGTTTGAAAGCGAATATGCCCTGCACCGGCTGTTTCGGGCCGATGTCGAATGTGCGCGACCAGGGCGCAAAAGCGCTTTGCGCGCTCGCTTCGATCGTTGCGGGCACGACGAACGAGGAGATCGACTCTGCCCTGGACGGAATCCCCGATCCGGTGGGCACCTTCTATCGATACGGTCTCGCCAAGTCGATGCTTCGTCGCAAAGTGAATATGGAACCGACTCTGTCGAAGTAGGCAAGCATGGAAACTACCAATCGGAAACACGTCACCATCGACCCGATCACTCGCTTAGAGGGGCATGGCAAGATCGACATCTTCCTCGACGATCAGGGCGAGGTTGAGCGGGCCTACTTCCAGATTCCTGAGCTTCGCGGCTTCGAAATCTTCAGCTTGGGCCGCCCGGCGGAGGACATGCCTCAGATCACGAGCCGAATCTGCGGAGTCTGTCCGACCGCTCATCACATGGCTTCGACGAAGGCCCTGGACAGCCTTTTTCATGTCGTGCCGCCTCGCCCCGCCAAGCTGATTCGAGAGTTGGTCTACAACACATTCATGCTGGAGGACCATGCCTTGCATGTCTATGTGCTTGGAGGCCCCGACTTCATCGTCGGCCCGGACGCTCCAGCCGATCAGCGCAACATTTTCGGAGTCATTGGAAAGGTCGGAGTGGAGGTCGGCCTGAAAGTGATTTCGACTCGAAGGCGACTCCGAGGGCTTATCAGCCACCTTGGCGGAAAAGTTATCCATCCCGTGCTCGGTTTACCGGGTGGGGTTTCCAAGCGTCTGATGCCCGAGGAGTTGCCTGAGTTCAGGCAAATTGCGAAGGACGCCGTAGAATTTGCCCAGTTCACGCTTCAGGTCTTCAAGGACATCGTTCTGGCAAACCCCGAGTACGTGGACATGATCCGGTCCGATGCGTACACTCACAAAACATATTACATGGGGTTGGTCGATGAGAAGAATCGGCCGAACTTCTACGAAGGGAAGCTTCGTGTCGTCGATCCGACGGGCAAGGAGTTCGCAAAGTTCGTCGAGGGCGACTACCTCGACCATATTGCCGAGCGGGTCGAGCCGTGGAGCTATGTCAAGTTCTGCTACCTGAAGAAGGTTGGCTGGAAGGGCTTCAAGGGCGGCATCGACGACGGCATATATAGCGTTGCTCCGCTTGCCCGCTTGAATGTGGCGGAAGGCATGTCGACCCCGCTTGCTCAAGCGGCCTACGAAGAGTACATCGCGACCCTCGGACCGAAGCCGATTCACCACACATTGGCCAATCACTGGGCTCGCGTGGTCGAGATGCTGAATGCGGCGGAACGGATGGTTGAATTGCTCGACGATCCGGATATTGTGTCCGACGACATTCGACTGATACCAACGGCCACGCCGGACAAGGGCGTTGGAGTGGTCGAGGCTCCTCGCGGAACCTTGATCCACCATTTCGAGACGGACGAAAAGGGGCTTTGCACCAAGGTCAATCTGATCGTGGCAACCCAGAACAACGCAGCTCGCATGGCGATGAGCGTGGAATCGGCGGCGAAGTCGCTGATTCATGGCGGCGTGGTTAACGACGGGCTCCTGAACAAGATCGAGATGGCGTTTCGCGCCTACGACCCCTGCAACGCCTGCGCGACCCACTCTCTGCCCGGTCAGATGCCGTTGATCGTTCGGGTGATGGATCGGAAAGGAGAGGTCGTACGGGAACTCCGGCGCTAAGTACGGCCCGCTCCTTGGTTCTCGCGTTGGGGAACGATCTGTTGTGCGACGACGGCGTAGGTTTCGCCGTCGTCCGCCGTTTGCGGCCATCGTTCTCGGAGGCCGAAGTCGAGTTTGTGGAGTCCGGCGAATCCGGTCTTGCGTTGTTAGAACTCATTGTCGGTTACGAGGCGGTGGTGATCGTCGACGCGCTCGTTTCCGGCGTGCGCCCAGCAGGTTCGGTGATCGTCATGGATTCGTCGGAGTTTTGCAGGGTCATCGCCCCATCCGCTCACTACGCGGGACTTGCCGAAGTGATGGATCTCGGGCATCGCCTCGGCCTGCCGATGCCGTCGAGGATCACTGTCGTCGGCATCGAAGTCGAAGACCCGTACTCCTTCTCCCCGTCCCTTACGCCAGCCGTAGCGGCCGCCGTGGAAAGCGCGGCCCAAGTCGTCGTCAGCCTGTTGCCGCTAGAGCCGCGGTAGCCGCGGGGCGCTTCGGGCGGGGATCGGGTCGGAACTAGCTCCGGCATCGCCAGGTTGGCGACGGCCCGACCGACGTCTTGCTACTGGAGTCACCATGATTGGAGTGATGGAGTGATGGAGTGAGCCTACTATCGCCCGATGCTTCGGGCTTTGGCGTGCTCGAGCATTACGAACTCGCTTAGGTTTTCGAGAGTGAGCATGCCGATGAGGCGATCTTCCTTGAAGATAAGGATGGGGGAAGGGTCGGCTTGGGGGAAGAGCTCGAAGGCAGACTCCAGCGGGGCGTCGGGGGAGACCGACTTGAACTCGCGCTGCATGACGGAGGCGACGTAGGCGCTTGGACCGTCCATGGACAGGCCCTGTACGATGTTATTTCTCATCAGAATGCCCAGCACCTCATCCCCGTTGATCACCGGGAAGTCGTGCTGGGACCCATCCAGCAGCATGTTGGCCGCTCGTTCGAGGGAATCGCCGGACATGATCGTTCGAAAACGGGTCTGCATCGCGTCCGCCATCGTGTGGCCCTGAAGGAACGACCTGGTGACGGTGGAGGAGATCTCCTGCGAGGCGCCGAGAAAGATGAAGAAGGCGATCAGCATAAGCACTATGCTCTGCTGAAGTACGCCGATGAGCCCGATCACGAAGGCGAGCCCCTGACCGATACCACCAGCGATCTGGGTTGCTCTCGCCTCCGGCATTGCCATCGCGAGCGCCGCCCGCAGAACTCGTCCGCCGTCCATCGGAAAGGCGGGGATCAGGTTGAACAGGGCGAGGGTGACGTTCGCGACGAGAAGGAAATCCAGAAGCGTGATCTTCTGAGCGCCACCCATCAAATGGGAGAAGCCTCCTTCGAATACGAATAGAAAGCCGACAAGCACCACGCTCAGCACTACGTTGACCATCGGTCCGGCGAGGGCGATCCACAACTCCTGTTTCGGCTTTGGCCGACCTTCAAGCACGGCAACGCCGCCGATCGGATACAGCGTGATGTCCTTCGTGTGCACGCCGAATCGCCTGGCCACGAGGGCATGGCCCAATTCGTGAAGCAGAACACAAACGAAGACTGCGACGATGAAGAGAGTCCATGCGATGCCGTTCGCCGATGAGTTGATCACCGAAACCCAAGCAAGGAAGAGCAGAAAGGTGGCGTGAATCCGAATCGGGATGCCGAATACGGTCGCCACCCGAATCGTCCATGGCGGACGGCTCGTGCTTGCTGCAGTTGGTTGCGGGTGACTCATCCTGACCTTAGACTACGCTTGTTCCAACGCGTTCAGCAACATATATGGACGTTACGCGCCGACGACCGATCCGCGAAGGAGTATAAATGGTTGTGTTTACGCCGTACGACTGGCAAGAAGGGATTGGGAACCGGGCTCAGTATATCGAAGGCAAACTTGCGCAGGGGGCTCCTGTGCTCGCGGTTTCGCTTACGGAGGGGATTCTTGTCTTCACCTACCGCCGCCAGGTGCGCAAGATCTTTGAGATCTACGACAGGATCATATACGCCGGAATCGGCCAGCAATCGGACGTCGAGGCGATCCGGATGGCGGCACTCGAGTTCGCAAGCAAGGAAGCGTTCAACCGCAGCGACGAGGATGTCAACGTCCAGCGAGTGGCGACCGCGCTGAGCGCTCCTCTCAAGAAGGCGTTCTCCGATTTCTCGACCTCTCCAGTGGTTGCCCGATCTTTGTTCGGCGAAGTTGGCGTAAGCCCGGCAGAGGACCTCTACTATGTCGTCGACTACGACGGCGACTTCTCGACTCTCCGGAATCGGGCAGTTGTGACCGGAACCGGTACCGACACCGAGTCGGCCCTTAACAAGCTATCCGACCTGGCAGGCGCAACCGTCGATGAAGCGATGGCGGCGCTGACTGATATCTGGCTCGCAGTCGCGGACCCGGAATCGGAAAAGGGGGAAGAGGAGGCCAAGCGCGGACTATCTCCCGAAGCAGTACTCCTCGAAAGGAGCGACGTCCGAGACAACCGGTTCCGTCTGCTGACTCCCGAAGAGTTTTAGTCCGTTAACTTGAATGTCGGCGTCTTTTGGAGCCAAGTCTGCAGAAGCTTGCCGACCTTGCCAAGGGAATCGGCCGAGCATTTGTCGGGAGTGTCCTGAAGCGTGTGCCAGTACGGCGCGTAGCCGGAGAACTCGATCAGGTCGATGGTTGGCAATCCGGCCTTGATCATCGGCAAGTGATCGTCGTCGATTTCCTCTCCCACTGTGCTGGGGAAGGTGCTCGATAGTCCGACGCTTGCCGCGTGATCGTAGAAGGCGCTCATCAGCCGATTCACATACCGGATGCTGTTCACCTCTTTCGGCACCACGAGATCCTTCTGGCCGATCATGTCGAGCAGGATGCCGTAATTGGCCTTGGGCATCGAGGCAATACCGTTGGCGTAGAGGTCGGCGCCCAAATACATCTCATCCTCACCTGGGCCGAGGTCCTCACCGTCGGTCATGACGTATTCGACACCGACCGAAGGCGGTAGATGATCCTTCAACACGCGGGCCAATTCAAGCAGGACGGCGACACCGCTGGCACCATCGTTGGCGCCGGGTATCGGCAGCTTTCGGTTTTCGACGTCCCGGTCCTGGTCCGCTTCGGCTCGGCTGTCCCAATGGGCGAACAGGACGACTCGGACAGTGGCGTCCTTCCAGTTCTGATCGCCGATGATGTTCCACATCGTGATCGACTTCTGGTTTTGGCTCCAAACGTGGCTGAATTCCTGCAGCCGTGCGTTCGTGCATGACTTCTGCATTTCGCCGTAGATATAGTCCCGGCACTTCTTATGGGCGGCGCTTCCCGGCATACGTGGACCAAAGGCGCATTGCTTGATCAAGTCCGACCATGCTCGATCCTGGCGAAAATCGGTCTTTGCAGGGGCGGCAGCAGATGGCGGTTGTTGAGGCTGACCGAAGGCGCAGCCAAGCGTCAGGCTACAGGCAGCCAACGCGGCGAGGTGTCGGAGGCCTTTTTGCCCTGCAGCACTTGCTCGATGGTCGTCTTGTCGAATGTTTTGACGGTCTTGGCGTTTTCCCATATCTTAAAGTAACCAAGTCCGCCGTGAGCGAGCGAAGATGGCATAGCTATTGAGTAGCTCTTCGTCTCTTCGAGCTTCGAGCCGTTTACGGTGATGCTAACGATACGATTATTAGGCGTCCCGTTCTTCCTAAACGTTACTTCGAACCCGGAAATTTGGAGAAAAATCTCGCTAGGCTCCGGATAGAGGGACACCGACCGTTCGAACGCAGCTCGTAATTGTGGAGCGGTGAGACTCAAAACCACGATGGTATTGGTCGGATACTCGAGGAGGGTTGCCAGATCGTCTTTCTTGAAGCTCTTCTTGAGTAGGCCGGCTGCCAAGAAGGCGCCGTCGGAGCCGGAGAACTCGCGGATTGCGTCTGCTGCGCACTGCGAAGGAGAGTGGGCGCCGACATCCGGACCGTCTTCTGCGGCAAGCGCAGAAGATAGGCCGATCAAGAGGCATCCAATCACAGAGTAGAGCTTAACGGCATTCATGAATTGTCCGGCGACACACTTATTTTGACTCCAGTCAACGTCGACCGTTTCATCCGAATGAGGATTCTGGCTTAGCCTTAGCGAACCGCCCTTCACGTTCCGGTGAACGCGTCATCCCCTATCGCATTATCCACGGTTTCCCGGTAAAACGGATCGCGTTTTTGCGGGGAGCCGACTGAACGCTGGCGCCGGTTGCGGTGCTAGGAGTATTCGTAAGATGTAAACCAACCGAGTCCAGTCGGAGGATTTGCAGTGCTGCCGCTACCCCATTCTTACGGAAACGCAACCAAGGCCCGCGAGCGTGGTGCTCCGGGCCTTGGGAGGGTGTTTGATGTTAATTTAGCCTTCGACGCGGACGCCCATCGATCTGGCAGCGCCAGCCACGATACGCATGGCCATTTCTTCGTCGTTCGTGTTGAGGTCGGCCATCTTGAGCTTGGCCACGTCGCGAAGTTGATCTCTTGTCAAAACGCCTGCCTTGTCGGTCTTGGGGTTGGCAGCACCTCGGGTGATACCGGCGGCTCGCTTGATTAGGTCGGTCGTAAGCGGTTGCTTGATCTTGAACGTGTATGAGCGATCTTCAAAGACCGTGATCTCAACCGGCATGACGAAGCCTAGTTGGGGAGCGGTTTGCTCGTTGAACTTCTTCAGGAACTCCATCATGTTGATGCCGGCTTGGCCGAGTGCAGGGCCGACCGGAGGAGCCGGGGTTCCCTTGCCCGCCGGGATGTTCAACTTGATGTTATGGGTAATTCTCTTTGCCATGGAAACTCTCTGTTAGGGCGCCACTCGCGAGAGGGAAGCATCGCTTTGGCACGCGAATGGAAATAGTACCTCAACGAGGTTAATCCTGACCATGTTGATCGCGTTGGCGACTCTGAGACGCGCCATGTCCCTTGTTGGCCTGTTTACACCAGGAAACCATCATTAAGACCATGAATACCCAAGCGATATGGTCGACCTCCTTTGGAATGTGGATGGCAGGGCACCCATAGCCCCAGAAGCCGGAAACGATCA
>JARLGV010000102.1 GCA_031292555.1 Fimbriimonas sp.
AACAAACCCTCGGGCCGTCAAAAGAAGCGTTTCGAAATACAAGGCTCTACGGCATCCGAGGCCCCCTTCAGGTCGCATGCCAAGCGTAATAACTATTAACTAAACTGTATTGGGGTGGGGTGAGGGAGGTTTTCTGAACACGCGCCCCTGGCTCCTTCATTCCGGAAACGTGAGAAACCGACAGGACCGTATCGGAAGAGGGACTTCCGACTCCGTCGGCAATTCACGGAAAATCCCCCACCCTACCCTCCCCCTTTTGATCGCTTCGCTAAAGGGAGAGGGAGCGCGGCTCCGAGTCGCCGGCCTGCTCGCAAGGTCGCCTGACACGTGCGAATGGGTTCCCTCTCCTTCATTCCGGAAACGTGAGAAACCGACAGGACCGTATCGGAAGAGGGACTTCCGACTCCGTCGGCGATTCACGGAAAATCCCCCACCCTACCCTCCCCCTTTTGATCGCTTCGCTAAAGGGAGAGGGAGCGCGACTCCGAGTCGCCGGCCTGCTCGCAAGGTCGCCTGACACGTGCGCAAGGGTTCCCTCTCAGCGAAGCACGTAAAGGTTTCCTTCCTCTTGGCGGGCGCCTTCTTGTTGCATCCGTCGCTTCAGATCCGGCAGCCGCTCCTTGGGTATATCGACTGCGGACAGGCGAGCCCATGCGGATGGCCCATTCGCAATCCAAGATTCCCAAGGTGCAGCGCGTCGGTCCGGCGCGGGCGTTGATTTCGCAGAATTCCACTGCCCCAATAGCCAGATCACCTCTGAATTCGCCGGAATTCGAATGGCATGTGCGGGTTGCCTCTTCCACAATGAGGTGAAAATGCGGATCTGGTTGTCATCGGGATCGACGATTCGGGTGGTCACCGTCTTGCCTAGAACCTGAAAGGAGAGAGTGGCCGGCCAGTCCCCCTTCTTGTGCATTGTGACACGCAGCGCATGACCGACGCCGAGGTTGCGATAGCACTTGACCTGGTCGGCACAATCGATCCGGTCCAGATTGATGTCAGAGGCAAGGCATTTGACGTCCCTTGGAGACTCGAGCCGGGACAAGTCGTAAAGCAGTGCGGTGGCCCGATCCCCAAACGAAACGGTCATTGGAAAGTGCTTCTTTTGGATGTTGAATGTCCGGATTGACAGGTTCATGCGTCCCGTATCGGGCAGCTCGACCCGCGTGGGCTCTGAACAAGAGACTACGACAAGGGCCCCGAAACAGACCAGCCCTCCCACGAACTTCACCCTTGCCGATGGCATGCGGTCTAGTTGCCCAGCATCGCGGGGCGATTCAAGCTTCGCGGGTCTGAGAACAGACGGCGGACTTCAGCCGGATCGTTGTAGCGGGTCTCGAAACCGGACCACGTCATGAACCAACACCATCTCGGTTCCTTCGCAAGAAGTTCGGGGGTCGGCATCTGGCCAACCTCGCCAAAGCCGATCGGCTTGCCTTCCGCCAAATCCAGCATCTCGCGGTAGTGATCCGCCTGATAGTCGTTGTTGTAGACGTCGGTCGCGAGGACGTCCACCACGTCGTGCCCAGGATAGAACGGCCGGTACGGCTTTGCGTTCTGTCGCGGCGCGTTGGCGTTCCAAACCCAAACCAGATTGTGCAGTTCGTGAACGTGCACGAAGCGATAGTATAGGTGCCGCCACAGCGCCTCGTACCCATCTGGGCCGGGTCGATCGCACCACCAAAACCAGTCTCCGTTCATCTCGTGGTAGGGCCGCCACAAGACGGGTATTTTGGCCTCCTTGAGTTTAAGCAGGAGGCTGGCGATCACGTCCGTCTGCTCGATCCAGCGGTGGTGAAGGGGGGTGCCCGGTGTGACCAATTCCACCCACTCATCGTCAGTCAAGCTGCCGATGATGTTCTCTTTGAACGTTACCGGCTCGTCATGGGTCGGTCGGACCGCATGCCACATCAGCGTGACGATCGATCCCTGGCGGTGCTGCTCGATGGCCTCCTCGATGATCCGATCTCGAAATTGGACTCCGTCGTGATCGTCAGCCGAGAAGCCAAAATCCTGCCCCCATATCGCGGGATAGGCACCACCGATTCCAGCCGCCTCAGCACTGTCCGCCGATCCCCTTCCCGGCACATTGTGCTGTCCCGTCATCACTCGCCGGCCGGAAACGTCATAGAGAAAAGAAAGAAGTTCGCGTGCCTCGGGGGTGGCTTTGGGGTTCACGGGCAAACAGGACATTGTGGAGAGCGTACCCATCTTGAATCTGAAGTTGCGGTTCGGCCCCGGGCGGGTTTCTTGCCCGGGACTGGGGTTCCTCATTGCCTAGTGGCGGCGATCTCGACGGATGATGTCCCGCTGATGATCGATCGCCGCGTCGATCCGTTTGACTTCGCGCCATCGGTGATGATCGGCAGCCCGATCCCGCTCAACCCGAAGCTGATCGATCCTCCGCTCCGCACGATGGATCTCGCGATCCCGCCAATCGCCCCATCCGCCGGCCCTGGCCGAACTGGAAGCGCCGACGAACGACAGAATCGCCAATCCGGCAACGACCGATCGAAAGTTGTTTGTTTTCATGTTCTTGTGTCTCCTTTGTGTCTGAGCAGCCGGTGGCCGCCGCGTAATTTTCCAAACGCCGGACAAAGCCAGGAGTTTTGTGGTGACGCGTAAGCTGAGAGCGATGCAAGGTTCGGGTAGGCCCTGCGGCCCGAAGCGGGTACCGTGATTCGATGAGCCCGATCGTCGGTGTTCAAAAGAGGATCGAACAAAGCGGAGCCGAAACAGTTGGCGTCGCGTTCCACTGCCCGGAGACATCGGAGGAGTGGCTGATCCATCCCGATACGGAGTTCCATGCCGCGAGCACGATGAAAGTCGGCGTCCTCATCGAACTCTTTCGCCAGGCCGAGCTAGGACTGGTGAGGTTGGACGACCGCTTGACCATTCGAAACGAGTTTGCGAGCCTGCTCGACGGCAGTCCGTTCTGCGTGACCGAAGAGGACGATGCCGATCCTTCTTTCTTCCGCCGAATCGGTGAGGAAGAGACGCTGCTCAACCTGGCTGTACCGATGATCACGCTGAGTAGCAATTTCGCCACCAACCTGCTCGTGGCTCGCCTCGGCGCCGACCAGATCAACGCGACTATGGTGCGTATTGGGGCAGAGGGTCTGAAGGTCCGCAGAGGCGTCGAAGATGGCAAGGCGTTTCAAGCAGGGCTGAACAACACGGCAACCGCTCGCGCTTTGATGACCCTCGCCGCCGGCATGCTGCGCCGGGAGATCGTCAGCCCAGCCGCATCGGAGGCGATGATCGACATTCTTCTTCAGCAGATTCACCGAAACTGCCTTCCCGCCAAACTGCCACCTGGAGCTCGTGTGGCTCACAAGACAGGCTGGAATTCCGGAATCTGCCACGACTTCGGCATCGTCTTTCCCGAGACCGGCTCTCCCTATGCTTTGGCCGTTCTCACCAAGGGCTTGGATGAGTACACGTCGGGTCCCGAGTTGATTGCCGACATCTCCTCAATCATTTACCATGCGCGATTCTCCTAAGCGCCTGATCCATGTGCCAAACGCGGCAGGTGCCGACGAGGCCGGACGGGGACCGTTGGCGGGGCCAGTCGTCGCCGCCGCCGTGGTCCTGCCCGATGGCTTCGATATTGCCGGCATCGACGACTCCAAGAAACTCGACGCGAAGACGCGTGAGGAGCTTGCAGTGCGGATCCGGTCCGTAGCACTCTTTGCGGTGGAGCGAGCCGATCCGGATGAGATCGACCGACTCAACATCCTCTGGGCCAGCATGGCGGCGATGGAGCGCTCGCTCTTTCGGCTGTCTCCCTGCCCGACCTATGCTTACATCGACGGGAATCGCCTGCCGAGGAAGTTGCCCTGCAAGGGCGAAGCGGTGGTAAAAGGGGACGGCAAGTACGCGTGCATCGCCGCCGCTTCAATCCTCGCCAAAGTCGAGCGGGACCGAATCATGACCGAATACGCGATCGAATTCCCTGAATTTGGGTTCGAGCATCACTTCGGATATCCAACCCCCGATCACCTCGAAGCCCTCCGCAAACACGGCCCCTGCCCCATCCACCGCCGCACCTTCGGCCCCGTCCGCGACTTCGACCAACCAGGGCTGTTCTGAAGCGGAGAACTGCCACAGCCAATGTAGCCGCCGGAGGATTCGTACCGGCGTTTTGCCAGCAGTCGCCAGCATCCTTGATGACTGAGCAGTGACTATGCCACTACATCTCCACAGCGGTGGCCCACCCATAATGCTGCCCAACGATCAACGGGTCAGGGACAATGGCTAACTGTTGGCGGGAATGCTGGCGCAGATCGCCTTCGATTAAGCCAATGACCCAAGGCTGTTCCATAGCGATCTGGTCCGGCGGTTTGCACTAATCGCCTTCATAACAGGATTCCCGCTCTTGGTAAGCGGCTTGAGCCCGTGCCCAATCCTGCGGGTGTGGATACCGGCGATCGCCGTCTTCTCTTTCCTGCATATGTACGCCTCGACCTAGCTCTCCGAAGGTGAGCAAGCTCTTGGCTACGAGATACTGTTCTTGGTCACGGGATTGGTTCAGCCTGCTTCCAACATGATTGGGCGCAGGCGTAATACTGACGCTCGATAGACCTCAGTTGAAGTGCGAGTATCTGACTCGTATGGCAGTGACCTCGCAAATGCGCAATATGGCATCCTAGTTGGCGGGCCTCTTCTGGGAGCGTGGTGTCGAGAGTGGCAGACGTGGTTCGCTGGAGTAAAGTGAAGGAACCAGTCATGACCAAGATGGTTAGGTTTCGAACGGGGGGCCGATAGCCGTGTATGCTGGCGAACCCCTTCACGAAGGGCTCGGATTGTCCGCCTTTTCGATCATTGCTGCTGTTCAAGTAGCAGCCCTCGTCTGTTGTATGTGGAAGAGGTTCAAGCTCCTTGCCTACCTATTCCTCGCCCTTCTGATGCCGATTTTTGGCGCCGCGTTCGGCTTCAAATGCAACGATCACTTGGTTGGCTACACAATCGCCGCGAGCGCTCAACTCGTCTCCTTTTGTCTGTTGGGATTGGTAATGCACAACCTCAGAAGGTAACTGAACAGCCGAAAGTCTCAATAGTAAGGCCAAGTCCTACCCGAAAAGGGCGCTACCCTGAAGTCATCCCCGATCCAAGTGCCCCGAACCCCGGACCCCGGACCCCGAAATTGTTGTAGATTGGATATCGACATGGAACGCGAGGGGCGGAACCTGGTTCAGGTCGGGCGCGACGCCGAGGACCGGGCGGCGACATACCTGGTCGAGCAGGGCTACACGATCGTCACCCGCCGATACAAGGTCAATCGCGGTGAGATCGACCTGATCGCCCTTGACGGCGAGACGCTCGTGTTCGTGGAGGTCAAGCATCGTCGCGCCCCGGGGTACACGCCCGAGGAATCGATCGGCGCCGCCAAGATTCAGGCGATCCAGCGTGCGATCCGGCAGTATGTCGCCGAGATGGAGATTGGCGAGCGAGAGGTCCGCTTGGACCTCATCGCCATCGACGGAGAGGGGCTAAGACATCATCGCGATATCCTAGCCCCTTGAGCAGACTAGTCTTCCAGTGCCGACTGGGCCGCGTTCTTGATCCGGTCACGATGCGATGGGATCTTCAGTGCCTTCTCAAACACGTCCTTGTTCCCCTTCTTGTCCCAATCCACAAGCGCCCGGATGGCGGCAACCACCACCGGAATCGGGTCCTTGTCGTTGATAAGCGAGCGCAGCTTGGCGGTGGTCGCCGGGTCAGCCGGCAGTTCGCCAAGTGCCTGCACCGCCTCCGTTCGTCGGGAAGGGTTCGGGTGGTTCAGCAAGCCCATGAACAGCGGGCGGAGATCCTCCCGCTTCAGTGAACTCAGACCGCGGATCGAGCGCAGAGCGGGGGTGATCTCAGTATCGGCTTTCACGCCATCCGCAATCATGTGAATCGTCTCGTCGCTGGGCGAATCGCCGAGAAGCAACTGCATCGCTCGATATCGGTCGATGCAGTTGGGGGCGAATTTGAAGATGGCGGGCAGCTCGTCCTTGCCCCACTTCTGTTTCGGGATCTCCCGGAGGAAATCGTGATCCGGATCGAAGAGGACGGCGTCCGGCTTCTTTGTCGTCGGGAACGACGCGGTCGTCGTTTCGGTCGTGAGATGAATCGGCAGTTCGGCAAGTCTGCCGTCGACGATGACGCCGACTTTGGCGGGTATGTCGTAGATCGGCGTGCCATCGGCAGTGCTCTGCGTCTGCTTGACTTCGACGTCGACGCTACCGGAAGCAGCGTTCCACTTCCAGTTCCAATCGATCACCGGATGGCCCGGCTTGAGGAGCCACTGCTGGAAGAACGGCTCGCAGTTGATGCCGCTGGTATCGGTCAGCGCTTTGCAGAGCTGCCACGTCTCGACCGGTGTATGGGCGTTCGTTGTCAGATACTTTTTGATGCCCGCCCAGAAAAGGTCGTCGCCCAGCCATCGACGGAGCGTGTGCAGCACGACGCCGCCCTTCGGATAGGTATGGGAGTCAAACATGTTGTCCGCATTCGCATACATTCGAGTCACGATCGGTCGTTTGTACCGGCGCGATTCGGCGAGATAGGACTGAGTGTTGTTCTCCACCTCTTCGTCGTAGCCGTTCTTGCCCAGGCTATGCTCGAAGTACATCATCTGCATGAAGGTCGCGAAGCTCTCGTTCAGCCAGATCTGTCCCCAGTCCTTGCACGTGACGAAGTCGCCAAACCACTGGTGCCCCAGTTCGTGAGAGTTCAGGCTCGCCATCGGCCAATAGCCCTCTCGCGACTCGGCGAGGGCGCTCTCCTGAAGCGTCGTCGCACTGACGTTCTCCATGCCTCCGCCAAAGTCGTACATAGCGTCCTGAGCGTATTTCGGCCAGGGATACTTCACCCCCGTGATCTTTGAATAGAACGACAGCATGTCCTTCGTGTCTCCGAAGGAACCGTCGATCAGATACTTCTCGCCTTTGGGTACGACGTACATAAGCTTGACGCCCTCCCAGTTGTCGGTCTTGATATCGAACGGCCCCCCGCATAGGGTCAACAGATATGTCGCATGAGGCAACGGCATCTTCCAAACGAAAGTCCGGCGCTTGCCGTCCGCCGATTGCGAGTTCGAGACGAGGTTTCCGTTGCCGACCACGCTCCAGTCCGCCGGAACGGTGACCTTCGTTTGGCTCGTCGTAAAGTCGTTGGGATAGTCCCATGTGGGCACCCAGTCGCTGTTGGACTCCGACTCGCCTTGAGTCCAGAAACCGACGTGGTTGGGATTGGTCTTGTTCTGCCGAATCCAGTGCCATCCGCCGCCGCCTTCGCCGAAAGAGCGCCCCCGGGTGTTGACTGCGCTGTAGGCCAGCGTCACGGATATCTTCTGGCCTTTTTTGAGTGCATCAGGCGCCGCTACAAGCAAGCTCCTACCCTCGTGGGTGAACGTCGCGTTCTTCCCGTCCACGGTCGCCGAATTGATCTTTAGGTCAGGGCCCGCCATCAGCCGGATCACTTTGATTCCGTCGCGCAGAGGCGCCAACGTGTTGGTCGCAGTTCCGGCAAAAGTCAGATGATCGTAGTCGATGTCGAGATCGACCGAGAGGTCAAGCAGATCGTAATCCCGATCGAGGGCGTAGTGCAGGGATGCGTTCGGTGGAGTGAAGGGATTCCCTCCTCCGCGCTGAAACTGCGCGGAGGACGTGGCAGCGAGACCGACGAGCATAGCGGCAAGGAATGGGGTTCTTCTCATAGCGATGGGTCCTAACACGGGCACGGTGGGGTTTTTGAGAGTTTAGCCAGTTTTTCCCCGTTTTCCGCCGAAAGCGCGATCCTCTCAGGATCGCCGTTCGTCCCGATCGGTCATTCGGTGCAAACTAAAGGCGGCAAGAAAACCGTCCAAGCAAGTGCCATCCTCATGAACGACGCTAACAAAACGCAACTTCTTTCAGCGGATCCAAACAAGACTCGAATGGGGGTCGCCCCGACCTTGGATCCCAACAAGACCGTCATGGGTAACGCGCCCAGCCTGAACGCGACTCAGACGATCAAGCCGATCCAATGCCCCGTCTGCAAGACCTTCAACCCGGCAGGGGTGATGTTCTGCGTGGACTGCGGCCTCATATTCGATCGGGCCTTGCCGTCAGACGCATTCGGGGCGCCGGCAATCCAACTGCCGATGCTCGTAGAGCAGAGCGGACGCGAACACCCGATCCGGCCCGGAGTCAACGTGATCGGCCGCGAGGGCGATGTTCTTCTCGCAGACGGCAGGGCGAGTCGTCGGCACGCTCAGATCACGAACACCGATGGCGTCCTCACGATCGAGGATCTCGGCAGCACGAACGGTACGAAGGTGGATGGGACCCGGCTCAATGCGGGCGAGCAGAAGACACTCAAGGGCAACGAGAAGCTCAGCTTCGGAGGAATCGAGCTTCAGGTTTCGCTTCCTGGAGCGAAAGGCGGAAACACGACCCAGGTGTTCGGTTCCAACAAGACGGCGGCGATCGCCACTGCACCTCGCAAAGAGGTGCCGCCTGCCCTTCTCGTTGGCGAGGGCAAAGAGTTCCCGCTTAAGAAGGGAGTCAGCCTTTTCGGCCGGAAGGCCGACAACGACATCCAGATCGCCGACCCTTACATCAGCGGCAAGCACGGGATGATCGAGGTCGCCGAAGACGGCGTCTTTATCACGGACACTGGCAGCAGCAACGGAACAATGCTTAACGACGCGAAACTGGTGCCCAACATGCGCACGAACGTCACTCCGGAAGATGTCATCCGATTTGGCAGCATGGAGTTCCAGATCCGGATCAACGCCCCCGAGGCCGGGCCGAAGGCTTAACGCAAGGATTGAATGCACGAAATGGATGAGATTACGGCCGAATACACGACGGAACAGTTAGTCCCAAGCGTCGAACTCAAGTTCATCCCGAAGGTCACCGTCGCGGCAAAGACGGACCTGGGACGCGTCCGTGAAAACAACGAAGACAAGTACGAGTACTTCATGGCGGAGGACGAGGCCACTCTCGGTGGGCGCGGCCTTGTCTTCCTGGTCTGCGATGGGATGGGCGGACATGCGGCCGGCCAGATCGCCAGCGAACTTGCCTGCAAGACGTTCATCGACGTGTACCTTCACCATCCATCGACCGACCCGACGGTAGCCATGGTCTCGGGAGTGCAGGCGGCCAACCGTTTCGTCGTCGACGTCGGCCGGGCGATTCCGAGCCGCAAAGGCATGGGCACGACGCTCAGCGGCCTAATTCTAATCCAAGACGTCGCGTATGCCGTCCAAGTCGGCGACAGCCGCATCTATCGGCTTCGAAACGGGGAGTTGCTTATGCTGACCCACGATCACACTTGGGTCGAAGAGGCGATCCGTGCCCGCATGATCCGTCCCGAGGAAGCGGAAACCCACCCGTACAGGCACGTCCTTACCCGGGCAATCGGCACCGAGGGGGACGTGCGCCCCGACGTCGAAGCGTTCGACCTAAAGCCGGGCGACATCTTCATGCTCTGCAGCGACGGCCTGGTCAACCATGTCGATGACGACGCAATCGGCGAGATCCTGCGTGCGAAGGCCCCCGCCGAAGCGGCCTGGACCCTGGTCGGGCAGGCACTGCTGGGCGGCGGAAGCGATAACACGACGGTGATGGTAGTGCGCGTCGACGAATTGGCTCCGAATAGCCCGAACGGCTAGGCGCCCTTCAGAGCTTGGCCCGCGCATACTGGTCGGGCCAAGCAACGTCGATGCCAAGCGTCTTGGCGGCATGGAGCGGCCAGTACGGATCGCGCAGGAATTCTCTCGCCAACAGGATGAGATCGGCCTGACCGCTCTCGATAATCTCATTGGCCTGTTCAGGTTCGGCGATCATCCCGACGGCGGCCGCAAGGATTCCGGCCTTCTTGACGGCGGCCGCGAACGGAACCTGATAGCCAGGACCGACGGGAATCTTCGCCCCCTCCACGTTTCCTCCGCTCGAACAGTCGATCAGGTCGGCGCCCAAGGCGCGAAGCTCGACCGCCAGCTTCACCGTCTGCTCGATATCCCAGCCTCCGGGGGTCCAATCGGAAGCAGACAGCCTGACGAACAGCGGATGTGTCTTGGGCCAGACCTCGCGAATCGTCGTCACGATGTACCGGATGAAGCGGGTCCGATCTTCGAAGCTCCCGCCAAAGTCGTCGGTCCGATGATTGCTGATAGGCGATAGGAACTCGTGGATGAGATAGCCATGAGCGCTGTGCAATTCGATCACATCGAAACCAGCGTCTAGGGCGCGCTGGGCGGCATCCCCGAATGCTTCGATGACGATCTCGATCTCATGGATCGACATCGCCGACGGCGCCACATAACCCGCACCGAATGGGATCGCACTTGGGGCCAGGACGCGTGACCAACCTCCCTCGGACTCCGGCACGGCGGTTCGGCGCACATCCCAAGGACGCGGCATCGAGGCCTTTCGTCCAGCGTGAGCCAACTGGATTCCGGCGGCCGCGCCTTGACTCCGGACGAACTTCGCGATCTTGCCCAATCCCGCGATGTGGTCGTCCTTCCAGATGCCGAGGTCTTGGGGTGAAATGCGTCCATCCGCGGTAACCGCCGATGCCTCCAGAATGACGATCCCCGCTCCTCCGACCGCGCGGCTGCCGGCGTTGACAAGGTGCCAGTCGCTCGCGAACCCGTCTTCGCTAGAGTACTGGCACATCGGCGACACACCGATGCGATTTCGCAACCGCAAATCTCTAATCTGAAGGGGTGAGAACAGGTTCACGCCTCCATTCTACGAGCAACGATGCTAACGAATGCCGTTCTTTACCGGGTCCAATTTTCAATCAGCGCGGAGATATCGCTCGGAACCCGCCATTGGATGCCGCCATGACGATCGCGACAATATAGAACGCTATTCCAAGGACGCCAATTACGGTCATGATGATGTTGGCGATCTTGGCCGCTTGCGCTCCCGGGTTGCCCGCTTGCTCTGCCTTGATGGCATAGGATATGCCGATCGGCCAGAGGATCACGCCGCAGCACACGAAGCCGATGCCAAAGAGAACCCACGAGGTGGTCAGCTCTTTCTGGCCGTACATCGACGCCGAACCCATCTGGGGTCGCGTATAGGCTCCCTCATAAGGGTTGCCGGTTGGAGGAGTCGGTGCGTTTACTCGGGCGGCGCCCTGTAGTGGGAAATTCAGACCTTGAACCGCGCCGGCGGCGAGTCGAAGGCCCGAGGTCTCGTCTTCGAGCTGCTGGGTCGGCAGGAGGCGTCCCTCTGTAATCCACGAATTAAGGGTGGCAACATCGGCCGGGCCGTACTTCTGCCCATCTTCACCAATAACGTAGTAACGCACGGGATAAAGGATAGCGCAACCGGATCGACTCCGGAGATGCCAATCAGAAGTTTGATGAAATGCTTGCTCTTTTCCGCAAAGAAAAGCGCACCCCAAAAATCCTGAGACAGCGAAAGGTCGCTCGGTACTAGATCAGTAGAAACGGGCGAACTTGCTTAATACCCAGAACCCCATCGCAAGGGCACATGCAACGATTGCTAGCGTCGCGAGGGGGTGCCCATTGTTCTTCGCACGCAGGGCGCTGCGCAAGCCGATACCTGCGGTGATTAGCCCACCGAATGAGATGAAATAGGACAGCATCGGCGAAACGACAGCCATCGCGAAAGCCAGCACGATTGGACCGTGATCCACGGTTGTCGGCATCACATAGGATTGGGGACGGTACTGGGGCGTCTGGGCGTAGGGAGGAGCAGGCGATGCGGATGGCGGAGCGATCATCGGAAACTGCAAACCCCTGATCGAAGATGCGACGATCTGCCCACCGGAGACCTCATCCTCCAACATCGAATGCGGAACAATGCGCCCTTCGGTAACCCAAAGGTTCAGCGTGTCGACATCGGCAGGGCCATATTTCTGCCCCTGGTCGCCAAGTACGTAGTAGCCCATGAACGCTAAGTATAAAGCACGAATCGACCGACTCGCTAACCGGTTAACAATATCTTTGCCGAGATCGCCTTGCGGAAAGGCCCCCCGGCCTATTCGTACTTCCGATGGTTCTCCTGGAACATTCGAAAGAGCTCGTGCGCCTTCTGATCGTATTCGCCGCCGTCCCGCCATGTAGCCCTGGGATGCAGAAGATCGGAGGGCACCATCGGACAGGAAGTTGGAACTTGTAGTCCGAACACATGGTCGGTCTCATAGGCAACCGAATCTAGCTGGCCATGGAACGCAGCTTTGAGCATCGCCCTCGTATAGCTCAGTTTGATACGGCCTCCCTCGCCGTAAGGACCGCCCGTCCAACCGGTATTCACCAGCCAGACCTTCGCACCGTGCCGGGCGATCTTCTCGCCGAGCAGTTTCGCGTAGACGCGGGGCGGTAGAGGCAGGAAGGGCTGGCCGAAGCAGGCGGAGAAAGTGATCGCCGGTTCGGTGATACCGGTTTCCGTACCGGCAACTTTCGCCGTATAGCCGTTCAGGAAATAGAACATCGCCTGTTCGGGCGTTAAGCGCGAAATCGGCGGGAGAACCCCTAGGGCGTCGCAGGTCAGGAACACGATGTTCTTGGGGTGGCCGCCAACGCTCGGAATGACTGCATTCGGAATAAAGTCGATCGGGTAGGCCGCCCGAGTGTTCTCGGTCAAGCTCGCGTCGTCATAGTCGGGCGATCCATTTTCCCGAACCTTTACATTCTCCAGGATCGATCCGCGCCGAATGGCGTTCCAAATCTCGGGCTCACCATCGTGACTGAGCTTGATGCACTTCGCGTAACAGCCGCCCTCGACGTTGAACACGCCGGTGTCGGTCCAGCCGTGCTCGTCGTCTCCGATGAGCTTCCGCTCCGGGTCGGCGGAAAGCGTCGTCTTGCCGGTGCCGCTAAGGCCGAAAAAGAGGGCCGTATCGCCGTCCTCGCCGATGTTAGCCGAACAGTGCATCCCCAGCACGCCTTTCAAGGGAAGCAGGTAGTTCATGATCGTGAACACCGACTTCTTCATTTCGCCCGCGTACTCGGTTCCACCGATCAGCACCTCTCGCTCCGCAAGGTTCAAGGCAACGATCGCGTCTCCCGGGGTGCCGTCGACTTCCGGGTCGAGCTTCATCTTGCCGAAATCGATGACCGTCCAATCCGGCTCGAAATCGACGAGTTCCTCCTCAGTGGGACGAATCAAAAGCTGCTTGATGAAGAGCGCATGGTAGGCACGTTCGAGTACGAAGCGCACCCTGATGCGGTGCTCAGGATCGGCGCCCCCGAACGTGTCGACGACGTACAGATCTTTGTCTGCCACGTATGCCTGGAACTTCTCTCGAACGAGCCCGTATTGGGTCGCCGATATGGAGTTGTTGGCCTCCCACCAAACGTCGGCTTCGCTGGACGCGTCGCGGACGACTTGCTTATACTTCGGCACTCGACCGCGGTACTTGCCCGAATAGGCGACAACCGAGCCGTTCGAGACAGGCTTGCAGCCGTCCTTCGTTAGGCAGTCGTCGATAAGGGTGTCGATAGTGGGATTGCGAACAATGCTGCGGGCAGAGTCAAGTGTCATAGGGGGAGAGAGTAGGTCGACCAACGGCTTCTTTGACGTTTCGTAACCGATCCGGTTCGCTCGAACGGCGCCCTTGCGGCTCGGTCTATTGTACCGGGATTGCGCCAAGCGGGCCAGGGTTTGCGGGCACGCGGCGCCCACCTTCGCGCGCGAGGCGCCGGAGTGTAAAGGGAAAAGAAGCAAAAATGCAAAACGCTACGGAGTCCTGGCACAACGGAAACCTCGGTTGTAGGTCCTGCTCGTAGGGTCGAAGGAGCTGCGGTAAGCGCACTGGAAGCTCTGATTGAGGTCGAAGCTCCACGAGCCGCCGCGGACCACGCGAGCGCCCGAAGAAGTTGAGCCTATCGACGGCAGGGATAGGTCAGCGGTCCGGTACCGCTTGTAGGCGCCTTTGTCGTAAAGGTCTTCGCACCAC
>JARLGV010000103.1 GCA_031292555.1 Fimbriimonas sp.
ATGTCTTCGCCATAGCTCTTCATGCCGTCGACCTGGTTCTGAAGGGCGGTCAGGGCGTCGCGAACGTTCTGAACGTCGGACGTCGATGCAACGCCGTTCAGCTTGTCGCCGAGGGCCTTGATCTGCGAATCCAGACCGTCAGTGACGCTCTTGAGGTTCGTGTAGACCGCGTGAATCGCAACCGCCAACTCGTAGCGGGATGCGGGGCGACCGCCTCGGAAGAGGCCGTCGGGGTAACCGACGAGAAGGCCGTCCTTCTTCAGTCGCTGAAGGGCTTCAAATGCCCAATGGTTTTCCGGAACGTCCGGAAAGTTGTCCTGAGCGACTGCCGGGAGAACGATCGCGGCGGTCAGGACAGCTGATAGAGCGTACTTGAGGGTTCGCTTCATGCTTAGTCAGTGCTCCTTGTCTACTAGATTTGGCGAATCACATTAACTTGACTACAGGCTCTCTATGGATCCGCAACTGTCCACTAGTTTCGTGCGGGGGCCTGATTGAGATGCTTGGCGATTAGGTCAACGTAACCTGCGAGTGCGTGACTTGCCTTCAAAGCGAGATGGACTCAACTATCTTCTGAGGCGATACTAATTGCGCCATATGTCGCAATTAGTGAGGTCGGCAATTTGAAGCAAGCCTTCCCTGTGAAATACGGTATAGACAACTCCTCGCTGGAAAAACGGGCGAGAGGAGATCGGGCGTGCCGAGATCGGGCGTGCCGATGGAAGGCAAGAGATTCGTTCGTTCTGGAGACCTGAGTGTGGTTTACATCCACGTTATTGAGGTCGTTCTGGAACGATGCTCAACCCAAGAAGCAATCGCAGCATCCGCCTTGATGGCTCTAGTCCTTTGGCCGACTGCCAGGCCAAAATGGTGCAGTCAGCCGGTTAGCGTCTGCGAAGATGCAGACAATGAAGAGCGCCCCTAGGTTCGAAGAATGAAGAGTTGCGTCATTTGCCGACGCTGTTCAGGATGCTGATGCATCCCATGACCTCGCCAGTCTCGTCGATCAGCGGGAGAACCCGAAGGAACATATTCGCGAATTCGCCAACCAAACGTACTTCGGACTCAGTGCCCGTAAGGGCCGCAAGGTGAGCAGCCACTGCCAAGTCCTTGGGATCTTTGGTCTTGAATATCTCGTAGACGCTCTTGCCGACTTCCCAACGAACTCCGAAGTGGGTGGTCGGAAGCTCGCCGTTTGCGAGGATGTGAATCGATAAGTCGTTGTCGGTTGCCCAGACCACCGACTTGATCTGGTCCATCGCCATCTGGAGAAGAGCAAGCGCTGCCCTAAGTTCGAGAACGCCATGCTCTTTCACCGCAATGATGTCAGTCAGTTCTTTGCGCTCGATGTTGGCATCGCGAAGGGCACGTTCCGCCCTTTCCTTGATGACCTTTACGACGGTGTCGGTCCGGCCTTGCCCACCGACCTTCAGTTTGATCCGCAGCCAGTACGTGTTTACGGTGCCCACGCTCAGGCCCAAGCGGATGGCGATTGCATCGTTGGTGAGCCCTTCGACGCACAGTTCGACGACCTCTTCTTCACGGGGAGACAATTCACGCGTTAGCATTTTGATTCACTACAATCCAGTAATAGAGCACCAACCTAAGCCGGGTCTCGTAGCACTCCACGTCTGGGTCCTTATGGACATAGCCGTTGGCATGGAGATCGAAGCACCGATGTATGTCGACGGGCTCTTGCGATGCTGAGAGCATCACCACGGTCAGCCTTTTCGTCTTGTCGCAGGAGCGGATACGAGTCAGAACCTCGAATCCACTCAGTTTGGGTAGGTTGAGGGCGAGCAGGACCAAAGTCGGTGATTGTGTTCCATCGAACAGCAAATCGCACGCTTCAACTCCGTCTCGGGCTACGACCAAATTGCATTTGATGCCTGCCTTCGCTATAGCATCGCGAGCCAGCTTCTCTGCAGGTCCATTGCCCTCCACCAAGAGCACTTTGGGATGACGTTCCATGCCCATATGATCCTCTGTGCAGATAGTCGATGAGAAGTGCAAATTTCTTGCACATAGTTATCTGACGGGCCTTGTGCGAACGGACAAGTATGCCGAAGCGAATGGTTACAGCAAGTCTCGTCCTAGGAAATACGGCTATACTTCTAGCGTCACAGAATTGGAGCCAGCCTCTTGAAAGCAGATCTTTCGGCACGGGAGCATTCGGTACTTAGCTTTGCCGCCCAAGGCTATACGGATGACATGGTTGCGAACGAGTTGGGCATAAAGTGCGGCACCGTGAACAGCTACTGGGTGCGCATCCGCGGCAAGTTGGGAAACCTCAGCCGTTCTGAGCTCGTGGCTAGATTCGTGCAGCAGAATGCCGACACCATGCACGCGAAAAGCGTGGCGATCAGCGATGGCGAAGCAGCGTCGCTGGCCCAGGAGAACCGGGTGATCCTCGCCAAAGCAAACGACGAAATCGAACGACTCAGGCAGCTTCTGGCCAACCGAAAAGACTAGCTTTTGTCGCCCCCAAGTGGGGCGGTCCTGAATCGATCGGCGCAGATCGGTATTCGTTGTTTGGGTCAAGACGTCACCCGTAGTGTTTTGGGTCAACCAAAAAAACTCGGAACCCTGGGCTAGAAACGCGGGTCAGACCGGCACCATGCTATCAAACGCCAGGCTCTCAATCTTGAGGGCTGCGGGATTCTGGACCGTCGGTGGTTCGTTGCTTATGGCAACTGCCTCGGCCCAGGATGGGTACCGCGTCACTCAAGAGAATACGAACGTCTCCGATACAGGAGGGAACTCCGGACCTGTCCGGATGGCCCGCGTCGCCTACATCCAGGGCAGCGCCAGTTGGCGAACGGATGCCAACTCCGACTGGTCGGCTGCCTCAACCAATCTCCCATTACGAGAAGGAGCGTCGGTTTCGGTAAATAGCGGTGGACGGACGGAGATCCAGTTCGACGACGGCAGCCGGTTGCGTTTGGGAACGGGAACTGTCGTCACGCTACACACGCTTTACAGCGACAGCAACGGCGAGTTCACTGAACTAAAGCTCAATACCGGTTTGGCGTCTCTGACGCTGGTAAGCAAGATGTCGGTGTTTCAAGTTGACACGCCTTTGACATCGATCAAAGCTCAAGGGCCGGCGAACATCCGCATTGGCATTTCGAGCGGAGTCGAGGTCGCGGTACGAAAGGGACGCTGTGACTGTGCCGGAAGCCAAGGCGCCACGACCCTCAATGGCGGCGACTATGTAAGCATGTCGAGCGGGTCATCCGCCATGCAAGTCGGGGCGCTGCCTCACGCCGACAACTGGGATCAGTTCAACGACAACCGCGACGCCTCATACAACCAACCTGATCCTTACGTTCCTTCCAGTGTGGCGATCATGGCCGGCAACCTCAACAGCTTCGGCAGTTGGCACGCCAACGCTCGATACGGGCATGTATGGCGACCGCGCGGCATGTACGCCGGATGGCGACCGTATCACGACGGCCACTGGGTTTGGGTCGATCCGTTCGGCTGGACCTGGGTCGGCGCCGAGTCATGGGGCTGGGCTCCTTACCACTACGGCAGTTGGGTTCACGACGGCGGCGGTTGGGGCTGGGCGCCCGGCCCCCGCCAGCAGTATTGGTCACCGGCCGTCGTTAGCTTTAGCACCTACAACGGCGCGGTTGCATGGGTCCCGCTGGCGCCAACTGAGATGGTCTATCCCGCGCAGATATCCTTCGGTTTTCGGAGCGGAGATTGGTCTCTCTCGTTCGCCATCGGCGGAGCCGCGGCTTACTACCCGGGTGGCCAGGGCTATGTTGTCGGCCGGCCGTGGAGAAACGGGTATCTGAATCGATCTTACAACGTGTACGACGGCAATCGAATCTCCGCTCTCTATGCAGGCGGGTACTCGGGCGCCGATAACCGATTCCAGCCGATCTATGGCCGCAGCGCCTTTGCGATCACAAGGACGACAAATGCCGGCTTCTCTGGTTCAGGCAGGTACCTTTCCGGGACCACGGTCGACGCGACCAATTTCCAGAGAGGGCACTCGTTTGGCGCAGGAAGAGGTGCGCCAAACGTCTTTGGACCGGCGAATGTCAGGCCGTCAAGGGCTTCTTTCACATCGTCAAGGTCGTTTGGCGCAAGACGTCCTTCGGCCACCATCATGGAACGATCCATCGTTCGCGCACGGATTCCTGCCGAGGTATCAAGGAACAGCAGGCCGATGGCACGCTCTGTCGAGCCATCGAATCGAGCGGCGACGGTGACTCGCGTTCCCCGGGGCGGGAACTTCCGGCCGGTCGGAAGGTCGACACCTGCGAATTTGGCAAATGGCAGAGGCAACCTTGGCAGGTCTGGCGGCATCGCACGGGCAATTCCCGGCAAGCCAGTCAACTCCGGCCCAAGGAACGTAAGGCGTGCCAACCCGACGAGAACCAGCAATCCGGGTAGGACAAATGCGGTGAGGCCGCCTAACGCCGGAAACAGGAACCGTTCGGGCGGGACCATTCGCAAGGATCAGTCGGCCCCCAAGCAACAGCGTTCAGCACCCCGGCAGCAGCGCAATACTCTCCAGCATCGCTCCGCACCGCGGCAACAGCGCGCCGCTCCCCAACAGCGCTCGGCGCCCCGGCAGCAGCGCGCCGCTACCCAGCAGCGCTCGGCACCGCGACAGCAGCGCGCTGCTAGCCAACAGCGCTCGGCGCCTCGGCAACAGCGCGCTGCTAGCCAACAGCGCTCCGCACCGCGGCAACAGCGCGCCGCTCCCCAGCGTCGCTCCGCACCGCGGCAGCAGCGCTCGGCGCCCCGGCAGCAGCGCAATGCTCCCCGGCAGCGCTCCGCTCCTCAGCAACGTTCCGCTCCCAAGCAGCAGCGCGCCGCGCCGCAGCAGAAACGGAGCACCGGCGGGAACCAAAAGCGCTCCGGCGGCGGGAACAACCAACGCCGTGGCGGCTAACCGGTAGGTTCATTGACAACGGAGGGCGCTCTTGCCGGCGCCTTCGGTTTGAGCGTTCGAGGGATTCAGAGGCAATCCTGGATTACCCTCGGACGCTCGACCATTGCGAGCTCTATGGCAGGGCGTCTGACTCAGGTCGTCGGTTACCGAGCCACGCAACGGCTACGATGCAGGCGCCATTGGGCCGGACCGGCAGACGTGGAAGGGCTGTCAGCCTAAGCATGGACGCTTAGAAGGAGACTTGTGTCTACTATGATGCGCGTAGCATCCTGAAGAACAAGAAGGCACAATTATGAAGTTCACCCTACGAAATCCCACAACACTGATCGCTTGTCTGGCAATGACTGCTTTGGCGGTACCCTCCATAGCCACGCGCCATTCGTCTGTGGCGCGAGTCATCAAACAGACCGATAGCCAGGGCATGGTGGTCGCCTATCCGTGGGCATTCCAGAACGGAGACAAGACCTCTCGGCAGACGGCAATCTCAACTGCGGAAGAGATCGGTCGCAAGGCCGGCTTTGCGTCGGTTCCCAAAGGCGTCGCGAAATCCACGTGGGCATCGAGCAGCTTCCCCGTTCGGCGATTTGGCCGCTTGCCTTCGAAGGCCACGCTTGAGGCCTTTGGTCGCTCCGTCCACGCGTCGAAAGTCATTTACGGTTCGGTGACGTGGCATACGCGGAGCATTTGGGTCAGCTTGGGCCCGAAAACGATCTCCACCGCAACCGTCGATGCGTACGTCTTCGACGTGGCATCCAACAAGGTTGTCTTCCGGAATCTTGGAGTCACCGGCCGGAGCGATGAACGTGAAGACATCTACAAGGTCGCCGCAGACATCCTGATTACTCCGCTCGTCAGCGCCGTTAGCGGGGGGCCCGCCACGCCGCGTGAGCAGCGAGCGGTGCAGATCGCGCTAGGCACTGCCTATCATCACTGGGTGCGGCACAACGTCTCAATGAGATAGCGAACTCCCTGGGGCTTGCCCGACCGGTGCTTGGAATAGCGGGTCCCAACCGATCATTTACGCAGCAAAGCAGCGTTCCCCTTTGCTTGAACCCCATTCGAGGCTCGGGATCTACATCCGCGACAGAGAATTCATATGGATACGAGAATTGCAGGTTGGGCTTTCATTATGGCCTTGGCAGTCATCACTGCGGCGGGATGCACCCATTCAGCCAGTGACCACTATGGCTCGACCCGCTCCAACGCGACTGACGCCATAGAGGACACTGGGAAGGGGATCGCCTCCGACCCGAAGGCGGCCGGGCACACGATTTCCGAGGTTGCGAACATTACGTCCTACGACATCGATCAAACCTCGGCGAGAGTCGAACGGGCCATCCTCGGCGCACCGGACATCCACACCTGCGACTTGACGGTGAGTACGGACGACGATGACATCGTTCTTCGTGGCAGAGTCGCTACCGAAGTCGAGAACGAGAGCGCTGAGCATCTCGCGAGGGCAGTCGCAGGCCCCGAATTTGCTGTCGATGACCAGCTCAGAGTCCATTCCCAAGACTAACCCCAAGGTAGGTGCCAGATCAAAGCTCAACATGTTGCTCCTAAGGAAGAGGAAGTTCCGGCAGACAGGGAGCCGTGCTCCCAAGACCTGCTAGACGCACTGCGCCGCTTGACCGAAGTGACTGAAAGGCAACTCGCTCAACAGCGAAGTTGGAAACTCGCTCTTCGGAACGGACTGCTCGCGGGCCTGGGTGGAGTCATCGGCGCGACGGTGGTCGTGAGCGTCATTATCGCCATCACTCAACCATTCCGGAGGCTGGATGCGATAGGGCCGATGATCGACCACTTGGACACGACCTTGCAGCAATCAAGCAGGCGCTAAATCATTCAGGCCAGAGGGGTTGACGGTGGCTAAGGGCCATCGGGGCCCAATCGAACATGAAACCAAAATCGAGAATTGCAACAACACAGAAGAAGGGAATTGCGGCTTGGATACCTTGGATCCAGGCTCCCAAATCGTTGGCCGAGAGGGCGCGAGATCGCCGCGAACTTGCCAATATGAGGCAGGAAATGGAGGCCACAGTGGCCGGTCTCAGCCCCGAAATGCAGACAGAAATTAGGGACCTGTCGGACTCAAAGGAACCCCGGGCCGCAGAGCGGGAACTGCTTGATTACGTCGTCACAGACGATCACTTTACGCAATTGAGGAAGGACTCTCGCCGCGGCGACTACAAGAAGGAAGGATCCATGCGCGATGGAGTCTATTGGATCGCCATGGTCCCCGTTCTCATCGTGTTGTACTTCATCTTCTCATGGCTGTCATCTGGCCATGTTTCGACTCATTGACTCAAATCAGTGCCGCTTGAACCTCCTTCATGTGGCGACTGACCTATGTCTCAAATCGAGGATGTGCCTCGAAGAAGGGAGATCCTATGCTCGAACTTATCATCATCGTACTCGTCGTTTGCTGGCTGTTTGGGATCAGCTTGCATATCGGAGGCGGCCTCATTCACATCCTGCTTGTCATCGCCTTGATCGCCATCATCTTGCGCTTGGTGCGAGGCAGAAGCACCTCCTAGATTCCGCGGCAACGGGCTCGCCACCGGCCGACAGGACCGCCGCGCTATCCGTGGACCGTGGGTGCTGCGCCTCAAGTGAACAGAAGCTCGGGCCGTGGGCTACCGGATACATAGCAATGTTGTACGTCATTCAGACGACAGCCAAGGTGTGGACTTGCGTCTACGCCGACGATTCACTGAGACTGAAAGGCATGCTCCGCCGTCGACGCTGGTGCGCGACCATGGGGCGAGAAGAACACCATGGAAAACCCTCAACCTATCACCATCCAGATCCACTTGGCCAACGGGCAAACGAGGGTGTTCAGTCAAGACATCCCAGAGTTCGTCACCACGATCTGCAACGACCTTGATGGTCGGGTCTTTACTCAACCGACTCTGATCATCCAGGCCGAGGATAACGTCGTCGCCTTTTGCGGTCCCGCATTGATTGGCATTTCCATCCTCACCGACCAGATACCGAATTCCTTCAGCCTTCGCGAAAACAGGTCGAAAACCGTGGTTTCGCAGATCACGCAGGAGAACTTCCTCCTTCGGCGTCATCAGAACCGACCGAAAACCGAAGGCATTCGGAGCAGCATCCTTTCCGAAATCGTCTTTGTCAGTGGAGAGCACCTGTACCTGGAGTTTAGCGAAATCGCGATCGGCGGGATGGGGGAGCGAGCCGAGATGCATCACCTATTCTCGAATCCGTCCTTGGCATGTCGCAAGTTGGGAGGGGGATTTAGCCTCTGGAATACTGCCCAAATGGTGTCTTGGTCACACGCTCCCAAGTTGGAGACGCCGGACAACTCCTGGCACGCGGTCGAGGTCCTCGGAACGTCGAATGCGCCAACCAAGATCCTCAGCGTGGCCTGACGTCGGGCTGTCGGATAAGAACTTGACCTACCTGGGAGGCAACAAAACGCCCAGGAACCCCTTCGCGAGCATCCTATGAATAAATACTATTTTGTCGGCAGCGGCATCGCTTCGTTGGCCGGTGCGGCCTACCTGATCAGAGACGCTGAGGCGCTCGGGAAGGAGATCACCATTTTCGAAGCGGCAGACGACGCCGGCGGCGCACTGGATGCCCACGGTTCTCCTCAATTGGGTTACTTCATGAGCGGGAGTCGAATGTTTGAGCACCACTACAATGCGACGCTCGATCTTCTGTCGTTCATTCCCTCCGTTAGCGATCCGCTTCTGTCGATCAAGGAAGAGACCGAACGGGTTGAGAAGGATGCCGAATGGCACAACAAGGCTCGCCTGATCAATCTGGACGGTGTAACCGTCGACTTCCATCAGATGGGTTTTAGCGAGAGGGACCGCCTGGATCTGTTTGCCCTAATGGCGAGGACGGAGCACTCACTGGATTCAAAGCGCATCACGGATTGCTTCGATGAGCATTTCTTTCAGACCAACTTCTGGTTTGAGTGGTGCACGCTCTTCGCATTCGAGAGTTGGCACAGCGCCATTGAGTTTCGCAGATATCTTCTGCGATTCATCCACCATTTCTCGACCATCGATACTCAAGAGGGCATCTTCCGCACGCGCTATAACCAATACGAGGCCATCGCCATGCCCATCGTGAAATGGCTACGCGACAAGGGTGTGGAATTCCGCATGGGCACGCGCGTTATCGATCTGGGTTTTGCCACCGACCCTGACTCGATCACCGTGAACTCGCTGACAACGGTGAGCGGAGGGGTGACCCAAGAGATCCCGGTCGGAGAGGAAGACCTGGTGTTCGTAACAAACGGATCGATGACCGCCGACAAGAGCTTTGGATCCATGACTATGGCGCCGACGCAGGCGGTAGGTGGCGAGGCCTGGAAGCTCTGGGAAGTCATGGCCGCCGGCCGCCCGGATTTCGGCAATCCAACAGTCTTCAATGGCCACATCGATGAATCGGCATGGGAGTCTTTTACCGTCACCGTCAGCGATCCGAAGTTCTTTCGACTGATGGAGGCTTACACCGGATCTGCGCCCGGAAGGGGTGGGCTGCTAACATTCAAGGACTCTCAGTGGCTCCTCACTCTCTCGATCTTCAAGCAGCCGTTTTATGTCGATCAGCCGGCAGATGTATCGGTTTGGTGGGGTTATGGCCTCTACCTAGACAGGCCGGGAGATTATGTAAAGAAGCCGATGAAGGAATGCACGGGCATGGAGATCCTCGAGGAGGCTCTCGGGCATCTGCACTTCGACGACGATAGGGAAGCCATCCTCGCATCCTCGATCTGCATTCCGTGCATGATGCCTTACATCACCAGCCAGTTCCTGGTGAGGAAGCACGGCGATCGTCCGCAGGTCGTCCCCCCAAAATCCAAGAATCTGGCGTTCATCGGCCAATTCGCCGAATTGCCCGACGATGTGGTGTTCACGGTGGAGTACTCGGTTCGGTCGGCACAGATGGCCGTCTACACGCTACTCGATCTCGAAATGGAGCCTTCCACCTTCTATAAGGGGCAGTATGACCTGGGCGTCCTGTGGGACGCGTTCAAGACGATGCTGCGGTGAACTAACTGAAGTCTATTCAGCTTCTAACTCCGGGTCCACAGGAGCATTCTGCTCCTGCGGGCCCGTCCTACATTCTGTAGCCTGGAATCGGGCATCGCATTGCGACGGCGAGGCCGGACGTCGTGTCGTTTATGTGGCAACCACGTGACAGGCAGTCACTCTAGTCCGTGTTGGAAGGCAAATTTGCATTGGCTGGCATGTTCGTCTCTATCGGGACAGCAAGTCGGCAATCAGAGGCTACGCCGGAAGCCAGAAATGCCCGCTGTTGCTTCGGCCAACGTTCTTACGACGCAGGAACGAAGACGACAAGGCTGTAGACCGGTAAGGAACACAGGGTCCTTTGAGTGGCCAGGTGAGATGACTTGCCTACCTGTCGCACGGCGCCCGATCGAAGAAGGCATTGCAGAACTCTTACCGGAAACTCGTTCGGCAGGCTGTCCCCTCGTCGTAGCCAATATCCTTCGACACAAACATCCTTCGAGATGATGACGAATTCGTATTGACTAGACTGGGTCACATTGAAACCATACAGGATTTCTTTCGTAACGAATAGTCTGCTGATTTGTTGTCAGTAAATGATCTATGGAGAGCGGGACTAATACGCCTAGCGACTCAACTCATGTGCGGTTGCCATCCTTGTCGTCTCTGGAATATGGCTTGACCCTAAGCGGGAAGTCTCTAAGACACGGTAGTCGAAACCGATCGATTGCGGTAAGTTTCTGCCCAACATGCACCCCGCAGCAACATTGTATAGTCGCTACCGGGCGCATGATGGATCGCGCAGTATGCGAGATCTCGTTTACGAACTCGCATTGGTGAGGGGCCGAGAAGCTAGACGGCTACCAAGGACCATAGGACCGTGAGTTCGTTGATCACCAACACGACTCCCGGTGCGGCCCAAGCAACCCGGTCGGCCTCCTCCCTCTCCGCAATCGTCCGCACTTTTCCGCTTAGCGTCACCGTGTTTCCTGAGGTCTCGACGGTTACTTTGTCGGCATCGAGCATCGAGTTGCGCCTAAAGGCGGCATGGATATCCGATTCGATCGTTACGGCCGAGAGCTTTGGTTTGATGGCGATCAGATTGGAGACGCCTTTCACTCCCATTAGGTAGTGAACTGCCTGCTCCGCAGCGTTCTTCTGATTCCACCATTCGACATCACCCTCTAGCGTAATCCAACCATCGCGAACGGTTACCTTGACTGCATCGTCTGGAACCGCAGGCGACAACTTGATTTGGTGGCCAGCGGAAGCGGCAATGTCCCCATCGTTTCGGGTCATCGATCCCGGTAGTCTGACTTGAATGGCGTCGGCGATGGAATGGACTCCTGTAACTCGCTTAGCCGCGCGAATTGCATTCGCTTTCTCCCAATAGGTAGACGTATAGCCATTGAGGGTAACAGTTCCGCCTTTTACCAAGACCCCAATATCGCTGGTCTTCACGCCTGGCTCATACTTGAGCTCAGATAGAATGTCGTCCTTTAGGTCAGCATCGCTGGTGCCTCTATTCATTGAAGTGTTCATCTGGGTCCTTCTTCCTTGCTGAGATATTCTCGGCATGCGAATAGATGGCTTGTCGAGAACCCCATTTGTTCCACCAAATTGCCAGACTTCCGGCACCCGGCATAGGAGGTTTGAATTCACGGTCGGGCGCCAGTCCAAGGACGCGATGCAGAGCTACTCGACGATATCTCGGAAGCTCGGATTGTCGTCCAGGATTTCCGAGACTACATGGTTCATCGGAGGATTCTGGGTGTCAAGTCCGTCGGAACCCGATACGTGCTGAAAGCGAAACTGCTCAGGCGTGATACCCCGCATATAGGCCTCTCGAAACGAGGTTTCGGGCAAGTCGTGGATCGTCATGTCGATATCGGATTGGCAAGTGCCGTCCAGGTCGTCCATCCACTTGGCAAGGTTCATGGTCTGCTGCTCCGTGCGACTCCTCTGGCTTCCGTGTGATCTGGATTCGGGAGGGATCGCCTAGTTCAGTGTTGCCGGAATTGCGCACTGTAATCCTGTCTTATAAATCCATGACAGCCTATTGTGAGACAGGGAGATGTCGGGCGCAGAAGCGCCCGATCTCGCGTGCATCAGCTATGCCGTTAAGTGCTCCCTTGCTTTCGCCAGGATTTCGCCCTCTGTCATGTGGTTTAGGTCTATCTTTACGACGCCGATCACGCGCTTGGCGAGGTTAGGGTCGTGCTTCAGGAGGTCCTGGAGAAACTCGTCGGATTCCCGGCTGGATCCGCTGCCGTCGCCAAGCACGAGTACTTCCTCGGCGCCTGCCAGCGCGTTTGCGATCTTCTCGAAATACTCGTGGTGTAGCCCGCTAGCGGAAGGGCGGGCATAGACATGATGAGTGTGAACGTGTCTCTCCCAGCCGTGCGGGTCACTCGGCTCGATGTGGATGGACTTCGATTCCGGCGACTCCGTTCGATAGATGCGTGCCTCGGCGTGGTCGAGCACCAGGAGACATTTGGCAGCCCCTTGCCGGATTTCGCTTTGAGTCTCCGAAGTCCGAAGGAACTTGCGTATGTCGGCGACCATGTCTTTGTCCGCTTCCTTGCCTTGAGGATCCAAAGTAACGGCATGCCCGTTTCGAATGAACTTCAGCTTTCCGTTCGGCTCGTCGACAACTTCTCCGAGGTGCCTGAACAGGGCCAGCAGGCCTCGCCACTCGATGTTGCCTGAGGTGGGGTGTCGGAAGACAGCATCGTAAGTGTGTTGGTCTTGTCCGGTAAGTTCTACCATTGGGAATCTCCTGTTTGCGTTCTCCCGCAGCGCTCGCGGGCCAAATGGGCGCCCCACCCTTTGGCTGGACCTCACCCACGATGTTTTGTGTAACGGTTACCCATCAGTCTTGTCGATGCGCGCAGACAGTGCCAGTCCGGCTCAGCACCGTCATCCGATACGTGTCCTCAAAAGGTCATGCACGGGCAGGCAGACACAAAAGAGCGGACTCGCGTCAATCTTGGCCGCAGGCTAGCCTTTCTTGTAACCGCTAGGGGGGGGTCTGTATGGCTATCGCCGAACAAAACGAATTATTCAACGCTACGCTCGCGACGGTGGACGGCCGCCAGCGCGAGACGAATCACAAGGCTCTTCAACCGATCCTTTACGACTTGATCGCACTTGGCCGTGTACTCAAGCAGCTTCACTGGAACGTCGTGGGTCCCAGTTTCAGGTCGATTCATTTGCATCTGGATGAGATCTATGCGACCGTCGATGGAGCGGTCGACGAGGTCGCAGAAAGGATTGCCGCGACAGGGCATAGCCCTAACGGCCGGATGCGTGACGTTTTTGACAACACGGAGATCGAGGACGTACCTGTAGGCTTTCTGCGTGATTCGGACGTACTCGTCTTGGCCGAACACGCGGTCCGGCGAGTCGTGGATTTCGTTCGCGTTCGTACGCAGGAGATCGAGCAGATCGACACTGCGACGGCCGACATGCTCCACAAGATCGCTCTGGATTTGGAGAAGCACCACTGGATGCTTGCCGCTCAGCGCATAGATGGATGATCTTTCGCACGAGTGGTTAGGTTTCTCAAAGGCGCTGACGAAGCCGACAAGTTACTTGCCGGCTTCGTCGTTTTCCGTCCCGGTTCTTGCTCGCCGTGTTCGGCCATTGGCCGACGAGGCGAGGGGGGCGATTCGCAGGCGGCAGCGTCACTCATTACGCCACCGGTCGCGGCTGTCCACAGAGGTCCTCAACCTTAGCTTCCCTTCCATGGGTCGCTAAGGTTGAGGAGCCTGTTTGCTAGGCGCCCAACCAGCCCCAGTGGACGGTGAGCATGTTGTCAACGGAGGTTACGCCCGGTGCAGCCCAAGCCGTTCGTCCCGCTTCCTCTTTCTCGGCATAGGTTCGCACCTTGCCGCGCAGCGTTACGCAGTTTCCCGACGTCGAGACGGCGACCTCGTTGGAATCCAGCATGGCGCTTCTCCTGAATGCGGCCTGAATGTCCGATTCGATCGCCATAGCGGAGACCTTGGGTTTGATGCATATCTCGTTGGAGACCCCCTTGACTCCCGAGAGGTAGTGAACCGCGCTCTCGGCGGCGGTCTTCTGATACCACCACTCGACGTCGCCCTCCAACGTGATCCAGCCTTCGCGGACGGTTACCTTGACCGCATCGGCGGGGACAGAGGGAGACCATTTGATTTGCTGGCCTGCCGCCTCTGCAACGTCTCCATCGGTGCGGTTCAGTGAGCCGGGCAGCTTGACTTGAATGTCATCGGCAATGGCGTTGACGCCAACAACACGCTTGGCCGCGCGTACGGCATGCGACTTCTCCCAATAGCTGGTCACGAACCCATTGAGGGTTACTGTTCCATCCTTTACGAGGACTCCGATATCGCTGGTTTTGACGCTAGGCTCATACTTGAGCTCGGATAGGATGTCATTCTTGAGGTCAACGTCGGTGATGCACTTACTGGTCGTTGAGTTCATGGGTGGGTTTGCTCCTTTGCTGCGTTCGTCGCGGCATGCCAGCTTTGGGCGTCGAAAGCGATCCTTGTTCCACCCGAAGCCGGCGTTACGTTCCCAGCATGGGAGGCTCTTGAGCCGATGAACAAGTCCACCTCTGCCCTGTCAGCGCAACGGCTGTCAGCCCTCCAGAGACAGCGACCAGCGTCAAGGCATCAGCAAGGGCGCATGTTATCTGAGACTCGCCGAAACTCGGTATCGTGGGGGCATGTGGCAACGCGCGAAGGTGATCCGGCAGACCTCGCTACGAGGTCGGTGATGAAGATCGTCAAAGCCCCCGAAAGCATGACGTCCAAGGAGCGCGTCATGGCCGCCTTCGCCCATTCGAAGGTCGATCGCGTCCCGATCGATTACTTGTGTAATTCCGGCATCGATGCGCGCCTTAAGTCGGCATTGGGGATCGGCGCTGACGACCACGAATCGCTTCGCCAGGCCCTTGGTGTCGACTTCCGGGGGACCGGGCCGTGGTTTGCCGGGCCGAAGCGGTTCGCAGACATCCTCGGCCGGCATATCGACCCGGTGTACGGGATTCGCACTTGTTGGATCGAGCACGAATCCGGCGGCTATTGGGATTTCTGCGACTTTCCGCTGCGCGATGCCTCGCAAGAGGAAGTCGACGCATGGCCGTTGGCGAGCGCCGACGACTTCGACTATTCGACGCTTGAGGGGCAGGTGCGCCGCTACGAGGGGTACGCCCTCTATTACGGCGATGCCGGGCTTGGCGACATTATCAACTCCACGGGCATGCTTCGTACGATGGAGCAGGTGCTGGTCGACCTTATCACGGACGATCCGGCCGGTCTGCGACTGATCGACCGAAAGATCGACCTGCAGCTAGAGGTCATGCGCCGGTCGCTTGAGCGCATCGGTGGGCGGATCGATTTTGTCTGGATGGGCGAAGACCTCGGCACCCAGATTGCGCCTCTCGTAAGCGTCGACCTGTTCCGCAGGCATATCCGGCCGCGGCACCAGAAGATCATCGACCTGGCCCACTCGTTTGGCTTGCCCGTCATGACGCACACCTGCGGATCGAGTTCTTGGGCATACGAAGACTTCATCGAGATGGGTGTGAGCGCCGTCGACACGCTTCAGCCGGAAGCCCACGACATGAGCCCCCAGTATTTGAAGGAGCGATTCGGATCAAGGCTGATGCTGCACGGCTGTATCAGCACCGCCGGGCCGGTGGCGTACGGAACTGTCGAAGATGTGCGCCGCGACGTCAGCGAGAAACTGGAGATCCTGATGCCGGGTGGAGGCTATTGCCTCTCACCCACGCATCAGCTGCAAGACAACTCTCCGGTCGAGAATGTCATCGCGATGTACCAAACCGCCCATGATCTCGGGCGCTAGCCGTCGCGCCTCGAATCCTGGGTTGCCAATCCGCCCAGGCTAGCCTATCTCGATGCCGTGCCTCTGGAGGACGGCGTTCACCTCGGGACTGCCCCGCAGGTTTTTGTGGGTGCGTGAACCTGCGGCCAGAAGCAACTCGACGCTTCGGGGGAAGTTGCCGTCCTTTCGCCACGAGTGGAGTGAGCCGTGGACACAGGCGGATAGAGGGTTTCCGCCGAACTCGTTTTGGATCTCCAGCGACGGTCCGAACTTCAGGATCAGTTCGATGACATCGTCAAACCCATGAAAGGCGGCCCGATCGAGCGGGGAAGAACGATGGATTCCGGTCGCATCGGGATCGAACCCAAGTTCCAGCATCAGCTTGACCGCGTCGATCCTTCGACCCCATGCCGCTTCGGCAAGGATGGCTTGGTCTCTGGCCGAGAGTTCGGGAACCAGATTTGCCAGCTCCTTGGCAACGCCTTCGTTCCCGCCCCAGCACGCCGAGAGCAGCCTTTGAACGGGCGATGACCGGCTCTCGATGACGTGGCTAGCTTCCGATTTGCTATGTGCGATCGCGACTTGAAATGGCCGTCCAAGGCCGATGTTGTACGTATAGATCGGCATACCCGGCGCTTCGGGGATCATCGGGTTGCCGGCGTCGGATGGCGTTCGGCCCAGACATTCTGGATCGTCGTCGATCAGTCGCTCCAAGAGAGGGAGATCCTCGAGCATGATGGCGATATAGACATCCGCCGTGGCGCCCACCTCGATGAGCTTCCGGCACACATCGGTTTCCATGATCCGAAATTGGGCGGCGGTGCTAGTGTGGTCAAGGTCCCGGGCATCAAGTTCGGCTCCAGCCCCAACGAGGATCTCCACGATTTCTGGAGTCTTGGAAAAGTGGAGTGGATATTGCCCATCGCCACCCCGTTCAAAGACGACCTCCGGGCTCTCACGGATGATCTCTCTGAGTTCCTTGACCAGTCCCAAGCGCGCCGCGGCGTGAGCGGTAAGCGTGGCACCTCGAGCGAGCAAGTACTCCGACATAGAGTCGCTTGCCGTATCGATCGCTCCGAAGCTTCCCGCCCACCAAGTGCTGCGGGAATCAATATCGGCGCCCCGCTCAAGGAGTAAGTCGACCAGCGGACGGTCGTCGCGCTCGGCGGCGATCATGATCGCGGGACTCCCGAATGCCTCTTCGTCGTAGGAATGGATAAGAGCGGGGTCGGTATCCAAAAGGAGCCTGACGGCATCCCGGTCTCCTCCGCGCAACGCCCGGAGGAATAAACTGCGCCGACTGGGGACGTCTTCGACGTGGCGTTTGAGTTTGGACCAACTCGCAAAGCCATATTCGCGAGCGAGAACCCGCTGGGCATCGGCCAGGCGATACGACGCTTTGGCTTCGCCTGCACGAGCAAGAGCGTCCGGATCGCCGGATCGTAGTGAAAGAAGGAGCGTCTTGGCCTGACCTTTGAGATGCTCAAGATCGGCGCGCTCAGGCAATTGCTTATTCATATGAACCTCCATGCGTTCAGCCCGAGGTCCGCGATCAGGCCGCATAAAGGGTCGGTTTCGTATTCTGATGTTTCGGTGGGTTGAACCCTTTCCGCGGACCCGGTGGCATCCGATGCGCCTAAGCGGAGATTATACAACGAATTGCCGGTAATTAAACGGATAAGGCCTCGGAGAGAATAATGCGCGGCAAGGGCCGTTTCGGCAGGTCGGACGACCACTATCGGCCTAGCCGCCGCTGCCGGGAGTGCTCGCGTAGACGGTGCAGTCCTTGAATCCTAACCGATGGTTACGTTCGGGCGCCCGCGATACGGTTGGGACGATGTTCTCTAGGTGGCGTCGTCACCAGAAGGTCTCGCCGAGGGCTTGGCACAAGCACACCTAAGCCTTCTTGTAGGTTGCCTTAACCGCCCAGGTTGCCTCTCCGCTTGGTGTGACGTTCTCCATGATCATCGACAATTGACTGCCGTCGTACTCAAACGCGATGGTCCAGCCCCACGTCTCTTTTCCGGCAGGATAGGTTCCCTTAGCTTTGACCGAACCCGTTTCGGATTCCTCACCGGTGAGGTGCAGGACCGAAGTGTTCTGGTGCCAAGAGTCCACCCAACCCATGTCGAGATGCTTTGTTTTGGCGGCCTGACACAGCAGCAACGTGCCCTCTTGCGGCTTTCCTTCGTGCGCCCACGTGTAAGTGATCGTGGCAAAGCTATCGTGCTTGTCCGTGTCGACGTGGAACGAGGACTGGGACTCCGTCACCTGCTTGTCAGGAGGCAGCCACGACAGATTGAGCAAAGATTTCCCTTGCCATAAACCTTTCGCTGCATGAATCGACTTCGGTACTGCCATAAGCTGCCATTATATCACTGCCTCGAACGCGCACCCAGTTGACGCGCCCGACGTACATTCACGATGCCAGGGTTGCGACCTAGTTCAACCGGACAAGCTGGCCCGTTTTCGAGTTGATCGTGATCGACGAGGCCCCGTTTGGCGCAAGGCTTCTCCCTTGGCCGTCCACTACACTCGATATCGAGCCGCGATAGGTGACCTCATCGCCGTTGACTTCGGGAGTGGCATTGGCGGCTCGGATCGTGTTGTAAGTGAATGCCAGGGCGACCGTGCCGGTCGTGCCATTGAAGGAGAGGACAGCCGAGGTGGCCCTGCCAACCGACCCTCCCGACCCGATGACGGTCGTGATTCCGGCTCCGGAAGTGCCCTTGGTGTACTTGAGCGACGTGAGCCCATCACTGCTCGTCAAAGTGAAGATCAGGTTCGTCGGAGGATTGCCGGGCAACCCCGTTTGGGTGGTTACGCGTGCAGCGTTTCGAGAAGCGGTCGTGGCATGGCCGGTATCGAACGTCACGACCGTGTTCACGGTGTCGCCGCTCTGGCTGAGCAAGCAACCTGCTGCACTGGACCCCATGATTCCGCCCGGCCCGATCAGAATCGCTGGCGGTGTCGACAGGTAGGGTGAGCAGGACGGCGAAAAGGGCTGCTTCCCGCCACTTGGAAGCTGGACAGTCAACCCGGTGCTAACGGACAGCAAATACATGCCTGACACTTCCAGCGAATCATATCCGGCAAAAACCATGTGGGCGCCATCTGCCGCCCAGCTAAGGCTCGTGATCGAAGAAGGCACCCCTGCATTAGAGATCTTAACGGCAGGACCCCCGTTTGCCGGCATCGTGTAGATTGCTGGCCCCCCCTGAGTGTCATAGGTAACGAAGGCGATCGTCGACCCGTCCGGTGACCAAGCGGGGTAGTAACCTCCCCCCGTCGAACTGGTCAATTGGGTGGGAGTTCCGCCCGAAGAAGGGACCATGTAGAGTTGGAAGGCGAATTGACTATTCGGACCGTTTCCTGAAAAGCAGATCTGAGTCCCGTCGGGTGAAACGCAAAACCAGGCCGGCGTGTACGACGATGGCGTTACGGCCGTAGAGACGCCGTTGACCAATGAGAACAACTGAGTTGTCCCTGCGCCCTGCATGTAGTATATGGTCGTGCCATCGGGTCCGTATTGCGGATGGGAAAGGAGGTTGGTTCCTGTGGTCAATTGGGTTGGCTGACCCGTGCCATTTGAGTTGATCGAGAAAATCTGGGAACTTCCTGATCCCGTCGTATTGCTGTAGAGTAGCTTGGAGCCGTCAGGAGACCAACATGGAATCTGCCCACCCTGGCCTCCCGTGACCAACGTAGGGGTTCCGCCTGTGATTGGGACAGTATAGATCTGTCGACTCGATGACCCATCTGACGCGGTGAAGGCGATCTTGGTTTTTGCGACGTCCTTGGCTCCTCCGCTGGATAAAGTGATGCTGTTGAACGTGGTTCCTGCAATGCCGGTCACAGTTGCCCCGGCTCCCGCACTGACGACAGGCGGTTGCGCGGTTCCTGATCCAGCGGCCACCAATGGACCAACCTCGATATTCGTCGTTTTGGGGGCAGACGGCGTTGCGGCGCCCCCTCCACCGCAACCGGTCTGGCTGCAATACGCAGCAACCAGCATCAGTCCCCAAACTGCACTGTTTCGAGATCGGATCACATTTGGTTTCATGTTTGTTAGGCCTCAACCTAGACTGGTCGTCGTATCCGACACCATCTAGAAGGCACATCATACAATAAACCATTAAGTTAGGCAATTCTAACCTTTTAATGGCGTAGCCGTGGTCAGTCGCTCAGGTCAAGAATAGAACGCTTGCGGCGCCATTCACCGTTGAGCGTGAGCCCTTCCATCCGAGGGAGAAATGCTGGATTCATATAAGATGTCGGGTGGCCAATTTGGTGAAGGAAGTGAACCCAGGCAGTAAGATGTCCCAAGGGACCTTATTGACATAGTATATCACATATCGCATTGCGAATAAAGAAGTAGACGCAAAAAATCAGGCTATACTTGATCGCAAAGTGAGACAGGAATCCATCGATTTTCTTCGTAGCTGAATTGCTTGCCCGTGCAAATGAGGCAATTAGGTCGGTAGCGGCGGCGACAACGTCCCAACTCGCAGTTTCAGGTATCCGCTTATTGCGCATTCGCAGGTCAGGCGAACTGAATAGGAGGCTCTGCCCCCCGGGGATCGACCCACATCATGAATTCAATAACGACTTCCGAGGCATCTCGGCTTGACAGTCTAGTTCTTGCATCCCGGCAAAACCGCTCGCCCGTTCGACTTGTACTGCTCCTTCTTCTGTTACTTGGCGCCGTAAGTGCTCAGGCCCAGCTCTCAAATTCCGCTTGGGCGAAGTTTCGGGGCAACGCTCTCAACAATGGCCAAAGCTCCGGTTCGGCGGTGACGAGCACATTCCGATTTACTACACCCATAACATCTGCCTTCTACTCCTCGCCGTGCGTTGCTAACGGTTTGGTGTATGTTGGAGCCGGTTCAGATCTGGTTGCGATCAACAGCGATACCGGGGCGATTGAGTGGACATTCAATGCAAATTCGGTGATCTACTCGTCTCCTGCCGTTAGCGCCGATGGGACTGTCTACGTTGGAGCCATAAATGCGCTCTTTGCCATAAACGGATCGACCGGCCAGCAGGTGTGGACTTTCCCGGTTCCAGGCCAGATTTTCTCGTCTCCGGCAATCGGGCCCGATGGCACGATCTACGTCGGAGATTTTGAGACATACAGCGGCTTCGGACACTTCTACGCTCTATCCAGCGCAGGAGCGCAGAAGTGGTCTCTTCAAACGGCGGCTATCGTTTCGTCAGCCGCGATTGGAACCGACGGGACGGTCTATGTTGGGGCCGACGATTCAAATGTCTACGCCCTCGATCCGGCAACGGGATCGACAAAATACAGCTATAAGACTGGCGACTACGTGCAAGGTGCCCCCGCTATCGGACCCGATGGATCGGTGTACGCGGTCTCGAACGACGGCTACCTCTATGCCCTCAGTTCGAAACTGGAATTCAAGTGGTCATCTCTCGTCGGTATCCCCCATACGTATTCACCGGAATATGTTTCGTCGCCTGCCGTTTCGTCGAACGGAATTGTCTACGTTGGGTCTGCGAACGGCCATCTCTACTCCTTCGCCAGCGATGGAACGCTGAATTGGACCTTCACGACTGCCCTTGACCCTTACAATAATCCCTATTCGATCCAGTCCTCGCCGGCGCTCGGATCGGACGGGACGGTCTACATCGGTCCCTCCGATGGCAACGTCTATGCACTGAATCCGGCGGGTTCGGTGAACTGGGTGGCTAACGTCACCAACCAGACAGTCTCTTCGCCCGCGCTTGCACAAGACGGGACTCTCTATGTCTGTGCGGAGACAGCGCTTGTCGCCTTCAAGAACGTTCTACCTGCGTCGCTGACGGTGAGTCCGACTATGTTGATCGGTGGCACGGCAGCGTCTGGAACGATTACGCTTTCGACCCCGGCTCCGGTCGGAGGCGCGGTTGTCACCCTGACCAGCAGCAACTCAGCCGCCTCAGTGCCCCCCACCATAGCAATCGCCGCAGGATCGACCTCGGGCGCCTTTGCGATAGCGACCACGTCGGTGAGCCAACAGACTCCAGTCACGATATCTGGCAGTTTGAATGGGCAGTCGGTCACCGCATCGCTAACGGTCAACCCTCTCATCGTTGTTTCTGCCGTGAGCGTTTCTCCCACCACCGTCGTGGGGGGGAGTTCCAAAGATGCAGTGCCGGTGGCAGGAACCGTCACTCTCTCTGGGCCGGCATTGCCTGGCGGGACTTTGGTGACTTTGGCAAGCGGCAACTCCGCCGCTTCCGTGCCCTCAACGGTGACAGTAGCCGCCGGCTCGACGACGACGACTTTCGCGGTCAAGACCTCGGTCGTCTCCCAGCCAACTCCGGTTAAGGTATCCGCGAGTCTCAACGGGCAGACTGTGTCGACGACGCTTACAGTCACCCCATCTCTGTATATCACGTCCCTCACGTTGGATCCATCTTCGGTGGTTGCGGAAAACAACGTCACCGGCAAGGTGACCCTAAACAGGGCAGTTGTGAGGTCGGATGAGAACTCGGATGCGAGGGGCGCTGTATGGGTGTCGTTAACTAGTAATCGCAAAAGCGGGATAAGTATGCCGAAGGGCTTGCTTGTTCTTCGTGGTCAGAACGTCGGAACCGTGACACTCAAAGTTGACAAATCGTTCACTCCCCCAGTAACCGCTGACATCACCGCCACGTTCCACGGCTCGGCAACGGCAACTCTCACTGCGGCCTATTTGAGAATCTCCTCAATCACGCTAAGGCCCTCGACGGTGGTTGGAGGCTACTCTTCTACTTGCACCATAACGTTGAATGGGAAGGATGCGAGGGGAGCTGTCGCAAAGCTAGAGTGCAATAGTCCTTCCGTGGTATTACCCAAGAGTGTGCTGATAGGGGCGAATCAATCTGTGACCTTCACAGTCAATACTAAAGTGGTGTCATCTCTGACCACGGCAGTTATAAGCGCTAGAGCAGACGACGCCTTAGCGGGACCTGGAGGTTCAGCACAAGCAACACTTACCATTGAGCCATATGAATTGATGTCGGTTAGGCTGGGACCTGCGTCGGTGCTTGGCGGTCAGACCTCCCTCGGTACGGTGATTGTATCCCCAGATGTTGCACGTGGCAGCACTGTCGACGTTATGCTTGCTAGCGATAACAGGGAAGCATCGGTTCCCTCCAAGGTCACGATTCGAGGAGACAGTCAGCGGGCGACTTTCAATGTCCAAACACTTGGATTTTGTCTTTCTCCGACTTACGCGGTCATCACGGCGACGTTGAATGGATCGAAGAGTGCGAGACTCACCATAGACCCAGATGTTTGCTTGACCTCGGTTACCGTCAACCCTTTGCAGGTTAATGGCGGCGATACCGTGACCGGTAAAGTGTATCTGAACAGGAACCGGCCCGCGACCGGACAGATTGTCGTAACGCTCCGGAGCAGCGACACGAGCATTGTGCAGGTTCCCTCGACGGTCGAGGTTAGTTTCGGTCGTTTGACGGCCACCTTCCAGATCCATACCAGCAAGGTTCAGAGAACGGGCTCTGCCATCATCACGGCCACGTTCAACAAGTCGGCAACGGCGACGCTCAGGGTCGTCGTACCGAAGAAGTAACTAGCACGGGAGGTCGGCCATCAGGGTCCGCACGTGGTCAGCGGTCTTTGGTGGCTTTACCTTGTGAAGTGCAGGACCGCGTCCGCAAAGGCCTTCCCGATCGGAGCTAGGATCTTGGCGGCGCCGAGATAGTGGTAGCCACCGTTGGAAATACCTTTCAGTCGCGTCAGCTCGTCTGACGTGAAGCTCTCCGCCATGGCCTTTCGCCGGGCCTCCGCCTTTTCGTCCTCCGTCCAGGCCGGGTTCTGTTTGGCCACCTGGTCGATGCGACCGTTCAGCCGTTCGAGCCGTTGCTGAAGTGCATCCAAGTCGTCGTCCCAGAATCCCGCCGTCTGCACCGCAACCACGTTGCCCTTAAACTCCTTGAGCTTCGAAGGCGCCACCTGAGCCTCTCGAAAGTTGGATTGAGGCGGTTTCGCACCCTCCTTCATTCCGCCGATTCCCATGACACCGATGACGAACGGCAGCTTCGGCGCCGAAAGGTCGTTGCGGACGTCTCGGATGAGATCTTCCAGCAATCGGCTGTAATCCGCGTAGCCCCCGGGTTGCATTCGGCCGGGATAGGACCAGTCGTCGATCATATCGTTGAAGCCCTGGAACCAGACGAAGCCCCCGAGTTTGTATCCCTGCTTGGGATCGTAGTCCGGCACGATCCGCTTGATGTCTCCCAGCGCCATCTTTATGTGATCGATCATGTGGCGATAGAACACGCCGCATTGGGCGTCCGTCTTGGCCGCTTCCTTGTCCGGGTCGAGTCCCCGTTGCTTCCAGCGGGCTCGGATGCCGTCGCCGTAAACACGCGGCCCCGCGCTCGGCGGGCGGAAGTCGGTCATCAGACTGCGGCCGCCCCACGACGTCTTGATGATCAGCACGGGTTGCCTAAGTGCTTTCGCGGTGTAGAGGCCGAACGTGAACTCCGGTCCGATCTCCGAAGGCGAAGCGCCAAAGCCGGCCGTCAGCTTGCCCGTCTGCTCGATGACATCGGACCATCCGTCCCCCGCACAGCCGACCGATGAGATCCAGACGCGGTCGCAGACAACTGGCTTGCCATTTGCGTCGCGCATGTCTTTGAGGATGGCCGCCGTTTTCGGGTCCGCCGCCATCGAGTCCATCGTCGACACATTCGCGTGCCCTTGCATGTTCGATTGGCCGGCAAGGATGAACACCATCAGCGGGCGCCTGTGAGTCGTGTGAGTGCCGAAGGCCGAAACCTGAACGCACAAACAAATGAGCAGTGCTGAGGTTTTGGCGACCGAAGCGCGACTTCGTGAATGCATAAAGTGATTCTGGCCTCTCGACGAGGCAGGTTGTCGACATTGTATTCCCGAAGCGACCCAACGACTCCGCTCGCTGTAGACTTCAAGAGATGCTCATCATATTCGCCGGCCTACCTGGAGTTGGGAAAACAACGATCGCGAAAGATCTGGCGCGATGTTTGGGCGCGGTCTACCTCAGGGCAGATACGATCGAACAACCGATGAGGGTAGCCGGTATGACGAACGAACAGATTGGAGGGTTGGGTTATTCGATCGCATGTTCCCTCTCATGTGAGAACCTACGGCTGGGTAGAACCGTCGTGATCGATTCTGTCAACCCGTGGTTGGTCACGCGCGAGATGTATCGCAACGCGGCGATCGAAGCGGGGACGCGTTACCTAGAGGTCGAAGTCGTTTGCTCAGATCGGAGCCTTCATCGATTTCGGGCAGAGAGTCGGACAACCGACGTCGTCGGCCTCTGCCACCCTTCGTGGCAGGAAATCGAGGAGCGGGAATACCACCCTTGGGATGTCGCTCCACTTAGGATCGACGCAGCCAAAACTGAGCCGACGGAAGCAGTCAGTTCGATCTGCCGCGTCATGGCCGCGATCGGCCAGGGCGAGTGAAAGGCAACATGCCTGTTCATTCGATCCACAACATCGAGTAATAGAGGTCCGTTCCACACCGCCGAATCCTTCCATGTCCGTATCCGCCAGACGTTTTGCGTGCTCGATGTCCCGTGACAACGGATTACTCATACCACGGCTTTACGGTGAAAGGATTCCCGAAGCGCTAACTGAATCTGTTCGGAACCATGCGGTTCGAGGTTACAGGCTCTTCCACCAGGGGGTGAATTGCGGCATTCTATATGGTGTCCGGTATCCAATCAGGTCAAGAGAATGAGCGGTTTGATCGTCGTGTGCGGATTGCTTGCCATGGGCGGTGCGGGGAAGGCGGAGATGATTCCAAGCGAAGTTGAGTTGACGTCCCCGCCGAACAACTCGGTGGTGAGTACACCTCTCAGCGGGTCGTTCAATTGGTTGACATGCCCTGGCGCGTCGCGGTACGAACTTATGCTTCAATTGGCCGGAAAGAACAAGCCGGTCGCCGAGATTGGCGATATCAAGGGGACGGCTTGTCGGGTCGCGCTGTGTCCCGGGACCGAATACGACTGGAACGTTTTCGCCTTTGACGATCACGGTAACCCTTGCGGGAAGTCACCGACCTATGCCTTCACCACGACTTCGCCAGTTCCCAAAGAAATCACGGACGCCGGTGTTATGTTTGCCGGAGTACATCCTGAGTCGCACTGGCTGAGTATGGATACGATTGCCGCCGACCCGGCCGCAGTTGTGTCTCCCTGGTTCTACAAGAAGGGCTACTTTGGCCCGCCGCCTCCCACATTCGACAGCGTCAAGAATCGGCTTCCCCGGCCGGTATGGGACGGACACGAAGACCTCATCGGCATGTACTGGTACGCGTGGAAGACGCTGTTCTCCGTCTGGGTCTTCGCGCCTCCAGTGACGAATCAGATGGCCGTTTCGAACCCGATCGGCATCCAAAGCTGGGGCGCGTGGGGCAGCACGATGGTTTGGGACTCGGCGTTTATCCTACAGTTCGCGCGATATGGCGAAGGTGCGTATCCATTTATAACTGCTTTGGATAACTGCTACGCCAGGCAGCATGAGAATGGCTTCATCTGTCGAGAGTCAGACAGCAGTAACCGGGAAGTGTACGTCATCTACCCCGTGAATCCTCCCTTGCTTGCCTGGGCCGAGTGGAGCTACTTCCACGTCACAGGCGACACAAGTCGCATCAAGCAAGTGTTTCTACCCCTCGTCAAGCAATACGAGTGGTACATGCTGTACCAAAGGCGAGCAAACGGCTTGTACTGGACCGACGGTTTCAACGAAGCCGATGACTCGCCGCGAAATGCACTCGCCCATGACTATGTATCGACCACGTCGATACAGGCTCTGTCGGCGGACATCCTCTCGAAAATGGCCAAGATCTGTGGGCGCGTGGACATGGCTACGTGGTTCAGCAAGGATGCTCAGAAGCTCAAGGGCATGGTGAACGCCAGCTTTTGGGACCCCGAACACCGGCTGTACAACGATCTTGGCGCCGATGGCAAGTCGATTACGGTTACCAAGGAGGGCGGCGTGTGCAAGCACTGTCACATGTTCTGGCCACTTCTTGCCGGGTTGACGACACCGCAAAGAGCTCAGTCCATGGCCGCCCTTTTGGCCGATCCGGTCTTTGACCGGCCCAGTGGCATAGCCTCGCTATCGATGGACAGCGACGGATACAACAAGGAGACCGGATCCTATTGGCGGGGATCTGTTTGGCCACCCATCCAGTACATGGCGGTCAAGGGCCTCGAGACCGCCGGCTTCGAAGACCAGGCAGGTTCGCTTGCCGAGAAGTATGTCAACGCATCTCTTACTGCTTACAAGAAATCTGGGGATATCACTGAATACCTGACTCCTGAACAACCTGTGGGAGCCGGTGTCGGAAAGTTCGTCGGCTGGGGAGGGTTGGCTCCAATCGCGCTATTCATCGAGGACATCATCGGCCTGCGAGTGGACGCGCCCTCGAACACGATCGTCTGGCGACTTCGCAAGCTAGACCGAAACGGCGTCGAAAATCTTCACTTCGGCGCCAAGAACGTCTCGCTCGTCTGCGAGAAGCGAGCCCGTATCGACGAACCATGTGTGATCAAGGTGACCAGCGACGGAGACTTCAAGCTAGTCGTGGATCTTCCGTCCCGTGATGTCCAGAGGATGATTCACCCGGGAAGCACTACGATTAGGCTATAAGCCCCAGCTGTTGGAGTTGCCAGACCGTGGGAAGGTAGAGCGCAGCCCTACCGCTCAGATACCGCGAGCGTTGGTCGATCGAACACTTTTGGGATATGGCAGGCATATCGGTGAATGAAGCGGAACATTGCCATCGGTTTGGTGCTCTACTCTCCGATCATGAAGTTTACTAACCTCAAATTGGGTTCGATTGCCCTTCTGGCAATCTGTCTTGCCGGCTCCATACCGGCTGCCGCACAGTCCATACGTCACAATCGGATGGACGCCAAAGCGGCGCGCGCCGACATTCGCAGGCTCAAGGTCATTCGCCGCCGCTGCGTGAAATACAAGAATTGGGGCAAGTTGATGCAGACCGATCGCCTCATTGCCGAAGACAAGAAGTTCATCCATCGGGACAGCCACAAGATCCACAACGCCGGCGGCTAGCACGGTGCGCTGGAGTAGGCTCAATATGGTGTGGCCGTGACCACCGCGTCAAATGAAGGGTAATCGTAAAAAACACGACGGCGCGAAATGGAATCTGCGTGACGGAAAGCGTTCTAAGGCCTTTCTGAAGTGCTTGTGGGGCCGGCCCGTGACGAAGCTAGTGCTGCGATCATCGGGCCCACTGTATCTACAATCACTTGGCACGTCCCTCTGAGGTCGTCCAATGGCGAAACGACTCCGTGCTTTCTTACAAATGCGTTCCATCGGACTGCAACCGTTGGGTCGCCCCAGTAGGCTCCCGTTAGCCCCAGAGGAATCTCCCGGGGGAGTTCGGTTCCTCGCCTGTTGAACGTGGCGTGAATGGCACGACCATGTGTCTCGTGGTTGAGATCGGCATCTCGCATGGGAAATATGTTTGCAAGGTCAGTTTGAGCCCAGGTTGGCCGGTGGAACGCACGATTACTGAATTTGATCGTGGCGACACGATTCGAATGTGCGGCGCCTTCCACAGCACGGACGAAGCAAGGTGGCATGGACTGAGTTCGGAATGGCCAGGGCTTCTCGAACTCGTGCTTCAGTTCAACAGGACAGAGGGATGGGAAGCCAGTACTGGATCTAGGCCGATAGCATGACGTCAAAGAGCTGGTCCCACGCATCGCAAAAGTCTTGGTTACTTTTCCTCAGAAAAGGGGCAAAGCAAGTACATCTTTCAGGGCGGTTTGATGTAAAACATTGCAATGGGAGATTGGACGGCTGAGCGTGTTCTGGCGCTGGCTCCCGACCCTGCTTCCGTTGGCCCGGCACGCGAGTTGTCCAGCCCCGCCAAATGGGTGACGAGCGGGGCGTCGAATGTGGCGGTTTGGGGAGAGGCGAAGGGCAGCGGGGCCAAGCCGTACCAAGTCGCCGTCGATTTCAACGGCCCGGCCTTCAAGTGCTCTTGCCCAAGCCGGAAAATCCCGTGCAAGCATGTTCTGGGTCTGATGCTGCTCTTTTCCAGTGGCATCGTGCCGGCCGCCCCGATGCCCGAGTGGGCAAGCGAATGGCTGGAGAAGCGGACCGAAAAGGCAGCCGTTCAAGCGGCGAAAGCGACAAGCCCCAAGGTGGACGCCAATCCTGAGGCGGCCGCCAAGCGGGCGGAAGGGAGATGGGAGAAGGTCCTGACCGGTCTGGATGAGTGCGAAGCGTTCCTCATGGATATCGCCGGCCAAGGGTTGCTCTCCGCTCATTCCACTCGAAGTTGGGACCAGATGGCTGCCCGCATGGTCGATGCCCAAGCTCCCGGAGTTGCGCGGCGCCTCAAGCGAATCGGGGAGAAGGTAGGGATCGGCTCCGACTGGGGTCTGGAGGTGGCGGGAGAACTCGGGAGGCTTGAACTCCTGATCGAAGGATCCCGTCGCATCGACGCCTTACCGCCAGAACTGAGTGCAGATTTACGTTCCACGCTTGGCATCCCGGTTCGAAAGGAAGATCTGGACGGAGAACGGGTCTCCGACGTTTGGGATGCACTGGGTCAGGCAACCGAAAGGGAGGATCGAGTCACGACGATTCGAACCTGGCTGCGGGGTCGAACTTACGGACGATGGGCGATGCACCTCGGGTTTTCCGTCGCGGGGCAACCGCCGGAACAACAGCTCCTCTCGGGTGTTTCCTTCACTGCGGAGTTGGTGTTCTACCCGTCGGCTTGGCCGCTGCGCGTTCAGATCGGCCAAACCACGCCGGCGAAGTTCGAACCTCTTCATCGAGGCAGATGGGCAGATTCGGTTGAAGACATGGCATCCGCCCTTTCCGCGCACCCTTGGATCGAGCAAATTCCTGCTTGCTTGAGTCAGGCTCGTCTGGGGCGGACAGACTCCACGTTGTGGGCGATCGATGGGGAAGGCGCCGCCATGCCGATTCGGGCCGGCGATCTGTGGGAGCTCTTGGCGCGGACAGGCAATGAGCCTTGCGAGTTGTTCGGCGAGTTCGACGGAACGATGTTTCGCCCCCTCGGCGCATGGGGCGATTGGGGTTACTTACCGATATGAAGGCGTTTACCGACTTGGCGGCAGCCTTGCAGATCGGAGTTCGGCGATCTCCTTTTGTCGCATCGGGTTACTTGGGCGAATGGCATGGCGTGTCCGGCGAGCAATCTGCCCTTGCCGAGGCGGGAGCGCTCGACCTTATGCGACGTGCAGGCACATGTTCCCGCACGTCGATCCTTCCGCTTCTGGCTTCTCCCCGACAGGAACAAGGTATCGCAACGAAATCTGAGGGTGTGCTGATGGCTGCGATCGACCTAGGCTTACGTGACGTGGTGCTGGAGTGGGCACGGGCAGCCGCAGAGAAAGGCTTGGTAGCACCGCCCGCCGCATTGGTGAAGCTTATTGAGTGGACGCCCAAGCACCCCAGGGCATTGGGGCCGATTCTGGGGGCCCGGGGCCAGTGGCTTGCGGCATGGATGGACGTGGAGATCGTTGCGCCCGAAGCTCTCCCCGACCCGGCCGAGCTCCGGGACAAGCTCCAATCCGATTGGGGCGATCTGGACTGGAAGCAGCGGGCCGAAGGCATTGTGAAGCTCAGGGCGTCGCTTGTGCCGTCCGACGAAGCGCTTCTCACGGTGGCACTCGCCGATCGACGTAAAGAGGTGCGCGAATCGGCGGCCGAATGCCTGGCAAACCTGGAGGAGAGCAAGTTCGCCCGCGAGTTGCGCGCCTTCGCAAAGGGCCGGCTACGGGTGGAGCGGAAGTTTCTCTCAAAGTCGCTCTTGGTAATCGCCCCAAGCGCGGAAAGACTGCCCAAGGAACTTCCCCGGACCGTTCAGCCCGGGTCATTTGGGGCAAAGGCCCACGCGCTGTACGACCTGTTGAGAGCTATTCGCCCTTCCTTCTGGGAGGAGGAGACGGGCCTCTCCCCGGCCGAGCTGATCGAATTGGCGAAGCAAACGGACTACTCGGGCGCAGTGATCGCGGGTTGGCAAGACGCCGCCTCGTCGGTCCTATGGGATCAGAAGTGGGTCGATGCGCTTTTTCAGCACGCCATCGCTCTAAACACCCGCCCAATGATTCGAGTCTTGGCGCCGATGGCATCCCATTCGGTGTATGAAGCGGCCTTTCGAACCCGACTGAAGGCCAACGAGTACATGCCGATGCGACCGAATCGATTCTCGCCTGAGTTCTCGAAACTCGTAGTGGACGCGGTGAAGCAGCAAAGCGTCGTGGTCGACCCTGAGATGTCGCGCTGCCTCGATCGATCCGTGCTTCCCCTGCTGCGAGACCCATGGGACAATTCTGCGGATGCCATGCGCGAACGCTGGTTCCGGTCCCTCGACCTTCGAACAAGACTTCTAGACAGCCTCGATCCGTGAGTCAACAATGAGCCAACCCGTAATGCGCGCGCACGCCGAACAGGCGTTCCAACATGAATTGGCGGAGCTAGCCAAGTCCGACACTCGTCCTCGTCCGCCCAATTGGAAGCTGTCTCCCTGGGCCGTTGCCGATTACGTCTCCGGCTGCACCTTGCCCAACGGCTTCGTCGTCAGTCCGAAGTACATCGGCAAGCGGACGATCATCGAAATATCGGTCGCTACCCTTGCCACCGATCGTGCGCTTCTGCTGTTGGGAGTTCCGGGGACCGCAAAAACTTGGCTCTCTGAGCACCTGGCAGCGGCGACCTCCGGCGATTCGACGTTGTTGATCCAGGGCACCTCCGGGACCAGCGAGGAGACGCTGAGATACGGCTGGAATTACGCGAAGCTATTGGCTGAGGGGCCGTCGAGGGCGGCTCTCGTGCCGTCGCCGATCATGCGGGCGATGGAGCAGGGCAAGATCGCCCGGGTGGAAGAACTCACCCGCATCCCATCCGACGTTCAGGACGCGCTCATCACGGTGCTCTCGGAGAAGACGCTGCCGATCCCGGAGTTGAACGACGAAATGCAGGCGAGCAAAGGGTTCAACGTCATCGCCACCGCCAACGATCGAGACCGGGGCGTCAACGATCTCTCCTCGGCATTGAGGCGCCGATTCAATTCGGTGCACCTTCCGCTGCCGGAAACCGTCGAGGAAGAGACCGAGATCGTGCGCCAACGCTCCGAGGCGATTGGACGGGCTTTGGAACTGCCGGCCGAGCCGCCCGCGCTGCACGATATCCAGAGAATCGTCACGATCTTCCGCGAGTTGAGAGACGGGATGACCCTGGACCGAAAGTCGAAGCTGAAGGTTCCCTCCGGCACTCTCAGTACGGCGGAAGCGATCTCGGTGGTTAACAACGGCTTGGCGATGGCCGCCCACTTCGGCGACGGCAGACTCCGTGCTTCGGATATCGCGAGCAGCCTGACCGCCGCTGTCGTCCGGGACGCCACCCAGGACGGCTTGGTTTGGAAGGAGTACCTGGAAGTCGTGGTCAAAGAACGCGACGGATGGAAAGACCTATACCGCGCATGCAGAGAACTCCAGTAGGCGATCGAGTCCGGCTGTTTGGGATACGGCACCACGGGCCGGGTTCTGCCCGGTCGCTGGTGGCGGCCCTTGAAGAATGGCGCCCACAACTCCTAATCGTGGAAGGTCCGGTAGAGGCGACGGACGTGGTTCCGCACCTTCTCGACGAGTCTGCGGCCACCCCGATCGCGATGCTGTTCTACGCGGTCGATACGCCCCGTTGGGCCTCGTACTACCCGTTGGCCGAGTTTTCCCCCGAGTTGCAGGCGTTCCGCTGGGCCGGCCGCAACCAATGCCCGATCCGGTTTATGGACCTGCCCGCGAGCGCCACCCTTGGGTTTTCGGAAACCGGCGGGAGCCGGTCCGACGCTCTGGATCAGGTCGCGGAGGCTTCGGAGTTCGATACGGTGGAGGAATGGTGGGAGCACTTGGTCGAGCGACGGTCAGACCCGTGTGACCTCTTCGCGGGAATCGAATCCCTGATGGGCGCGCTTCGAGGTTCGGACGCGTCTGATACGCCGGATGCCGGCGAAAACGAATCCGAAGAGGCCGACGGAAGAAAGCCGATATCTCATGCCAGATATGAGGCGTTGCGCGAGGCACACATGCGGCGAACCGTTCGCGAGGCGCTGGCGGAAGGTTTTGAGCGGATCGCCGTCGTTTGCGGCGCATGGCACGTGCCGGCTCTGCGATCGCTTCCGCCGGAGAAGTTGGATAACGCCCTTCTGAAAGGTCTGCCCAAGCTCAAAATCCGCGGCACGGTCGTCCCCTGGACATTCGACCGCCTGACTTACGAGTCGGGCTATGGCGCCGGCGCAACGTCTCCCGCTTACTTCGACCTTGTCTTCCGAACGCCTCATGCCGACGTGCCGACGGCCTGGCTGCTCTCCGTTGCCCGTCTCATGCGAGAGGAGGATCTCGACGCATCGCCCGCATCCGTCATCGAAGCCGTAAGGTTGGCCGACGCGCTCGCCGGGCTGCGTGGCCGGCCACGTCCGGGACTCAGGGAGCTTGGCGAGTCGGCCGCATCGGTGCTAATTCGCGACCAAGCGATCTGGAGCCTCATCAATCGACGCCTCGTCGTCGGCGAGCAGATGGGCTCCGTGCCGGAGAACGCCCCTCAGACCTCCTTGCAGTCCGATTTGGCCGCCCTTCAGAAGCGGCTGAGATTGACGGTCGATGGAACCGATCGAAGGCTCGAACTCGATCTCCGCGGCGACATCGACCTCCAGCGAAGCCAACTCCTTCACCGGCTCAACCTTCTCGGCGTCCCGTGGGGCTCTCACGAGCGGGTTGGAGGGAAGAAGGGTACGTTCCACGAGCACTGGCGCATCCGATGGGAACCGGAGTTGACGATCTCGCTGATCGAAGCGGGCATCCACGGTAACACGGTCCTTGCCGCCGCCTCGAACTGCGCCATCGGTAAAGGGCAGATCGCCACCGACTTGTCGGAGATCGCGAACCTCGTCGAATGGGTGCTGACCGCCGACCTACCCGATGCGATCTCGCCTACGATCGCCAAGCTTGAGGAAATCGCGGCGACCCACGCCGACGTTGCCGGGCTGGCCGATGCGCTGCCTCCGCTGGCCGCCGTCGTACGATACGGCACGGTGCGCCGGACGAATGCCGACCAAGTGATGACGGTGCTCGATGCGATCTTCACGCGGCTATGCGTAGGATTGCCGGGCGCTTGCGTTTCGCTGGACGATGACTCGGCCCATGTGATGGGCAAACGGCTGGACAGCGTGAACGTCGTCGTCGGACTCTTTGAAGACTCGGAGAAGCGGACTCAGTGGCTCGTCGCCCTGGCGGCCATCGCGCACCTTCAAGGAGGTCATCCGTTTCTCGAGGGCAAAGCGGAACGGCTGCGGTTCGACCTTGGCGAGGTTGACGGCAACCACTTGAGCCTGCGGCTACGTCAGGCGGTGTCTTCGGGAGCCGAAACAAGGGAAACCGCCGCCTTTGTGGAAGGGCTCCTCGACGGCCCCGGCGCGATTTTGCTTCACCAGGAACACCTGTTCCGGGCCGTGGACGAATGGATCGTGCAGATTGACGGATCTGTCTTCGATGAGGTCCTGCCCTTGATTCGAAGGTCGGTTTCGCTGTTCACGAAGGCCGAACGGCGACAGATCGGCGAACGGGTTGCCGGGCACCTCCCTGGGCAGATTCAAACCGGGGAGTTCGACGCGGAGAGGGCGAAGCGGGTTCTTCCGGTTGTTCGCCAGCTATTGGGGATACCTCATGAGTGAGAACGAGAGGCTTCGGAGGTGGCGTTTGGTGCTGGGCGGCGGGGAATCCGACGGCACCGGATATGGTCTCGAAACAATCGACCTCGCCAAGGACTCGGCGCTGGAAGCCCTGTACGATCAGCAGCGGAAGGGCGGGCTCGGGCCGTCGTCTCCGAACGTCTCCCGCTGGCTTGGCGACATCAGGACCTACTTTCCGCAATCGGTCGTGCAGGTGATGCAGAAGGATGCGATGGACCGGCTAGACCTAAAGAGCATGCTGCTCGAACCAGAGAGCCTGCAGGCGGTTCAGCCCGATGTCCATCTTGTGTCAACGCTGCTCTCTTTGAGCCGGGTTTTGCCGGCAAGAACTCGCGACACCGCACGCCAGGTCGTGCGCGCCGTCGTGGAGGATCTTGAGAAACGACTCGCCAGCCCTTTGCGCCAAGCCGTTTCCGGAAGTCTGGCTCGAAGCGTCCGGAACCGCCGTCCGAAGTTGCGGGAGGTCGACTGGAACGCGACGATCAAGGCGAACCTGCGCCACTATCAGGCTGAACTCGGAACGGTGATTCCCGAAACGATGATCGGTTTCGGCCGACGCGGGCAATCGCTCAAGAACGTCATTCTGTGCCTCGACCAGAGCGGTTCGATGGCCTCGTCGATCGTTTACGCAGGGGTCTTCGGCGCTACGTTGGCTTCGATCCCGGCTCTCAAGACCAGCGTCGTTTGTTTCGATACGTCGGTCGTGGACTTGACTGGCCTCTTGTCCGACCCCGTCGAACTGCTGTTCAGCGTGCAGTTGGGCGGCGGGACCGATATCGAGCAGGCGCTCCGATACTGCCAGTCGCTCGTCCGCTCCCCGAGCGATACGATCCTGCTCCTGATAAGCGACCTGATCGAAGGAGGCGACAACGACAAGTTCCTCAAGCGAGCCGCCGATATCAAGCAATCGGGAGTGAACTTGGTCTGCCTCCTCGCGCTCAGCGATGAGGGCCGTCCGATGTTCCACGCCAAGAACGCGGCCCACCTGGCATCCCTCGATATCCCCGCCTTTGCCTGCACTCCCGAGCACTTCCCGGAACTGATGTCCCGGGCCATCAAGGGGCAAGTCCTGGATCCGGAGCAATTGTCAGGCAAATGAACCGGTTCGGGGCGAGAAGATTGCGAACCTACTCCATTTCCTACTCGTTGCGCTCCATGGTCATGCTAAATTACAATAGATGAAAAAGTGCCCATCGTGTAATAACTCTCTGCCCGACAGCTCTGTCCGCTGCCAGTTTTGCGGCACGGACGTAGCGGGCGCGCCTCGGGTTCAGGGAGTGACTGACATTCCCCAGAGGCAGAGCTACAGCTGGGGGCCGGCAAAGTGGCTGGTGGTCGCGTACTATGTGATCTCCGGGTACTACATTCTTAGTGGTGGCTTTGGCATTCTCGCGAGTTCCGGGCTGTTAACGGGCGGCAAGCCTAACATGCTAGGAATCGGGTCGGGGGTCTTTACCGCGCTGGTGGGGTGCGGATTGGTCTTTAAGTGGGACCTGCTTCGCAGCGTCATCGTTTTCTTCCTTTGCGCCCAGATCGCATGCGGACTGCTTTCGATGCTGATGTTCTCCGCCATGCTGGCCTTGGGCCCAGCTATAACGGTCATGATGATTCTGTATGGCCTAAACGTAGCCGTGTCCGCGTTCATGTTCTATCTCTTCCACGCGATAAACGAGGACACCTATGGCTAGCTACCGGTTCAATTGAACCTGGTCGAGGCGACACGATTCGAACGTGCGGTGTCTTTGGACCCATGGTGAGACTTACGGGCACAACCGCACAACTTTGAGCCTACGGTTGTCCCCAAACGTCCCAGTTTGTGCCTACCGGTTGAGAGGCCGTTGAGAGTCCACCTACACTCCGACCACGGAACTTCTCTTACCAAGTTATGTTCCAAATATGGAACAGTATAGGCGCGAAGCAGAGGCCACGGGGACAGTGGATTAATTTCGACGACGCGATTCTCGTCGCAGAGATGAGGGCCATTCCGCAACCTGATCGTGGCTTGCTTTTCTTCGCAATGCAGCGATTCGCTCAAGGAGACGACGCCGGATTTACTCTGAAGGATTATGGCGATGATCTATTGATGCTGAAATAGAAGGGCCGTTCCGGGCGAAGTCTCTTCGTCGCGCACGACGAGAAGGATAGGACGAAGCTGGTGTTGCTCGTTGCCTACAAGAAGGAGTCTGGTGAAGCACTGGAGAGCCTTTTTCGAACCGCTCGCGAGAGACGTGGGCGCTACATCGAAAGGCGGAAAGAGAAGTGAGGTCGCAAGATCGACCGTGCCCAAAGGACGACGATAGATGAACAAACAAAGTGAACCATCAAGACTGTCTGCCCCCTCCAACGCTTCGGAGAATGGAGAGGATGGTCTTGCCCTGCTGATTCAGGACAGCCTCGACAACGCCCCGGGATTCACCGACGTTTGGGCGCCCCTGGCACTGCTGAGCAGACTGATCGATGAGCGAAATTCGCCTGGGCCTTTCACAAGCCGAGATAGCCAACCGGATGGGTGTGGCTCGGTCCGCTGTCGCGAAACTTGAGAACGATCCGGGCGGTGTCGCCTTTACCCGCATCCTTTCCTACGCTCGATCTCTCGGCGTCGAACTGGTTCCGGTGGCAAGCAGGCAGATACCGAAACCGGCAAGAAGCGGACGAGGACGTCCAATCACCTCGATCGCTGCCAGCGCACGAAAAGCCCCTTAGGGAACTGGCGAGGAAGTCGGGGCGTGGTTGGCTGGACGAGAATGGCTGCCCTCGATCGGTGCGAATCGCTCTGCTCGGGCAATCGCAGATATTGCTCGCGGCTACGGTGTCCACCGAAGAACCATCGAAAAAACCCGAGATGGCGAGATCTGGAAGACCGCCAGACAACGAGCCTCCTAGAGCTCTTCAGCGTAGCTTGCAAGTCCTTTCTGACCCGAAGCCAGTGCAGCGAGAATCGGACCCACGGTATCTGCAATCACTTGGCAGGTCACGCTGAGATCGTCCACGGGTGGAATGATTTCGTTCTTTCTCACAAATGCGCGCCAACGAACTGCAACCATAGGGTCGCCCCAGAAGGTTTCCGTAAGCGCCACGGGAATTTCTAGGGGGAGTTCACTTCCTCGCCTTTTGAACGTGGCTTGAATGGCGCGCCCAAGCGTCTCGTGGCTGAGATCGGTATCACGCACCAGTTTTGACAGGTCGAAGAAGTCCTTCATTCGACTGTTTGCCAAACCCAGTCGAGCCATTGCTTCAAGCTTTTCGGCGAAGGAAGTCTCCATGTTGTAGCATTTCATTTTTGCCCCCGGAACATCGCGTATCATCCCTGGCAATTCGACTTCGTTTGGTTTGGGGGTGACCGCGTCGCCGAATCCGATATCGATCTGTAGAGGAATTCGGGCCTTGCCGATGTATCCGAGCAGAGTTACGCGTACTCCGCCGTATGACTGTTCCTCGCGGATTGCCTCTGCGACAATTGAGTCGGGATCAAAGATCACGCCGTCTTGTTCGCAGGCTATATTCGCAATTTCTGTGAAAATACTGCGAAGCTCGTTTGCGTCGGCGCTTGTACCGAGCAGATCGAAATCTTTGGTTGGACGGTGCATTTCACCGAGCCAGAACAAGAACATCGTTGCGCCCTTGAGAAGAAAGCCGTCTGCATGGCGAGACTGAGTGAGCCGATAGAGGAGCCGGAATCCTACGTAGCGGACGAGAACCGTGTTGTATGTTTCGCCAGTGCGTTTAGCCTCGTTCAGAAGCCGAGCCAGGATCGACTTCGTGGCTGGAGTCTCGACCGAGATCACGAAATCAGCGCCTCGATGTAAGGGCGCATCACCTTGTCCACCCGATCAATCTTCGCGTAATGCATCAGCTCTTCTGCTGTGAACTTGCGCTCGCGCCATCCTTCTCTCAGCGCCTCCACGGCCACGTCATACCCGACCTTCGACCTCATGCGGAAGCAGTCGGCTACTGTCTTGGCTGCATTGTAAATCTTCACCCGCACTCCTTCGACTTCGTGCTCTTCCACACCCTCGGAGTAGTAAGGTTCCGTCAGGTGCGTGAGGCGGAGACGCGGATTCGTTTTCGGTTTCCAGGCCCCCGCGGGAAGTGCTACCCAGGTCTGGTAGGGAAGTTGGGTGCCGATTTGGTGATAGGCGAGTGCAGAGATGAGATTCACAACAGCGAGAGGCATAGCCTTTGATATTTCGGCCAGATCATGCCAGGGCGTGAGCTCGTGCTGAGGCACGGCGTACAGGCCACGACCGAACCGCTCCAGCTTCTGTGCGGCGACTAGACGCGTGACCTCCTGCGAATGGAAGCCTTCCGCCGTTAGCTCGCGTGCCCGTGTCACGCCGTGCCTTCGGACGAAATCAAGTATAAGGTCGTCGCGTCGCTTCATGTGTGAAACTCTGCATGATTATACGTGATATTAGAGAAAATCACACAAACTAGTAAATCGATTGCGGCGAAAAAATCAACCGCAAATCGAGCGGGAGACAAATGTCTACGAAAATCTGTCGTAAAGTTTACGACAAGCCTTCAATGGTCGCGCCCCCCTGCCGGGACTACCTTTAGGTTCAAAAAGACCTGGTCGGGGCGACACGATTCGAACGTGCGACCTCTTCCACCCCATGGAAGCGCGCTACCAAACTGCGCCACGCCCCGCGACCGGGATTGATGATACCAGAGGTTCTACGCTAGAATTGACGCTCGCCTTGGCCGGCGACCAAATATGGTGTTCGAGGAGAATACGCGCCTGGTCGTACGTCCGAGCCCGAAGCAACCTCTTCTCATTCCCTGTCGTCGAGCGGCAAATTGAGTTTCCGCATTTCAATAAACTCCCTGAACCGGACGGTTGCTCACATGACCTCGGTAAGCCATCGGGGTTTCCTTGCATTTGTTAACAAAGATAGCGCCCGGCACGCGTTGGGTAGATTGACGCAATGATCGCCTCAATCAAATCGGGGCCCCAGTGGAGGCGCTACTGCCAGGGTGGACCCACTCAGTCCATCGCCATCTTTGCCGCCGTGCTCATCATCGGCGTATGGTTTCTGCGACCGCCTACGGTCACCTGGGCGGTAACCATCGGATTTGCCGCGTTTTGCCTTGTCGCGATGCTTATCGGATCATTTGTTCGGCAGGATGTCTTCATCGATGTGTCCGGGGGCTGTGTCTCAGAGACAATGGGCATCGGATCGATAACCAATTGCCGCCAACGGTCGCTTGATGACTTTGATGCCATCGTGTGCGACGCTATCGACCTGCCTTCAGGGAGATACCGATACAGCGGGTCGAAGTTCGACCGCGAGTTTCGGTTAAGCCTACGATTATCCAGCCAACGAGAAGGGGAACAGTTCGTGGTGCTTTCGACCTTCCTCTACCATAGCGAGATTCTAGATGAAACTGCGAACCTCGTCGGGCTCATCAACAAGCCAGTCATCGGCAACGCATACTCTGGCGAGCCATATCTTTGACGCACAGTTGTGAGACTATGCGGCTCTCGCCACCCTACGTACGCTTGCATCCGGACTGCCGCACGCCCTGCGACCGCTAAGAAATCGACAGCCGGTGTCTCGGACGGTGTGCTTGATGCGGCCGGTCGCGTTCGATCCGGACCTATATTGGGCGCGACGGGACCTCGGGCGGTATGCAAACGTATGGTTAAGATGGCCGGTGAGTGCTTGACGTGGCTAAAACAAGGGTATAGCATGTGGCCATGGCTTTCGATCCTAGGTATATGGCGGATGTGGTGGAGGGGAGATTCTGCGGGTCGACTCGGACTCAGCTCTCCCAGGTCTTTAGCGAGTTCAAGGGCTCGCCTAACCGGTATTTGATTCTGCATTTTCATGGTGGGCTGGTGGATCGCGACACGGCGATTGACGAGGCGGTGAAGCTGAACGACGTCTATTCGCCGGTGGCCTCGGTGCTTTGCCCGATATGGGAGACTGGGCTCTTCGAGGTGCTGAGGAGGAACTGGGAGTCGATTGCGGCGGATGCGCTGTACAAGATCCTGATCCAGCGGGTCAGCGGCGCCGTACACGAGAAGGCGACGAGCGTCGTCGGGACGTCCAGCACGACGATTCCGCAGTTCAACCTCGGAGAGATGCGGGACAGCGCTCAGGGGCCCGGCGAATTCGCCAACGTGGACACGACGGACTGGCACAAGGTCGGCGGGCTCACTTCGATCGACAGCAAGACGGTTCAGCATCAGTTCCAAGGGGATCACGAACTGATCTCGGGGATTCGGCACATCGCTGCGGCACACCACGCGGCGAACGCCGGCGACGGGCTAAGAGGACTGCTCGACGAGGGAGTCGCGCTCGCCGAAGCGTTCGTGGCGGACGTCATCGATGCCGCCCGCGATCTGGTCGGCTTTCCGTCGAAGTTCATCCTCGAAATCGTCGAGACGGTCGATGCAGTGCTGCAGCGCTTTGCTAGCAAGACCGACCACGGGTTGCACGCCACCGTCACCGAGGAGATCCTGCGGAAGTTCTACGTCGATCTGCTCGGCTTCGAGATCTGGCAGCAGATGAAGGTCTATACCGAGGAGGCGTTCGGCTCTGACCAGTCGGTGTTCTTCGGAACGGCACTCTTGGAGGAGATGGCGGCGCTGGACTCGGCTAAGAAGTGCGTCCTCCTGGTGGGGCACAGCGCGGGGTCGATCTACGCCTGCAACCTGCTCCAACACGCGAGGGCCCGAAAGGTCCAGGTACCGATCCAAGTCGTGTTCCTCGCGGCGGCGGTGCACGACGATTTGTTCGCCGAGACGCTCGATGAGGTCGGTCCGATTAGCGACTTCCGCCTGTTCTCGATGAGCGACCAAATTGAGCAGGAGGACAACCTGCTTGGCGGCTTCGGGGACGGCACGCTCGACTGGGTCTATCCCCGGTCGCTGCTCTATTTCATCTCCGGATGCCTCGAGGCGACGGTGGACGCTCCGATCGCCGGATTGCAGCGCGACGTAGATCCGACATGGCAGGGAGCGGGACTGCCCTCGGTCGCGACCGTGCGTGGTTTCCTGACCAGCGGGACCAATCGGACGGTTTGGACGAAGACCGAGGCGCCCGGTCAGAATCGGCTATCGGCGAATGCGATCGACCACGGCGATTTCGGGCATCCGGAGTTGACCAGTGGTGTGACCAAGGGGCAGCCGAATCTATCTGTTCACGGGATTACTCAGATTGCGGCGACGGGAAATTTCTGAGGGCGGGGCGAGGGTCGCGGGGATGGGGGAGCGGGTCTCGGACAGGAGTTTCGGAGTATTGGAGTGGTGCCGGAGGGTTGGGCGGGCACGATGCCCGATCCTCTTGTTGGGTTGCGTTCGGCCTTTGTCGTTCAGAGGTAACCACGGGGTAGCGGGCCGGAATCCGACCCGCTACCCCCGACCCTGGCCCCGCGACCCTCTGCTACGGCATCGGGAGGACGGGGACTCGTCCGCCTACGTTGAAGTAGCGCCAAGCGTACTTGGCTTTCGTCAGCTCGCTTCCTTGGATCTTCTTGTCTAGCTTTTGGCCCTTGATAAGCGCGTCGTTGGCTTGACGGGCGAATTTCTGGGCGAGGGCCTCGGCGGCTCGGGCTTTGAGCTCGTTCTCTTGCCGCTCCGAGTTGGTGTCCAGTTTGAGGCCGGCTTGGCGGATGACGTAGGCTTGGTTAGTCTGATTGGCGGATGCCAGCGTGTAGGCGCAAGACAGAGCGATGTAGCCGGGAGCGTAATCGACTTCTGCGGCCACGGCGGCTTCTCCCCACTTGACGGCGGAGTCTGACTTATCCTCAAACGACTCGACAAGCGAGAGGCCGGTGAGGGCGGCAGCCGACGACGGGCGGCCGGCGAGGGCGGCGTTGAACATGACTCGCGCATTCTCGTACAAGAACGTCGTTTCATCCTTTGCCAGCTTGCCGCGCATGCTGATCGTGATCGACTTGTTCGCCTGCTCGATGAACGCATCGTAGTTGGCGGGCTCGGTGAGCACCGCCTTCTCGAAGGACTGGCGAGCGGCGTCGTAGTTCTCCAGCTTGTTGTTCAACGCACAGATATAGTAGTTGACCTCGGACTTCTCGCCGCGATCTTTGGCGAGTTGGCGGAGAATCTGGGAGAGCGTATTGCGCGCTTCGATCTTGCCGGGGGTGTCCTTGCCGGTCAGGTCGTCGTAGTTCAGGCCGATCGAGTCCATACCGACCACTCTCGCCCGGACGAATTTGAGGGCGATATAGGCTTGCGAGGTCGAGACGATTGGGTTGTCGGCGTCGGAGAGAATCGCTTCGCGGATCGAGTCGTCAGATGCCTTCACGTCACCCGCTTCGGCAAATAGTACGCCGTTCAGAGCCTGCGCATACACGTCGAGGGTGCCGTACTTCTTGAGCTGGACCAGGGTTTGGACGGCATCCGAATACTTGCCCAACCGGATCTGAGCGTAGGCGAGGCGGTTGGCGATGTCGTTGCGGCGGTTGTCCTTGAGGAACGCGGGGGTCAGGTAGTTGATCGCGAGGGAATAGCGTCCGGCCCGGATCGCCGCGTCGACATACGGGATCAAGGTCTGATCGGTCGGGGCAGGCATCGAGTCGACGACGATATCGAGAGCCTTCTTGCGGCTCTCGACGGCGGCCTTCATTGCGTCGCCGATTTCCTTGAGGGTGTCGTTCCGGTCACCGGAACCACGGTTGAACGTGGTGAACGCCTTCTGCAAGTTGATCACCGACAGGATGTCCAAAGCGGCGGGATTGTTCGGATCGGAAGCAGTGACGTCCTCGGCGAACTTCTGGGCCTTATCGAAGGCCGACTTGTGCATGTAGGCTCGCGCGACGATCAGACGAGCGGCGTTCGACTTGTCATCGATCTTGATCGCAATGCGCCCTTCGTTGATCGCAACGTCCCACTTGCCGTCTTCAAGGGCGGTCTGGCCCTTCTTGATGTGGACATCGGCGCCTTGCCCCAGGCCGTTGTCGATGGTGACGCTGACGGTTGCCTCGCCGGTCTCTCCTTCGGACGTATAGGCTTTGAACTTCAGCTTGGCAGGGCCGTCCGACTCGTTCAACGTGTCGACCGTGAACTTGTACGGGGTGCTAGTGGCCTTGTCGCGAAGGTCGTCGTTATAGTAGAACTCGACCTGCGTGACCAGGTTCTGCGCGTCGACCGTTACTCTAAAAGTGTGTTCGCCGGTGATCGAATCACCGTTTTTGGCGTCCACATGGACGGTCACGGGGGCCTTGATCGGCGAGATCAGGGCGAGATAGGCGGTGGCGAGAAGAAGGGCATTCATCGATATTGAGACTTCCTGTTGCGACAAGTATGACGGAAGTTGCGCGGCAAGAATTCGATCTAGATTGCAGGTTCCCCTCGTTCTTGGGTCCTAATCCTGATCGCATCGGCTACTTTTTCCACGAAGATCTTGCCGTCGCCGTCTTCGCCCGTGCGCGCGTTCTCTAGAATAGCGCTCACAATCTCGTCGGTCAAGTCATCGACGGCAACCACCTCGACGCGCGATCGGATCGGAAGTGCAACCAGACCCTCTTCGCCTCCGAACCAGTCGGATTTCTCCGGCGAGTTGCCGCGTCCGCGCACGTCCGAGACGCTCATCCCCGTCACACCCAACGCCGCAATCGCCGACTTGACCTGTTCAAGCCGATGCGGGCGGATAAAGCAGACGATGCGATTCATCTGGGGAGGTTGTACCGCATCGGGGGGCGCGGGTTGCGGGGCCCCGGTCGGTTTTAGTTTTGAGTCAACACGGGGCCCGGGGCGGGATTCGTGGCTGCGGGCGCCGGCGAAGATGTCGGTTGGTTCGTGCCGGTTGGTTGTTGGCAGGTTCAAGGTGGTATTGGGCACGTCCAAAAATTCCCATTTCGTGCCTAAAGGAGCGGAGCGCAAGAGGGGGCCGTCGCCTACTCGGCTTCGCCGCGCCCCACTGCCCACGCCCCTCGACCGCCAATCTGATGCCATACTCCCTTCAAATGGCTGAGTTGCTGCGTACGGCTTTGGTGGGGATGCCGCCGGCAAAGGTGGGGAAGGTTCGGGAGGTCTACGATTTGGGGGACGAGGTGATGATCGTCGCGACGGATCGGATCTCGGCGTTCGATTGCGTGATGGCGAACGGAATTCCGGACAAGGGGCGCATTCTGAACCAGATGAGTTCGTTTTGGTTCGAACTGTTCGCCGACGTCTGCCCCAACCACGTGATCTCGGTAGACGATGCGGAAGTGCAGAAGCGATGTCACCAGCCGGAACCTGAGCTCAGCGGACGCACCACGATCGCCCGAAAGGCAAACCCGCTATCGATCGAGTGCGTGGCACGGGGATACATCTCGGGGTCGCTGTTCAAGGAGTATCGAATGGCTGGCGGTTCGGTCCACGAACTGGCGCTGCCGGAAGGATTGATCGAATCGGCGATCCTGCCGGAACCGATCTTTACCCCCGCCACCAAGGCCCAGGCCGGACACGACGAAAACATCTCGTTCCAGCAGGCGGCGGACCTGGTGGGGCGGGAGACGGCCGACTTCGTGATGATGAAGACGCTCGAGATCTTCAGCCGGGCGTCGGCTCATGCCGCTTCGAAGGGTCTGATTCTGGCGGATACCAAATTCGAGTTCGGAACCACCGAAGACGGCATTCTTTGGATCGACGAGGCGCTCACGCCGGACAGCAGCCGGTTCTGGGATGCTAACCTCTACGAGCCGGGGCACGCCCAACCAAGCTACGACAAACAATTCGTCCGGGACTACCTCGAGACCCTCGGGTGGGACAAGCGCCCGCCGGGGCCGACGTTACCAACCGAGATCGTCGAGAAGACGCGGGCCAAGTACGTCGAAGCCTTCGAGCGGGTTACCGGAAAGACCTTCCAGAGTTGACCGACTCTTTGCCGCGATCCTCCGCGCTTCCGCCGCGTCCTCTGCATTGAGATGCGGACTACGTGCTAATGCGCCAATCCCAAACTTGCTCCCAACTCCACCGTACTAACATCGATGTTCCTGCTTTATAACTTCTTGCTGACGCTCCTGTCGCCGTTCTGGGCGCCTTGGGTTTACTTCAAGTCGTTGAGGCGAAAAGAGCGGCCGAACTGGGCGGAGCGGATGGGAAGTATGAGCCTGCCGCCGCGCGGTGACACGCGCCGAATATGGGTTCACACCGTGTCGGTCGGCGAGTTTTTGGCCGCGTCGCCGATCCTCAAGGAGTTGCGAAGAGCGCTGCCCAAGCACGAGATCGTTGTCAGCGTGACTACGAGCAGCGGACATCAAACGGCCCGAGAGGCGAAGGGCAATTTATTCGATCACCTCGTCTATTTCCCGATCGACGTGGCCCGGTTCCAACTCTCGGCGATGCAACAGATCCGGCCGGACGTGGTCGTCGTCATGGAGACCGAGTTGTGGATGAACTTCCTCTGGGCGGCCAACGTGTTCGGCGCACGGACGATGGTCGTGAACGGCCGTATCAGCGACCGCAGTTTCCCTCGGTCCATGAGGTTTCGGTTCTTCTATCGGAGCCTGTTCAAGAACGTCGACCGATGCCTGATGCAAAGCGAAACCGATCGCGAGCGGGTGATGGCACTGGGAGCAAAGGACGCCGCGGTCGTTGGTAACTGTAAATTCGATCAGGCCGCAGACGAGATGGGGGCGAATCGGGCGGAGTGGATCAAGAAACTGGGCATCGATACCGACAAGGCGACGGTCGTCATCGGATCCACCCGTGGGGAAGAGGAGGAGATGTTCGTTCTCGATGCCTTGGAGGGCGTGGGATTCGAACGGTTCAACGTCGTCCATGCGCCGCGCCACCTGGAGCGCGTCGAGGCGCTTGCAGATACGGTGAAGCGCCGGACCGGTTCGGTCGCCCTCCGGTCGAAGGGTGAATCTGGCCCCTACTTGATCCTAGATACCTATGGAGAGCTTAGCTCGGCCTACTCGGTTGCCGACTTCGTGATTGTGGGCGGAGGGTTCTCCAATCTAGGGGGGCAGAACATCATTCAACCCCTCGCCCAGGGCAAGCCGGTTCTACACGGCATTCACATGCAGAACTTCCGCGACGTCACCGCGATGGCGGACCGGGCGGGAGCCGCTCTTGCCTGCGCGACGGAAATCGAATTGTCCGATGCGATTCGCAAACTGCTCCAAGATTCGATCGCCCGGTTCGAGATGGGCGCCGAGGCGAAGGAACTGGTCCAGCGCAACCTGGGAGCGAGCAAGCGCTATGCCGTCGAGATTGCCCTCGAGTCCAAGAAGGCGCGCTAACCCTGGATTGTTAACGGTCATGCCGCCGGGCGATCGATTACCGGCTTCACCCGCGCAAGTTGAGTAGATCGGCTCGGTAGGATGGGGAATATGAAACCGATCGTAGGCATTATCATGGGCAGCAAGAGCGACCTGGAGCCGATGGAACTTGCGGCCAAGGCGCTTGATGAATTCGGTGTTCCATACGAACTTCGCGTGGTCAGCGCGCATCGAACGCCCGACGCGATGTTCGATTACGCCAAGACGGCGCGCGAGCGTGGACTGAAGGTGATCATCGCGGGAGCAGGCGGGGCGGCACATCTTCCGGGCATGGTCGCCTCGCTCACGACGCTTCCGGTGATCGGCGTCCCGATCCAGACGCGCGCCCTTGGCGGTGTCGATTCGCTCTATTCGATCGTTCAGATGCCCGCCGGCATACCGGTCGCCACCGTCGCGATCGGCAACGGCCGAAATGCCGGCCTATTGGCCCTCCGCATCCTATCCACCCACGACGACACGATCGCCCACCATCTGGAAGCCTACGCCGAAGAGCTCAAGGAAGTGGTCGCGGGGATGAATGAGGAAGTGGCGAGGGACAGCGAACCCTAGGGTCGCGGTGCGAGGGGGCGGGTCGGATGCATGGATTGGTGGAGTTGTGAATTAATCGGGCCGAGGTGAAGCAGGAAGTGAGCGTCCGCCCCCCGCGCCCCTGGCCCCACGACCCTCCAGATCAACTGCTCGCCTTCGCTAGCTTCTTCAATACCTCGTAGACCATCGGGTCGAGGAAGACTCGGCGGACGAAGAAGTTCATCTTGGCTTCGTCGCTCATCGATTCGGGCTTGGCGGCGGGGTCGATGAATTTGGGGTCGAAGGAGTTGATGAGGGCCTTCTTCTGACCTGAATTGAGGGTCTTTTCCAGCATCGCGGTCAAGACGCTGACCATATTCAATTCGGTAATGAGGCGCTTGTTGGCGTAGGTCTTGGTGGTTTTGGCGACCTCGTCGATCATCGTTCGCGAGGGATAGGCGCCTTTGGCGTAGGCATCGGCTAGCGCTTGGTCGACGATCGGTTCCATCTTGGCGAGGGCATCGTCTTCGGCCTGCAGTTCCTTCTTGGCGATCGCCCGGGCCTGCTCGACGGCGGGAAGTACGTCGTTGTTGAGTTGATCCTTCGTGAGCAGCAGGGGAAGTATCTGGAGGAGCAGGTCCACCTCGTGGATCTTGAGGTTGATCTCGTCGCTCTTGCTTCCCTTGTCGGTCGTGATCTGGGCGCTGGCGCCGGTGACGAGAGCGAGGCAGAGGCCAAGGCTAAGAAGAAGGTGCTTCATGGTGATCGATTTCCTGATGGTGTTGAGTCCTAGACGAGTCGAGACGCGCCGCCGTTACCGATTCCTGGACGGTGGCGATCAATAGCGCGGTAGCCATGGTTTGTCCATGCACGAAAAAAGCCCCAAAGACGGTCACGACTATCCATACGAATGGCGTCATTCCGTTGCTTCCAAATCCGCCGATTCGAAGGCACGCAGTGAGGGCGGCAAAGACGATCGATATCGACCCCAGCATCCACACAACCGCGGTTGCCGTTCTTCGTTTTTTCGGCACGGAGAGCGCCCATGATCTGACTGACTCGGAGCGTCTGTTCTGAATCGCCCCATAGGCGATCCAAAGCAGAAAGCTCATTCCACCTTGAAGCCAGATCACATTTTCATTATGGCGTCCCGCGGACGGGCTGTCGTAGCGGGGCCGGTCGGTCGGCGTGTATGCTACGCGAGTTGATTTTCGTATTTGGCACGATTTGTCTAGATCGTCTCCGTAGGGTTCCCCGGCTTCCTCCGCTCGGCGGCTATACGGAAGTTGAGGATGAGTCGATCATGCTGGGCGGAGAAGCGGCCAACACCGCGAACGCTCTCGTCAAATGGGGCGCCGAGGTCACTCTGTGCGGAAACCGCCTCGGTAGCGGACCCGACTCGGATTTGCTGCGCGAACTGCTCTATGAAAAGGGGCTTCGAGAGGCCTACCTCCGCTCGTCTCATTGGATCGGCGAAGACAGGGACGACCTGACCCCGGTGTGCGATATCTACGTGACGCCGGACGGTGAGCGGACGATGTTCGGACGGGGTTTCTCCGCGATGGAACTCGGCCTCGATCCCCTGCAAATTCCGTTTCAAGCCGGGGGCCTATTCACCGCCGAGCCAAACATGGAGAACGCATCGCGTATCGTGGCCCGTGCGGCGGCCGAAGCCGGCATGCGGTGCTATCTGATGGACTTTCTTCGAAGCGACGATCCGATTGTGCCAGGCTCGTTCTGGCAGAGCAGCACGGATTGGGCGGGCTACCGGAACAATATGCAGAAAAACGTGCGATGGGTCAAGGAATGGGTCGAAACCCACGGTTGCTTCACGATCCTTAGCGACGGGCCCAACGGGTTCATTGCGGGCTCTCCCGACATGGAAGCCCGTGCATATCCCCCATATCCGGCTGCCACCGTGGTCGACACGACCGGCGCGGGCGACATGTTTCGAGCCGGCATGCTTTTCGGCCTTGAGCAAGACTGGAGCATGACCAAGTGCCTCCAGTTCGCCGCCGCCGCCGGCTGCCTCAAATGCTCGTCCTACGGCGCCACCACCCTGGTCCCAACGGTAGCCGAGGTTCTTGCATATGTCGAGCACCACAAGCAAGTGAGTAGGCATTACGAGTGAGAGGCGCGGGTCGCGGGGAGCGGGTCGGTCCTGAGCCACCAAATGCAAAACGTCGGAGTAGCCGACGCCTACCCTGCTTTGCCGCAATCCGACTCTCTGCCCCCGCCCCGCGCCCCCCGACCCTCCGCTCCGCCCAGCAAACTTTCTTGTGACATTCCCGCGATGGGCATGTCACAATAACTCACTCACTCGTCTGGTAATCCAATGGACATTCTCCGTTTGCTCGATGACCTCTCCCAATTGATCGATCGGACGCCCTCGTTTGGGCCCCTTACCTGGAAGTTGGATCGGGATGAGATCAGCATGCAGATCGCGAAGATCCGGGCATCGCTTCCTCAAGAGCTCAAGACGGCAGTGAACACCGTCCGGGAATCGGAGAGGATCATCGATACGGCGAAGGAAGACGCCACGATGACGCTCGAAAGCGCCAAAAAGGAAGCGGAGCGGCTCGTCACCGAAGCTCGAAAGGAGGCGGAGCGGATTATCGAGCAGGGCAAACTGCAGCAGGAGCGGATGGTCGCAGAAAGCGAGATCCTCAAGCTGAGCAAAGCTCAGAGCGAGGAAATCCGGAATGCCGCCGACCGCGAGGCCGTCAATATGCGCAGGGGCGCCGAGCGGTACGCGTACGACGTGCTTTCCCAGTTGGAAGGCGTCGTCGGCAAGGTGATGACCTCCATCGAAAAGGGCAAGCAAGAGGTCTATCGCGCCGATCCTCCGGCCCAGCAGACACCTCGCGAAAAAGCCCGACTCTGACCCCGGAATTACCCTCAGGGCTCTGTCCTTCGGACCAGTTAGGCAGGTAGTCTGTCACACTGAGTAACAACGTGATTTACCATTCAATCAGCAAGGTAGCTGGTCGCTTGGGCCTCGTCCTGGCCGCCCTGTTTTGCGCATCCATCGCGTTCGCCAAAGAACCGGTGGTCCTCCAGTTCACCGTCTGGGACGGCGACATTTCGCTCAAGGTCATCCAAGGCGTTTTGGACCGATTCGAGCGCGAAAACCCCGACATCAAGGTCAAACTTGAGCCCATTCCGGACTACAACGTCTACCACCAGAAGATGTTGACGTTGTACGCGGCCAACGTACCGCCCGACGTGGCGATGATGGACCCAGGGCACTTTCAAGCCCTTGCCGCAAAGAACGCTCTCCTACCGCTTAACCCGTTCTTCGACAAGACGCCCGGATTCGACCTGAAGGACTATTACAGACCGATCGTCGACGCCCACAGCTATAAGGGCCAACTTTACGTTCTTCCTCGCGATATTGCGCCCATCGGACTCGTTTACTACAACAAGCGGGCTTTTCGCGAAGCGGGCATCCCTTACCCGGACGGAACTTGGACGTGGGACTACAAAGTCCGCCCCGAACTTAAGGAGAAGGACTTTGTATGGGTTTGCCAACAGCTTACGAAGAAGGATTCCGCCGGCAAGGTCGTGCGGTGGGCTTTCTCGTCTGACTATCCCGAGTTGCTTGCTCGGACCTTTACGTATTCGAGCGGCGGCGGTTACGCCAACGATTCCGAGCATCCCACTCAAGTAACGAACGCACAACCGAAGACGGTCAGGGCTTATCAGTACGCCTCCGACTTCATGAACCTGTACCACTACATGCCGAACTCCACCGAGACGAGCGGCGTGTTGATGGCGACGGCACAGCAGTTGTTCTCGTCGGGGAAGATCGCGATGTATCAGAACGGCATCTGGGTCGTTCCGCAAATGCGAAAGGACCTGGTGCCCGGCAAGGAGGGGTTCTTTGACTGGGACGTGACGCTGTTTCCCGCGTTTTCCGACGGAACTCGGGCGGCGCCAACCGGCGGATCCGGATACTGCATTTTCCGAGGCACGCCCCATCCGGACGAGGCGTGGCGACTCACGCGGTATATGGCCGGTCCGGTCGCGATGGAGGCGATGGCGCGAGCAGGAATCGCCCAGCCTGCGATTAAGCGGATCGCCCTCACTCCCGGAATCTGGGCTCACGGTCCAACGACGCCGAAGGAACAGGAATATCCGGCCAACATTGTTGTGACCGATACGGCGGTCCCGTTCGTGCGATTCGAACCGTCCGCCTACTATTGGCCCAGCGTTTCGGATCGTCTAAGTGCGGGGCTGGACCTGGTTTGGAGCGGTCAGAAGCAGGCGGAACCGGTCCTCAAGGAAGCCCAGAAGAACGGTCAGGCCAGGCTCGACGCTTTGCTCAAGGACGAGGAGCTTTCGCCCTTCAACTGGACGTTTGGCGTGCTCGCCGGGTTGGCGGTCATTGGGCTGATTCTCGGTTGGACGTATTGGCCGGAGCGGGGAATCAAGTACTCGATCCGCGAGCGGACCGAGAACATCGCCGCCTACAAGTTCCTGCTGCCCTGGATCATCGGAATCGCCGTCTTTACGCTCGGCCCGATGATTCTGTCGCTCCTGATGAGCTTTGCCGACTGGGACATCATCACCCCTGCCAAGTGGCGCGGCCTCGAGAACTACACCGAGGCGGGCGCGGTGGATCCGCTCTTCTGGAAGAGCATGATGGTCACCCTCATATACACCGCTTTCTCGGTGCCTCTGGGAGTCATGGTGGCGCTGCTGCTGGCCTTGCTGTTGAACCAGAAGGTCCGTGGAATACCACTCTTCAGGGCGGTCTACTATGTACCGTCGCTTGCTAGTTTGGTGGCTTCTTCGCTGATCTGGCGCAAGATCTTCAACCCTGAAAACGGGTTGCTGAACGCGGTGATCTATGGAAGTCACGGAAGCTGGCTCGGCACCAAGCTGAGCGAGATCGCGGGCACGCCGGACAAGCGGCTGGACTGGTTGGGGAGCGAGAAGTTCGCGCTTCCCGGTCTGATCATCATGTCGATGTGGTTTGCCGGTGGCGGGATGATCATCATGATCGCCGGCCTGCAGAACATTCCGCAGCACTACTACGAGGCGGCCACTTTGGACGGCGCGGGGGTATGGGGCAAGTTCAGAGCGATTACGATACCGCTCCTGACACCGACGCTCTTTTTCTCGCTGGTCACCGGGTTTATCGGCAGCTTCCAAGTGTTCACCCAGGCGGTCGTCATGACATCGGGCGGACCGAACGACAGCACGCGGTTCTATATGTACAAGCTGTACCAGAACGCTTTCGAACAGCTTAGGATGGGATATGCATCCGCCGGCGCCTGGATCCTTTTCGCAATCATCATGGTGGTAACGCTCGTTCAGTTCAGGGCGAGCAAGTGGGTCTATTACGAGGCGGATACGAAATGAGGCACGGGACGATTGATCCGAAGCGAGGTCGAGCACGATGAGGGCAAACCAGAACATCGTTGCCGATCCGCAGGCACAGGCGATCGACTATGAGCGGTACCGCATCGCCGCAAAACGTGCGGAGAAGGTCACGGCGGCCGCGCGCGTGCTATTGTGGTGCGTCCTGCTGGCCGGCTCCGTGCTGTTCATGCTTCCGCTGTACATGATGGTTGTGATGTCCCTCAAGTCCAGCCAGGAGATCGCCGCCAGTTCCGTCTGGTCGTGGCCCAGGCATCTCACTTGGGAGAACTTTCAGACGGTGCTTTCGAACCCGAACGCGCCGTTCTTTCTGTTCTTCAGGAACTCCGCGATCATCGCGACGCTGACGACGGCCGGCGTAATCGTTTCGTCCAGCCTAGTTGCCTATCCGTTCGCCCGGCTCCGTTTCAGGGGCCGAGATCGCCTGTTCATCCTGCTTCTGAGCACGATGATGCTTCCCGGCTTGGTCGTGATGATCCCGACGTTCATCATGTACAAGTACCTGCACTGGGTGGATACGTGGAACCCGTTGTGGGTCCCGGCGTGGTTCGGCGGAGGCGCCTTCAACATTTTCCTTATGCGCCAGTTCATGATGGGAATTCCGCGTGAATTGGATGAAGCGGCGTTTATCGACGGCGCGACGCATTCGACGATCTTCTGGCGGATCGTCATGCCCAACTCGGGTGCGGCGCTCGCCACGATCGGCATCTTCTGCTTTGTGTACACGTGGAAGGACTTTATGGGCCCGCTCATCTACCTGAGCTCGCCCGACAAGCAGACGCTAGAACTGGGTCTCCGCACCTACCAAACGCTTCACAACGAGGAGTGGCACCTGCTGATGGCCGGTTCTGTCCTCATCATGATCCCCCTGATCGTGATGTTCTTGCTGGGCCAGCGCTATTTCGTGAAAGGCATCGTAATGAGCGGGATCAAGTAGCGGGACGCGGGGCGGAAAGCGGGTTGAGGGTCGGACTTGGAATGGTGCCCATAGGATAGGCGCCTTTGACTCGGAATGAGCCGCAATTGCCTCAACGCTCAACGCCCCGTTCTAACCCGCTCCCTTCAACCCTCCCTATGCCTCCACCAAATACTCTCTCACCTTTTCGGCGAGGGCTTTGGTCATGGTCGGGACGGCGGCTATTTCGTCTGCGGTGGCCCGGCGGACGCCTTCGAGGGAACCGAAGGTCCTGAGGAGCAGGCGTTTACGGCGGGGGCCAACGCCAGGGATTTCCTCCAGGGCGGAGCCGCTGATCCGCTTGTCTCGGAGCTTGCGGTGGAAGGTCAGGGCGAAGCGGTGTGCCTCATCGCGAAGCTTGCGGAGGAGCATGAGGCCGGGAGAGTTAAGCGGGAGTTCGATCTCGCGGTAGGTGTACTCGCGGGGCGCCGGCCGGTCATAGGAGTACTCGGCGGGAGACGATACCGGCAATGGTTGAACGCCCGAAAGCGGTTCGGAGGGCTCGTTGGGGACGTAGATGAGTTCGTGGCGCTTGGCGAGGCCGATCATCGGGATCGATAGCCCAAGTTCGTCCCTGGCTTTGAGGGCGGCCGCCAACTGGCCGCGACCGCCGTCGATCATGATCAGATCCGGGAGCTTCTGGAACTTCTCGTCTCCATCGACATAGGCGCGCAGACGCCGCGTCAGAACCTCGTGCATCATCGCAAAGTCGTTCGGGCTCTCCGGATGGTAACGAACTTTGAACCGGCGGTACTCGGCTTTGGCTGCCTCGCCGTTTTCGGTCACGACCATGGATCCGACCGGTGAAGTGCCTTGGATGTTCGAGATGTCGTACCCTTCGACTCGAACGGGGGGATTCTCCAGTCCGATGGAATCCATCAACTGGTTCATGGCGTCCTCCGCCCACTGTTCCTTCTGGGCTAGTTCGGTCGATATCTGATTCAGCGCTTGTTCCGCGTTGTCAGCAGCGAGATCTACAAGCTTCGCCTTCTCGCCCTGTTGCGGAACCTCTAGCGTTACGGCGCTGCCGCGCTTCTGGCGCAGCCATGTTTGGACAATGTTCCGTTCCTCTATCTCGACAGGCAGCAGGATCTCCCTTGGCACCTCGGCGGCTTCCGAGTAGTACTGCTTCACGAATTCCTGCACCGCGAGGGCAGGGGGAGCGTCTCCTGCTCCATCCAAAACGTACTGGCGTTGGCCAATGAGCTTGCCGCTACGGATGTAGAGCATCTGGATCGCTGCCCCGCGATCATCCTTGACTACCGCGATCACGTCCTGATCGACTTGGTCGCTGGAGAGAACTTTCTGGCGCTGGAGGACGCTGTCGATCGCCAAGACTTGGTCGCGTATCTTTGCCGCTTTCTCGAAATCGAGCTGTTCGGCGGCCACTGCCATGTCCGCCTTCAGGTCGTCAATGATCGATTCCTCTTTGCCGTTCAGAAATCGCTCAACCTTGTCGATCACTTTGGCATATTCGTTTCGATCGCTCAGCCCGGCACACGGGCCCATACAGCGCCCCAGATGATAGTAGAGGCAAGTGCGTTGCTCCGCCTCGCCGCTCCAACTCTTGCCGCACGGTATCAGGGGGAATATCTTGTGGAGAAGCTGAAGCGAATCTCGAACGTGAAACGCGCTGGAATAGGGCCCGAAGTACTTCGCTCCGTCTTTGCGAACCTTGCGAGTGAACAGGACTCGAGGAAACCTCTCGTTCGTGATCGTTATATACGGATAGCTCTTGTCATCGCGCAAGCGGACGTTGAACGGAGGACGGTGCTGCTTGATCAGGTTACATTCGAGTACCAGCGCCTCTAGCTCCGAGTCGACCACAATCCACTCGATGTCGTGGACCTTGCCGACCATGCGGGCGATTCGAACTCCGTGGCGAGTGGATTCCTGAAAGTAGCTGCGAACCCGGTTCTTCAGCGAGATGGCTTTGCCGACATAGAGGACGCTTTGCTTTTCGTCCCGGTATATGTAGCACCCCGGCTTCGAAGGAAGCTGCTTGAGCTTCTCCTGAATGTGTTCGGCGAGTGACGATTTTCCCATAAGCGGATTTCAGCTTCGGTCTTGGCGGGCCGACAATACGCGCTGCATGACTACATTTACGGCTTGAGGCACCAGTCCGGCGTAATCGCCTCCAAGGACGGCTACTTCACGAACGATCGAACTGCTCAGGTAGCTGTGCTCCCATTTTGTCATGAGGAATACGGTGTCTACATCGTCGCTCAGACGCCGGTTGATCATCGCCATCTGGAACTCGTACTCGAAATCGGCCGTTGCGCGCAGCCCCCTGACAATAGACTTTGCGCCCTTGTCGAGTGCGTAGTGGACCAGAAGGCCGGAGAACTGCTCGACGCGCACATTCGCAAGGTGGCGCACGCTGTTACACAGCGCCTCCATCCTTTCGTCGCTTGAGAGCATTGGGTTCTTCGATGAGTTGACTCCAACGGCGACGATCAAGTCGTCGAACAGCTTGGATGCCCGTTCGATGACGTCGAGGTGGCCCAGAGTCGGCGGATCGAATGAACCGGGATAGATCGCGAGTCGATTCATATAGGCGGAATATAGCAGGCGAATTCGATGCGGAACCTTGTTTTCGGAGGAGATCGACGCGAGCCGGTACAATTCCGAAGCATTCGACGGCAGTAGCCGTCGTACTCCACTTATATGAATACGATTGTCGGAGTCGATATCACCGGAACCTATGAGTCTGCCCTACGCATTCTGGCGAGACTCAAGATCGATTCCACCACGCTCAAGCTGGTCCACGTGGACGAACCTCCGCTGTTCTCTCACGACGAAGGGCTATCGTGGACGCCCGAATTTCTGGAATTGCGCGATCGTTTCGACGAGGGAGCGTTGAACGACGCCGGTGCGGTGGCGACCGATCTCGGGTTCAAACACGAGACCTTGGTCACTGCCGGTTCCCCGGCGGAGGCGTTGATGGGACAAGCTGACGAGGCAAAGGCTGACCTTATCGCAGTTGGGTCGAGTCCTGAACCGAAGGTCACCGCGCTGTTCTTCGGCAGCGTGGGCCGGGCGCTTGCAATCGGTTCGCACCAATCGGTACTCATTGCCAAGGGAAGCGTCGAGAAAGAAGGTCCGTTGACTATCCTGGTTACTACCGATCACTCCAGATACTCCGACTATGCGATTGGGTTGTTGGCCAGCCTTCAACCTAAAGGCATCGGCCGGCTAGTTCTGTTGACCGCGATAGACGATGGCATGGTCGGCGGCGCGGACCCGGCGCACATCGAGAAAGTTCGCCAGCACATGGAAGCAAAGAGCAAGGAGATCGTCGACCGATTTGCTGCGGTCGGCATTCCGTCCGAGTACCGGGTGGTCGAGCAGGACCTGGACGGTGCGATCGAGGCTCAGATGAAGGAACTTGGCGCCGAGCTTCTCGTGATGGGCGCCCAAGGGCACGGTTTCATTCAGCGCCTCTTTATTGGAAGCGTATCTCTAAAGCAAGTGGTTGCCTCGCGTCACTCGATCTTGATACTCCGACCTCAGGCGGTGCCGGAGTAAGGGCCTCGTCGATCGGCGGCTATTTACTTCCTTCGATATCTGAATCGTATTGAGCCATCCATGGGGCGCGTCCGACTGGAATAGGCATCTCGATACGCGTCAATCTGGGGCCGTTCTTTCCAATCCGGCGAGTGCTCCTTGGGCTGAGGTCACGGATTTGCGCTACGTCACAATAACAGTATGTCGCCGTACACTGGAATGGGTGGCCAGCAAATTCAGCCTCGCCGTTGGCGACGCAAATGCGGCTTGGGTAGAACATCACCGGGCGGGCCCCTTCTTTCCAGGGAGTTTTATTGAGGTTTCGAATTCGCATCTCGTTGTGTCTAGCGGTTTTGGCATTGTTCTGCATGGCGATTGCCCGTGGGACAGCGCCTGTCCAGTCCAACGCGATTGGTCAACGCGAAGCTGCCAACAGTTTCCGGCCGGCAGACTATCAGAGCGGTTCACCGTGGCCCAAATTCCGTAACAACAGGCTCAATACTGGTGTCGGCTCGGGCGGTGGCTCGAATGGAACGCAGAAGTGGCGGTTCGCAACAGGCTCTTTAATCGGCTGCTCCCCTACGATCGCGGCCGACGGAACGGTCTACATCGGCTCGTTCGACCAGAGCTTGTATGCGGTGAATTCGGATGGGACGAAGAAGTGGAGTTTCCCGACCGGCAGCGTTGTTTGGTCCTCGCCGGCGATCGGCAAGGACGGCACGGTCTACGTTGGGTCAGAAGATAACAACCTCTACGCGCTGAACCCGGACGGAACCAAGAAGTGGAGCTACACGACAGGTGGCCCGATCTCTTCGTCGCCGAACATCGGGTCGGATGGGACGATCTACGTTGGATCGTGGGACAACAATCTATACGCGATCTCGTCTGCCGGCGCCAAGAAGTGGAGTTTTGCGGCGAAGAACTACGTCGGCTCGTCGCCCGCTGTTGGCTCGGACGGGACTGTCTATGTGGGATCGACGGACGGGAACGTGTACGCCGTAGGTGCGAATGGTTCTCTGAAGTGGAGCTTCGCGACCGGGGCACAGGTTTCGTCTTCGCCGGCGATCGGAGCGAACGGCACCATCTATATCGGCTCGAATGACTTCAACCTGTACGCCATCAATCCGGATGGAACCAAGAAGTGGGCCTTCAAGACCGGCGATTCTGTGGTTTCCTCTCCCGCAGTCGGAACGGATGGAACGATATATGTTGGGTCATCTGACTTCAACCTGTATGCGCTGAACCCGGACGGAACGCTCAAGTGGAGCTTTGCCGCCAACAACGGCGTAACATCATCCCCCGCCATTGGGTCGGACGGCACTATCTACTTTGCCTCGTCCGATTTCCACTTGTATGCCCTTGGAGCCGACGGGTCGGAGAAGTGGGCATTTCAAACCAAGAGCTATGTCGTTTCGTCTCCAGCGATTGGAGCGGACGGGACGGTTTTCATCGGGTCCAACGATGGCAGCCTGTATGCGGTCGGAACAGAGGGGAACAGTGTAAAGGCCAGCAAGCTGACTGTCAATCCTACGTCGGTCACGGGTGGCGCTTCCGCTACCGGGACGGTGACGCTCGTTTCGGCAGCGCCCGCCGGCGGCGACGTTGTCAGTCTGTTGAGTGGAAGCACCAACGTCATGGTTCCACCCTTCGTGACGGTTCCGTCCGGCGCCACGAGCGCGACATTCACGATCGATACGACCCTTCCGAGTACCACTACGAGCGGCGTGATTACGGCATCGTCCGGAGGCGTGAACGTCACGGCAACTTTGACGGTCGTCGGAGGGGCGATCGCGGGCGTTACGTTGAACCCTGTGTCCGTCATCGGTGGATATGCTTCGGTTGGGCAAGTGAACCTTACGTCCGCTGCGGGAGCGGGAGGCGTGGTCGTGAACCTGTCGTCGAGCAGCAAGAACGCCACGGTGCCCCAGACCGTTACAGTCGCCTCGGGGAGCAAGACTGCGACCTTTACGGTTTCGACAAACGCGGTCGCCGCCACCGGTCAAGCCACTATCTCGGCGTCTGCAGGCGGTTCGACTCAGACAGCGGTCTTAACTCTGAACCCGTTCCTCGTGTCCTCGCTTTCGCTCAGTCCAGCCTCGGTGGTCGGAGGAAACTTGGCGACTGGAACAGTTACTCTGAACGGCAACGCACCCCAATCGGGCGTGACCGTCGCTATTTCCAGCAGTTCTGTCTCTGCCAGCGTGCCCTCAAAGGTGATCGTTCCGTCCGGCTCTTCGTCGGTGACTTTCACCGTTTCGACGATAGCGACCTCGACGTCGGTGGCCGCCTCGATTGTCGGGAGCTTGAACGGAACCAGCAAAGGGGCGACGCTGACGATCTCGCCGATCTCGGTTTCAAACGTCACCTTGAGTCCCTCCACCCTTTTAGGTGGCGCTCAGTCCACTGGTACGGTGAACCTGAATTCCGGCGCCCCGAAGGGCGGGACGATCATCCATCTGTCGAGCGGCGATAGATCTGTGACCGTTCCGGCTTCGGTGACGATTCCGGTCGGCAAGACGAGCCTTGGGTTCTCGGTCAGGACGACTGCGGTGTCTACGCGTGCAACGGTGGCGATCACGGCGAAAACGGGAAGCGTGTCGGTCTCGGCAACCCTGACGATCAACCCTCCAAACCTGTCGTCTTTCTCGATCGCTCCCACAGCCGTCGTCGGAGGCACTTCGGCCACCGGTGCCGTGTCGATCGACAATCCGGCTCCAACCGGCGGGATGGTCGTTCACCTCTTCTCGGCATCCAGCTCAGTGACGGTTCCCGCCACGATGACAATAGGTGCCGGGAAGAAGAGCGGGACGTTTATCGTCAAGACAGTGCCGGTAGCGAGTCAGGCGACTGTGACGGTTACGGCCGCCCTGAACGGCACAAACCGGACCGCCACTGTCGTCGTGAATTCTCCCGCCCTGAAATCGCTCTCTTTGACTCCGACCTCGGTGACCGGCGGTAAGACCTCGACCGGGACGGTGACGATCTCGTCGCCTGCGCCTTCCGGAGGATTGTCAGTTTCACTTTCAAGCAGCCTATCGTCGGCTACCGTTCCATCCAGTGTGACGATTGCAGCGGGAAAGACTACTTCGACGTTCAGCGTCAAGACCGCCAAGGTCACGTCGAAGTCGTCTGCAACGATCAGCGCGAACCGAGCCGGGGTGACGAAGACTGCCAAGCTGACCGTCTTGTAAGGGACTAGTTTTCGGCTCGTTTGTAAGCCCGGACGTAGTCGACGATCATCCTTTGCGGGAATTGGGTAGTGGCGTCTGGGTAACCGGGCCAATACCCGCCGATGGCTAGATTCATGATGATGAAGAACGGCTGGTCAAAGACCCATTTTTGCTTCCGGATCTCGTTTGGAGTGACCGTGAAGTAGCGCCTGTCGTCCACGAACCAGCGGATCCTGTTCGGTTCCCACTCGACGGCATAGGTGTGAAAGCCCCTTGAAAGCGAGGAAGGGAAGTCGATATGCCCTCCCACCGCGTTCTGCCCGGAGTACCCCGGTCCGTGCACCGTGCCGTAGGCGGTCTTGACCACCTTGTCGACCGACTCGAGGATGTCGATCTCGCCGCACTGGGGCCAACCTACCGAGTCGATGTTGTCACCCATCATCCAGAAGGCAGGCCAAATGCCCTTTCCTTCCGGCAGTTGGATTCGTGCCTCGATCCGGCCATATCGCTGAGAGAACTTGCCTTTGGTCAGCAGTCGGGCTGAGGAGTACGCGCACATGATCCCATCTGGTCCCTTGGTCTTCTCCTTCCTCGCCTCGATCACCAAGTGCCCCTTGCCGTCAAGAAACGCATTGGCGTTTCCCTTGGTATAGCTCTCTTTCTCGTTGTTGCCCCATCCGTCGCCACCCACGTTTGCGCTCCACAGCTCTTGGGACGGCGCTCGCCCGGCGGGGCCATCGAACTCATCGTGAAACGTTAGCGACCAACCAGGGGAGTGCAGGCCGGTTGCCATCATCGCCAAAATCGTCACTTGGGTTAGCATCATAGTCGTGGCCTGCCAGGGCTAAGGCGCCGGATCCAGGTTCTGGCGAGACCTTCGCTTGGGGAGTGTCTCGTCTCGATTCTTTTGGAAGAACGTTGTCTCTTCAGGGAGATCATCCAGTAGTAGCTCTGACGACTTATATCGTCTACATTCGACCCATCCGTCCCGGATGAGCGCTTCAAGGCACTGCAGAGCTCCACCGTGGATTGCATGATCGTAAGTTATTCCCACTTGACGGAGTTCGTTGGCCATCGCGGCGAATGCCTTGGTGACCTGAGGATTCGCTTCAAGACCTTTCACCAAGTACCCAATCAATCCGCTGAGCGGCAGGATCTTGCCGTCTCGCGTCCATGCGGGAATGGGCAGCACGCGTCCTGACTCATAATGCGGCACCTTGATTCGCCTGGCACCCTCGAAATTCAAGACGAAGCCGTTGTATCCCGAGTATGCGTGCTTCGACGGGGCATCTGAGAGGCGATTGGCGACTTGCTGAAGTGCGGAGAAGCTAAGCGTTCCGAAGCCTCCGATTCCTAGATCCTCTTCGATGAACCCGCCCGTACCCAACCAGCGGAACGCATTTTCTGCGTCCAAATCTAGCCCGGCGTCGCGGGCGATCTCACGCGTGTATTCCTTGAGGTCGCTGAAGTGTCGGTTTCCGGCATACCAGTAGTCCGCGAAACGAATATGCTGAAGGACGCGCCTCGCGTTTCGTCCCCCGTATTGCTCGTCGATCCACTGTTTGTCGCCGCCCCGGTCGACCTCGAGAATCGAGAAGGCGGCCTCGCGCGCCGAAGCATGGGTCAGGCTTAGCCCAGCAGAAAGTATTGGATCGGCGAACCCAGCCGATTCGCCGACGAGAATCCAGTTTGCGCCGGTCAGTCGCTCCGCCAGGAACGACCAGTCCTTGGTGGTTGCGAACTTGTCCTCGCATGTGGCGTTCTGGACTAGGTCGCGAATGCGTGGTTCGTCTTGAACGGCCTTCCGATAGAGGTCTTGCGGCTTCAGTCCGCTCTTCTTGTAGTAGTCGGCCGGACAAACGAAGCCGATCGAGGTGCGGCTAGGGCTTAGGGGGATGAACCAGAGCCAGCCGTAACCGACGGACATCACCTGGATGCGCGTACCGCCAATGCCCAGTTCGACGGCCCACTCGGCATTCTGCCAGTAGTCCCAGAATGCCACGTTCTTGAGCGTGCTAGGCTCATCGACCTTGACTCCAATCGAACGGCGCAAGAGTCCGATGTGCCCGGAGGCATCGACAAAGTGTCTTGCTTCGACGTCGTCGCCATTATCCAGAATGAGCTTCGACACGGTGTCGCCTTCGTGGACGACCTCTCGAACTCCCGTTCCTTCAAAGACATCGCAACCCAACTCGCGTGCATAGTCCAAGAGGATTTTGTCATAGACGGCACGATCCACTTGGAAAGCCGTTTCCAGACGTTGCCCCCGGTATTTGCCTGGGCGTGGTTCGTCATGAAACTCACCGTTGGGCAGGAAGTGGAAATCCCATAGATCGTCGGAGCGTCCCCACTTATAGGTGCCTCCGACTTTGATCGGAAAATCGGCGGCCTCGATCCGATCCCAAATGCCGAGTTCGTTGAGGACCTTGCCGATCGCCGGCAATTGGCTCTCCCCGACATGGTCGCGGGGGAAGGTCTCTCTTTCGAAAATGCCGACCTTCAGCTTCGGCTTGTACTTACGCAGGAAGGCCCCGCAGGTAGAACCGCCGGGGCCTCCGCCAATGATGGCGACATCGAATCTCATTTCAGAACCTAATCGTCGCTATTTCCCGGGCTTGGCGGGAATACCCATCGCGCGTTTGGCGCTGTCCGGAATGTTCGGATTGTTCTGGATGGCTTCCTTGTAGGAGCCTTTGGGAGGTGGCGCATTGGCCGGCTGGGTGGTGACGGGTTGCATGTCGGACTTGCAGCCATAGATGACAAGGCCAGCAACGACCACCAGCAGGGAGCAGAATATCTTCTTCATATTGATCGACCTTTAGGATTGCCGCACCCGACGTAAAACGCTGGATGCGGCAAGTTATCGGGTCCGGGCTTACTTGTACTCGGGATATGCGTTTTGGGCAATACCGATTCGGTCTGCCTGGGTAGGCATTTGGGTTGTACTGTTGTTGATTGGGTTGTAATGATAGTACATCGTTCCCCAGTTGTCGAAGTTGACCTGGCTTGTCTGAAGGGTCTGAATGATGTTCATCACCTTCGCGTGACCGTCGGCCCATACAAACGCCGCCTGTTTGGCGATCGCGTTGATCGGACCATCACCGGCTGCCGGGCACTGTTGGTTGCTCGCGTTCTGGTTGATCGTGTCGCACCAACCGGGCGTGCCACCGTCATAGACCGGGCTAATGAACAGGAATTTCAGGTCATGCCACTGGCTGCGATTCGGGAGAATCGTAATCGTTGAAGCAGGATCCGCGACGCCATCAAGAGTATCTAGTCCAGCCGGGCAGTACTGACTGCTCGCACAAGGTCCGTTGGCAAATCCGATTATCGCGTCATTGACCGCGTAGTTCTGCGGAAGAGTGACGGTATCGGCGCTGTTCCCATCGCTAAACCCGTTGAGGTAGTACTGAGGGCCTTGGAACTGGTTCGTCGGGTCAAGCAAGAGACCATTGCTCTTGGCGAGGTAGGGCTGCAGTGCATATTTCCAGCTGTAATAGGTGTTACCCCAAGCTGAACATGGCGGGGCCGGGAAGCCGAAATAGGACTTGACAAGGTGGTCGTCATAGTCGCCCATGTACATAAACTGGGCCAGTCCGATCTGCTTGGCGTTGCTGAGAGCTACTGTCTTCTTCGCGGCGAGCTTGGCTTGCGCGAATACAGGGAAAAGGATTGATGCGAGAATTGCGATGATGGCAATCACGACAAGAAGCTCAATGAGGGTGAATCCTTTGAGTTTCAATCTAATTAACCTCCGTTGGTTGTCTAGCCGATGCGTATTTACTTGTCCTGCCAGGATTTCGTTCCGTCAATTCGTAGACGGTCCGAACAGACCGATTCAGTTCCACGCTCGGAGCTGGATACGGTTTTATCGTATGAAGTTAAACGTTTATTCTAACAAGCAAATTTGCGATTTGCGCCCAAAATGCGCCAAATGCGCAGGATTTATCGGCGCGGAGGTGCGGAAGACATCCTCTCTACAAGCGAGCCGGGAAACGTTCGACTGCCGATCGGCACGCCTTCTTCGATATAGCCGATCAGGGCCGAAGTAGCAGCGCGCGCAATCTCGTCGACCGGCTGGCGGATGGTCGTTAGGGTCGGCGTTGTCATCGCGGCAAACGGCACGTCGTCGAATCCGACCACCGTAATATCTTCGGGGACCCGAAGTCCCTTGGCGAGAATGGCCCGAATAGCACCGAACGCCATCTCGTCATTAGCGCAGAACACAGCGGTCGGCAACTCGTCGTGACGCAGTATCCGATTCATCGCGTCTTCGCCAGATGGAATATTGAAAACGCCAACCTGCAGCCACTCCAATTTCAATGGAACGCCCAAACGGCTCATTTCCCGGAAGAACGCATCCTTGCGTATGCGTGCGGCGAACAAGTCTTGCGGGCCCGCGATGTGGCCGATGTTCCGGTGTCCGAGGTCAACGAGGTGCTGGATCGCTCGCCGCACCGAGGTGTCGTTGTCGATCACGTAGATGTTGTCGCACATCTCGGGATCGCCATCGATGACTACCATCGGTAGATGCTCGTCCCTAAGTAGCGGTATGAGACGCGAGTTCGACCTTGGAGCAACGACGATAACCCCGTCCATGCGTCCACCAAGAAGGGCGTCCAATAGATCTGAAGGGCGGGACTGGTCGCATCGGGTGATGATCGAAAGGTCGTAACCGTGTACTTCGGTCTCGTTGACAATGCCGTTTAGCACGTGCTGCAGGTGAGGACCCAAGAGTATATTGGTCTCGGTCGCTGCAGGCACAACTCCAATAACGTGAGTATGCCCGGCATGAAGAGAGCGCGCGATCTGGTTGGCTCGATACCCAAGCTCGCGCGCCGCCTCAATCACGGCGGTGCGGGTGGCATCGGATACGCGCGAACCCGAATTGCTGTTGTTGAGAACCACCGAAGCAGTGCAGATCGACACTCCGACCTTGCTCGCGACCTCCTTGAGAGTCGCTCGGCTCCTTTCGTTCGGCCGTCTCTTTTCCCGAGTTTGCATACGTCCCCTTTATCATCCCTCATTTCTCGAGCGATCGACGGTCGCTAACGGCTACCGGTGGCCGTTGAGAGTCATTTGAGCGGCAGTCAGCGGCAATTCCGAAGCGAGTATTTCGACAAAGCATGCGGTGCATGCGAATGATCGAGCCACTTATTGGGTCATTAAGTTGTGGTATCAGCGTTCCTGCTCCTTGCTTTCACACGAATCCCCGTTGGATCCTATGGGATGCCCGAGCTTTGCCGCCTGCTCGCGGCGGCAACGGGGCAGCCGCACTCCGTCGAATCTGAGTTGGGTGACTACTCGGTGTTCGTGTCGGCGAAGAATGGCGATCCCGCTCGGGTAAGGACACTGGTTGCCCGTGCACTAAGGGCCACTTGGAGGGAGGACAAGGGGCGCTACCGGCTCGTGTCGGTAAGGCCCAGACCCGACGCGAACTATGCGGAGTTTGAGCGGCTCTTCCGGAAAGGCATGAAGGTGCTGCCCAATCCGATCTCAGTTCCAATACACGACCTCTACCGAATGGCGCCCGGGCAGACCATCCGGTATGGGCCGACCGAGACCCCTTATATCCGTCAGCTTCCAGCCGAGCTGAATCAGCCGAACGTGGCGCCCGGAGGGATCACGATCGTGAGGCGGATGGCGGCCGGAGTGTTCGAATTCGAACACGGCATGCAGGTTAGCCTGGACGGATTGCCCGAATCGGTAACGACTTTCCTGGGTGATGCACGCAGCAAGAGGCCATTCACGCCGGAGCAGATCGCGCGGATAAAGAGCATATCCCGCAATCAGAGCGACCTTAAGCTCGATTGGAGTCAGGCGGCTAAACGAGATCCTATTGCCGCCATGCAGGATTTGCTGTTGCCGCAGATCGCCAAGGAGATGGCCTGCGACCTTGCGGTCGCACTCCCCGACTTCACCTTCTTTGCCTTTGCCGATCCTGAAGTCGAAGGGTTCACCGTCGAGGCGGTCCTTTCCGCATACAGCTTGGCGATCGTTTGGACCGTTATTGACGGCGCGATCGTCGGCATCCTCCCTGACTGCGAGTACGACTTTCCTGGCCAAGCCCGGCGGATCGATTTGGCGAAGTACGTTCAGGCGATCAAGAACAAGGGCGCGGCCGGTGTGAGCGACTTGGCCGAGTACGTCTCCGATCAGCGTCCGGTGAGCAGCAACACCTGGACTGACGTCATGATGCTCGTGATGGCAGGAGTCGTCGTCGACCAGGAGTTTATCGGCGATTACCCGTATAACCTGCGCCTGTTTACGCGGCTCACGCCTGACGATTGGACGCGCATCCGGTCCGGTCGAGCATTTTCGGCCGCAACGTTCAGCCAGCCAGTGCAGGATCAGGTCATGGACGTGCTTCTGCAGTCTCGATCCCGCGACTTCGACAAGTCGACGCCCGATCCGGCAACCTGGGATACTTTGGACCTGAGTCGCCTTACTGCTCAAGCAACCTACGTGGAGGAACCGGTCCTGATCGGATTGACCGCGTCCGGCGCAGAGGTTCAGGACGCACGAACTTCGGGGATGAGCTACTCCCGGCAACGCGACCGATTGGGTAAGGAACCCCTCTACCAACCGGGAACCCGGCGGAAAGTGAAGCTCCAGATTCGTTCCAGCGGGCAGGGCCAGACTGTGACTACGGGGTTTTCTGAGGTAGTGCCGTCCAAGATCAAGCCCACGATATGGAGGGACTTACCCTCGGAGTTGGCCGCCGCCTTCAAGGGTGGAATGGAGGCTATTCTTGTGAAGCCGGACACAGGGACTGGCAAACCTCCGCCTTAGGCTGCTAACTACCCCGTCTCAGGCGACCAATATCTCGTAGGATCGCACGATCCCGGTCGGGAATTGTGCCGTCGTACTTGGGGCCGATACCGAGAAGGAAGTTCCCGCCACGCTGATTGATAGTATTCAACTCCTCAACGACGGTATCTGCTGACTTCAGCATTTGCCCCTCAGTGTACTTCCAGTCCGGCCCTAGCGGCAGGCACGCCTCCCATACGTCGGGCAGCGCGTCGTCCGGAATCTCTCGCTCCGGAGTGACGAAATCCTCAAAGTCACCGACCGTCCGATTGGCTACGAGCAGGCCTGGCTGAAGCTTCCTGCCCATCTCGACGATCTCAGCCATGCGAATGTCCTCTCTATCGCGCACCCAACCGGCATCAAGCCACAGAATGTCGATCTTTCCGTACGCTGTAAGTAGTTCACGCAACTGGGTATGTGTGTATTGCACAAACTGCTCCCATACCTCGGGATTGTCAACCGTATTTGCCCCTCGTCCGAAGGGCTTCGGCTCCGGAGACCAGTAGTAGGGGCAGTGCCAATCGGCTTTGCTGAAATAGACAGACACGGCTAGGCCGGCCCTGCGCAGCGCGTCGAACAGGTGACGAGTCACATCCGCCTTGGGATGAGTGTGGAAGGGACACCTTGGACCGGTGATCTTATAGTCGGTTGTTGCGGTATCCCACAGACAGAAACCGTCGTGGTGCTTCGTAGTGAAGCACACATACTTCGCGCCCGCCTCCGCGAACGACGCTGCCCAGGCGTCGGGATCGAAGTCGGTGGGATTGAATTGCTCAATTAGGTTCCAGTAGTCGCGCTGGAATCGGTCCAGATCGCGGTTGCGTTCGATCCAGCACTTCATCTCCCCGCGCGCCCACGTGTCTTCGGGCACGAGCGGCCAGCTTTCGCAGCAGTCCCAAAAAGCGTAGATGCCCCAATGCAGAATGATGCCGAACTGCTGTTCGCGGAACCATTTCAACCGCTCTTGAAGCCAAAGGGGCTTGTCTTGGGAGAGGGCTGTCGAATGAGCAAGAACGTCTTCGCGCATTAGCTCGCAGGTTACTCAAATTCCCCCGTTGACGTGCGCCCTCCGCGATCCCGGCGCGTCCCTCGCCCCCAAGTCCAAAATTCGACGGAGTGGACGCGACAGGAGACGTTTGGATTATGGACGGTACAGCAGGCCGTCGACTTGTTTGATGCCGCCGGCGGTGATCATTCGCTGGACGACGGTGAGGCCACGCGCCAGGCCGGAATCGGTGATTCTCTTGAAGCCGAGCAGATTCAACGCCGACTTGGCCGCCGCCGGTTCGTCGATCCCAAAGGCATTTCCAACCACGAACCGCAGCGCGGACGCGATCTCCACCTCCGATACATATTCCACTTTCCGTTCTCCGGATGGCCGGGTCGACCAATCGCGAGGCTGCCTGAACTGGGATTCATCTTCGACGTAGCAGTCAACCGAGTGTCGAACCCATCGGCTACCCGATTTGATGACGCCATCGACGAGGGCTCTGACTGTCTTGGTAGTACGGTCGTATCCGGCGGCGTCGCGAATTCGGAGCCTCAACAGGTCTTCATGGATTGGACCCTCCGTCTTGACAACCTCGATCATGTATTGCTCGAGTTCCGTCTTGGAGGCGAGAGGGCCGACCCGCGGGGTTTCGGTATAGGGTCGGAGAAAGCGCGTCGGATTTGGATCTCGCTGAGTCTCCTCCACGTAGATGTCGGGTGCTTCGAGGGGAACAGAAAGCCGAGGCGGCTGCTGGTCGGTTCGTGCCTGTTCGATCGCCTGAACCAAACGTTCTATCTCTCCAGTGCGATCCTGCCACCAGTCGTGAGACCAGATGCGATGGAGCCGCCATCCGCGGGCCTCGAGGATTCGTTGGCGGAGTTTGTCTCGATCTCTGGCGCTTCGGGCGCTGTGGTAGGTTGCCCCGTCACACTCGACGCCCAGACGATATCGGCCAGGCTCCTCGGTGTCGATCACTGCCAAGTCGATCCGAAAACCCTCCGAACCGACCTGGAGATCAAATTCGTAATCCCGCTTGGCGAGTTCGGCTGCGACCTCCTCCTCAAAGGGCGATTCTGCTTTGTGTCCGGTCACCATCGGAACGTCGATTTGACCGGTTTGGGCAAACTTCAGGTAGCGCTTAAGCGCATCGACTCCGGGACGAGGCAGATCACTTCTTAGGTCGTCGGCAGTCATGTTGCTGAACACCTCGCACCGTTTGCGTGCTCGCGAGATGAGAACGTTCAGTCGGCGCTCGCCCCCGTCCTTGAGCAATGGACCGAACTGCCGACGGATGACCCCGGACGAATCGCGCCCATAGGTGATGCTGATCAGCACGACGTCGCGTTCGTCCCCCTGAACGTTCTCGAGGTTCTTGATGGAAAGCGGTTCGTGCGGATGCTTGAGACGGAAAGCGTGGAACGGCGCGGGGTCCTGTCGCTCCAGCTTCTGAACCTCGTCGTAAATCAGGTCCGCTTGGGGTTTGTTCATCGCGGCGACCAGGAGCGAATCGTCGGGATCTGTCCGAATGTGATCCCAGACCGCCTGGGCTACCGACTCGGCTTCAATCCGGTTGAATCGTTTGCTGCTGCCTGACTCGTAGACCGAACCAGGCAGATGGTGGAAGACCAAGCCGATCTGCCGCCCCTCGTGAAGGGCTGAGGCGCTTGGGAATACGATCAGCCGATTGTCGTAGAACATCTCGTTCGACGGCTGGATCAACTCGGGGTGGATGCTCCGGTAGTGCCATCGCAGTTCGGGCCGTCTATTTGAGCCGATTGCCACCGCACTCATCAGGCTGAGAATGCTCTCAAGTTTGCGTGCCTCGGCGCCCAGTTCGGTGAACTCCTCCTCCTCCTCGAACTCTTCGTCGTCGGCAAGCCGGTCGAAAAAGCTGGTGGGCGGCATTTGTCGCGTGTCGCCCACGACAATCGTCTGTTTGGCCCTCGCTATGGCACACAAGGCGTCCTCGGGCTTCACTTGGGAGGCTTCGTCGAAGATCACCATGTCGAAGGGAGGCAATTCGGGAGGCAGGTGAATCGCAACCGAGAGCGGGCTCATCATGAATACCGGCTTAATTTTCTGGACGGCCTCGCCCGCTCGTTCCAGCGTCCAACGAATGGGTTTATGGCTCCTTTGGAGCTCACATTGGATGCGCAGCAGGTTCAGGTTGCCCACTTGCAGGTCAAAACTCGGCATTCTCCGTTGGTGCATCAGCCGAACGGCCGCCCGATTGAACTTCAGTTTGAAGTCGTCCAAGAGACGGAATTCCGCGATCGCGACTTCATGTCCCATCCGTTCGAATGAGCCCAAAGCCGGGCGGCTTTGCATCGCTTCGCGCACGACTCCAGTGGCATAGCTGCGCTGAAATGTGTCCGCAAGCCGCGTTGAGGCCAGCGGCCACTCGTCGGCAATCTCGACAACGGGCGCCAAACCGGCAGCAAGCGCATGGTTGCGGGCTTCGTTGAAGTAGATAAACTGCGGAAGTGTTGGCAACTCCGACTGCCAGCGACTGACTCTCTCTACTAGGCCTTCGATTGGTTGTTGCCGGCAATCGTCGGACGGATAACCCAGGGTCTTGGCGCAGTCCTGGTAGGCGCTGATCGCGGCTTCGGTGGCGATTTCCGCCTTGCCTGCCAGCGCGAGCAACTCTTGACCAACGACGTTGCCGCTCAAGAGGTCGAGGATGCCAGCAGGAAGCGCGCGTGATTCGACCTTGTCTTGTAATTCCAGGATCCAGTGAAGTAGCCGGTCCAATATGTCGGCATCGGAATCGTTGCCCTTCCACTGCACGCCGAATAGCGAACTCATACAAGAGTCAGCTCGGGCGATTCGTGCTTCGGCATCCTGTGCGTCACGAACGTCGTGGATGATGCCTTTCCGACCCTTTGCGGCGCTACGTCCGGAAGGGGACAGGTAGCGATCAAGCTCGGTGGACGCGCGGCGGAAGGGCCCGACAAGGCCACGAAACCACTTCTCGGCGTGGAGGTCGAATTCGGTCGCGATGGCGGACAGGTCTGAGTTCCAGATTTCGGGCGTAACCTGAGCAGACCTGCGTGTTCGGATCGCTTTCCTCTGACGCAAAGCCTCGATCGCCTCCTCAATCGCCGGTTGTTCACGACGCCAAACATCGGATCGAACGGCGACTCCGCCATGCTCCGGAGCGGCAAGCGCTTGCTCGGTAACCTGGCGCAAGATGCTCACGTCCGTCGGCGTCGAAGGAGGGTCGATCCTCAGCGCAGCGGCAGCTTCCCGGATCGCCATTTGGGCCGACGTGAAGGTGGTCAACGAAAGAGCTATCCCTTCTGTCAGGTCTAGTCTGGTTGCCGGATCGATGATACGGATCGTCGCGCCCCAGAAGGCGTGATCCTTTGGCATGCCGATTGGGGCAAGCCTGCCCTGAAGTGCCTGGGTAAGGGGCATCAAGGTGGCGAGATCTGCTTGAGTCCAGTGTTTGATCTGCTCGAACGGGATACGGCCCCGACGATCCTCAACCGTTTCCTGGGGTAACCGTCCGAGTAGGGACATTGCCTCGAACGGAGTCATTCCGTACGGATCAACCGGGTCATGAACCGCAGCACAATGGGCGTTCAGGCGATTTCGGAGTTCGCCGAGACGAGTGAGCTTTTCGTCCTCCCTCCGGACCGCAAGCGATCTTTCCACGGTGCGCTTGATCTCTTGATAGAACCCCTTTCGCGAGGCGACCTTGTTGTGGAGGTCAAGGCACATCCCGCCAAGGTCGGCTTCCTCCAGACGGCGCTTCACGACCTCCAGCGCCGCTCGCTTGGCCGAGACGAACAGCACCGTCTTGCCCTGAGCCACCGCTTCGGCGATGATGTTGGTGATCGTTTGGGACTTGCCGGTTCCCGGCGGTCCTTCGACGACGATCGAGTGGCCCTCGGCGGCTCGGATCATCGCGATGATCTGCGAACTGTCTGCATCGTAGACCTCGAATGAACGATCCAATGGGCGAGCCATGTCTAGCTGGGTGGATTCGTCGACTCGCGATTCTGCCGGCCCATAGCCGCCTCCCAACATGGCTGCGATGTCCGCGTTATGCCACGGCTTGGCGTCGGGGCCCCATGCGTCTCCACCCAGATCCACGTACATGGAATATTTCTCGTAGTTGAAGAAGGCGAGGTGGACTTCGTCCCGGTGTACCCGCCAATCGGGCCGCAATCGAATCGTGGCCTCAATCTCAGCGAAATAGTCCAGAAGAGGCTTCTCATCGTCGAATCCGGGGAGCGACAGGTTGAACTCACGCATCTTCGCTTGAAGGGGAAGATTGGTTCCGATATCGCTGCCATCGTGAGCAAGCTTGATCGCGCCGTTTCCTTGCCGTTCCAATGTTACGGGGACGTACAGAATCGGAGCGCGGAACGATCGTTCGGCGGACTCTGACCACTCCAAGCACCCGAGCGTCAGGAAGAGCGTATTGATGCCAAGCTCCTCGGTTGCAAGCGAAGTCTCACGCATGAGGTAGGAGAGCTTCGTCTGCAGCAGGCTTTCCGGGTCGGCGGTATTCAGCTTAGTATCGGTTTGGCTGAGGGGAAGCACTGGACTGCCAAGAAATGCATCCATCTCCTCTTCGGCCGCTTGGCGGTGCATGCTCAGGGATACGGCATCTCCGTGGTCAGAGATCTCGGTAAGAACCGGTTGGTCGCCCTTGATCTTAGGTAGATCGGGCCGCCCCACGAACGACATCTTCTTGCCTTCGTCGACAAGCATCCGATAGAGCTGAGTCGTGTCCTCGCCAACGATCGCGATTCCAAGCCGCTTCGACGGCCGGTAGTTCAGCATTCGGTTGCGCAGGGAGAGGTCCAGCAGTTTCCTGCGCAATGCTTCTACCTGCGCGCGAACTCCCTCCGGTCCCGGTGTGCTGACAGCCATGGATGCCATTCTATCCGCCAGTTCTTCCGCCGCGTCGAATGAATTGCCAACTCCCAAAACATAAAGGGGGCCAGAGTGCGTCCACTCCAGCCCCCAGTCCCAAATCAGTCCGTGATTTCGAGTTGTCCTTTCCCTCGGCGCCATCCTGGCTCAAGACGGGAAAGGGTATTTTGCCCCCCTAGTTGAGGCAAATAGAGTAACAGACCTCCAGCGATGTCACGAGGTCAAGAGCCGTCAGCGCTTCGCGCAAAGCAACTGTGGCCGTCCCGAAGGCGCGAACCTCAACTCTAAGTTGAGCAAGTTCTAGTCCAAGATGCAAACTAATCACAGGATCACTCAAGGCCGTTCCTCCTCAAAGATTCGGAAACCCATCCATTCCGAAAATCGGAACCCGATGACTGATTTAAGAGCAACTCCCGTATCAGCAAGGACATATTAACACGAAAGCCGTGGAAATCATAGCTACTTTTCACGGAATTATTTCGTCTCTATCTTCTTTGATTAGAAAGTTCACGGGAAATGCTTGGCTCCAGGCTCGATTATGGCAAACATGCAGTAGAATAAGCTGTGCATAAGGTGGCCATGGGCATTGCGGCGATCGCTTTGGCCCCTAATCGAGTCACTTTTGAAGTGAATTCGGCAAGAGGCGTGTAGTAGCCGCTCATAGATCTTGTGCTTCGTGGTGAACAGATTAAGAGTACATCACTCTCGTGGAGAATCGGCGAATGGAAAGTTCATATTCGAGTGTTCGTGGCGACAAGCGTCGGGGAGTTCAGGCCCTTACCCAGAGCTTCGTCCCCCAAATCTTTGACCCGGAACCTCAGTTTGTGGATGAGTGGGAGACGCCGGACGTCGCCATCATCCAGAAATGCATGACTGCATGGGGCTTGGCCACGGGGTCCGTGGAAGCCGGTCTATTCGCTGACCTGTGCTTGGGCCAGACTTTGAACCACTATCAGCCGTGGCAAACGCTCTTTCCGTTCGGAGCCCGGGCCAATGAGATGTTCTTAGTTGTGCGTGGGACCTATATTCGAGTGATCGGACGCACGACGAAAGGTTCGTCACCGACTTTATTCCCCGTCTTTCAGGTCATCCAGACAGGGGCTATTCTCGGTCCGGGAGCTCTTGGCGAGCCCGAAGGCCCGTCGACGGTCGAAGCGTGCATATGTGTCGAAGAAGGGGAAGTCATTCAGATCAAGAACCCAAGCCAGGTTGTTCGGATCGATTCCGTGTCCAGAACTATGGCTCAAAGTAGAAACCGCGACGCAAAGTGGCTACAGGAGAAGATGTTCGTGCTCCAACGCAGCGAAGACCGGGCTCGGGCGTTGATTCGATCGCTTGCTCGATGGAAGGAGCTAGACGACTCCGAATCCAAGTTGACTTTCGTCCATCCAATATCCCAGAGCGCACTTGCCGATTGCCTTGGGATGTCCGACAACACGTTGCGTCCCTACTTGAAATCGGATTCATACGAGTGGCTGTCCGGCAAGCTCTGGATGACCCGTGACTTTGTCGCTGCTACGGGTCGGCCAGGCTACGACTACTAAGTCGCGTGCCAAACGAATGCCAGAAACGAGAAGGCGCCCGAGCCATATTGCTCAGGCGCCTTCTCGTTCTGCGTGGAAAGCACAGTTCCTAGCCCGACGTTCTCTTTGGATGAAGCGACTTGTCGGGAAACGCGGGATGTGGCGGAACCGGATTGGGGTGCTTGGCGATCTCATCCTGTAGGTACTTGATCGCAGCTTCCAATTGGGCGTCCTTTCCGGCAAACGTCTCGTGTGGGAGATTGTCGACCACGATATCCGGATCGACGCCGTGTCCCTCGATCAGCCACTTTCCTTCGGGGCCATAGACACCGCTTTCTGCGGCAGTGGCGACGCCGCCATCGACCAAGCGGTTCGATCCAGAGAGCCAGACCTCACCGCCCCAGGTACGGGTGCCGATGACTGCACCCAATCCAAGGCGACGGAAGCCCTCGGTGAACGCCTCGCCGTCGGACGCGGTGTTTTCGTCGCACAGGACGACCAACTTGCCTCGAAATGCGAACTGCATGTTCCATGTCGAAGCCCCTTTGTGCTGGTTCCAAAGCATCCACACTTTGCGCATGAGTTTCTCGAGGACCCAACTGTCGATGTTTCCTCCGCCGTTGTGACGCACGTCGATGATCAGCCCGTCCCGATTGAAGACGGGATAGAAGTCGCGTTCCCACTGGTTGTAGTCGCCGCCTCCCATCGCACGCAGGTGGACATAGCCCAAGGATCCCTTGCCAGCCTTTTCTACTGCGAGTCGTCGCGAGTACTCCCAGTTCGAATAGCGAAGATCCCAGTCCTGACCGGCCGAGATCGGTTCGACTATCGCCTCTTTGGACTTCGATCGGTCACCGGATGGGAAGAACTTGACCCTGATCTGCTTGCCGGCTTTGGCTCGAAGGAGTATTTCTGCGTCGCCCACGGAAATCGTGGGGACGCCGTCGATCTCGGCGATCACGTCACCCTCGGCAAAGGAGAGGCCCTGCCGCATCAGGGGACCCCGCATGTCGGGCATATCGGGATCGGTCCGGTATAGGTGCGTCAACCGGTAGCCGCCGGCTCGTTCGTCGCGTTCCCAAGCTGCGCCGAGGGCGGCGACCTCCACGCTGTCGGTTCCTGGGCGATGATCTCCACCGTAGACGAAAGTGTGGAGGAGAGAAACCTCTCCGACCATCTGGGCGAGTAGGTCGGACAACTCGTCACGGTCGGTCACGCGATCGACGAGCGGGCGGTACTTCTTCCGCATTGCGGGCCAATCCACGCCCTGCATATTGGGCGCGTAGAGGTAATCGCGATGAAGCCGCCACGCGTCGTCGAACATCTGCCGCCATTCCTCTTTCGGGTCGAACGAAAAGGTCCACCCGTCGAGGTTGACTTTGCTCTCGCCAGCGTCAGGCGGAGCCCCATTAGCGTCGAACACGAGGATGTTGCCTCCCGCCCGGGCCATGATCTTCTTCTGATCGGGTGTGACCTCGTATTGTTCGACGTTGCCGAGGATCGTGTCGGTCTTGATGTTCCGGTTGCGGATCGCCACCGAAACGAGGGATGCCGGGCCTTCGCTCTCGGCAGGCTGCGACATGAAATATAGTCGGTCTCCGCAAACCGTCAGGTCCCGATAGTTGCCCGGGGCGATCGGGGCGAACTCAATCCGATCAGTCAGATTGGTGACATCGATTGCCGGCAAAGCGCCCTTGACCGGGGCAGCCGGCTTCTTCTCGGTGTACAACTCGTCGTCGGCTTGGAACGGCGATCGATTCCCGGGTTGAAGGGGGACGTAGCAGACCTGTTCCTGTCGGTCGAAGAACGGCTCCGGGGCTCGAGATCCCCACGGGCTTCCGACGACGGTTTGAAGATTCCGATCGGAGAGAAAGAATAGGAATTTGCCGTCCGACGTGAACGCGGGATTCGCGCTGTTGTATCGGTCGGTGGTGATGTCGACCGTCTTGCCGGTGGCGATCGTGTACAGCTTGAGTTGATCGAACAGGTTTGTCGCGGATTGAAGGAACGCCAGATAGTGACTATCGGGCGACCACGTCAGGTTGTAGATATCGTCGACCTGAGAGTCCACGATTGTGGCGACTGACTTCTTCTCGACGTCATACAGGTAGAGTCGGTGGCTCTTGTCGGCATGGGCGATCCACTTGCCGTCGGGGGACGGCTTGTACTCAAGGCGCAGAATCTTGCCGTCATTGGTCAACTGGGTCGGTTTGACGTCGTTCGTTCCAAGCGGGTCCAGCTTCCACAGTTCGACTTCACCGCTCGCATCGGAAAGAGCGATCAACGATTTGCCGTCGGAGGAGAACTGAGCGTCGCGGTAACGGACGTCTTTGCCGCGAGTGGTCTGGACTAATCGGCCCTGTTTTACCGGGGCAACGAAGACCTCCCCACGGGCAGTCAAGGCGACCTTGGTTCCATCCGGCGAGACGTGGGCGGCACTGGTCCAGCGGAGCGGGCTCTTTACCCAGGTCTCCCGCATTTGGTCAAAGTCTGAGGCGAGCCGGATGGGTACGACTTCATCCGTTGACCGCGCAAGATCTAGGACGCACAAGTCAGCCCCGTGCTGGTAGACGATCCGTCCGCCATCGAGGCTCGGGGACAGGACGTCGTAGTCGGCGTGGTGGGTGTGCTCCTTGAGGCTATGGCCGTTTGGATCCATGGACCAGATATTCATGACCCCGTCGCGGTCGGACGCAAAGTAGACACGTCCGTGCCAATACATCGGTGACCGGCTGGTGCCGGTGAAATCGGCGGTTAGCGGCTTTGCTTCCGAAGTGCCACCGTCCCATCGCCAGATGTTCTGTGCCGTCCCGCCCTTATAGCGCTTGGTCTGACTTCCCTGAAAACTGAAACGCGTGAAAAAGAGCTGCCTTCCATCGTCCGAATAGCTGCCGTCGCTCGCCTGGGAGAGTGGGAGCAAGGTCTTCTTGTGAGTTCTTGGTTCGATGGCGCAAAGCTGAGCGTTCGGGAGCGTCGCGTACCTGGATGTTTCGAAGAGGATTTGGCCGCCCGGCGTCCAACCGACGACGGTCCCGCCGCCAAAGGTGCATCGGCTAGGAAGGCCTCCGTCGACCGGCATCACGTAGACCTCGTTTGGACCCTCGTAGGCGGCGGAGAAGGCAAGCCACCTTCCATCAGGCGAGATTGAGGCGTGGGACTCGGTGCTCGGGTGGGTAGTCAGCCGTTGCGCCAACCCTCCATGGACGGTCGTCTTCCATAGGTCTCCCTCGGCAGTAAAGACGATGCTGTCTCCATGGATGGCCGGCATTCGATAGTAGCCCAGCGCTCCTCCCTGGTCAGCGGATATTGACGATTGCGGTGTTGGCGCCGTCGAGGAAGAGGCGAGCAAGACCACCGTTGCGTGAACGAGAGAAAAAGACAACATTATTTCCTAATGAATGCGTAAAGTACGGGTTGCCGATCGAAGCCATTATAGTCAGAAGCGTATTGCCCATTCCACCATCCAGCCGGCCGCGGCTCATTACGGCGATGGAAATGCCTCAGACTCGTTTCGGCGATGACGGAGTGAGTGAACAGGAATGTCAGGCAAGGGGAGAAGACGGGTACGGTCGGATTTGCTTCGACCGTCAGCATTTCCATTGCGGCCTTGGCGTCATTCGGTGCAATGAGCTCGCCGCATTGGGCTCGGCCCGTACACTGCCTGAGAAGGTTACGCCACGAGTGCGGATGGAAATGTCGCACAAGGGGCCCTGAGGAGGTGGCGTGGCTAGGCTCTATCCGTCGGTTCCGGCGTAAAGGCTGGATCTCGGTGAATAATGAGAAAACTCCGCGATAGGGTTTGAGGCTTTGCACGAACTCCCTAGTCGATGCAATACACCCGGAGTGGACGTTGATCGAATCATTTACTAAAGCCGCCGAACTTTCGCCTGTTGCTCGAGATCTTTCGTTTGCCGAGGCTCGGGCTCGTTACCAAGGGGCAGTTTTTGCATTCGTGGCTCGTCGGATCAGGCCGGTCGAAGACGCGGAAGACGTCGTCGCCGCCGTGTTCGTCGATGCGTTTCCGAAATGGCACAAGCGAAGGGGCGACCCGAAGCTATGGCTCTTTGGGATCGCTCGGCGCAAAATGGCCGATCTGTTACGCCGTCGCAGACCCAGTTGGCCCCTTCGCGAAACAGACTTGGTTGGGAACTCGATGGACGAATTCGTCAATCGAACAGAGTCGTTGCTCGCATCTCAGATACTATTTCGGATGCCTCCGGACGAGCGGGATGCACTTACGATGAGCGTCGTCGATGGACTAACCATAGACGAGATCGCCGAAGTCCTCGGGCGAAGCGCCAAAGCCACGAATTCTCTTCTCGGACGGGCTCGAAGCCGGGTCCGCCGAATGACCGAATCCACAGGAGATTTTCGATGAACGAATCCCGATTCGACGCGGCTCTGCGGGCGATTCATGCCACCGCTCCCGAACCGTCATCCCTTGACAACAAGGTCCAGCTCGCACTCGACCGCCGTTACCGGTCTCGTCTCGTACGACGCCGTGTCGTCGTCGCCCTATCGGCTTGCGCAGTGGCCGCCTTTGGCTTGTTCGCAATGCCGGCGGTGCAAGCAAGTGCTTCGCTTCGTGGTATTACGAGCGCCCTCGACAAAGCTCCTCGGGTAGTTATGGACACCTACTCTGTCGACGAGAATGGTAACAGAATTCAGGTAGCTCAATCCGTAATCGCCGACGGCGAGGAGTCCTATCACGAGTTTTCGGGCCGCCGTGAGCAATTCACTAAGGGCGACAAAGTGTACAACTTCGATCCGACCCTCAACGTCTACATTGTTTCGGAGCGCCAAGCGACCATGCATCTCAAATTGTCCGAAATGCTTGGACCGGCGGGGGAGTTCTCCTTAGGCAAGCGATCCATCATTGAGCATGTGGTCGGGGGAGGACGGAAGCTCCTTCGCGCGACGGTGAGAAACGTCGGATTGCCTGAGCGCTACATCATCGATGCCGATGAGATAACCGAACTGCCAGTCACGATGCGCGTCGAGTCGCTGGAACGCGGATCTTGGCGAACTCGAGAGGTCCTCGACTTTCGGTATGACCCGAACGCAGCAGTCGCCGGACCAGATCTCAGGAAATACCGAGTCGTTACTATGGCGGAGGCTTCGGCGGAGTTCATCAAGGCGATGGAGCGTAAGACCGTTGCCGAGTATCGCTACAAGCGTGGAAGGGTGGTTGTGCGCGCGGTCGACGTCTCTCAGGACGGCACCGTCTTCGTGGCCTATCAAGCGGGGGACAAATCGGCAAATTCCTGGCGAGGATATGGGATGAACGTATCGGATAACCTTGGCACGCACTATCTTCGCGTTGGTCAATCTAGCTCCTATATGGCCGGACCGTTTGGCACGCCTGATGGGAAACTCGAATTGGAGGTCTTTACTCCCTCCAGGGCTCTGGCCCCCGGTGTGAAGCGTCGTGTTGATGTCACGACGCAGGTCGACCCGAATGGCACGTTCATTCGAATGATCAAGGCGGGAATCAACTACGGCAACGGCCACATCGTCTATCACTGGCAGCCGAACTATCAGACGACGGTATTCGGTAAGGAGAAGATCGTGCCCCTTCTGAGCATGAATATCTCCGCTCCAACATGCTCCACCCACCCAGCTTGGGCGGAGACCGTTGACTACCAAGCTTTCGGTAACTCCATAAGTGCCGAGATGAGCAAGGCAGGGCAACGAGGTGACGCTGCACTTGAGGAGCGGCGGTGGAACGATGCAGTGGCATATTTCCAAGAGGAGCTTCGCCTTATGAGAGAGTATGAGCAGAAAGGCTACGGGCCTTGGGATCAAAGCCATGCCCTCGACAAACTCGACCAAGCTCGGTCGCACCACGTAGTCCCATAACCGGAAAACTGCCGGTTCCAGAGGAATTACTCGGAACCGGCAGCCTTTGAAGCATTCTCGATCGACTTTTGACCGTCGTCAGCCGGACCCCAATGCCGGGCAGTGGCGATGGCGATCGAGCCGATCGCGACGATGTTGAACATCGAGTAGGACTCGAAGTTGGTCCCGAATCCGGAGGCGAGAAGGGCGAATCCGCCGTACCAATGCAACGTCTCGCGGGCACGCTTCCGGCTATCCCAAGCTGCAACGATGAAGACACCGTAGAAGAACATGAGCCCGACAATGCCCTCCTCGTACAGTAGTGTCACGGGAGTGTCGTCGAGGGTCCCAGGGGAGCCGTCGTCGACACGGGCGATAAGCATCGACGAGAGGTACCCGTGTCCAAGGAGGAACTCCAGGGGTCCGGTATTCTCGTCGAGGTCCTTGAAGACCTTGGTCGAGTTATTCGCACGCAGCGAAACGTTGGTGTCGGATCGGGTTCCCAAGCCGATGTCAACCAATCCGAGCCTCGCGGCCCAGACGAGCAGATAGGGGTCTTCTCCCACCTTTTGCCCCAGGCTCGAAACTGCGACCACGCCAATGAGCAGAGCTGAAACCGCCATCGTCTGCCAGAATTTCCTCCGATAGACGAACGCACATCCAAAAAAGAACACGAATATGCCGAGACCGGCCGTGCGGGAAACGGTTGCCATGGCGCCGCCTGCCAAGAGAGCCAGCATCACGAACCGGGCGACCCCCGACTTGAGATCGAAGGCGAACGGGATGCACACCGCCATCAAGATCGACATGAAGATTGGATTGCCCATCGTCCCGGTCGCCCGGGCAAAGTCGAATCCAAGTTGGCGAGAGTCGAGGGGGTCGCCCGACCCCGAAGAGGCGTCGATGAAATGCTGGTAGAGACCTAGGCGAGTTCCCCTAAGCAACTCCGACATCGCGACCATCGCTGCCAAACCGCCGCCGATCAGCACCGCTTTCGTCATCCAGCGATAGCCGTACTGCTCAACGAGATAGACGAAGATCGCGTAGTTGACGGCAAAGCAGCAGTAGAAACGAATCGTGTGCGAAAACGCGTTCGCAGCGTTCCATGCATGCGACGAAGCGGCGACCATGATCGCGACGAAGAGGAGAACCCCGACCGCGAAGTGGCGTCGAAAGCAGGCGAAGACCTTGCCGTACGACGTCCAACCGATGACCAATAGGGCTACGAGCGAGCTTACTATCGACGGCGAGAGCGTTTTGCCTATGCTTAGTCCTGGCATCCCCAGGTCCAACGGGAAGAGGACGTGAAAGCAGATAAGCAGCGACCCGATCGTGGTTTCGATGTTCAGCCGAAGGATATCGTGTGAGCTTCGCGGGTACGTAGCGGAGGCGAGGGTGGTGCTCATCGAGTGATTCCGTTCACTTCTCCGTGGTCCTGAGGCATCAGCCCCTCTTTACCCAAACGCCGTTTTGCTTCCGATAGCCGTGAGCGTAGGCGACCGCCTTTCGCCTTCTCTTCTCAAAAGTGACCCAGTTGAGAACAAGCAAACGCATCCATTTATTGCGGGCATAGGTTTGCACAAGGCGATCCTCCTCCTCCATCCGATTTTTTGATGCGATATCCTCCACATCTGCGACGCTCGTCATTTGGTCGGGATGGTGGCGATAATCTGAGACAAGGCGTTCCAGTCTCGAAAAGCGCATGCCCGTCGAGTGCAGGCGGAAGATCCAATCCGCATCTCCGGTGTAGCGTAATGAAGCATCGAAGTAGAGGTTCTTCTCTACAAGGCTCCTCGACCGAACGAAGAGCGAGCAGTGGCTGAACGTCAGACAATATGGGAGCGTCCAATACGGAAACCGTTGGGGCGGCTGTATTGGCAACGGTTCTCCCGAGGCGTCGATATGACGGGTGAGGCCGTGTACGGCGTCGATGCCTGGATGGGAAAGGATGTGGTCCACCGCGCCCTCGATCGCCGTTCGATCGCTATATCGGTCGTCTTGGCCGTTGCAGGTGATCCACTCACCGTTTGCGGCATGGAATCCTTCATTTTGCGTGGCGTACTGGCCCTGATTGGGTCGGGTCCACCAACGCAGGTGCGGATAGCGCTTCAAAATGCCGACCGTCCTCCCGCCGTCGGTCGATCCGTCGTCGATGATCACGTGCTCGATATTCGGATAGGTCTGAGATCGGGCGCTTTCGATCATCTCCTCAAGGTACTTGGAGCCGTTGAAGACCGGGGTTACGATCGATATGAGGGGTCGTATGTCCGGGGTCATCGTGCTATTTTCAAGTGGAGGTTTACTAGAAGCGTTCAGTAGTTAGGGCAGGCGCTCAAGCGCATTGGAACGGCGTCTTCAGCATCCAACAAGTGAAGACGGTTGAAACGATCCAGTAGGATGACATGATGCCATCTATCGTCCGAACAGGCGGATTCGTCTAGCGACCCGCGGTTGCGAGGAGCTTTTCGGCCAGCTTTCGAATGGACTCGGCCTGCGCTTCGCGAGTAGACCCATTCCACGGCTTTGCCCCGGAACCGGTCTCGGCAAGTACTCTTGCCTGTTTGAGCAATCGATCTGCGTCGGCCTCCCACCGGGTATGCCTGGTGCGGGAGCGTAGTTCAGAGAGTAGTTCGTAGTCCCAGAGCCCATCTCGCAGCGCTTCCCACTGGAGGCTCGTCGCCAAGGGAGATCCTAGAAACAGAGGGGAATAGCTATGACTGAGGTTTGCCTCCTCGTGCCACGGGGACTCGCCGTTCGAAGAGCCATTGTCGGAAAACGACCAATATAGAATGCCCTTCGCTTCTTCGGCGAACGCTTGCCATGCAAAGAGCCGGTAGTAGGCGGTCGGATCCAGTTCCTTAGGGTCGGGCATAGTGCCGTAGAGCCAGACTTCATGGTTGTGAGGCATTGCCGCATAAAGTGCGGATCGGTTCTTGTCGGCCAGAACGAAGCTCTGGTTCAGGCATAGGACGTCGCACCCGCCAATCGCCGCCCGGATGGTTGGCGAAGTAACGTCTTGAAAGAACGGATCTTCAAAGACCAATACGGCGGGAGCGTATTTCTTGATCGCAGTTTGCCATGCCAGGATGGTTTTGGCCTGCTCTTCGGTGCTGGGTTCGTCGACGATCAGGGCCATGATCCGGCACTTTGGATCGATCGACGTGATGTGGTCGGAAATCGCACGAATCCATCGACCGGCAATCTCGGCAAACGCCGGGTTTTCGGTGCTAACGTCGTCGACGCGGTCGGCCGCGTTCAGGAACAAGAGGCGTTGACGAATGTTCGGCGTGATCTCGAGCCATCGATCGACCTTGCCGAAGTCGAAAACGGAGCTGGCATGCGTCGGTTTAGGGAGGATGGTGTAGGCGGCGCATGCGGTATCGACGGGAAGATCCCGTACCAGTTTCCAGTAGTCTGCAGCAGCGGATGCGGGCAAGCCGGTGTGGGATGTTGATCCGTCCACGTAGTCCCATCCTCCAACCGATAGGGCGGGAGCGTTGAGTAGGGCCCCGGATACGCGAACCTCGACCGGTACCGTCCCGATTCGCCGCAGGCCTTGTGACACATCAAGTTCAAACCGGGTCGAGCCCTTTGGCAGCGTGGAGCCATCGATTTCGACCCAGAAACGATAGGTGGTTGTCGGCGGCAACTCATAGGACCAGCCGGTATCTCGGGCATCCAGGTACTGGATGGCTGTAGCGACGCGGTTGCCGTCAAATGTGGTTGTCCAAGGACAAACGGCAAGCCTGACGGACCCGGGGATGGCACGCCCCCCGCTCATTGCAACTCGGACGGTCGCAGGAGCTTCGAGGAAGTTTGAGATCAAGAACGCGCTTCCACGAGTCTCGCCTTTGAATACGTCGATCGTCAGTTTCGGCGCCGGTTCGGCGAAGGAAGGAAGGTCGTGGGGGCCCATCGGTCCAAATCGGTCGCGTTTCCACACCCGAACCCCCTCCAGGCCCATGGCGCAGGCGATTCGCGACCAGGCCTGCGGTAGATCGTCAGCCCGGAGTGGTCGCGGTATGCCTAGTCGATCGGCCTGATGGGCAGCATCTTCCATATCCGCGCGATCGAGCATGGCTTTCGCATGCTCGATGAGTACCGTGCTCAAGTCGAGGCTCGGATCGGTGATCGAAGCCGAAATCGGGTGTCTTCCGGTGGGTACTCCGAACACCTGTAATTCGTCTGAGAAGAAGTAGAGCGCCCCTCGTGTAGCGACGAGAATGGAGATGTAGCGGCAAGACTTCGCGATCTCGGCCCCGCGATAGATTGCCCTTTGATAGCCGCCTTTTGGCGCAATGGAGTCTGGACTAACCAGTTCAGCCAATCGGCACCAAACTTTGCCGTCGTCGCTGCCATAGCTCTCGATCATACGTGGCCATTCGACTCCAGCCGTCCCTGCGCCCACTGACAGGTCGATTTCATTCACCTCAATCGACGAACCGAGGTCGACAGTCATTCGCACGGGCGATGCGTTCATCCAGCCGACTGCCTGCGGATCCAGCCACATCGTTCCTGTAGTGGACTTCCCGTCGGTGAGCTTTGCCGAGTCGTTTGGCCCGATCGTCCTCGGGTAGTTTGGAGCCGGGCTGTACGCGACGGGCTTACCCAAGGCAACGTTAACGCCCTGTCGAGTCGGATCCAACCCAAATGCCAGTAAGGAAGGAAGGCAGAGCAAGAGCACGTATGAGGGGCGGCTCATAGGTATAGATTTCCATACGCGACAAGACCCGAATGGAGTCCACCGGGCGACGTCGGCTTGGTCAGCTCTGCCGCTTTTTGGGCGGGTGTTCGATTCATTGTCTCACTTGCTCAGGATGACTGCGATCTGCCCACCTCGGTCACTGAGGTTCGAATGGGCCGCGAGACGTGCAAACGTCTCCATCTCCGTCAGATCAAACACGCTTTCGGGCGGGCGAGGTGAGCCGTCTTGGTGAAATAAAGAGAGTCCGCGGATGTACATTTCGCTGCCCCAGTAATCAAAGCTGTCCCCGTCGCACCAGCAGCTTTCAAGTGTTAAGCCGACTTTCTCGGCCAGGATTTCAAGGCTCTTACGAGAATAGAGGAAAAGGTGGCGAGGGGCGTCGAGGCCGACCCAATAGGCGCCATAGCTCTCAAACGCATCCGAATCGCAGGACGGAATCCGCAGGAGAATCTTGCCGCCTTTGGCGAGGCGCATACTTGCCGCATGCAGGAGTTCGTAGCCGGAACCAACGTGCTCGAACGCGTGGTGGAGCATGATCAGGTCGAACTCACCGGATATCGACTCCAGATTCGTTGCCTGAACGCGGATGCCGTCCACGATCGTCGTGTCTTCAGCCAGATACGGATCGACTCCGGCAAGTTTCCGAAAGCCCGCACGATGCAGAATGCTCAGCAGCTTTCCGCGTCCGCAACCGACGTCGAGGATGCGCATGCTTGGTCTTAACGGGATTCGGCCAAGGGCTCGGACGTCGGCTTGGGCCGGCATCTTCCCGCACAGCAGTCTGCCGATCAACCCAGAGCCACTGGCCGCAAATCGATCTCGCGCGCCGACGAGTTTGCCCTTTATCCCACCCGACCGCACCGGTCCCAAGTGAAAGCTATAGTAGTGCGGCGGGTAGAAGCGCGAGAGGTCCTCGGGGATATCCGCAATTTGGAGGCAGCCGCATACTGCGCATTGGAAATACTCGAACGCCTCGCCGGTACCGAACATCCGTTCGTGCGCGACGAATGCCGGATGAGGGCCGTCATCGGAACAGACACGGCAGGAGCGAGTCATGCCGTGTAGTTTAGCCGCGACTAGAGAATCGTCAGGTTTGCCGACTTAGCGGTCACGCCCGTCGACCCTGTGATCTGAGCGGTCGTTCTAGCCTGGACCGCCGTTGTTTGGACGGGGAACGTGACGAACGTCTTTCCAGCGGGAATTGTGACGGACTTTGGAACGGATGCCGAAGAGGAACCGCTCGTCATCGTAACAACGACCCCATCGGCAGGAGCGGCAAGCGAAAGGGTTACGCGACCTGTCGATGCCTTCCCGCTCTTGACGGTCGACGGGCTCAAAGTGAGCGACGTGATCGTCGGTGGGTCAACAGTGAGGGATGCCGACTTCGAAGCGCCGTTCAGCGTCGCGGCTAGAGCTGCATTTGTAACCTTCGACACCGACTTGGTGCGGATCGTGAAAGTTGCTACGGTTCTGCCCGCGGCGACCACAACCGAGTTTTGTACTGTAACCGAGTCGGACCCGCTCGCCAAGGCGATCGGCAGCCCGGTTGCCGGTGCGGGGCTCGAAATCGTGACCGTTCCCCCTGTCGAAGCGCTTCCTACAACCGTCGCCGGCTTTACGGTGAGCGCTGAAAGCGCGGGAGGATCGATAGTAAGGTTCGCCGATTTCCTGGTCGACCCGACGGCGCCACTCACGACTACCGTGGTCGAAGCACGCACAGGATGGGTCGCCACCGCGAACCTCGCCGTCACGTTGCCGGCAGCCACCCTCACTGCCGTCGGAACAACAGCCGAGGTCGAACTGCTCGTCAGTTGGATTCGCCTGCCGCCTTTGGGCGCCGGCCCATCAGTGGTCGAAATGGTGAAGACGGCAGATGCGGAACCCTGAGGAACGATCACCGAAGAGGGAACCGATGCGTGGGCGTTTCAACTGAAGAGCGAAACAGCCAAACCGCAGCGGCGAGGCATCGATCTAGTTTCATGGGATAGGGTCACTTACACCAATCACTGAAAGTCGTCGAATCCACCAGACCAGAGATTGCGCTATGCGAGCCCGTATTCTAGCGGGGTAATCCTCAGGTCCCGATCATCGTCATCCCATCGAATCTGATCTCTGCCGGCCGACCTGGACTGGATCGACCCCCTACGGGGGCAAAAATCCCCTTTGGCATGGTGACTGCCAAAGGATCGGCGCGGGCCCTTCTGGGCCCCCTAAGCCCGGCGTCGCCGAATGCCAAACACGACTCTGCATTGATCGATTCGGGTACGGTTGACCTCACACGCGGGCGATGAAGCAACTTCTGCAGCACCTGGGAAATGGGGAGACGACGGTTGCCGACGTTCCGACGCCGAGTCCGGCTTGGGGGCACGTGCTGATCCGCTCTGAACGAAGCGTTGTTTCGATTGGTACTGAGCGGATGCTTGTCGAATTCGGACGCGCCGGCCTTTTAGAAAAGGCGCGTCGTCAGCCGGCAAAGGTCAGGCAAGTGATCGATAAAGTCAAGGCGGACGGTCTTGCGCCGACTATCGAAGCGGTGCGATCCAAGCTCGATCAACCTGTCCCCCTCGGCTATTCGAATGCCGGCACGGTTGTGGAGATCGGAGAGGGAGTCCACGAGATTCGAGTTGGCGATCGGGTCGTCTCCAATGGCCCCCACGCGGAATTCGTCTCAGTCCCTCAGAATCTGTGCGCCAGGATCCCGGAGGGCGTGACTAGCGACGCTGCGGCGTTCACGGTGGTCTCGTCGATCGCGTTGCAGGGGATCAGACTGGCAAGTCCGGCGTTTGGTGAGACGTTTGCGGTAATTGGGCTGGGGTTGATCGGCTTGCTAACAACCCAACTCCTGATCGCGCACGGATGTCGTGTCATCGGATTCGATACCCAGCCTGACCGATGCCGTCGGGCAGAGGCTTTTGGAGCGGTCGCGTTCGACGTTTCGTCGGGTATCGATCCCGTGACAACTGGGCTATCGCTGTCCAATGGGCTCGGAGTTGACGGTGTCATCCTCACCGCATCCACAAAGGCGAGCGAACCCGTGCACCAGGCAGCGGCGATGTCCCGCAAACGAGGAAGGATCGTGCTGGTCGGAGTCGTCGGGCTGGAACTGTCGCGAGAGGACTTCTATGAGAAGGAACTCACGTTCCAAGTTTCATGCTCCTATGGTCCGGGGCGATATGACGAGAAGTACGAGGCGGGAGGAATCGACTATCCCTACGGCTTCGTGCGATGGACTGAGCAGAGGAACTTCCAGGCGGTAGTCGAAGCGATGTCTTCCGGGAAAATCGACGTTCAATCCCTGGTGACCCATCGAATACCATTCGAAAGGGCTTCGGATGCATATGGAGCGTCGATGAGCGATGCGATCGGCATCGTGCTTGAGTATCCATGCCGGGATTTCGCCGAGTCGGAACGAACGGTGCGGCTTAATAGCTCCTCGGCTCCGACTGCGGAACCTGGGGTGAGCATCGGTGTCATTGGAGCCGGTTCGTTCTGCGGCCAAGTTCTGTTGCCGGCTTTGCAGAAGGCGGGAGCACAGTTTCGCACTATTGCGTCAGCCAAAGGCGTAAGCGCATCGCATCTAGGGCGTAAGTTCGGATTTGAGAAGTCGTCAACGCTGGTCGAAGCGGTGCTGGACGATCCTGAAATCAAGACGGTCTTCATTGCGACCCGTCACGATTCCCATGCCACTTTGGCGATTGAGGCGCTGAAGGCAGGCAAGCGCGTTTACGTCGAAAAGCCGTTGGCAATTTCGCAGGCCGAGTTTGACCAGTTGAAGAGAACCTACGAGGGACTCGATGCCCCGTTCGTCATGGTTGGATTTAACCGGCGCTTCTCGCCCCTCGCTACTAAGATGCGAGAGCTCCTCGCGGCGACGGTTTCCGCCAAGTCGGTGGTTGTAACCGTTAACGCCGGCGCGATTCCGAGGGATCACTGGGTACACGATCCGCATGTTGGAGGCGGAAGAGTGCTGGGAGAGGCATGCCATTTCGTCGACCTTGTCCGATTTCTGGTCGGCCAGCCCATCCAGGACATCCATTCCTATTCGACTCGCGATCGATCTGATATGCCGATCGACGATGAAGCAACGATCTCGCTCCGTTTCAAAGACGGCTCGATTGGCACGATCCACTATCTGGCTTCGGGACATCGTTCGCTATCCAAAGAACGAGTCGAGGTCTTTTGCAGCGGACGAGTCCTCCAACTGGACAATTTTCGGTCTCTCGCCGCCTATGGGTGGCCAGGATTCAAGGGGATGAGGCTCGGGAGGCAAGACAAGGGGCACGAGGCCGAGATTCGATCGGTCGTCGAGGCGATCCGGACTGGCAGACCCTCGCCGATCCCGTGGGAGGAGATCGTCGATGTTACGAATGCCACATTCGAGGCCGACCGACAGATTCGGATGAGAGCCTGAACGGCAATGAAGGGTCGAGTTCGCAAGATCGAGAAACTTGTCAAACTTCCGGCCGTACTTCGCGCGCTTGGAACTGGAAGGTTGGCTCGCTTAGTGCGGCACCGAGTTGCGGTGAAGTCGGGCTTATTTCGATGGAAATGTCCTTCACGGCGATGGGATCAGTGCGAGACGCCGGTCGCCACGCCAGTTGGAAACCCGTTCGACGCAATCGACTTGGCACGGGTCCGGCAGGCAATCGAAGACCCAACGGGGGCCAGGCTCGACGGCGATCGCGTCCTCGATCGCGAAATGCCTTACTTCGGACACGCGTGGATGCCCATTCCTGCAACCTGGCGCGAGAACCCGCTTACCGGTTACCGAACGCCGAGCGTCCATTGGAGCGCCATTCCAGACTTCGACTTTGCGCAGGGAGACATCAAGTGGATCTGGGAGCCTTCACGGTTCGACTGGGTCTATGTGTTGGCAAGGGCATATGCAGCAACCGGTGAAGACTCCTACGTCGAGGGTTTTTGGACGCTGCTCGAAGATTGGAGGCTGCATAATCCGCCGAACGCCGGTATCAACTGGAAATGCGGACAGGAAGCGTCCTTTCGCATGTTTGCTCTCGCTTTTGCGCATGGCGCGTTTCGAGGCTCTCCCGCTTCTACCCCGGAACGACGGCAGTGCCTGTGGCAAACCTTCTTGGCGTTGGCCGAGCGAGTCGATTCCGCAATAGGCTACGCATTGGCCCAGCGTAATAACCACGGGCTGAGCGAATCGGCCGCTCTGTATCTCGCCGGCAGTTGCCTCTCAGACCACAGATTGGCGATGTCTTGGCGGGACAGGGGGAAGTCGATTTTCGAAGAACTTATACTCGATCAATTCGCTCGTGACGGCGCCTACATTCAACACTCGTTCGTGTACGAAAGGCTGGCTTTGCGGGATGCAGTTGTTTTCCTCTTGACTGCCAGGCAGAGCGGGGACACCGTTTCGGTCGGTGTCAAAGAAAGGCTCGAAGCCGCATGCCGCTTTATGACGGACATGACCGACCCCGAGTCAGGAATGGCCCCGAATTATGGTGCAAACGACGGGGCGAACGTTATGTCGCTCTCGACCTGCGGCTATCTTGATTTCCGACCGATCGTGCAGATCGCAACTGCGCTAGTAGGTGATGAGAGAGCGTATCCCTCGGGGCCATGGGATGAGGAACTCGCCTGGCATGGTTTGGGTCCGACAAGACAATCTCGGCCGACGAATGCGAGTTTAGCGGCACTGGACAGCGGATACTTCAAACTGGTCACGCCAAGCTCGTTCGGCCTGATCAGATGCCATACGTACACCACTCGTCCTGCCCATGCCGACATGTTGGCGCTGGAGTTGTGGGCTGGGGGGCGTCCCCTTCTGCTTGACGCAGGCACGTTTCAGTATTACGACGTAGAGGGGCTCGGGACCTTCCTCAAGGGCACTGCCGCCCACAGCACAGTAGAAGTCAATCGCCACAGTCAGATGACGGAATGGGGGCGCTTCCTTTGGCTGGATTGGACGGAAGCCAGATTGATACGCTTCGATGCCAAGGCAGGAATCTTCGTCGGGGAGCACTTCGCCTACCGTAGGTTCGACGGCGTCGTACATCGCCGAACGGTGATCGTCAGGGATGGCGATTGGCTGATCGTCGATGACTTGTCGGTGACGCGCAGCGGAACTGAGCTCACGCTGCGGTGGCGATTGGCGAAGGACAGGAATTGGATACGAGTAGGGAACGGCGCCAGGGCGAGTCGCGACAATATCTCGTTGAATGTCCATTGTTCGAGCGATCATACGATCGAACTTGTATCGGGCTTTATTGGGGACTCGGAGGTGGCCCAGAGCCGATACTACGGGTCGGTGGAATCGATCGATCTGATACGAGCTTGCTTGACTGTCGACTCCGACGTTCGCTGGGTGACGGCAATCGGTTCGATTGACCTCGAGCCAGACTCCGCCAATGGCTATCTCTGGCATGGACTGCGGGTCGCAATTACTCCCGGAAGCGTGATTTCCGAGCCATGAGGGTCCTTTACTTCCATCAGCACTTCTCAACGAGGGCAGGCGCCGCCGGTACGCGATCGTATGAGATGGCAAAACGTTTGATTGAACGCGGGCATAGTGTCACGATGGTGTGCGCCTCAAACCGGATGGGCCAATCCGGCCTGACGGGCGATTTCATTCGGGGGAGTCGCAGTGGACTCGTCGAGGGAATCGAAGTGATCGAATTTGACCTGGGATACTCCAACCGGCTTTCTTTTGTGAAGCGCGTCGTGGTCTTCCTCCAATACGCCGTACGGAGCACTCGGCTGGCGCTCAAAGAGGAGTACGACTTGCTCTTTGCCACATCGGCGCCTCTCACGGCTGCGATCCCTGGAATTGCGATGAAGTCGCTTCGCAGGGAAAAGCGGCCCTTCGTCTTTGAGATTCGAGATCCTTGGCCGGATAGTCCGCGGGCTCTTGGGGCGATAAAGAATCCGATTGTTCTCGGGCTGATGGAATGGCTCGAAACATTGGCATATCGCGCTGCGGACGGATACATCGCACTATCGCCGGGAATGGTACAAGCATTTACCAAGAAGGGCGTGCCCAAGGAGCGGGTCGCCATGATTCCGAACGGGTGCGATAACGAGTGCGTCGAGCCTTCGAGCCTTCGTCGATTCGATCTAGTTGGGATCGAACCGGGTGACTTTGTGGCGGTGTTCACGGGCGCGCACGGGTTTGCGAATGGACTGGACAGACTTATCGATGCCGCTTCCATGTTAATGTCGAGGGGGCAAGACGGACTTAAGATCGTGCTGATAGGGGACGGCGCCAAGAAAGAGGCCCTTCAACGCCGTGTTAAGCAAGAGGGGCTAGCCGACGTAGTTTTGTTCTTCGATCCGATTCCGAAGGAGGTGCTTCAGCCTCTACTTACCCAGGCGGATTTGGGACTGATGCTCCTAGAGAACGTACCGGTGTTCTATTACGGTTGCTCGCCAAACAAGTTCTTCGACTACCTCTCGTGCGGCATCCCGGTTCTTGTCAACCACCAGGGCTGGGTTCGAGACATGCTGGAGGAATCTAGGTGCGGGTTCTATGCGGATCCGTCAGACCCGAATGCACTTGCCGATGAGATTGAGCTTGCCATGAAGCTGCCTAACGATGCGCGGCTTTCGATGGGATTGCGAGCGCGTCGTCTTGGCGAGGAGCGGTTTGACCGGCGTGATCTCTCCAACCTGTTTGTCGATGTTATCGAGGAGACTCTCGATAGATGGACTCAAAGAGCGGATCACTTACCATCTAGTCGGAGGGCCTGATCGGACATTGTGCCTATCTGAGCAGGAATTATGCAGATACACTGCATAATCGGCGCTTAAATAGACGTCTTTACACTATGAAGCCAATTAGGTGCGTGAATTGAGAAGATGAAAAAGTTGATTTTGGGAAGTTTGCTGGTTGGAGCGGTTACGGTGATGTCCGCTTCGGCCTGGGCGTTCAATCCGCACGGTCACGGCCACGGCAAGGCACATGGCCATGCGCATGCGGCATCGAAACCGGCCGCTCATCACGCGGCGGCGAAGCCGGCCCCTCACCACGCGGCGGCGAAGCCGGCTGCTCATCATGCGGCTGCCCACCATGCGACGGCTCATCACGGACCTGCAAAGGCAGGCCATGGACGTGGAAAGGGCATTTGGCACGGAAAGGGCGGAAAGAACCCCGGTGCGAAGTATGGCCTAAGCCCCGCGGAATACACGAAAGCGCTCGCCTACGTTAAGGCCCACCACAT
>JARLGV010000009.1 GCA_031292555.1 Fimbriimonas sp.
GTTCCCATGGTTGCCTTGAGGGCAACCATGGGCTAGGGTATGGAATCCCTTCGGGATTGGGGTGGTCGACCGCATCGGTTCCCATGGTTGCCTTGAGGGCAGCCATGGGCTAAGGTATGGAATCCCTTCGGGATTCGGGCAGGTCGACCGCATCGGTTCCCATGGTTGCCTTGAGGGCAACCATGGGCTAGGGTATGGAATCCCTTCGGGATTGGGGTGGTCGACCGCATCGGTTCCCATGGTTGCCTTGAGGGCAACCATGGGCTAGGGTATGGAATCCCTTCGGGATTGGGCAGGTCGACCGCATCGGTTCCCATGGTTGCCTTGAGGGCAGCCATGGGCTAGGGTATGGAATCCCTTCGGGATTCGGGAGTGTCGACCGCATCGGTTCCCATGGTTGACTTGATGGCACCCATGGGCTAGGGTATGGAATCCCTTCGGGATTGGGGTGGCTGGGCTCAGATCGGAGGTTGGACGCGTGACCGGCTCGGTATGCTCGCGGCAGGTGAAAAGTGTGAAACCGATCGTGGGCCTCGCCATTCTCGTGCTGGCTGTCGTGGCGGAGGCTTCGGCCCGTCGGCCAGGAGAATGGGTTCCTTTGAGCAGATTCCCGTTGGTCTCGGCGGAGCAGGGATGGGGAACACTCGGGATGGACCGGACGGTCCAAGGGCATCCGCTCCTGATCGGCAAAAGGGCGGTTGCGGGATACGGAACCCATGCGCCGGGACGGCTGTCGTTCGCCCTTGGCGGGCATTGCGATCGATTCCGAGTTGCCCTCGACGTGGACCGGGAAGTTGCCTACACCAAGAAAGGGAGCATTGACTTTTCGATCCTCGGCGACGGGCGGACCCTCTATCGGAGCGGTGTGCAGCATGTCCTCGATCCCAATCTGCCTCTGCCGGTGACTGTCGACGTACGCGGCGTGGACGTGTTGGAACTGGTCTGTGGCGACGGCGGGGATGGGCTCGACAGCGACCATGCCGACTGGCTCAGACCCGAAGTCACACTTGCCGCGTCGAACCGAACCGAAGCCCAGGGGCGGTATCGGGTGGTGCAGTCGGGAGGGCTGTCGATCCGGGTGAGCCACGAGGGTGAGATCGTCGCGATGAAACTGGTAGGAGATCGCGACTATCGGCGAATCTGTGCGTCGACCGAGTTAGTTGGAAGCAGGCTGACCGGTCGACCGCAGGTCCGGCGGTTGGCTGACGGAGGGTTCGAAGTGAAGAAGGCGACCGCCGTTCAGGGGCGCGTGTGCCTGATCGTCGAGCGTTTCCGGCCGACGAGGGCAGGCATCAAATGGCAGTTCGAGGCTCGTGCAGAGGGCGCGGCGTTCTCGTCGCCGATCACGACAAGCCTGACGGCGTCCGAGCCCCAGCCGATGAAGGTTTGGATGCCCTGGAACGATCCGTTCGACCCACATCTTGGCCTCGGAATCGGCGAAAGCAAGACCGATTGGAACGATCCGCTCGTTCCGCAGCCATTCCAAGATCGGCTCCTGTCGTATGGCGAGACCCCCAACACCAACTGGTGGACCGGCGATATCGTCACCCTCCCGATGGTTTCGCTGTTCGATTCGGCCCATGACCGGGCGCTGACGTTGATTCAGTCGCCGGACGATCTCCTCCCAGCCGCAGTCGTGTCGACAGGACGGGGTGGCTCGGCCGCGATCAGCCGCGTGAACCGTCGCCTCGGAGGCGGTTCGACGGTTCTCTACACGATGCTGCTTGCCTCCCATGCCGCCGATCCGAAGGCGGCTCTTGCCGCCTTCGTCCACCAATACCCGGCGTTCATGTTCCCGACGAACCCCAAAGTCGCCGCCTTTAGCGGAACCGCCGCCTATTCGGGTGATGAGCGGACCTTGGACTCGGCGGCGATCGAACGGCTCAAAGCCATGGACTTCAAGTCGATGTGGAAGTTGTCGGACGACTACTCCTGCATGGGCTTGTTCATTCCGCCGGTGACGTCGTCTGACGAGCGGTGGCAACGGATCGACGACTCAGGCTCTCCGGCCGGGTACAAGCCGATTTGGACAAGCGCGCGCAGGCTGAACGACTTTGGCGCCATGCTGAGGTCAGGCGGTTTCCACCTTCTCAGCTATTTCAACGTGATCGAATTCGGGCACGACCTCAAACCGGTTACCACGCCTGAGGATCCCAAAACTCCCGACCTATGGAAGGATCCGAGCTCCTATCTGGCGGCGAAGTTCCCGTCGGCGGTTCTCCGTCCGGACGGCAAGAACCCGGAAGGGGCTTGGCAAGGAGGTTGGGCGATGGATCCCGGGGATCCTGGCTACCGCGACCACCTGTTAGAGCAAGCCGACCGGCACATCCGATGGTTGCCCGATAGCGAAGGGGTCTGCATCGACCGGGTCGACTACATGTGCCAGTACAACGATGGCGCAGACGACGGCGTCACATGGCATCGCGGCCATCCGGCTCGGGCCTTGGTCACCTCCTGGATGGCTCTGATGGACCAGCTTGGCCCCAAGCTGCACCACGCCGGCAAGGTGATCTTCGCCAACCTGATGGACCCTCGGCCCGACATCGCCCGCCGCATCGACGGCGTCTATGCCGAGTTTGGCAACCAGCCGACCGTCGTCAACGGCCTAGCGTTCCTATGTCTGGAGAAGCCGCTGCTCGCCTGGACCCGCAACGAGGACGAACTGTCCGACCGGTTCTTCCAGCGGCACCTGTACCTCGGCGCCTTTCCGACCGCACCGTATCCCACGAACAACCATTGCATTCAGCCCTCGCCGGAACGGGATCGATGGTATCTGGACTACGGACATCTGTTTCAGGCACTGAATGGTCGCCGATGGGTACTGCAACCTCACGCGGTGACAGTGAGTGGCAGAGCCAAAGCGAACCTGTTCGCGGTCGAAGGCGGCTACGCCGTCCCAGTGACGTTCGCCGGAACCGCCAAGTCGGTGAAGGTAAGCCTGGCCCGTCTGCCGAACATCGGTCCCCGCTCCCAGTTCGAAGCCTGGCTCCCCGGCCGCCCGACGCCGTTACCCATTCAAGCGAAATTCGGCCCGACCAGAGTCGAGTTCCAGTGCCCCGTCGACCGCGGCTGCGCGGTTGTCGCTGTTAGGCGATAAGGCGACTAGCAGCCCCAAAGGGGGCGAGGCTCTGCCAGCCCAGTGGCGTCAGCCCTGGGAACCGGACGTGGGCGGAAACCCCGTCCTGAAGGGACGGCATCAACGGCCCGGAGTAGGTAACGGGTCATCCTCACGAGGCGTAATCAGGGCTGGCGGAGGTCGTCCCTTTAGGACTACGGATGCAGATTCCCGGCATGTGACGCGCCGCCGTCCAGGCGGATGGCGGTTATGGAGCAAGGGGGCAGGCGAACCAGGTCAACCGTGGCGGGTATGTCGTGGAGTCCCACGCACTGGGCGTCGGATTCGTTTGTCGATTCGGCAGAGGGGCCGGTCAGCGACATGGCGTGGACCGACTTGGGTGAGAACCCCTTGATCGTGAGCTTGACCGGGATCTCCCGATGTAGGTCCTTGTTCGTAACGACCAAATACAGGGAGTCACGATTGGAACTCATACTTGCCGTGACGGAGAGAACTGGAACAGCTGGGCGGCTCTTGGGGATGATGCGAGTGAGTGAGAGGTTCTTGTACCAGGCGACGCCGCTCACCGGACCGGTACCGCCAAGCCTGCGGGCGACGATCTGGACCTTCGTCGTGTCGGGAAGGGTGGTGTAGTCGACTTCGACTTTTTTCCATCCCGAGGTACCTACGATGTACGGCGTAATCGACGCAGAGTGGGTCACTACCCAGCCTCGGGAGTCGCCGATCTGATAGCACGCGCCGTTGGTGGTCGTCAGATCCTCTGTTTTGACCCAAGCGGAGAGTCGGTAGGTCTGTCCCGCTTGAACAGGCGCCTCGACGAATGCGTGATAGTAGTTCAAGTCGCCCGGATCGTTGAAACGCACTTGGAGAACGCCCTCGTCGGTCGTCTGAACGACTGACTTGACCGGCGTGATCTGCCAAGCCGGAGTGATGGGAACGGAATCGAGTAACGTCAGCGTGCTGCCGGGGCCGGCATGGCGTTCGATACCGATCGCCAATTGTCCTAACGCATCGAAGCCGGGGCACTCGACCCGAGCCGACACGATCGAGGTGCCCAGGTTCTGAGCAAAGAGCTGGGCGGCATAGTACATCGGACGTCGGACCAGCGGTTCCCCCTTGTCCGCATAGCCCCTCACCATGCCCCAATACTCATTGGCGAACTCCCAGAAATTGGCGAACGCGATGCCGTTTCTCGGGCGAAGCCAAAGGTGAAGCATGTCCGAGACGATCAGGGCGTCACCGAGGCAGTACCGATAGGGGACCGGCTTGTCCTGGACGAAACCGCCGTTGAATTCGGTGACTGCGATCGGTACGCTTCCTGGTCCGGATTCGGGATGGCCAGTGGATTGAGCGAGCATCTTCTTCATCGCGTCCACGTACTCCTGAATCTGGTCCTGACCGGCGAGGGCGTCGGGGAAGAGCCTGTCGGGGGCGGGAGCCGGGTCACCTACTGACGGAAGATAGGAGTGGAGAATCGCGAAGTCCATCACCGACCCAATGCGCTTGGCGACTCTCGTCGGCCATCCGTCGAGCGCCTGAAAGCCAGTCGAAATGACGGCTCCGAGCTTCAACCGTGGATCGATCACCTGCATCGACGTTCGGTAGGCAAGGTACCGGGCGCCGTACTCCTCGGGCGAAAATGGAGGACGGATCTTGCCGATGTCGTCGTTTCCGCGGTGGGGCCCATGGTCCGATTCGTTTCCGTATTCGAACCACTTTACGTTCCATGAACCTGGATGGCCGTCTCCTGCCCTCCTCGCTGCCCAGGGGTGATTGCCGTCGTTTGGAGCGTTGAGGTACTCGACCAAGTCGGCGGCATCTTGGGACGTTCCCGCATACTCGGCAACCGTGATAAGCGGCTCGGCGCCGATTGCGGCGCACGCCGTCAAATACTCAGGCAAGCCGAAGAGCTGGTTCGGGCGGTCCGCAAGGGGGCCGATCGTGCGCTTCCATTCGTACAAGTGGGCGCCGCATCCGCCTGGCCATCGGGCGATCTTGATTCCCGCTGCTCGTGCCAACTCGACCATTTCGGGCACGGGTCGCCGTTTGGCGGGATCCCATATTCCTTCGCCTTCGTCGGTGCCTGCCTGGCTCGGGTCCCCGTACCCCCCCTTCTGATAGTCGATCAGGTTCCCGCCAAGCACCATCGGGTTGGCGGCTCCGACTACCTTGCCGGCATCGATTTCGATGGTGGCTCCGGCAACGACGAGGAGCATGGCGAGGGTGATCATAACCTCACTATAGAACTCCTGCGGGGCATTCGGTCCGGGGATATATACCGAATATAATGGGCAAATGAAATCCGCCTGTTCGCTTCTGATTTTGGCTGCCGCAATGGGAAGCCAGATCGCTTTTGCCGCTTCGGAGGACCCCACTTTGGGAGCCCCTGCGCCCAAAATCGATGTACGAACGTGGCTCAAAGGAACGCCGGTTACTACGTTCGACAAAAACAAGCTCTATGTCGTCGAGTTCTGGGCGACTTGGTGCGGACCGTGTAAGCAGAGCATTCCCCACCTCACCGAACTGGCGGCCAAGAACAAGGACGTCACGTTTGTGGGCGTGAGCATCTGGGAGGACGACACGAACGGGAGCGTCAAGAAATTCGTAGACGACATGGGCCCCAAGATGGCTTACAACGTCGCCTACTCCGGCAATCAGGACAAAATGGCCGTCTCTTGGATGAAAGCGTACGGTCAGAACGGCATCCCATCCGCCTTCGTAGTGAAGGATGGCAAGATCCAGTGGGTCGGCCACCCCATGAGTCTGGAAGGTCCACTCGCCGAGATCAAGTCGGGCAAGTTCAACTTGGCGGCAGCCCAGCAGAAGTTTGCCCAAGCGCTCGAGGCCACCAAGGCGGAAGCCAAGGCGATCGACGATTTGAAGGAGAGTGAACTCCTCTATAAGCAGGGCAAGAAGACGGAGGCAAGCGCCAAACTCGATGAAGCGGCCAAGCTCTTTCCCCAGGCTGCCGCAAGCGCGAAGCTAGTTCGCCTCGGCTGGCTGGCCAAGGACGACTTAGGAGCCTGGCGTAAGCGTATCGGAGAGCTTTCGGCGAGCAAGGACCCCGAAGAGGTGGCGATGGTCGGCGAATTCGGTGTCGAACAGGCGCGCCCGGGTGGCGATGTGGCACTAGGCAAGGAGGCGATCGAGACAGTGTTGAAAGCGACGAACGAATCGAACTTCCTCGTCGAATACTATGCTTCGATGTTCTACACGCAAACGAAGGACAACGCCCTTGCCCTGAAATCGGCCAGCAAAGCGCGAGACCTCCTGTCCAAATCCGAGTTCAACAGCCCCGAGTTCAAGGCGGAACTGGACAAGCAGGTTAAAGAACTGTCGGCAGCACCTAAACACAATTAGCCACAAACCTTGATGTGCTCCCACCTGATCGCGATGATCGTCATGCTGCCTGCCGGCCAGGCAGCGGACACCTTCGGCAAGACGAACGCTCAGATCCTCGAAATGGGATTGGATAACTGGTCGAAATTCTACGCCGCCCATGCCGGCGATTCGACGGCGGCCAGCGTCACTGCGTCGGGGCTCTACGGGGACCTGGCATACGAGCGGAACAGCCGCCTGATAAGAGGTCGGAAGCGCTCCGAAGCTAAGCGGCTCGGCCAAATTCGGAAGATGCTCGAGGATTTCGGCGGGAGCGTGATGCAGCTTGGGTATCGAGCGTCGGGCGGCGGAACGATGTGGAATCAGATGTCGGCGGGGAGCTATGCCGAGGCCGAGGATACTCTCTATCGGATCCTAAGGCCAGCCGGATTCCCGGCCGCAAAACCGCGCGTGGTATCGGATGTGTCCAAAGCGTTGGCCAAGTTCCGGCCGCAGATCGAGCATTGGTCGAAGGATGATGGCGTGAGTCCAGAGGACCAGAAAATGGCAAAGCAGTACTTTGCCGAGACCACCGCCCTCTATCTCAAGATCGCCGCTGCCGCGGCCCATTTCGATCGGCACACATCGGACCGGATCCTTGGCTACTGCTTGGATCAGGTTAATGTTCTCGTCGACCTGTGACCCGGGCTTAGCGCAGACGGGGCATCGCGACCACGAATCGATAGGTACTACCTAACGCCTGCTTTTGAACCCGGACCGTGTGGGGAACGCCTGGTAGCAACTCGAAATAGTCGTCCGAAAGCTGCCCTTCGCCGCCGCTCAAGTGGACTCCGGAACAAAAGCTGTCGCTAGTTACCTGAAGATTGTCGCCATCGATTTTGACGTGGAGGCGAGCTGGCGCCATGCGTAGTTCGCGGCAGGGAACCCGCTTCCAGATCGAGTGGTCGTCGGGGACCCCATCGGCCGTGAGGTGCGCCGCATAGATCCAGTCAGCGGCATCGTGGACCGTGTCGTCCATAGCGACGCGGGCCAATTCGACCATCGCGTCGGGCCCGACCCTCAATCTCCGGGTTCGTACGTCCTTGGCGGAGCCGTCCACCCGGTACCAGCCAAACGTCACGTTCACCGTCTTCGCACTTCCGGAATCGTTCACGATCCGCGTGACGAGCTTCCCATCTCTCGATCGGACGATCGCCTTAACCGGTGCGCAGGCCCGCTTTACCGCATAGTACGATGGCTTCCGCCTTCCGTAGTGGTCGATGATCGACCACCCGATCTCGCCCCAGCAGTCGTTGTACGACCACATGAGAACGCCGTCGCACGAGTGGACGGCGTCGTCCTTTCGGAACCGGCACGCTTCGATCATCGCTTCTTGCATCATCGCTTGATAGAGGCCGCCATACAAGACGAAGTCCTCTACCGGTAGCGGTCCGTCGCCGGTGAAATGATGCTTGGCCGCCGACTCGGTAAACCCCCGGTGATCGCCCTCGTAGCTGTTCGTGTGGATCCGCCATGCCAGGCTGTTGGGGTTCAGTTCTTCCGGTTTGAGATACTCTTTCATCGAGGCCAACGGTGGCGGGCCGATGATCCCATACTCGCTCACGAACCGGCCAGTGCATTCGTCGAGAAGCGCGGGGTTCATTTTTCGAGCAGGATCCCCGCACATGAAGACCTGATACCACCAGTGAACGTCCCCTCCGGTCTGGCTGTTGATCTCGTCGCTCCCTCCACAAGGGCTTGCGGGGATATAGGGTCGACAGGGGTCGAGGGAGTGGCATACCGTCGGAAGTAGCTGGGTGTAGATCTTCGTTCCGATCACGTCGGTGGGCCGAGGGTTCTTGTCGCCGGCGTACATCCAAAGGCACTCATTGCATCCGCACCAGAGGGCAAGGCTCGGGTGGTGGGCGATCCGCTTGACGAACGCCTCCGCCTCCTCGCCAGCGTCGCGCATGAAGTCCGGGCTCGCGTCGTCGTAAGTCGAGCAGGAGTAGGCGAACTCCTGCCAAAGCAATACTCCCGCCCGGTCGCAAGCCTCATAGAACTCGTCATCCTCGTAGTATCCGACGCCGTTCACCCGAAGCAAATCGAAGTGAGCCTCCTTGGCCGCGTCGATAAAATGATCGTAGCGGGCCTTCGTCATCCGGGCGGGAATCTCGTCCGCTGGCGCCCAATTGCCTCCTTTCGCGAACATGCGCCGTCCATTGACGATGAAGCGGAAATTCGAACCGTCCGGAAGGAGACTTTGATCCAACTGAACCGTTCGAAGGCCGATCGTCTGGCTGACCGCGTCAGTCTTGCTGCCGCCGGATGTCAGGGACACGTTGAGGCGGTAGAGCGGTTGGTCGCCCATCCCGTTCGGCCACCAAAGCACAGGTTGAGGGACTTCGAACCGGCAGGGGATTCGGGTCACGCCAATCGGCAGAAGCAGTTCTTTCGAGAAGTGCACGGGCGTGCCGTTGGGGCGCTCAAGCTCGATGTCCATCCGGCACGGGGTCTGCCGCCAAGCGTGCAGGTTCTGGATCTCCACTTCGCCCGAAAGCGCGACCTTCTTGCCGGAGACTTCGGTGTCCAGGCGGACGTGCCCGAGGGCGGCGTGGCTCCTCCCTTCAAGGTGGACGCTTCGCCAGATGCCGATGTTCGGCAGAGTGTCGCACCAGTCCCAGCCGGACATATAGGGCGGGGTGCGCAGTTTGGATCGGGCCGGGAAGTTCTCCCGCCCGGCATACAGCGATTGCTTGCTCGTATCGGGATCGACCTCGCCGATCAATTCGTAGCCGCTCGTCAGGCGAATCGCCAAATCGTTATCGCCCGGCTTCAGGAGTCCGGTGACGTCGAGCCGATAAGGCACAAGCCCGTTTTGGCTCGATCCGATTAAGGCTCCGTTTAGAAACACCTGAGCGTTGTAGATCAGCCCGTCGAACACTATTTCCTGCCGGTCTTGGTCGAGGAAGTCGGCGGGAGGATCGAAATGAGTGCGGTACCACCAGGAGTAACGCTCCGGCCACCGGTCCTTTCGCGAGTTGGAACTGACCGAAGGATCTTCCATCTCGCCCGCTCGCATCAAATCCAGGTGGACCTCGCCGGGTACCTGTCCGTCGATGGTCTTAACGTTGCCGCCGCTCAGTTTGGCCAGGCCGATTGGGCCAGCATCGTCCAGTGAGAGGCGACTCAGCCGCCAAGTCCCATTGAGGGATACCGACTGGGGAACTCTGGAGCCGGGAGCGGCGGCAGCCGTCGCCATTAAGACCGAGAGCAAGCCGGCGGCAAGCATCACTCGCAGAAGACTGGCGACCTCAAACGTTTCGGCGAAGGGGATCATGGGCTTTCCTTTTAGTTATCCAACGCCTTCACTTTTCCTTCATGAGTTTTTCTGAGAATACGACCCTATCGTTTTGGGCCGAGGTGGCGAAGCCGTCAGATGAGCGAGCGGTGAATGGCGTCCTTTGGCGCGACTGAGCAGTTTCTTGAGGAGTCTGGGATTGAAGTGAACATCCGGGGCCAACGTTCGTCTGCGCGTTTCATCCTAAATCCGCAGGTACAGGGGGGCTGCATCAGCGGAATCACGGTAGATGAATTCGATTGAAAAGGGGAATTGAGTTATGGCAAATCGATGGGTGCGTGGAATGGGCTTGGTCGGGCTTGGAGCGACCGTAATTGGACTGGCGCAGAGCGGAGGAGGGGGAATTCCGCCGGGAACGACGCGCTACAACTTGGTGGTGCCACCCGGATTTCCTAAGCCGAATATCCCGCCCGACAACCAGTTAACAAACGAAGGGGTTGCTCTTGGGAAACGGCTTTTCAACGAGAAGAAGCTGTCTGGCAACGGAACCCAAGCTTGTTCGAGTTGTCACCATCCGGCGGACGCGTTCAGCGACGAAGGTAAGGCGGTTAGCATTGGAAGTACGGGCGTCAAGGGGACGCGCAACGCTCCGGCGCTATTCAATCTGGTCTATGAGCGCAGCTTCTTCTGGGACGGCCGAAGTCCCAATCTGAGGCAACAGGCACTCGTGCCAATCCAGAACCCGAACGAGATGAACCAGACGTTGCCCGGCGCAGTCGCCAACCTCAAGGCGGATGCGACGTACGTGCAGCAGTTTTCGAAGGCGTTCGGCTCACCCGGAATCAACCCCAACCGGATCGCCCTCGCTCTTGAGCAATACGAGATGTCGATCCTCTTTGGCAACTCGAAGTACGACCGCGTTCAGCAAGGATCGGCGACGTTCAGCAACCAGGAGCAGCGAGGTTTGACCCTGTTCCTTACGCCGTACAATCCGAAGAAGGGCCAGTTCGGCGCGGGCTGCGCGAACTGTCACAGCGGGCCGCTGATGAGCGACTTCTGCTTCCGTAACAACGGCTTGGACTCCAATCCAGCCGACCCGGGGCGTGAGGATGTGACGGGGATCGGTGCGGACTACGGCAAGTTCAAGACGCCATCGTTGCGCAATCTGACGGTATCCGGCCCATTCATGCATGACGGTCGGTTTGCTACTCTTGAACAGGTCGTCCAACACTACAGCACAGGCATCGAACCGAGCGCGACCCTCGCCCCGGAATTGGCCAAGCAGCCGGGCGGGGTGCAACTGGCGAAGGCGGATCAAGCCGCTTTAGTCGCCTTTTTGAAGACGCTGGTTGATCCGCAGTTCGTGACCTCGGGTCCGTAGCGTCCGGAACCATAGACTTTCCGGCCGGTCTAAGGGACCGGAAGTCTATGGTTCAATCTGATCTTGCCGGCTGCTGGTCTTCGTTCCTTGGCGGTGAGGTTCTGTGAACCTGTCGCTGCCTTCCAAACCGGATGCAGAGGTCGCCCTCGATCTCATGGAACGATGGTGGTTGCGAGAGAACGACGAGCGCGCGATTCTCAGCATTGGAATCGACACGCCGCCTCTGCCGGAAACCAAGACCTATCACACAGAGCGGGAGCGCTGGCTCGACTTTGATTACCGGGTGGATCGGGCACTTGCCGAAGTCGATCGTCGCACCTACTTCGCAGAGACATTCCCATTCTTTGAACCCAATCTTGGCCCGGACATCGTCTCCACGCTGTTCGGCCTTGATCTCGAATTCCATCCCGATACGAGTTGGGGAACGCCGATCGTCGAGACGGTCGATCAGGTCTTGGCGATCGAGCCAAACTTCGACGCTCCGCTTTGGGCAGCGGTTGAGAAGTTGCAAGCGATGGCTATCGAGGCAGGCCGTGGTCGATGGATCACGCTGTTCACCGACCTTCACCCTAACATCGACGTGCCTTCGGCGTTGATGGGCCCTCAGGACCTTTGCATGGCGATTGCGGACGATCCAGAACTTGTCGAGCATGCGGTGAAGCATGTGACGAAGGGTTGTCTGGCCGCCTATGAGCGCCAGGTCGCACCCCTCGTCGCGGAAAACCTTCCGATAGGGTGCTGGATGCGAGCATTGAGCCGCACGAGGACTCACGCTCCCCAATGCGACTTCTCGGCGATGGTGGGACCCGCCTACTTTGAGCGCTCGATCCTGCCGTCGATTCGAGAGGAGATGGCGCTCGCAGAGCGCAACATCTATCACCTGGACGGCCCGGATGCGCTCCGACACCTTGACGCGCTGCTTGATGTGCCTGAGATCGATGCAATCCAGTGGGTATACGGCGCAGGAAATGGGCCGGCCCGGCGTTGGGAATCCGTTTACCGGCAGATTCTCGCTGCGGGCAAGGGCGTTCGCGTCGAGGCGGAGGACGTCGAGGATATTCGCGTGCTTGATCGGGCCCTAGGACCTGCCGGAGTCTGGTACGTCGCCAACTTCTCGGCGCCGGACCTGGAGATGGCCGAGAAGGTCTTGGCCATCCTACAGACTAGATAGGGGCCTTGTTCCGACTTTATAGCGGCTTCGCCTTGGCCGCCTAACCTTTCAACCATGGGAGTTCTCAGGGGCCTCTGGAGGAAAGAAGAATGCAACGTCCATACACGCCGGTGGAAGTGACGACAACTGACGCCTTAATCCTGCCAGGAATCGGGCTATCGGGAATGGCATGCACCAAGGCAGGAGGAGTGGTCCGGCAGCCCGGAGTTGTCGCCACCAAACGGACAGGGCAGATTCTTGTGTATGGCCTTTGCAGAGAACTCCTATAATGTCCCCAACCAAACGTTGAGTAGGGGTGCTTAGCATGGGTAACGCAATAGAGTTCGGGGATTGGGTCAAGGGCGCCAGCGATGCCGGGAACCGTACGCGAGGCACGATCTATGGACTGACGGCCGTCATGGCAGTGTCCTTTTCGATTTTTGCTAACACACAGCTGATGTCGGTTACAAAGGGCCGAGAGAGCGCGGTTCGCATCGCGAAGGCATGTCTTGAGGGCACGACGGGACCGACGAGTCCCGAAACTATAAGCTGTCGAGACGCCTATCAATACGTCTCTCGCTTGTCCCTGCCAACCTCCCTTTGGATTCCCTACAAGACGAACAATGAATCCGTCGCCGGCGCTTCGCAAAAGCCGGTTCTCGCCGATCAACTGGGAACTCTCATCAAGCCACAAGTCGATGAGAAGAAAGCGGTTGAGGTGAGGCTCGATTCGCTACGGCCGTTCGGCATTCTGAATACCGGCTATCCTGAGGCAATTGCCCTCCCAGCCATCTCAAAGGAGACCCTCCAAGGGATGGGCCATGACTGGATGAAGATGCTGCGGAATGCCGGTCCAGCCGAACTCAAGCCTATCGAGGAGCAATACAATCCAGATATCGAGCGACTTGCCGGCGCCCGTGCCAGTTTGAGAACTTTGTCCATGCCAGTCTTCGGCGGCCAAGTCGACATTGAATTCCTGGGGCTGATAAGTGGCTTGGGCCTCGGCATCCTCTCGGTCATTTCGCTTGCGAACATCAAGCGGGAATGCCAATGGTTAAAGGCCTGTTACTTGCGCATTGATCCAGTTCTCAGCGGAGAGCAAATACGCTTTATCGGGTTGCAGGGGGTACTGGGATCGCGATCTCTTCGAATACTGCCCCCGCTTGTGTTTGCGTTTTGCCCAGCGGTCCATCTACTGGCGTGGGTTGGCGACCTTGATAGGGTGCCTCTGGGACAGCCGATGAATTCGACCTTGGAAGCAGGGGCGAGCGCCGGGTGGTTGCTGTTCACGATCGAGATTCTGTCGTTGTTTCTTCTGGTATGGGTGTCAGCCCTGAATGTCGACTGGTGGGTGAAACTCATGAGAATGGGCAGTGAAGCCCGATCCGACAAAATCGGGAACGTCCTTGAGCGGCCTGAGGTGATAGGAGGGTCGGTCTTCGTATCGCTCCTTCTTCTCATCAGCGCCAGTACCCTTGGATTCACGTCGAAGTGGGGGCTCCTGCTCGGTTTGGCCTACGTGGTGGGGCTTCTTCTATACGTTGTGAAGCTGTTGCCGATCGAAGGTGTTCATCGAGAACCGGTCCCAGTAATCACTTCATCTGCGGAAGAATGATCCCTCTCAGTATCACGTTCTGGCAGAGCAGAAAGACTAGGAACACGGGAATGGAGGCGATGACGAAAGACGCCATGACGAGCCAAGGCTGGGCGGCCCAGTCGACCGTGAACTTGTAGAGCCACACGGACAGGGTCCACATCGATTGCTTCTGGCACACCACGAGTGCCCACTCCCAGGCGGCGTAGGTGGCCATGAAGCAGTTAAGCGCGATGACGGCCAGGATCGGGGTGCTCAGAGGACGGGTGATTCGATAGAAGATCTGCCACTCAGGGGCTCCGTCGAGGGTCGCCGCTTCATAAAGCTCGGCAGGAAGGCTGTCGAAGAACCCCTTGAGAAGAAAGATGGAGAACCCGTTGGCCAACCCCGGAAGAATTAGTGCCGCATAGGTGTTGAGCAGGTGCAGGTCCCGCATCAGAAGGAATCCAGGGATCATGGAGACAACGGTGGGGAACGACATCGTCGCCAAGAGATAGAGGATGATCGCGGCGGTTTGGCTCATCTGGAACCGAGACAGCGCGTAGGCGGCTAGTGGGTTGACCGTCAACACCGCGATCAGAGAAAGCACGATCAGGATCGCCGTGTTGGTCACCGCCTGGTCGCGGTTGAAGAGGTAGTCGAAGACGAACCGGTAGTTGCGGGTCAGCGACGAGACGTATAGGGGAACCTCGTTGCCGGCGAACGTCACCAGGTAGGCAGCGTCCAAGGGCATCTCGGCTTGACGGATATCCTTCAGATTCCAGCCATAGGCGCGGTCCACGGCCTCGATCGAGCCGTACCGGCGAAGCAAAAACTCCTGGTAGTCCGCCTCCGCCGAGTGGAACCGCAACGCGTCCAGCGGTAACTGACCGATGAAGTCCATCCAAAGACTCGCCTCCGCTTCCTTCTCGACGGGTACGCGCGGCGCGATGTTGACTTCATTCCACGTGCGATAGTGGCTTTCGAGAAGCAGATTCAGACGGGCGAGGTCGCCATGACTACGCAGCTTCGCAAACGTGCGGAACCGATCCTGAATCGCCGGAGAGATACGAACCTCGATGAGCCTCCTCGGATACTCGCTGGTCTTGAACTCGGCCCAAAACTGGGTCAACTTGCTGGGCAGGGCTACACCGGGCGGGTCGATGGGGAACGGGGTCTCGCGAAGGTGTCGATAGGCGGCGCCAAACGCGCGGTTGTACTCGCGAATAGTGATCGGACCGCCTCCGCCGATTCCAAGTTTTACCCGTGCATCGTCCGAACCGAGGAATCGAAGCCACGCCATTTTCATCGGGTAGGGGCGGGTCTCGCACATCGGCACGACGTTCTCGGTGAAGTTCTGCCACCTCGGATCGATCGACGTTAGGTTTGATGGCGAGAGGGCAGCCAGCGCCGACGGAAACTCCGCCAGGCCCGACTTGGATTTCATCGACTCGGGAAGGAATTCGCGGTCCCGGTAGGCCAGCCAGAGCCATTCGAAGCTCTTGGCGCGCCCGTCGGTGAAGGGCAGGAAGTTCGTCTGGTCCCACGGCGCCTGGAATTCACGGTCCGGCTTGAAGGCGTAAAAGGTGTCGAGGGGAATGCCCCAATCGCGGCTCATCAGGGCAAGTGCGCGGTCGTCGAGACTGCCCGAACCGCGCTTCGCGGTCGCGATCTGCCGGTAGCAGTCGCGAAAGAACGGACCGATAATCTGCTCGTCGAACGAACAGATACTGTCGGACAGGGGATAGGTAGAGGCGAATACGTCGTAGTCGGCGGCTTGCCGCTTGATGCCCGCAAAACGGGCGGCGTTTCCGGTGATCGTTAGGTAGTTACGAGCGAATCGGTCGAGCGCCTGCTCGTCGTCTCCGACCGACTTCCAGGTCGTCCACGTGTCCGGCACGTTCTCGAATGAGGTCGAGAACATCAGCATCCCGTTGCGCATCGTGTCGGGAAAGTAGTGAGATAGCCCCCCGACAAATCGCTCTTCGCGGGACAGCAGCGAACGCGGAATCGGCGCATAACGGTCGTAGTCCATCGGGCCCGATACGGACGCGGTCAGCGTCATGAGGAACGGGTAGACCATGCCGATTCCGAGTACGGTCAAGGCCAAGTAGATCGACCAAGCGACCAACCGCATTTTGAACGAGTGGCGCCCTACCACTGGAATCAGCGGCATTACCAGCCCTCCACTCGCCGGAACTCCACGCTTCGCAGCATTCGAATCTGGAGATAGGCGAACCCGATTAGGCCGCTGCCCATAACCCATGCCATCGAAGTCGCGATGCTGAACCGCAGGTTCGCGTAAGCCTCAATCCAGATCGCGAGCCCCAACACCATGGTTTCCTTTCCGGGACCGCCGAAGGTCAGAAGGAAGATGTTGCCCATGCTCTGGAACGTGCCGATAAATGCCCCGACGAACGTGATGAGGATGAGCGGCATCAACTGCGGGATCGTGATGTAACGCAGCTTGGCCAAAATCCCGGCGCCCGAAAGGTCGGCGGCTTCGTACAACTCGTCCGGAATTCCCTTCATGGCTGCCAGGTAGATGAGGCTCGAAATGCCGGTACTCGCCCACATCGTGGGCAGAATCGTGGCGACCATCGCGGTGCTTGGGTTGCCGAGCCAGTCGATCGCATGGGGCGCCATGCCGACCATCCGCTCTCCGAACATCACGACTCGATTGAGGAGGCCCGCTTCCGTCGGGTTGTAGATCAGCTTCCAGAGCAAAACGACGACGAGTCCGCTCGTCAATTGGGGCAAGAAAAACACGGATCGCCAGAACACTTTCCATCTCGGGACCTCGGCCAAGAGGATCGAAAGGAAGATCGGCGCGGTGAATACGAGGAGCATCGAGAGCCCAACGAACTTCAGCGTCTCAAGGACATAGATGTAGAAGTCGGGATTCATCAGGACGTTGATGAAGTTGTCCAGACCGATATACGAGGAGTCCCCCGCGATCCGATAGTCCTGAAACGCCATCACTAGCCCGCGCCCGAGCGGGTAATAGCCCCACAAACCGACCAGCAACAGAGCCGGCGCCAACATGAGCCAGGGCAGATAGGGGCGGCGAACCGCTCTCGGCGCTGCTTTCACGTGGTGGGCGAGGTTCGCCCTTACGATCATGACGAGAAAAGCGGCGACTATCGCCGCCACGGCGGCGAAGATGATCCAGCCGATCGGCCGGTATCGAGCGATCTCTGAAGGCCTTCGGTCGAACATCGCTCCCGTATTGCAGGATCTTTCGACGTCCTTGAGGGCAGACGCGTAGTCGAAATGCTCGCCCGAATCCGACGTGACGATCGTGAGGACATTGTTCATGATCGCCATATTCATCACGTCCCAATAGCCCATGAACGGCTCGGTCTTGCCTACCGCCGCGCCAGAGTCGAGGTCCGCGTAGAGATGCCGCAGGCTGGCCGGCACCTCCTTGACATAGTCCTTGAACCCGAACCGAATCAGGTCGTCCGGACTGACGAACCGAGCCTTTCCCGAAAGAACGAGTTGGCGGACGGTGTTCTCATAGGTCGCAGTCGAGGTCTTGGTGACGAGCACTTTCCAGATCGCGTCCCGCTCTCGCTTGGTGCGACGTCCAACTCCCTCGCTCATCGAATAGAAGTGCCTGTAGAGCTGAACGACCGGTTTGCCCCGTGGGCCGGCGGGGATTGGAAACGCGCCGAGAAGCTCCGGGTTCACGTTGTACTGCTGGTAGTAGCTGAGGTCGTCGATCTCCATGTGGATCATCGCAACCTCGCCCCGGCCGAGCAGGTCGGCGGCAGTTTGTCCCGGCTGATCCGATTGCACTCGAATCGCCCCTACTATCACGTCTCCCGGCTTGAATGACACCACCCGGTCACCGACGCGAACCCGCCCGGCCTTCGCTTGCTCGTCGGTGAGGTTGACCGGTTCGCCGTTGCTCGGATCTCTGATCCACTTCTGCCACCGAAGGCGATGCCGGAATTCGGTCGCCTCTACGGCTGCCTGACTGCCGGTAGCGGAGCGCCAGACGGACGGCACGTTCCCAAGGTCCTCGCCGGTATCCGGGGCGCGAAACACCGTCTCTTCCATGGGAAACGTGTATGTCTTTCCCGTCTTGGGGCTCGTCCGCTCTTGCACAACGGGACTCCCTCCCGCACTTTGGAGCCAGGCGAGCCATAAAGTGCCGGTGATGTCGATGCAGAATCCCCGTTGTCCGGATTGGGTTTGGGCGCCTGCTACCCGTTTTCCGGGATCGGTCAGCTTCTGGCTCCAGTAGAGGAACTCGTCCCAGGTTTTTGGAGGATGGTTGGGGTCGAGACCGGCTCGGCGGACCATGTCGATGCGGTAGACGATCGCCCAGTGGACGAAGTTGGGATAGGGCAGCCCGTACACCTTTCCCTTGTCGGTGGCAACCTGTCGCCATAACGGAGGCACGTCCTTCCAGCCTGGCCACTTGGCCTCGCGGTCGTCGATCTGTCCGTTGCCGTCCCGGTCGTTGCCGATCCACTCGTTCAGCGGGTACGCAAAGCCCTGCTTGATGTCGTTGCGGATGCCGTGCCAGAAGGCGAGATAGATGTCTGGCGCCGTCTGGCCGGCGATCGACATCATCAGCGGTGCTCGAAAGGCGCTGAACGGAAGGGGAAGGGCGTTCCACTCGCGCAACTCGATCTCGGGATGATCCCGCATCAACTTGAGCAGCGGGTCGGTTGGCGAGAGCCCTTGACCGAGGAGCCAGTTTCCTCTGACCACGACTTTGCCGCCATCTTGTGCGGGGGCGATCACCGAGAGCACCAACACCGCCACCGCGGTTGCCATGCTCGCAATTCGCCCCATCTTCACACTCTATCACGCTTGTCCAACCGTCGCCAGAGTTCATGGGTGGGCGAACGTAGCCCACGAAACATCCTGCTACCGGGCTAGTCTGTGTGGGTAGAGACTGTCAATAGCTAAGTCCCCAAAGGCGGTGTGAGATGTTTGAAGTTCTAGCCCAGGAGTTCACGTCGGCGGTTCGTACGCTGAACCATCTGTCGCTGATGTTGCGGGAGTTCGGCGTGGAGCATCCCGAATATCCAGAAGGCGCGACGATACCTCCAAGCGCAAGTGCGCCGGTTCGCAAAGGACTGCAGGAATTCGAAGCGGAGTGCCGAGTGATCGGCGCAAACGCTTCAGCCGAAGCCGTCGAGACGGCCATCAAGATTCTGGAGTCGCCGGCGAAACGGAGCCAGATGAACTCCGCGATCCAGTTGGTGACAAACGCCTTTCACCAGGAAGCGGCGTCTTGGTACGACGCCGTTCTCAAGGAGACCAATGCCCGACTTCTCCATCTTGGGCATTCGGCGGTCGACGAGTTCGTCCTCGCCAAATTCCCCGGGATTCATGAAGATTACGACGAAGCCGTGAAGTGTCTTGCCGCCGCTCGGCCGACCGCCGCCGTCTTTCACCTGATGCGGATCATGGAAGTGGCGATCAGGGTTTGGGCAGACTCCCTCGATATCCCTCGACACGAGCTTAACACGGGTGGCACGAGCCTCCGAGAGCAGCCGTGGAGCGAGATAATGAGGGCATTCCTGACCAGGATAGAGACGATGCCCTCAACGACCGAGGAGGGAGCGCACGAGAAACAGATGCAAGAGGCCGCTTTGGTGCGATTGAATGGCGTGGCTTCCGAGTGGCAGCACTCAAGTTTGCATCCTGCGTCCAGGTACACGGCGTCTCAAGCCGATGAGGTCTTCGACGCTGCGAGGGCGTTCCTGCCCGCCGTCGCGGAGATTGTGTGATTCGGGCCAGCAAGGCATCGAAGGTGTAGACTCGGATCCGTTTGGGAGGTTACGAGGATGTTGCCTGGTCTTTGTCTACTCGCGCTGGCAGGTCAGCCTATCGTCCATGCGCCGTCAGCGCGTGATGAATGGAGCTTCAAGTTCAGGAAATTCGTGATTGGGGCCTGGTGGGGTCCCAATGCGACCGATGCCGAAATGAAGCTGTATAAACGGGCCGGCTTCAACGTCGTGATGGGTGGCCGCTACATGCAGCTTGACGACTACGGAGATCCAGACAAGGGTGTCCGGGAACTGCAACTGGCGGAGAAGTATGGGTTGGGCCTCCTGTTCGATACTTACACAAAGAACGATCACCCGTGGGGCGGGCTCAAAGGCAGCGGGTACGACAGCCACTCCGTCCATCATGCGGCGAGCCTCGCCGAACTGAAGTGGCTCTATAACCGGATCGGCAAGTCTCGAGCCCTGATCGGTTTCATGATCGGAGACGACCAGGGTACCGTGTCGCCGAGAACGGCCGAGTGCACGGCGTTTCTCCACTCGCTTCCAAAACCGCACCTGTTTCCCTGGTTGTGCGGATGGATACCGCCGGATGACCTGGCTCGCCATAGCAATCCGATCTGCGATCCCCAGATCTATCCGACGCTCTATTCGTGGGGGCAATCGGCGGAGCGAAGCGCCGCCGATTATGCCGGTTCGTACTGGAGCACCAGCCGTCAGTGCCAGAAGAACGGTGTCATGTTCTGGCCGATGTTCAATGCCGGCAGTCCAATGCCGGACGGCGACCCCAAAAGCATTGGCGGCTATCTTCCGAGCGATTCGCTCATGCGATTCCCTGCATACACGGCCGTCGCCTATGGAGCGGACGGGATCTTCTACTTCTGTTACAGCGGCGGCAACATCAGCAAGGTCGGTCCATGGGAGACCGACGCTACTGCAAAGGCGGCCTTGACTAGGCAGTATCCAGTCGTTCAAGAGATCAACCGGCGCATCGGCTCGTGGGGACCGCTCGTCCTCGGCCGGACATCCACCGGCCTGTTCGGCACCGCGTTTGGATATCTCCATGCCGACGGCCTCAAATCGTACGGATTCGCCTCGCCGGCTGCCGGCAGGTTAATCGAGGACATGAACCGCGACCTGATCGTCGGCATCCTAACCAAAGAGGGCGCGCACCCGATGGCGATGGTCGTCAACAGCCGCACCAGCAAGGGTTTTGGTGACCTGCCTGACCGGGACGTGGTCGTAACCTTCTCGCCGAGCGTGCACGGCATCCGAGTCTTGTCGGGAGGCAATGGTCTGATGGTTCAGGGGAACACAATCGAATTGAAACTGCCGCCCGGAGGAGGACAGATGCTTGAACTGGAAGGCGATAGACTCGCGCATTTGTGTTCGAAACAGGGCATCTACGGTAACGTCGGCGGTTAGGAACCGGCAAGGGGTGCCGGGTGATTGACGTTGCGCAAATGGTCGAACTCTCGAAGCCACGGTTCGAAGTGCCTCCACTTCTCGACCGAAGTGCCGTATATCGGCTGGCGAGCTTGCCAGAGACTGGGTGTTTGGATCGGGCGAGCATTTCGGTCGTGCTCCAAGCAGGCATCGTTCCATTCGAGTCCGCAGAACGCGATCATCCGCTTCGCCTCGGACGCATTGTTGGCGACAACCGACTCATAGTCGATCTCCAATAGACGGTTTGACGGGATAACATGCCGCCAATGCTCCATCAACGCGAGGTACTCCATGTATCCGTCGACGATGCTCCGGCGGCTATAGCAGAAATCCGGTCCCTTTACGCCAGGAGTCATGTAGATAGAAAGGCAGGTGTCGATCGGGTTGCGCCGACAGTGAATAATCCGGGCGTTTGGAAACAGCAGGTGGATCAAGCCAATGTTCAGGTAGTTCAGTGGCATCTTGTCGGTAACCCGAGGGGTCTCTGGTGTGAGCCCATGAAGCACCTCCACGTAAGCATCTGCCGTTTCTGCCAATTCGGACCGGACCATCGTGCCCCCGATTAATTTGCGGACGATCATCGCACGATCGGGGGCCATCCAGAATGGGATCTCGCCACCCGCCCCGATCAATGGGTGACTGGAGAGGATCTGTTCCGCGAGCGTCGTGCCTGAGCGGATCATTCCCAATACAAAGATGGGCGTTTCCGATGACGAACCCAGGTTGCGGTGGTCCCGAAAGAACTTCTCGGTGAAGGTTTTGGTCAAGCCCTCATGCCATCTTCGTCGGTTGGCACGAGTGAGTGTGGATTCCGCCTTCTGGGCAGCTGGCTCGAGTTGATTCGCTAGATCGTAGCATCGCATAGCAGCGCCGTATTGGCCGAGGTCGGCGTAGGCCTTACCCAAAGCGTAGTTGATGTCCCTTAGCTCGCTTCGGTTCAGGGAGGCGTCCGTGGCCGCATGCTCCAATCGCTCTTTGAACTCGCGATCTTCGAGGCCGATCCTCTTCGAAGCGGAATAACCGAGGTAGGGACGAACCGACCGAGAATCGGCGTCGATCGACCGCCGGAACGCTTCTTGTGACTCGAAAACGCGGCCCAGCACCAATAGCGCGAATCCAAGGCTCTCGAAGGCCCGACTGTTACTTCCATCGAGATCGATTGCGCGACGGGCGTACTCCTCGGCCTCGGCGGGACGACCGCTCTCGATCAGGGCGGCGGCCAACACCGCGAGCCTGTCTGCGGTAGGCGCTATTTGTGCCGCTTGTATGCGCAGTTCCAGTGCCTCTTGTTTGCGTTGGTTAGCCATGAGCATCGCGCCGAACGCCTCGTAGATTCGAACATCGGATGGGGCGAGCCGAAGCGCTTCCCGATATGCAGCGGCAGCGTCGTCTACCCGCAACAAAATCGCCTGGAAACGTGCGAGATGGCCATAGAGTTCGGGATCGTCAGACTCTAGATGAATCGCTCGTCGTATATCGGCGACGGCGTCAAGGAAATTCCCGAGGTTCGCGTGGGCAAGTGCTGTTCGAAGGGCTTCGTCAGCTTCGGGCGACCGGCTCGAAGATGTAGACCCTATCGTTTGGCCGGGTATCTGCGGTATCGGTACCTCCGCCATGGTTGTCGCATTATACAACCCGATATTCCAGGGGCAGGGATCGGCATTCCGTTCCGAAACCATTGAACCGCTAAAATAGGACAATCAGTTACTACATTGTTTGATTATCTGAAAACGACAAGACACAGAGAGGACGCTTATGAACAAAGTGTTCGGACATCTTCGTAAATAGTCTTGCTTTGTCTCGGATTGTGTCGTACAATGTCGCAAACTAGCTGGTCGATACCCCCTAGTTTTGCATTTACAGTGTCTGACAGCTTGACCCCCACCGTGCGCATGATCGTGGAATCGTTGAGAGAGCGTATTCTCGACGGGACTTTCCGCGTGGGTGGAGTTTTGCCTTCGGAACATGAGATGGCGACCCAATTCCAGGTGGGCCGAGGGAGTATCCGATCGGCGATCGAGGTGTTAGTCGATGCTGGCGAACTTGACAAGCCGCGCTATGCCAGGCCATCGGTTGCCCGTCCTCTCGGTCGGCCCGCTGGAGCGACAAGGACCGACGTCTACGTATGGCTTGCCCAGACGATCCGCGAGGATACTTCAGTTCCTTTCCTCCAGGGGATCTCCCGCGAACTGGCAGGAACACCCTATCGGCCAGTGGTGCAAGAGCCAAGTATTCACGTCGAAAACATCGTTCAGGCGGACGAACGCAAGTTCCTTCTGGATCTGGTGCGCAATCCAAATGCAGCGGGAGCCATCCTTTGGCGCGACACATTCTCAGATCAATCGGATGTTGTTGCTCAACTGATTCAGCAGGGCCTTCCCCTCGTGTTCGTTGATTCAACGGCGCCGGGCGGCTTGCCGACCGACCATGTTGGCACTGCCAACGCGTTGGCGGCGAAGAGGTGCGTCAAGTATCTGCTCGACCTTGGGCACCGCCGAATCGTGTGCGTATCCGACTCCGACATACCGACCGCCTCGATCGAGCGAATAAAAGGGTATTGGCGTGCGATGCGACAGGCCGGGCTGGGCACATCCACTCAGGCGGGTCTCTTCGGCCAGTGCATCGTGCCGGAGCTAACCCATGAAGTGACGCTCTATAACGATCCGCTCGGAGGGATCTATGCGCATGGACTCGACCGGGACTGCTTCTATTCCGATCTGGCCCATCGGATCGTAGGGGAGATTCTGGCCATCGATCCCCTTCCGACTGCCCTTTTCGTCACGTACGACGTCCTGGCGAGTTGGGTTTGGGCGGTTCTGGAAGGGCACGGCATACGGGTGCCGGAAGATATTTCAATTGTCGGATTTGACTGGAGGGCACAGTGGGAGAAGTCGTTCGCCGACGAACTCACTACTGCCAGTCAGGACTTCGAGGGTTTCGGCTGCCACGCCGTCGAGTTGCTTCTCGGCCGGCTTAGCGGCGAGGCGCCCTCCGTTCCCAGGCACATTCTGTTGGATGCGCCGCTTGTTAAACGGTCATCGACCTCCACTCCTCCTTCATTGCGTTCAGAGCATGCTCTGGCCGCTGACGTTTACGGGTCATGAGGCCCCTTCATCATGAACTACCAAAAAAAAGCATTCACTCTCATTGAGCTTCTTGTCGTGATCGCGATCATCGCGATCTTGGCCGCGATTCTTTTCCCAGTTTTTGCCCAGGCAAAGGCGGCTGCAAAGAAGACTGCGTGCCTCTCAAACACCAAACAGATCGGTCTATCGCTGATGATGTACGCGAACGATTTCGACGACCACGTCTGCATGAACAACGACGGCCACTGGTTCAATAACACCCAGTACGGCTCCAGCTACTACTTCATCAACACCTGGCATACCTTGCTTGAGCCGTACATGAAGAATTATGGATTGTGGGTAGACCCGGGCGCCGCTGCAAGCACGGGCCTTTATGCCGGCTACGACTACGATCCTCAAAGTCCATGGACATCCGGTCCGATGCGGGGCTCGATCGAAAGCTCGTACACATTGAACAATTACTACTGGGTTGGCTCGTATGGCGGAGCGGCGTCCGCTTACGGTGGCATCTTCCAGTCCTCGCCAATCTCGTTCTCGCAGATCGACGCGGTCGCTGGACTGCTGTTCTGCGCCGATGGCGGTCAAAGCCCGCGAACGGCATGGGATCCTGAGCAATTCGTGACACAGGGTGGAGGAATGGCGATTGACAGCACAGGCGCAGCGCCTTACATCTATGCGCTGGGCAGTCCTTATCCTCAGGGTGCTCTGTACGCGCGACACACGAATGGTATGAACTGCGTGTTCTTCGACGGCCACTCCAAGGGCCTTCAGATAAACGAAGTGATGAAGTCCAAATACGAGACTAGCGTCAGCGCATGTATATACCAGTACTTCTCGACAAAGGACGTCTCGGGCGACGCAATTTGCGGAGCAGGTCAAAAGCCGCTCGACTAACACGTTCGGGTGTACGTGGGGCCGCTTACGGCCCCATGTAGTTGAATCTAGGTAACGATATGAAACGACCCTTGTACGTCATTCTTCTCGCTATTCTTACTCTTGCTGTAATTCTGCCGATGGCTGGGTGCAGCGGCAACAGCGCAAACGGTGGAGGGCCCGACGTGCCCACCAAAAAGTATCCGGGACAGGGAGCAAAGGGAGCGGCGCCTCCCGAGACCACCAAGCAATAGTCTGCGAACGGCGCCCTGCACTTAGGTCGATGTACGATCCATTGCGGGGTGCCGTCCGGAAGCCGATAGACTAGACCCGTGATCCATTTGCTTATCAACGTGGAGATGTCGATTTCTTGAGCACGAGCGCCTTGCGCGACTTGAGTCTCGCCCACTCGCTGTTTGCCAAGGGGAAGTATCCGGCGGCAGAGCAACTTCTTCAGTCCATCCTTCGCCAGGACCCAAACTGCGTCGTTGGGCATGTGCTGATGGGAATGGTCTTTAGCCGCACCGGCCACCAGACGAAGGCGGAGGCCTTCTTTGAATCGGCACTCCAATTGGAGCCTGATCAATTCGAGGCATTGGTCATGCTTGCCCTCGCGCTCAAAGAACGCGGCGAATTGGATCGGGCGACTGCCCTTGCACGCAAAGCCATCGACTGCAACCCAGGCGATGCCGCCGGATATAACGCGCTTGGGCTATGTCTCTATGCCGCGAGGGAATTTGCCGCCGCGGCAGAGGCCCTGACCACGGCGGTGGAACTTGAGCCTCGTTCGGCACAAGGGCTGCACAACCTCGGTTTGGTGTTCCGAGCCCTCGACATGGGGAAAGAGGCTTTGGACGCGTTCAAAGCGGCTCAACAGTTGGCTCCGCAGGATGTGGCGAACTACGTCGAGCTGTTCCAACAACTGAAATGGATGTCCAACTACCGGGAGGGGATACCGGTACTCGAAGAGGGCGTTCGCATTCACCCGAACTCGGTTTTGTTGGCGGAAGCGCTTGCATCCGCATACGGCTCGGTCGACGAAGCAGACAAGGCCGAGGCGCTCTTTCGCCAGACCTTTGCCAAGCAGGCCACATGCGTCCAATCGTTTTCTGAATGGCTCTTCGATCAGGGACGATTCGACCAGGCGGTCAAAGTGCTCGAAGAGTCGCTACGATCTCATCCTGCGCAGGGATACCCCTATTACGGGCTTGCTGAAGCCAAGCGGTTTGAATCGGAAGGGAAATCCCTTACGGAGGCAGTCCGTAAGGTCTACGACGATCCGGCCCTGAACATTAAGGACCATATGTTCTTGGAATACGCGCTAGCCCGCGACGCGGAGCGGCTGGGGGACTTCAAGACTGCGATGGAATGCTACGTCCGGGCGAACGCTTCGGCCGTGCGTGTATACGGAATCGAAGGTGTGTTCGATCCGGAAGGATCTCTGGCGGGAGTCGATTTACGGTCCGGCCTCTATCCGGCCGACCAGATCGAGCGGCTCAAATCACACGGCCTGCCTACGGCGCGGCCGATCTTCATCGTCGGCATGATCCGATCGGGCACGACTCTTCTCGACCAGATCGTCTCCGCCCACCCGGCCGTCTGCTCGGTTGGCGAGCGGCAGTTCTGGCGCATGGCGGCGGCCAGTATCGAAGGATCGTGGCTGAGGAAAGGCCATCGACCGGACGATCTCGTGCCAACGGCCAAGGCGTACCTGAACGAATTGGCGCCCGACAGCGAGGGCAATGAGAGGTTTGTAGACAAAATGCCCCTCAACTTCCTCTATCTGGGGCTGATCCACTGTGCGTTGCCCGACGCCAAAATCCTCCACATTCGCCGGTCTCCGTTGGATACCTGCCTTTCGATCTTCACAACGCATCTGGGACCGGGTCCGCACTTCGCCTACGACCGGGATAATATTGTGGCGTTTTACCGGTGCTACCAACGGGCGATGGGCTATTGGCGGAGCGTCTTGCCGCCAGATCGGTTCCTTGAACTGAACTACGAGGAGTTGGTCAACGACCGGGAAACGGTTATTCGTGGCATTGTGGAGTTCCTCGGCCTTCCTTGGGACGTCGCCTGTCTGCACCATGAATCGAACGTGAGGGCAGTGCCGACGCCAAGCCGCTGGCAGGCACGCCAACCTGTCTACTCAACGTCCGTCGAACGATGGAAACGCTACGAACCTTGGTTAGGCCCGTTGGCTGAACTCAAGGAGGGGTGAGGGATTGTCGAATTTGATGATGCTTGGGTTGGCGACGGCGCTGGTCGCCACTAGCTTTAGGGCAGGCCGGCACGTCCGTGCGAACCAGTTCGTCCTCGTGGATGACGGCAAGCCGGCGGCGACGATTGTGGTGGCTTCGTCGCCGAGTCATGTCGCGGCGTTCGCCGCCCACGAACTTCAAACGCACATTCGGTTGATCACCGGTGCGACGCTGCCGATCGTGCGGGACGGAGGAGCTGTCACCGGCAACAGAATATTGGTCGGAGAGAGCACTATTACGCGGAACAGGGGCCTTGCGAACGCATCGTTCAAAGACCAGGAATACCTGGTGAGCGTGAACCCATCTGAGATTGTCCTGATGGGACATGACGCGGCGAAATCGTCGGTAGTCGTCGAGGCCGATCCTCCCGAGATCTTCGACCCGCAGGGCACTTGCTACGCTGTCTACGATTTCCTGGAGAAGTGTTGCGACGTGCGCTGGTACGCGCCGGGTGCCGTCGGCATCGACTATCCCCACTATTCCACCCTTGCGGTCAGCAGCCGCAAGATCCGCCGGTCTCCCGCCTTTCGGTTTCGTCAAGGCACGTATCTGCCGGTTTACGGACTGCTTCAGGCGATCTGGAACAACCCGAGTGCGGCAGATGTGCGGCTTTTTGCCTGCCGTATGCGGTTAGGCGGTCAGCCCTATGCCGCCAACCACTCGTTCTATGGCTTCTATGATCGGTATCTTGAGGCGAACACCCAGCATCCCGAACTCTTTGAGCAAGCCCACCCCGACTGGTTCGCCAAGGGCTACGCTGGAAGACCGCCTCAGATGTGCTTCACCAACCCCGGATTCGTCGCCCAGGTTGTAAAAGATGCAAGTGATTATTTCGATGGAAAGGGCACGAAGCCGGGCGCCCAGGCAAACGGCGACTACTTCGCGCTCGTGCCGATGGATGACGACTCCTGGTGCAAATGTCCGCAATGCCAAGCGGAACTGAACGCCGACGAGAAGAACAGCACCTTCTTCTCAAACGGATGGGCAAGCGACTACATCTTTGGGTTTGCCAACAAGATCGCGCGCGAGATCAAGAAGACCCACCCTGGCAAGTATCTCGCAACTTTGGCTTACTCGTCTTACGCCTATTACCCGCGCCACACCCGTCTCGAATCGAACATTGCTGTCCAGCTCTGCCTGCACACGCGAAATTGGTGGGCTCCCGCGATGGAGCGCAACGATACCGCCTTTTACAAGAGTTGGACCACGAAGGAAAAGGACCGTCCGATCTACCTTTGGCTCTATTACTGCTTCCCCGAGGAGATCGCGACGAACGGAGGCTGGCATTGTTTTCCCGGGTTCTTCGCTCACACCTTGGATCGGCAACTCAAAATGTTCGCACGGGACCACGTCCGGGGCGTGTTCATGAACAATCTCGGCGACTATCTGGACACGTACCTGACGTTCAAGATGCTCGACGATCCGAGCATCGACGTCGATCGCACGATCCGCGAGTTCCACCTTAGGTACTACGGAGCGGCCGCCGAGCCAATGGAGAAGCTGTATCTCAAGATCGAGAGCACGCTGATGAACCCGGCCAACTATCCGGATTCGGTCCGCCTTGGAAATCGGCACGAACACCAGACCGAGGAGTTGGCATGGAAGTACCTCGGAACGGCGGATCGGATGGCTGCAATGGGCAAGCTTATGGCGGAAGCGGAGGCACTCGCATCGACCGACGTTGAGAAGCAACGCGTCGCTCTTTTCAGACACGCCTTTTGGGATTATATGGTAGAGGGTCGTCGAGCTTGGGTCTCAAAGCAAGGTTAGGATTTTCCCAGTTCGTAAAAAAAACCTTTGCACGAGCGAAGTCTTCGAATAGAATGTCCTGGCCTGCTTCGGCTGAGTCTATCTTCCGACGCCAGATCAGATGCCGATTTCGGAAGGTCCCAACATCCATGTTCGACTGCTTGGCCAAATCTCGGTCCAGGTGGGGATGGTTGACGTCCGGTCATTCCGTTCCAATCGGGTGCCTGCATTGCTGGGGTTCCTAATCACTCAGCCCGGTCCCCACTTGCGGCAGGCCGTCGCCCAAACGCTATGGCCGAATGCGACCGAGGCGGTGTGCCGGCACAACTTACGCCAGACCTTGCTTTATCTTCGTTCGATCCTCGGGGATCTGGGCGACCGAGCGATTTCGGCTTCCCGCTCCCATCTGGGGCTCCTTCCCGGAATCCTGGCTTCCGATGTCGACTTGTTGCTTGAAACCGAGCGATACCAAGGCGAGGAAGCCAAGATACGGGCTTGCGAAGATGCGGTACGCCACGCCATTGGACCGTTCTTGCCCGGAATCGACGACGATTGGATTCGCAATGAAAGGGCTTTTCTTTCGCAGACCTATTTGCGTGCTCTCCTTTTTCTTGCCGATGTCGAGATGGAGCACTCGCCTGCGAAAGCGCTTGAGTATGCGGAAAGAGCGGTCAATGAGGAACCGCTTATGGACGGAGCCCGGGCTAGAAAGATTAGCGCATTGGTAAGGCTTGGAGAGGGTGTTGCTGCCCAACTCGAATTTGAGTCCTTTGCCGAACTCCTCGACAATGAACTCGGTATCACCCCGTCCGATATCGTGCGTGATGCACTGAACGAACCGGCCGCCGTTAGCCGTTCGCGTTTCGTTGCCGATCGACCGAACGTCAAGAGCGACATCGCATTTGCCCTTGACACGCTGGGCCTGGGGGACCGGCCCAATCTGGCGGTGGAACTCGCGATCGCCACCACCCCGCACTGGATCGCCGTGGGCACACCGTCGTTTGGAATTGAGAGATTACGTGAGGCGATCGACCGATGTGGAGATCGGCTCGACGAAGCAACCCGGTGTTCGGCGATGGTTTCGATCGCCGAACTTTCGTTGAGCAAGGGCGACCATGAGTCGGTCGAACGCATTGTTATGGACCTGAGGCGCCGATCGGGCGGTCTGCCGGACCGAGTCCACGTGAAGGCGCTGTCGCTTATTGCATGGGTTCACCTCTCGCGATTCGATGGCACAGCCGCGCTTACGAAGGCCAAGGCAGCGATCGCCATTTGCGAGACGCTGGGGGATTCAAGCATCGAACTGGATGCGCTACGGCTTGCGTCGACGGCAGCACTCGCTGCCATGGACTTTGCCCAAGCCAGCGCCTATGCCGAGAA